>NZ_CDRJSY010000004.1:0-210813 GCF_976954355.1 Actinomyces sp. Marseille-QA0893
ATATAGATAGGGATGAGCATGGATATTGAGCGCGTCGCGAGGCGACGCAACCCCGCATATCGGTTGACAGTTTCTCATGTTTGAACGTCGGTCGCTAGATACAGACACTGTTTCTGACGCAGTGAAATAAAGGCGGTGGGGAAACCACCACTTTCCCCACCGCCATTTTGAAATCAGTTAGGTTTACAGACCCAGTTCTGATTCAAATGCAGCTTCTTCGAGACGGCGCTTGACGTCCATCAAGAAACGCGATGCGTCGGCGCCATCGACCAAGCGGTGGTCATAGGACAGCGACAGGTAGACCATCGAGCGGATAGCGATGGAATCGTTGCCGAGTGCATCCTTAACTACAACGGGGCGCTTCACAATAGTCCCAACACCCATGATTGCTGTTTCAGGCATGTTGAGGACCGGTGTGTCGAAGAGAGCGCCGCCCGAACCGGTGTTGGTGATCGTAAAGGTTGAACCGGACAATTCGTCCGCGCCAATGGTCGCCTCACGTGTGCGTGCTGCGAGGTCGTTGATCGACCGAGAAATGTCCGCCAAGGAAAGCTCTTGGGCTCCCTTGATGACCGGAACGAGAAGGCCTCGCTCAGTATCGACTGCAATGCCGATATTCTCGTGATCGAAGTAGGTTACTTCCTTGTCGTTGATCGTTGCGTTCACCTTTGGGTGGAAGCGCAGAGCTTCGGTAGCTGCCTTGACGAAGAACGGCAGGAAAGTGAGCTTGGTATTCTCACGCTGCGCGAAAGAATCCTTGGCGCGCGCACGTAGAGCAGCGATCTTAGTGACATCAACTTCAATGACCGTTGTGAGCTGTGCAGCGGTGCTCAGTGACTCAACCATGCGACGGGCGATGGTCTGTCGCAAACGTGACATCTTTTCCGTTGTTCCGCGCAGCGGTGAAGCCTCACGGCCGGCAAAGACGTTTTCTCCTGCCGATGCTGCAGATTGAACCGCTGGTGCAGGCGCTGGGCTAGCAGGTGCCTGCTGAGCCTGAGCAGCCTTTCGTGCTGCAATCGCAGCTTCGACATCCTCGCGGCGGATCCGTCCGCCAATACCGCTGCCCGTGATCTCAGCAAGGTCGATACCTGCTTCGCGGGCAAGCTTGCGCACGATCGGCGTGACATAGCCGGTAGCTGTCACTTCAGCAGGTGCCGGGGTGGCAAGTTCGCCCTTTGCTGCGGTTTCAGCCAACGAGGCCACAGTCGGGAACGGGCTGACCGGAGCAGGTGCGCTCGGCGTAGGTGCGACAGGCGCAGGTGCTGCGGGAGCTGCCGGAGCAGAAACAGCAGGCGCAACCGGTGCTGGCGCGCTTGCTGCGGGCGCGACCGGCTGAGCAGGCGCAGCGCTACCCGTGGGTGCCTGAGCAGAAATAACAGCCAAGACAGTGCCCACCTCGACAGTATCGTCTTCGGCTACGCGGATCTCTGCTAGGAAACCAGCGGCGGGGGAGGGAACCTCTGAATCTACCTTGTCGGTCGAAACTTCAACCAGAGGCTCGTCGAGTTCAACGGCATCGCCGAGGGACTTCAGCCACGTGGTGACGGTGCCTTCGGTGACGGACTCACCCAATGCCGGCATAAGTACCTCGGTTCCGGCGACTGGCGACGAGGCAGCCGGAGCGGGAGCCGAAACAGGTGCTTCGATGGGAGCGGAAGAGGTGGGCTCGGGAGCGCTTTCTTGTGCCGGCGCGGGGCCATCTTGAGGGGCCTCGGAAGGATCTCCAATAACGGCCAGCTGTGTGCCGACCTCAACGGTCTCATCTTCTGCAACGAGAATCTGCAGAAGAACGCCCGCTGCTGGGGAGGGAACTTCAGAGTCCACTTTATCTGTGGAAACCTCGACTAAGGGCTCATCGAGTGCGACGGTATCGCCCACGGATTTCAGCCAGGTGGTGACGGTGCCTTCTGTTACCGACTCACCCAAAGCGGGCATGATCACTGCGGTTGCCATGTTCAATCTCCTTGTCGGTGGCTGGTCAGTTGTGTGCGTGGAGAGGCTTACCGGCCAGAGCCATCGCTGCTTCGCCAATAGCTTCGTTTTGCGTCGGGTGGGCATGGATCAGCGCTGCGAGATCTTCGGGGTAGGCTTCCCAGTTGACCATGAGCTCGCCTTCTCCGACCTGCTCACCGATGCGCGCACCGATGCCGTGGAATCCGACAATCGGCCCGCCTTCTACGGAGACTAGCTTAATGAAGCCAGTCGCTCCAAGAATATTGGACTTTCCGTTACCAGCGAGATTGTATTCGACAGTGCGCACACGGTCGCCGTACTTCTCGCGGGCCTGCTTTTCGGTCAGGCCAACAGAAGCGATTTCAGGCTCACAGAAGGTTACGCGCGGGATACCGGACTCATCCATCAGCTTGGGGGCGAGGCCAGCAATCTCTTCAGCGACAAACATTCCTTGGAGGAAGCCGCGGTGTGCGAGCTGAAGGCCAGGAACGATATCTCCAACTGCATAGATATTGCCAACTCCGGTGTGCAAACGTTCGTCGGTCAGGACGAAGCCACGTTCCATGCGAATACCGGCCTCTTCAAAGCCGAGCCCTTCGGTGACGGGACCGCGTCCGACGGCAACCAGGAGAACATCTGCATCAAAGGTCTTGCCATCTTCAGTTGCAACGTGAACGCCGAAATCATCCTGAGTGGCGCTTGCAAAACGCGTATTGGTGTGGAAAGTGATTCCACGCTTACGGAAAGAACGTTCAAGGTGCTTGGAAACGGCTTCGTCTTCGTTATTTGCCAGGTGTGGAAGCGCCTCGATGATGGTGACTTCCGCGCCGAAAGAACGCCACACAGAGGCAAACTCGAGGCCAATAACGCCACCACCAAGAACAACTGCACGCTGCGGGACCCACTCCATTTGGAGTGCTTGATCCGAGGTAATGATTCGGCCGCTGATATCGAGTCCAGGAATTGAACGTGAGTACGAGCCTGTTGCCAAAATGATGTTCCGGCCGACGATGCGGCGGCCATTAACTTCGATGGTGTCAGGGGAAGCAAGTCGTCCCCAGCCCTCGATCACGTCAACGCCGCGCGAAGAGAGCAGCCCCTGAACGCCTCGGAAAAGCTTGTTGATGATGGAATCGCGATACTGACCAACCTTGGCCATGTCGATTCCCTGCAAAGTAGCCTGGACTCCAAAGGTATCGGACTCGCGAATCGCATCGGCAGTCTCTGCTGCGTGTAAATATGCCTTTGTTGGGATGCAGCCGCGGTGGAGGCAGGTTCCACCAACCTTGTCACCTTCGATAAGGGCAACTTTCAATCCCAATTGGGAGGCGCGTAAAGCCGCAGCATAGCCGCCTGACCCTGCACCGAGGATGACGAGGTCGTATACAGACTCGCTCACGTGTTCCACTCCTTGATAGCGAAGAGAACGGACCTTCAATGTCCGACTTAGGTCCTATTCTTCCACTAGTCACTGTATTTGTCCGCGAGAAAATGGCTGCTTAATCGGTTAGACAGCCCACATGTTGCGCAGTCGAAAATGACGAGCTTTCTCAGGATAAACAACTACTATGGCACTAAACGAAGGAGGAGAAGTGAGCGAAGCAGCACACGAGCAGTCTCAAGATAACCGGCCACCGTCACGTGGTTCTGGTCGACTTGTCATTGCTCTGTACTGGTTGTTCAGTCTTGCTGTTACTACCTTGGCCGTTGTCGATGCGTATCATCGCCGTGATGTGCCACTGTGGGTACGCTTCACTGCCATCTTTATCGGTCTTATTTATGTAATTGCCGCCGTTGCCTTGACGCATAATGGGCGACGCATGCGCATCCTTGGTTGGTGCATGATTGCTCTAGGGCTTATTGGGCCACTGGTCTGTGGATTAGCCCAGAATCATCTGTCGCAGCTTGCTCTGGTAAGAAATGCGTGGAATTCGTTTGGGAGTGACTACTCCTACCTTCCGCTTGCTGTTGCGCTCATCGGTGCTATCTGGATGTGGTTATCGAATCCGCGCAGGATCGTTGAGCTCGCCGAGCAAGTTGAGCGTCCGGGATTGAGCTTACGTTCGTCAAAAATAACAGGGGCGAAACACTAAACTCCGTCGGGGAAGCCAAGCTGGCGCCAGGCCTCGTATAGGGCAATGGAAGCGGAATTTGCAAGGTTGAGAGAGCGGATGCCTTCGCGCATCTGGATGCGCACGCACTCGTTGACTCGAGGGTGAGACATCGCCCAATCAGGCAAGCCAACGGATTCTCGGCCAAAAAGAAGCCCATCGCCATCGGCGTAGGTGATGTCGCTGTAGTGGCGTGATGCGTGTCCGGTGAAAGCCCAGATCCTCCCTGGAACCTCTGCAAGAGCCTCATCGAAGGTGTGATGGACTTTGACATGTGCGAGGTCGTGGTAATCCAAGCCTGCGCGCTTGAGCTTGGTATCGGACATATCAAATCCCAGGGGCTCGACCAAATGAAGGAAGGCTCCCGTGCAGGCTGCTAAGCGGATTGCAGCTCCGCTGTTTCCGGGGATTTCAGGTTCAAGAAAAATGATGTGAAGCATGTCAGTTCAGTGGAGTAGAGAAAGTAGCGGTCAAAGTGGCGCGGGCGATGGAATGTTCGATTGCGAGGAACGAATACATCGCCAAAGAGATCTCGTCATCACATTGCAAGGTGGGGACATCAAGGGCGTGGACCGAAAAGATGTAACGGTGTGCGCGATCTCCCGCTGGAGGTGCTGCTCCGAAGTAGGAATGATCGCCGTGGTCTCCGCGTAGATGGAAGGCGCTTCCATCGAGTTCAAGATCTGAGCGCCCAGCCCCCTGGGCAAGGGAAGTGCATGAAGAGGGGAGATCAACAATCATCCAATGCCAAAAACCTGAAGGGGTCGGGGCATCTGGGTCAAAACAAGAAACAAAGAAGCTCTCTGTTTCTTGAGGGAATCCGCTCCATTGCAGATGTGGTGAGACGTTTCCTCCCTGCGCGCTATGGAGCAAGGGAAGGGGCCGGCCGTCAGTCAGGTTGTTGGATTCAAGAGTAAAAGTCTGGGTCGGCGGCAAAGCGTCATAAGGATTCGGGGCGGCCGGGCGGTCAAAGAGATGCATGGCGTTATTCTTTCACTTCTCGAAGTGGATCAAAAGTGGACGCAAATGAGGCGGAGCCACATACACTAATAGAACACTTGTTCGATTGAGGTGGTTGTGTGACGCGTCTAGATATTGCCCGCCAGGTTTTGAATGATGTTGAAACTCGTTTGGGGATTGAGCAAAACCAAGCGTCTTGGGAACGTGTATCAAGTTGTACGGGTGTGTGGGAATTCGGGGATAACTACTCGCTGTTGACCCGAATTTTAGTGGCGCTCACCGATGAAGAAAACTCCTGTGCCCTCATAGGTGCTGATGACTTTGGATGGGAATACGCCGCCAAGCAAGGCCTTGATCTTGCGCGTTGCGTGCATGTTCCATCCTCCGCGGCAGACGCGCGCATCGTCTCTTTACTCCTTCCTCACTACAGGGTTCTTTATCTCGGAAAGTGTCCCTTAGAGATTGGCGATATGCGTCGTCTCGGCGCTCAAGTACGTCAAGAAAGAGCTGCACTTTTTACTGCTGTCTCGTGGGGAGGGATGAGCAGGCTCTGGTGCGATCAAATCTATGAAAGACGAAAGGCTGTTTGATATGCGCTATGTCATGGTGTGGATCCCTAATTGGCCTGTGAATTCTTTGGTTGTTGACATTCCTCCCGGAACTCATGGTGCAATTGAAACAGGAGGATATATACGGGTCGTCACTCCGCCTGCTCGAAAATGTGGTGTCAGGCAGGGGATGAAAGTATCGATGGCCCGGTATTTATGCCCTGATCTTTTAGTTCTTCCATTCGATATGCGCCGGGAAATTTCTTCGTTTGAAGTAATTTTGCGGGCATGCGAGCAGTGGATCGCTCGAATAGCCTGCATTTATCCGGGGCTTGCCTGGGCTCCGGCTGCTGGAGCTGCTCGCTGGAGCGGGGGAGAAGCGCAATTAGCTGAAAATCTTGTTGATGCTATTTCAGATTGCACCGGTTCAGAGAGCAACGTTGGAATAGCTTCTGGACCTCTTGCAAGTTATGGCGCGGCCAGGCGCGGCATAATTCTTGCCCCAGAAGACACTCAAGATTTTCTTGATCATCTCGAAGTCCATCAGTGCCTTTCTCTTTTTCCACCAAAACAGCAAAGCGCACTTTCTCAGTTCGTACAGACGTGTCATTCTGCTGGGATTACAAGAGGAATCGATATTCGGAAAATGGGATCTGCTGCCCTGTATTCGCGTTTTGGCAGCATTGGAAAACATGTGTGGGAACTCTTCACGGGAAAAGATCTATGGCTTCCTGAGAGGCAGATTCTTCTCGACGATCTTCAAGTGGAAGAAGAATGTGAAGAGAGCCTTGAACGCGAGGAGCAAGTTACATTTTGTGCGCGACGCTTAGCACATCAAATCTGCGAAAAGTTGGATTCTCGTGGACTGCGCTGTTCCAGTATCGCTGTGAGTGCTCAAGATTCTGCATCGCAATCTTATGAACGGCAATGGTGGGGGATAGACGGAGAGGAAGATGAAATTGCCGATCGAATTCGATGGCAGTTGGTTGCTTGGTTGTCTGCTTCTGAAAGTGAGCAGGGCTTTGTACGCGTGAATGTGCGGGCTGAGCACTGCGAGCGTGTGGGGGCTTCACGAGCTTTATGGCGGGCAGGTGAGTCATCTCAACGCGATTCTGTTCTGCGAAAAATTTGTGCCTATAAAGGTGAAAATGCCATTCGTATTCCTCGTATCATTCCTGGATATTCACCCACTCAACGCGCAGGATTCGCCTCTGTTGATGAAAGAAAAGAAAAAGAACAAGTGACTTGTCTTGAAGGGGGAATCGAAGACGCTCCATCAAGGCTATGCGTCCATCCATATCCAGCGGAGGTCTATGGAAAGATCGAGGGGTTCCGAAAAGTAGATGTACGTGTTAATGGACGATCTGCTTTGACAAGCAGCCCTCAAGAAGTAAAAGTCTGTGCCTTTGGAGAAGAATACCGATATCACGTTCTGTCCTGGAATGGGCCATGGGCTGTGCCTCAGCAATGGTGGTCTGAACCAGCCGAGGATATGTCCCATGACCCGCAGACTCATTACCTTCGAGTGAAGTCTGATTCTTCTCCAGATCTGCTTTTGATGTGGAACCATCATGGGTGGAGCCTCGTGGGGATATATGAATGTGAGGCTTCTTTTGAGTGTGGATTATCCTGAAGGGATGGACACATCACCGATCCGCGCAGCGCTACTCTCCTGTGGCGAGGAGGGGGCAACGGCATGTGTCGGTCATGCTCTATGGGCACAAGGAGCGCTTGCATTCAAACGCGGTGACGTTCAAGACGTGACATGGGAAGACCAGCGCGTCTGGGCGCGGGTACGTGCAAAAGGTGTGTCCTATCGAAGCGAGATCGAATATGCGTCTTCCTTACCTTTCCCGCATCTACGTCTGAAATGTGCGTGTTTTCTTAACGGCGACTGTACTCATGCTGCAGCTTTACTTCAGTGCGCGATAGACAATGTGTTCTCTGCGAGTGAGGAGCGTACACGTCAACCGGCATGGAACCGTGATCTTGAGATCCTGCTTTCAACGGACGGAGGAGAATCCTTAGGGCTTGTGATTGACGCACATGATCCCGCAGACCCGGTGTGGTTGACTCCAGTGCGTTTGAACAAAGACCATCTACCGCCTCGCAGGTTGAGCTGGGCGGAATTGGCGCAGTCGCGCTGGGGTGGGGTTATTGATGCTCTAGCACCTGAGCAGCTGAAACTT
This sequence comes from Actinomyces sp. Marseille-QA0893, assembly GCF_976954355.1. Classification (NCBI taxonomy): domain Bacteria; kingdom Bacillati; phylum Actinomycetota; class Actinomycetes; order Actinomycetales; family Actinomycetaceae; genus Actinomyces; species Actinomyces sp. Marseille-QA0893. The sequence goes on from NZ_CDRJSY010000004.1 coordinate 7,765, forward strand.
CTCCGTCGCCTCTACCAGTGCAGCCGGAAATCTCAGGGGTATATCTCAACGGGATACGACGTTTGCCTGGATTCTCTTGGCACGGAGGCGCCGCGATGGCTATATCGACTTCAATGTGGGGGAGTCGCTCTTTTAACACCGCAGTTTCAGAGATTTCACTTCGAACTTAGTTTGTCTCGCCTCGTGATCGACATGAATCTGACTGAGAAGAATCTTGAGCTCACGTATCGCCGCCACTATGTCACCAGAACAAACAAAGAAATCCCTTTTCCTCGGCGAGCCCCGCATATGTCGCTGACCTTTTGTGACGGCGGTGATGGGGCAATAAGTGACGAGGATATCGATGATGAAGTGTTGCCCAATCAGATCGTTCAGATCCCTACTAAATCCGTTGGGGATTTCCTGTTCAAATGGATGCCATTATTGCGCGAGCATTTTGAGTGCATCTCATCGACGGGAACCTTTCCTGTAGAAAGTTGCCAGCCAAAGCTCTGGCTCATTTTGCATCCCAAAAACCGTATGTATGCACAGATCGAATGGGCGCTGGAATATCACCTTGGAAATAAACGTTTTCGTGTCGTTTTGCCTCCCCAGACAAAGATTTCACAGCTTGATCAGGATATTCAAGGTGACTTTAATGATGCACACGCTCTTTTACGACATTATTTCGCCTCGGCGTCACTTCATCCGAGTGTCCAAGGCCTTTTAATTTCGCTTCCTCAAGTCCCCGCATTCATACAGGAGATTGGAACGTGGCCATTCTCATCGGTGCGCTGGGATATTGACGACAGCCTCAGGAAGTTAACTCTTAGCGAAGAAACAGCGACTGTTACTGCTGCTATCGAGGCAACAGATTCTCCGGATTGGTGGGGGCTTCACGTCGCTATCCAAGTCGGTAACGAGAAAATTCCAATTTCACGAGTTTTGAAGGTACTTTCTTCAGGTGAAGAATACATTCGTATCACGGATGGACGGTGGGCTCGCCTAGAAGGTGTTGACGTCGAACGTCTTCGCGTCCTGCTTCGCGGAGCTGCGCAACTGACGCGATCGCGTTCGATTGATGATATTCGTCTTCATACTTCACAACTTGGGCTGTGGGAAAGCCTGAGCCGGACAGTTGATGTCGCACAAGAAGACCTGCAATGGCGCTCCCGCACTCAAGGGCTAAAACAACTTGCACTAAGCGCCCAGTCCCATACGGATCACGATCAGGATCCTCGTCTTCGCCCATATCAGCTTGAAGGTCGCAACTGGCTTCACAGCCGGATTTCCTCAGGTTTTGGATGCATTCTTGCCGACGATATGGGGCTGGGAAAAACTAGGCAGATCCTTGCAGCAATTGATGCTCTTCGCGAGGAAGGAAGTCTTGATTCACCTGTCTTGATTCTTGTTCCGACCAGCGTCATTTCAAGCTGGGCAGATGAAGCCACGAGCTGTTTTCCGCTGCTCAGGACGTGCGTGCTTCGCGCCTCTCATCAACGAAATCCGCATGCGTGGGATGACATCCCTCAATCCAACATCATCATCACTTCACACACTCTCTTCCGAATGGATCACCTTTTGTGGAGCAAGCGCTCACTGAGCGGCCTCGTCATCGATGAAGCGCAGGTTCTCAAGAATCCGCGCACGATGCTCTATCGAAGTGTGAAAGAGCTCCAGGTTCCCTGGCGAATTTGCGTGAGCGGAACTCCCATTGAAAATTCACTGGAGGACCTATGGGCATTAATGTCTTTAAGCGTCCCTGGTCTCCTGTCGACGCATGCGCACTTCAACGAGAAATTCCGACGTCCCATTGAAGGGACTCAACAAGACAGTGCTTTAGAACTCTTACATACGCTGATTGCTCCGTTCGTCCTTCGTCGCACGAAAGAAGAAGTGACACCTGAGCTTCCCGAACGCATCGAAACCTTACTTCCCGTTCCCCTAGAAGGGCGACAACGCCAGATCTACGACCGCTACCTTACTCGTGAGCGTGCTCGGCTCCTTCGTATTCAGCTCAATAATGAAGGATCTCAAGGGCGATTTGAAGTTCTTGCAGCGCTCACGCGGCTGCGTCAGCTTTCCCTTGATCCGGCTCTTGTCGATGAGCGCTATGAGGGGGTCGGTTCTGCAAAAATTAATCTACTGTGTTCGCATTTGGAACAAATCGTTCCTGCAGGCCACCAAGTACTTGTTTTCAGTCAATTCGTGAGTTTTCTGGAGCGAATCGATACTGCTTTGAAACAGCGCGGAATCTCATGTCTTCTCTTTGAAGGAAAAACGCGAAAGCGCGAGGAAGTGATCGCAAAATTCCGTAGAGGGGAAGAATCAGTTTTCCTCATTTCTCTTAAGGCTGGGGGTGTTGGACTCACGCTCACGGAAGCAGATTATGTCTACATCATGGATCCGTGGTGGAATCCTTCTGTTGAAGCTCAGGCAATTAATCGGGCACACCGGATCGGGCAAGATCGCGCGGTCAATGTCTATCGTCTAGTTGCCCAGGACACGATTGAAGAGAAAGTTTGTCAGCTTCAAGCGCATAAGCAAAGGCTGATTGATACCGTCGTTGATGACGTTGGTGATGGGGGCACTCAAGGGATGGATATTGATCAATTGATCGAACTTTTGGGTGCGGGGGAGTGAAACCTCAGCAATAGCTATCGAACATCTGTTCGATATAATAGGGGGGTGGTTTCCCATCCTTATGCCGAGTTACACGCGCACTCCTACTTCACGTTTTTAGAGGGGGCAGATGCTCCCGAAGACTATATCCTCTGCGCCAAGCAGCTCGGTCTTAGTGCTCTTGCTCTGTTAGAGCGCGATGGAATGTACTCCCTGATCCGCTCCCTGCAGGCCGCACGCGAGTCATCTTTCCCGTTGATTATTGGAACTGAACTCACTCTTTCTGCCACTCAGTTTTCTCGCTACGATGCCAAAGCCTCGATAGGAACACCTGGCTGGGGTCTTCCTTGCGGATGGGAAGATACCGGAATTCGCTTACCGATCCTCACAACATCTCGCGATGGATATCGAGACCTGTGCTCGCTGATGAGTGAACGAACACTTGAGGACGCAGATGGCGAAAACCCCAGCCACGGCCTCGAAAATATTGCCGAAAATGCGCAGGATATACGGATTTTAACGGGAGGGCCCCGCGGACCTCTCAGGCGAATTTTGCATGCGCAGGGAAGAAACCAAGCGGATCGTTTTCTCAATGACCTCATTTCCCTCTTCGGGCGCGAGCGCATCATCGTTGAAAGCGTGCTGCGGCCCGGGGAAGACGACATGGGGGCCGAGCTTGCTGATCTCGCGCATAAGCATCAACTTCCTCTTGCTGCTACGGGTAGCGTCACTATGGCTTCTCCGGGCTCAAAGTATCGAGCGGACCTTCTGTGTGCTCTAAGACAAAGCAAATCTTTGGATGAGATTCGCTATCTTCTTCCAGCCCAGCATTCTTTTTTGAAGAGCGCAGAAGAAATGCTTGCCCTTCATCGCAGGGCTCCTCAGGCGGTTTCCAACGCAGCTGGGATTGCGCGTGAATGCTATTACCCGATGTCATTTGATACCTGGGATTTACCCGAAACGGAGGTTCCTCAAGGCCATACAACGATTTCGTGGCTCACTGCGCTTTCCTATGCAAAAGCGCAGGAACTCTATGGTCCCCGATCCTCCAACCCGCACGCCTGGGAGGTCATTGACCATGAGCTGTCGATTATCGGACAGCTTGATTTTGCTGGCTACTTTCTCATCGTCTACGACATCGTGGATTTTTGTCGAAGGAGGGGAATTATGTGCCAAGGACGTGGTTCTGCAGCGAATTCTGCCGTCTGCTATTGCTTGGGGATTACAGCAGTTGATGCTATCCGCCATCGAATGCTCTTTGAGCGTTTTCTTTCTCCGGGACGCTCAGGAGCCCCAGATATCGACATCGACATCGACAGTGCCCGACGCGAAGAAGTCATCCAATATGTCTACCAACGCTATGGAAGAAGACGTGCCGCTCAAGTGGCAACGGTGATTACGTACCGTTCGCAATTGGCTTACAAAGATGCTGCCAGGGCTCTGGGAATTGATGCGACTCACGTTCCAAGTCGAGCTCAGCGAAGGGAAGAGAGTCACAAAACAGACAAGGCCCCTTCGCAGCTGATGCTTGCCACCTGCGCTCAGCTTTTGAGCGGGCTTCCGCGTCATATGGGGATTCACTCGGGAGGAATGATCCTCAGCAAACATCCCGTGAGCCAGATCTGCCCTATTCGCTGGGCAAAAACGCGTGGAAGAAGCGTGATCCAATGGGATAAAGAGGATTGTGCAGACGCAGGATTGGTGAAGTTTGACCTCCTTGGGCTGGGAATGCTTGGAGCCTTGGGGGCGATTTTTGATTCTCTTGAGAAGGAGGGGATTCGAAATTCTCAAGGAAAAGTTCTTTCCCTCTATGAGCTCGAAGACGAAGACCCGCGAGTGTACGACTTATTGTGCGCAGCAGACACGATGGGAGTCTTTCAAGTTGAATCTCGCGCGCAGATGAATACTTTGCCCAGGCTCCAGCCGCGTTGCTTTTATGACATTGTCATTGAAGTCGCACTCATTCGTCCCGGTCCTATTCAAGGAGAATCGGTGCATCCGTATTTGCGTCGTCGTCGGGGGGAAGAAAAGGTGAGTTATCTTCATCCTCTTCTGCGTCCGGCTCTAGAAAAGACCTTGGGAGTTCCTCTTTTTCAAGAACAGATGATGCACATCGCTATGGATGTTGCGGGCTTTTCTGCTGCTCAAGCTGATGAATTGCGTCGAGCCATGGGCTCTTCTCGTAGCACGGAGAAAATGAAAAAACTGCGAGGTCCTTTCATTGAAGGGATGAAAGATCGGGGTATCCCGATGGAAATTTGCGAAGAAGTCTTTCGACAGGTCCAGGGATTTGCCGACTTTGGCTTTCCGGAATCTCACTCTTTTTCTTTCGCCTATATCGTTTATGCGTCCGCTTGGCTTAAGGTCCACTATCCCGAGCACTTTTATGCGGGGATCCTTTCCCATCAACCCATGGGTTTTTATTCCCCCTCCTCTCTTGTGCACGATGCACGAGGCCACGGCTTGCGTGTGTGCGCACCTGACGTAAACCTTTCACTAGAGTCCACGCAGGTGCTTCCGCTGAGCAAGATCGTGCAGGTTATTGGCGCTGAGCGAGCACAGGAAGCATGCGGAATAGGAATGGAAGGCAAAGAAGGACTGGTTGATGTCCATCCCGAGTGGGGGATCGTTCTTGGCCTCGATATGATCCGAGGCCTCGATCAGGCGAGCATCAAAAGGATCCTCCGAGGGCGTCACGAAGGCCCCTATCAAGATCTTGAGGATCTTGCCTCGCGTGCCAGGCTTCGCAGCACAGATCTTGAAAGGCTCTCTCAAGCTGGTGCTGTCGATTCGATGGGATATCAGCGCCGCGAAGGAATTTGGGCCAGTGGCGTCTTAGGACAAGATGGTGGCGAAGAGAAGGAGTACCAACCGATGCTGGAAGGACTTGGAATGGAATACCATCTTCCTTCCCTTCCACCGCTCGATTCTGTTGCGCAGATGAATCTGGATTATGAAGCCATGGGCCTATCTGTTACGGCCCATCCTTTTGCGTTGATTCGAAAGCAGATGAACGCACAGGGAGTAATTCCGGCCTGCGAGATCCTCCGTCAAGAAAATCAGTCGAGGATCAGAGTTGCAGGAATTATCACGCATCGACAGCGTCCGTGCAGCGGAGGCGGGGTGCTCTTTCTTAGCTTGGAAGACGAGAGCGGCAGCGTCAACGTGACAGTTACAGAGACGACGTGGAGGCAACATCGACGTGAAGTGATGGCCTCTGCGGTAGTCGTCGATGGGTACTGCGAAAATGCTTATGGTACGCGAAGCATCCGAGCTTTTCGGATTTATCCGTTTTCTACTCAGCTGCGTTTGAACTCTCGAGATTTCCGCTGAAACTTGCGTGCCGCAAGCTAGCTACGTTCGCGCGGAGTATAAAGCTCAGAGAAGATCGCCCAAGCAACCGCAATAATCGGAATTGCGATAATCGCGCCGAGGAGTCCAGCGGTGAAGGTTCCCACCATGACGCCGATACCGACGACGACCGGGTGGAGAGAAACTTGGTGCCCCATGATGAGCGGCTGGAGAATATGTCCTTCGATCTGGCCAATCAATGCGATTCCAAGCCCGACGATTGCTGCTGTAATGATGCCCTTTGCTGCAAGAGCGACGATCATCGCGAGGATCATCGCTGTAGGCGCACCGATGAGCGGAATGAAAGCACCGATGAAAACCAAAATACCAAGAGCAGGGGCGACGGGGACCCCGATGCATTGGAGGAAAATTCCAGCAAAGAGGCCGTCTGTTCCGGCCACCAGCATCGTTCCTCGCGCATAGCCGGAGAAGGTGCTCCAGCCTGCTTGCGCAGCTCGATTGGTGATCTTGCGTCGGTGATAGGGAAGCAAGGAGACGAACCAGTCCCACATCTGTCCGCCCGAGTGCAAGAAGAAGATCGTGATGAAGAAGGCGAGGACCAATACCGAGGCGACGACCGCAGCATTGGAAACATTCGCCAGAGTTTCGCTGAGCAGTCCTGACCAATTGGATGCGATAAAGCTCTTTCCTTGAGCGATCAGAGTTTCGTTTAAATGGCTGAGATCATTGAGCGGGATTTGGAAAGGAAGACGCAGACGAGCAACAAGATCAGAGAGCTTTCCCAGACCATTGCCCACCTCTGAAAGAAGATTCGGCCATTGTCCCGCGATGGAGGACACAACAAGGGTCAGCAGGGCGACAAAAGTCCCGATAAACGCAAAAAGCGCAGCGAAAACTGCAATCCAGCGGTTCACCCAGCGATTGAGGTAGTTCGTCAAAGGATTCAAAATCGCGGTGAGCAAGAGGGCAACAAAAATTGCAACAAATACTGGCGTTGCTTGGGCGATTGCGAAGACAACGGCGGAGATCACAATCAGTACACCGATGATCGCCCACGATCCATACCCCGCTTGCGCAAGCCACCGGGGGATCAGAGGCTTTCGAGCATCCGACGATGAAGGACGCGCCCCCCGGCGCTCGACGCGCTGGGGTGGAACCCACTGCACTGTGCGACGCGGAGATAGAGGACGGGGTTCAATCTCGCTCTTACGACCGGAACGCAGTCTTTGCGCAGTTGAAGAGCCGAGACGCTGCGCCCCTCGGCTCAGTGAATCAACGATTGCACGAGAATGGCGAATCAATCTCATCGATTTGTCGGGGGATTGTTTACTCATTGTCGGAGTCTTTATCGTCTACGGAAGTATCGGTAGGAGAAAGACGTTCGCTTACCGCAGCCGCGGCCTCGCCAATTGCTTTGGAAGCAGTGGAAAACATACGGTTTGCGGGATCAAGAAGTTGCTCCTTGACCTTTCGACGCATGACCTTTCCCAAAGGATTACGCGGCAGCTCGGAAATAATGGCAAGCTGGCGTGGGAGTGCGTAGTGGGAAACATACTTTTCCGCCCACTGACGCACCTGCGCCAGGGTGATCATCGGAGCATCATCTTCCAAGATCAGCGCTGCGGTAACTTCCTCTCGAGCATCCCCCGAGGGAAGACCAACGACAGCAACGTCCTTCACTCCGGGCATCGAACGGATCGCATCCTCGACCTGTGAAGGATAGACATTGAAGCCGCCCGAAAGAATCAGTTCCTTCTTTCGGTCCGACATCATCAAGAAGCCATCGCGAATAACTGCAACATCACCGGTGCGCAGCCATCCGTCCTCGGTGAAAACACGAGCAGTTTCTTCAGGAGCACCAAGGTAACCGCTAAACACCTGCGGACCTTTAACGATGATTTCACCCGGAGTCCCTTCTTCAACATCGACAGAGGGATCTTCAAGATCAACCAGGCGAATGTCAGTTGAGGGGAAGACTAGTCCTAAAGCACCATGGCGACGATTGGCTGCTAGAGGGACTCCAGCGATCACCGGGGAAGTCTCAGACATGCCGTAGCCTTCAATGACCATTCCCTGAGTGGCTTCTTCCCACTGCTGCGCAAGAGTTTGAGACAGCGGCATTGCGCCACACAATGACCACTTGATTGAGGTCAAATCAATGTGCTCTTCTTGTGCGGCCTGCATGAGGCGTTCGAACATGGGAGGAACCCCCACGAAGAAGGTCACTGGATGACGCTTGTGAGCCTCTAGTGCCAGATGGACATCAAACTTGGGGAGAAGCAACTGAGTCGCAGCAAGGCGAACAGCAGCGCACATCAAGAGAGTCAGTCCATAAGCGTGGAAGTAGGGGAGAAGAGAGTAGAAAGTTTCCGCGCCCTCATGGAGTTTCCACACCCACATGATGCATTGGTTGACGTTCGAGCCAATATTGCGGTGGGTAAGCGGAACAGATTTGGGAACGCCATTGGTGCCACCGGTGTGCAAAATGACGGCAAGGTCTTGGGCCGAGGCGCCGGGGGTGTCTGGGTGGACGAGGCGTGTGCGCGCAACCGCGTGATCCCACGAGTGTGTTCCCTTGGGGCGTTCGCCGCGCATTTGTTCGCGTGTGGAGCGTGCTCTTTCAATGGGGAGTTTGAGCAAAGCGCGCGAGCTACGAGGCATTTGCGCAGAAATATCGACGGTGAAAACACAGTCGAGAGCCTGATCTCCCTCACGGATAAAGGCGTCGACAGACTTTTCCCAAACGATAGCGACTTTTCCGTGATGGCGATCCAACTGCTGATGGATCTCTTCGATTGGCGCAAGAGGATTGTGCTGGGCTGCAACGGCGCCAATGCGCATACAGGCGTAGAAAGCGACCAATGCTTGAGGACAGTTAGGCAGACAGATCGCGCAAACATCACCCTTGCGAACGCCGTTTTCAACGAGCACCTGTGCAGCGCGGAGAACCTGAGCGTAGAGCTGAGTGTATGTCAGCGTTGCCCCCAAGTAGTCAATCGCAATTCGCTCAGGGTAGAGGCGCGCGGATGTCTCGAGAAGGGTAATAAGGGAGGTATCAGCGACCGGAACCTCGTAGGGAGTACCGGGATCATACTGAAGCCTCGACTTCGCCGTCAGCTCTGAGACCATGTCTCCTCCTTAGTGGAATGTCTGACCCTACGTTACCGTAGGTTTCAGTGTTGTGTGCCTGAAAAACGCCCAAGCATTTCCTCTTTAAAGTCCGAATATTCGCCGGTATTAATCGAATCTCGGATGGCGTCAACAAGGCGAACGGTGAACCACTCATTGTGAATAGTGGTCAGCGTTGAAGCGAGGATTTCTTTGGCCTTAAAAAGGTGATGGACGTAGGCGCGAGTGTAGTGCGTGCAGGTGTAGCACCCACAGCCTTCAACAAGAGGGGTGAAATCGCGCTTAAAACGAGCATTCGTGATGTTGAAACGGCCGTCGGGAGAATAAATCGCCGCATTTCGCGCAACGCGTGAGGGATTCACGCAGTCGAATGTATCGGCACCGGCCTCGACGCCTCGGAAGAGGTCATCGGGCTCAGAAATCCCCAGAAGATGGCGCGGACGGTCCTCAGGAAGTTCCGAACTTACCCAGGAAACGATCGTTCCAAGGTTTTCCTTCTGAAGGGCGCCACCGATCCCAAAGCCGTCGAAGATCTGTCCATCGACATTCATTTCGGCCAATGTGCGGGCAGCGATGCGTCGAAGATCCTCGTACTGAGCACCCTGAACAACTCCCCACAGCTGCTGATAGGGCTTTCCCTCACGCTCCTGGGTCAATCGGCGGTGGATTGCCAGACACTGACGTGCCCACTCATGGGTGCGTTCCAGAGACTCTTCTTGGTAGCTGCGTGGATGGAGCAAAGAAGTGAGCTCATCGAAGGCGAACATAATGTCGGAACCCAATTCATGCTGAATGCGCATGGAAACTTCGGGCGAGAAACGGTGTTTGGAACCGTCAATGTGACTGCTAAAAATCACGCCCTCATCGTCAACAACTGCTCGGGATGCCTTGACTGCCTGCTTATTGAGCTTGGGATCCTTGAAATCAGCATCGCCTGAAAACTCCGCAGAGAGAACTTTCTTGAATCCGGCGCCCAAGGAAAGGACCTGGAAGCCGCCCGAATCCGTATAGGTCGGACCTGCCCAGTTCATAAAAGAACCCAAGCCCCCGGCCTCGTCAACGATATCCGAACCCGGCTGGAGGTACAGGTGGTAGGCGTTGGCAAGGACCGCCTGAGCACCGAGGCCTCGCACCATTTCAGGAACAAGCGCCTTAACATTCGCCTTAGTTCCCACCGGAATGAATGCGGGGGTAGAAATCGTGCCGTGTGCAGTGTGAAGGGTGCCGGTGCGCCCAAGACCTGGGCCGTATTCAAGGCGCGTGTGGCAGTCAAAACCGCGATCCCGATCGGATTGAGGGAAAGAAGAATCGACATCAATAGGGGCGCCAATCCACTGAGACGAAAGAGTCATGCTAGGACCTCTTCGCGGCGCAGATGCTCAACCTTACGAACCAAAGCAATGACGCGGTACGTGATGGGGAGGAAAACAACTTCGATTCCAACCTTGTAGACATAGCCCGTGACGATGTAGTTGAGGAACTCGCTTCCGGGAATGATTCCAGCAAAAGCGATCGTGCAGAAAATCACGGTATCAAAAGCCTCACCGACAAGAGTCGAACCGATTAAACGCGCCCAGAGGTGGTCTGCACCCCAGCGCTGTCGAATCTTCACCAAAACAAGGGAATTCATGAGCTGCCCGACCAAGTAACCGCCGATCGATGCGGCAACGATTCGAGGAACGAAACCGAGCACCGCGACGAAGGCATCCTGGTTCTCGTATCCGGGGCCAGCGGGGATTGATTGCACAACCCAGAAAGTCAGCGAGGCAAGGAGAGAAGCCGCGAAACCCATGATGATGACTCTGCGTGCACGCGCGAAACCGTACACTTCGGAAAGCACATCGCCGAGAATGTAGGTCAAGGGAAAGAGAACCGCGCCGCCGTCAAATACCAAGTGAATCGGGCCAGCATCGAGCACTGTTACCTTCGTTGCAGCGATATTAGAGATCAATAAGAAAGCAACGAAACTGACAGCAACAATGTCATAAACTCGGGGAGCTTTGGTGTGCCCAGTCGGCTCGGTCATCGGGGTTCCTTCCTGCATATTGTCAACCTCTCTATTGTGCCCGCAGTCGTTACCTGAGTGCGCGTTGGGCGCCTGCGGAGGCGCCCATTAGAATGAATATGTGATCAATGTTTCCAATTTCTCGTTGCGTATCGGCCCACGCGAGCTCATCCACAATGCCTCTTTCAGAATTGATAAAGGGATGTGCATTGGTTTAGTCGGTCGCAACGGGGCTGGAAAAACCACAACCATGAGGCTCCTTGCGGGGCAAGAGGATCATGGAAGCGCCCAGTATGAGGGGACCATTACGCGCAACGGAACGATTGGATATCTTCCTCAAGACCCGCGTGAAGGAGATCCTGATCAACTCGCACGTGATCGCATCATTTCAATTCGCGGAATCGACGCGATCATCAAGAAAATTAAGCGCGCAGAACAAGAAATGTCGACGACAGAGGGAAATCGCCAACAAAAAGCGATGGAACGCTACGTTCGTCTCGATCACGAATTTACTCAAGCTGGCGGCTGGGCCGCCAATGCCGAGGCAGCGCAAATCGCCCATTCTCTTGGTTTAGATGATCGGGTTTTGTCTCAGACGCTGTCGACTCTCTCGGGCGGCCAGAGGCGCCGCGTTGAGCTGGCCCGTGTCCTCTTTTCAGGGGCAGACACCCTATTGCTTGATGAGCCGACAAACCACCTCGACCACGACTCAATCATCTGGCTTCGTGATTGGATCAAAACCTTCCCTGGCGGAGTACTCGTTATCTCCCACGATGTGAAGCTTTTGGGCGACACTGTCAATCAAGTGCTCTACCTGGATGCCAACCGCGCAGAGGTCGATATCTATCACCTTGGCTGGTCTGCCTACCTCAAACAACGCGAAGAAGATGAACGCCGTCGCCGAAAAGAACGCGCTGTCGCACTGAAAAAAGCTGAACAACTGCGTGCACAAGGCGAAAAGATGCGTGCGAAGGCGACAAAAGCGGTTGCTGCCCAACAAATGCTGCGTCGAGCAGAGGAGCTAGTTGCCTCTGTTGGTGCTGAACGCGTCCAAGAAAAGGTCGCGCGCTTGCGATTCCCAGATCCACTTCCGTGCGGCAAAGTGCCATTAAGTGCTCAGGGCCTGTCGAAGAGCTACGGATCCCTCGAGGTCTTTACCGGTGTTGACTTAGCAATTGATCGGGGATCGAAGGTTGTTGTCCTCGGCCTCAACGGTGCTGGAAAGACAACGCTCCTGCGCCTCTTGGCCGGAGTTGAAGAGCCCGACAGCGGAGTCGTCGAAGCCGGTCATGGACTGAAAATCGGATACTACGCGCAGGAACATGACACTTTGGATATGGCGGCGACAGTTCGAGAGAACATGTCCCATAGCGCGCCCGATTTCGACGATACTCACGTCCGCAATGTTCTCGGTCAGTTCCTCTTTAGCGGCGACGACGTCGATAAACCCACGCATGTGCTCTCCGGCGGCGAAAAGACACGTCTTGCGCTTGCAACTCTGGTTGTCTCAGGCGCCAATGTCCTACTGCTGGACGAACCGACAAACAACCTTGATCCCGCCTCGCGCGAGGAGATTTTGCATGCACTGCACTCTTACGAAGGAGCAGTCGTGCTGGTCACCCACGATCCTGGTGCAGTGACCGCGCTTTCACCGCAGCGCGTGCTTGTTTTGCCAGACGCGGACGAGGACCTGTGGGATGACTCCTACCTTGACCTCGTCACCTTGACCTGAGCACTAGCCGATAGTAGCGATCGCGTGAGTGAGTGGGGTCCCTGAACCGTCGCGTCGCTCGTCGGGGGCCGGCAGCTCCACAGGGCTTCCGTCCGCCGAGGCCGCACGGGGGTTTTCGCCGACCCAAGCAATATCCAAGCGGTCTTCCCCGCGAAGGAAACGCTGGACGCGTACACCTTGAGTGCCTCGTCCCTTGAAGGGATACAGGGCAAGAGGCGTCACTTTTGCGGTCGTCTGACCGGTTCCGGGGAGAGCTCCAGCTGCCCCAGCAACCGTGACGACGAGCGCTTCTTCTGGTGCGTCAACTACCCAGAATCCCAGCACATGCGCGGAGTCGGAAAGCTTCATTCCCGCCATTCCCGAAGCAGTACGTCCCTGCGGGCGCACCTTGTCGGCGGGAGTGCGCAGAAGTTGTGCGTCCGAAGTAATAAAGACGAGGTCTGATGCATCGGTACTCGGCGCAAAACCAACCAACTCGTCTCCGTCCTCCATGGAGATTACTTCCCACTCGTCACGCTGGAGGACATCGGGCTTGAGTCGCTTAACGACACCCATCCGCGTTCCCATTGCCATGACAGTCGATGCCTCGGGATCCAAAAGCCCGATAGCGGGAGAATCCGTGTGAAGCAGAAGCGCGCTGGGAGTCGCAGCGGCGAATGAAAGCCCGGTTTCAAAACGGGGAAGAGCCGGAAGATCGACAACTTCGATGCGGTGCGCAAGCCCGTCTGCGGTTACGACGGCAATTTGCGAACGGGCGGTCGATATCAATTGCGCGCGGATTCCATCGTGGGAGGCACGCGGCCCGGCCTCGATCGGATCTCCACCTTCGACGCGAGCAAGACCTCCCTGAGCGGAAAGCACGACGACGCACGGATCGTCGGGTACCTCAAGAGCCATCGTTGAGGCTTTGCCCGAGGCCGTTGGCAGGGTTGCGAGGGCAGCGCCAGGAAGCGCCTGATCTACTTGGGTGCCAGTCGCCGACAAGAGGAGAGTACGACGCGGAGTGCCCAGACGCTTAGCGACGTCGCTCATTTCATTGCTAATGAGTTCATAAAGGCGCTCTCGGGAACCCAGAATTTCTTCAAGCTCTGCAATCTTCGCGTTCAATTCGTCGCGTTCGGATTCAAGCTCAAGACGTGAGAACTTTGTGAGGCGACGCAGGCGCAATTCGAGGATGTGGTTGGCCTGGACTTCGGAAAGATCGAAAGCAGTTTGGAGCCTATCGCGTGCAGTTTCCACATCGTCAGAGGAACGGATAATCGCGATGACATCATCAATATCAAGGACTGCGATCAGTAGGCCTTCGACCAAATGAAGTCGATCGCGATGCTTAGAAAGACGGAACTCACAGCGTCGGGTCGTGACCTCGATGCGGTGGTCTAGGAAAACGCGCAGCATTTCTTTGAGGCCCAAGGTTTCGGGCTTTCCATCGACCAGGGCGACGGCGTTGATCGAGAAAGAATCTTCAAGAGGCGTTCGCGCATAGAGCTGCTGGAGAACAGCTTCTGGATTAAACCCGTTCTTGATTTCAATAACTAGGCGAAGGCCGTGGATACGGTCGGTAAGGTTTTGAACTGCCGAAATGCCTTTGAGACGACCTGCAGAGACATTCTCCTTGATCTTTTCGATGACCTTCTCGGGGCCAACCATGTAGGGAAGCTCAGTGACAATGAGCCCCATCTTTCGCGCAGTAACGCGTTCAACTTGGACCTTGGCACGAGTTTTAAAGGAACCCCGCCCGGTTTCGTAGGCTTCTTTGACACCCTCGAGTCCAACGATCACGCCGCCTTCGGGGAGGTCCGGCCCGGGGACGTATCGCATGAGGTCGGCAACTGTTGCCTCAGGATTCTTCAAAAGATACTGGGCAGCAGCGATCGTTTCTGCCAGATTATGGGGGGCAATATTCGTTGCCATGCCGACGGCGATTCCCGAGGCGCCATTGACAAGCAATTGAGGGAAAGCAGCAGGTAGTACTTCGGGCTGCATGAATTGGTTGTCGTAATTGGGAACGAAATTGACCGTGTCTTCATCAAGGGAAGCAACCAAGTCCAACGCTGCAGGGGCCATGCGAGCTTCCGTATAACGTGCTGCTGCTGGACCATCATCGAGCGAACCGAAGTTACCGTGTCCATCAACCAGTGGAACACGAAGATTGAAGGGCTGTGCGAGTCGAACAAGTGCGTCATAAATTGCGGAATCGCCGTGGGGGTGAAGCTTACCCATGACCTCGCCGACCACGCGTTGGGACTTCACATGACCACGATCGGGACGCAGCCCCATCTGGTCCATTTGGAAGAGAATGCGACGCTGGACAGGCTTTAGGCCATCTCGAGCATCAGGAAGTGCACGTGCGTGGATAACAGAGACAGCGTATTCGAGGAAGGAACCCCGCATTTCTGAGGAAACATCAATCTCGGTAATGTTCTGATCATCCTCGGGCAGGATTAGTTTTTCTTCCTTTGTTCGCATGGGTCGATTCTCTACGAAAAGGTTCAGAATCCGCCAAGTACACGCCGCTCTTGTTAAGATTGTGTGGTGAAACTGGATCTCGACATTGAACGTGCGGGTTTCTTCCCGCAGCTGGCCACGCGCGCTGTTCATCGGCTCGTTGGTGGTCACGAAGTCAAGGCGTCCGTCGTTCAAGTCGAGGCTGCATTTGACCGCGGATCCATGTTCCGTCACCTGACGATTCTGATTCTCACCGGCACTTCTTTTATTCAAGTCCACATTGACGAGGCGGACAATCACAGTGCTGTTGTGACTTCCGCCGTGCACTCAATACGGGCGATTCGTGGAGTTTCAGTCCAAGAAGTTTTTGCAGATCCGACGGATAACGAGGAGATCAGCGAAATTACGATCAGCGTCGACATGGCTTCCCAAAGACGCAGTGACATTGAGTCGCTTCGGTGCGATGATCCCTCTTGCCAGGCTGATCATGGTTTCCAGGCTCGCACCTATCCAGATGATGTGACGATCCGAATCTCGCAGCTCGGAGATGGTGCGCGAGCATGTGCAGATGCTCAGAACTTGATTGATGCTCTCACGCAGGTGATCAGTGATGAGCATCTCTAATCTTCGTGCGCGTGGCGCGTGTTTGGCAGGGGATAACGACATCTCTTTGACTGATGTTATTCCGACTGCGCTGGGTGCTGTTACTCCATCGTTAGCTTTTGCTCGCCCCGATCTTGCTCGGCGACTTGCAATGCCATCGGCTGATGCAGTGGTCGTTATTCTTGTCGACGGTTTGGGCTTGCTTCCCCTTCAAGAGCACTTGGGGCACGCCAGAACTCTTCGCAGTTTTCGTGACAGTATTGAGGCTGCGTACTCGGTTGTTCCTTCAACAACGGCAGCGGGTATTACGGCCTGCGGAACTGGCCAGCTCCCGGGCCGAACGCGCATGGTGGGCTATAGCGTGTTTCATGGCGAGCAGATCTTCAATCTCCTTGCATTTACCGAGGGGATTGATCCCGCGCACTGGCAGCAATGTCCTACATATTTTGAAGAACTTCGCGAGTTGGGAATTCAGAGTGCGACTATTCTTCCCGCTAAGTTCGCTGGATCGGGGCTCACCACCGCAGCGCTACGTGGCGCCCATTTTGTTCCCGCAACTGGCTGGGATGAGCGCTGTGATGCAGCGGTGACTGAGCTGAAACAGGGCAGGAAGCTTGTCTACCTCTACTGGTCCGATATCGATGCTTGTGGACACTCTTACGGTACCGATTCAACGCAGTGGAGCGATGCGCTTGAAGACTTTGACGCCGGACTGGGACGCTTCCTTTCACGAATCCCTGCTGGTGTGCGCGTTGTGCTGACTGCAGACCACGGCATGGTCAACATTGATTTCTCGCAGATTCTTGACGTCGCACTAACGCCTGCTTTGCGCGATGGAGTTCGCGTGGTCGCAGGGGAGACACGCGCGGTTCATGTCCACTGCGAGCGCGGTGAAGATCCCGAACGCGTTCAAGAGCGTTGGGAAAACCTCCTTGGTGAGCGGGCTTGGGTTGTGGGGCCTAGCGAGCTGGCCGAATTGATGGGAGACGGCCCCGGCCTAGCCGAAACGGGTGACTTTGTTGCTTTTTCACGAGGCCGTGGAGGGATCGTCGACAGCCGCACGCAAAGTGCAGGCGCGATGTCCCTTACCGGCGTTCACGGCTCCTTGACCCAAGAGGAAATGCTGATCCCGCTCATTCGCCTAGCTTAGGCGCGCGAGCCGAAAACAATTTCGTCCCAGCTCGGTACTGAACGCCGCTTCGATTTCTTCGGCGCAGGTGCCGAGGGCACATCTTCGAGCTGTTCCAAAGGAAGCGGGGGCTCATCGGTTTGCGCACCAGACTGTGTCTCTTCATCTGCCTGGGTTGAGCTTCGACGTGCTTCCGTCAAAGAGTGGATTCGTGCAGCAAGAGATTCAACTCCCGCGGGAAGATGCGGAAGATCTTCATCCTCCTCGTCTTCATCGATGTCATATTCAATCTCTTGGGGCTTCCCCCTTTGAGAATTGAGCTGATCGATGAGCGCCTCGCGCTGCTGCATATCATCTTCGTCCGCGGTTGGTAGCGGCGCAGGGGTCGGAAGAGCAGCGAAGGTCTGAACGCCCGTCGGAGAGGCAGTTTCGGTAAGCCAGCGGGCTTCCTCGTCAATGGCCTCGAGATGGCCGGAGGAAGGAAGACGCCACTGAGCGCCGTGTTCGACGGCTCCCTGGACAAAGGTCAACTGAATGACCCAGGGAGAATCCGCTTGGCGTGAGGCCGACCAATTAAGAGAATCCGGGCTAACGCCTCGGGCAGCAAGACGGTCAACAACCAAATCTCCCATGACCGGAGAGTCCGGAAGTGATCCGATGTGACTGGAAAGCGCGCGTGAAAGTGCGTAATCCTTCTCAGCCTGAACGGGGGCTTCGTAACGCGTGATTTGGGAAACCTCAACATTGTGTTCGCGTGCAATATCTACAGCACGCGCACCTGCACGCAGGAGCGCCTGAATTTCGCGAGGGCGTAAAGGCTTGTCCTCACTCACTGCCTCGATGCGTGGACGGTCGCGACGAACGGCTCCGCGTAGCTCATCGGTAATTGGGGTGGTGTAACGACGGCCCTCGCTATCAGTGAAGACCAGTGTTTCCTCGTCAGCGCCAACTCCGAGAAGATCAAGATCGATCATCGTTTCCTCCTTGCATCTGCTCTCAGATTTTCTCAAAGATGCAGCGAAAATCGGCGATTGCCGGGGCGCGTGTCCTTTTCAGTAGCGCGAAAAGTTTCAACGTGTTACCCTGCAGCCCAGCGAATGTGTTGTGTGTGAATGTGACGCATCACGACAGAAAAGGGGAGGGCATTATGGCTACCGATTACGACGCACCTCGTAAGAATGACGATGATGTTGCGGAAGACTCGATTGAAGAACTGAAGTCTCGCCGCAACGATTCTGGCTCTGCCAACGTTGATGATGACGAGAATGAAGCTGCAGAGAATTTTGAGCTTCCCGGTGCTGACCTTTCGAAGGAAGAATTGACGGTTCACGTCGTCCCCAAGCAGGATGATGAATTCACCTGCTCGATGTGTTTCCTCGTGCATCACGCTTCGCAGCTGGCCTACACAGATGACAACGGCCAGCCCGTCTGCACTGAGTGTGCCGGCTGAGCGTGAGATAATTCAGTTATGTTCGGACGTACGCGTAAGGAATCTCAGGTAGAAGAAGAGGTCGAAGAGGTAAAGCTTCCGCAGCTCTACGATGAGTCAGAGTTGTGGGAGATCCCTGGACCTCGTGAGGAATACGAAGTAGACACCTCGGTGGACTACGTTGATTTAGGATCGTTGCGTATCCCTGCTGTCCCAGGAATGCAGATTCGCGCTCAAGCGGGCGAAGATGGCAAGAGCATCATCCGTATCATGCTGGTCTTGGCTTCGTCAGGCCTTCAGTTTTCTATCGCGGCTGCACCCCGCTCGGGTGGGACCTGGGATGAGCTTCGCCCTCAAATTCGTGCAGCTTATGAAGAAGGCGGAAGCACCGTACGTGATCGACACACTCGCTACGGTCACGAGCTTGAAGTCGATGAGTCGGTGACGCTACCCGACGGATCAGAGGGGACGACTCGTACTCGTATTATCGGGCGAGAAGGTGACCGCTGGTTTGCCCGCATCGATATGGTTGGACCGGCTGCTCTCGGCGGGCAAGAAGCCAACGATTTCGAAGAACTGATCGATCGAATCGTTGTTGTTCGCGGCAGCGAGCCCCATCCGCGCCTCGATCTTCTCCCGTTGCATCTGCCTTCGCAAGAAAGTGTCGAAGTTCCGAATGTTTAAGCAAATCTTTGCTCGTATCTCGCGTCTATTTTCTGTAACACGAGAAGACCTTGACGCCGACGATGAAAAGCGGAGCAGAGAAGAGCGTGGACGACGGGCAGTTGCCGATGTTCTTCCTCGTGAAGAGGCCGTGCTATTTGGTGCAATTCAATCGGTGACCTATTACCCGGAAGAGATTCGTCCGCTGATTGATGCGACTCTCTTTGACGGAACAGGGACGATCGTTCTTCGATGGCCTGGGCGCACTGATATCCCCGGTTTGCATGCGGGAATCCACCTTGAAGTTGAAGGAACTGTCGGATTAACCAATGGCGTGAAGGTCATGATCAACCCTCTCTACCGACTGATCGCTGAAGAGAATGCCGAATAATCGTTACTCTTGGCTTGCTGAGGAAGAGTTTTCTCTTCACAGCGTTCTTGGCGGTGCTAGGGGAGTAGCCGAGGCTGTTCTCCCCGGTTTGGTCTTCTTAGGCGCGTATCTCATAAGCGGTGCTTTAGTGTATTCCGCACTTGCATCGGCGCTGTGCTCAGTCATTTTTACTGTGATTCGAATTGCACAACGACAGGCTGTGGTACAGGCCATTTCGGGACTATTCGGGGTTGCTATTGCAGTTGTCTGGGCCCTTGTTTCTGGCCGGGGTATTCATTTCTTTACCTGGGGGTTGTTGACAAATGCTGCCAGTGCGCTTGTTCTGCTTTTGAGCCTTGCCGTCGGCTGGCCGTTGGTCGCCGTCATATTTGGAGCGCTTACTGGACGACCCCTGAATTGGATGCGTCAGAGCGAAATGCGCGAACTCGCACGCAAGTGTGTCTGGCTCACACTCGTGTGGACGGCGCTTTTCATTATTCGGCTTGTGGTTCAGGTACCACTATGGCTGAGTGACCAAGTCGCATGGCTATCCGCCATGAAAATTGCCTTAGGTATTCCCCTGTTTATTCCGGTAGCGTGGCTGACGTGGTGGTTGCTCAAAGATGATTTCAATCGAGCGGCACCGTCACCATCTGAGTGAGCGCATCCAAGACTTGACCGCCGCGTGCGGAAATAAGGAAGACTAGCTCATCTCCAGATTCATATTGGTCGTCTGCCCGCGGGGCAAAAGGCTCTCCGTCACGCAAAATCGCGCTCAGTACGACACGCGGTGGGAAAGCGACATCTGCGATGCTCTTGCCGATAATCGGAGAATTCTCGGGAAGAACAAAGGCATACATTGCTGCCTGAGCTGAATTGAAAGCAAAGAGCTTAACCGGCGTACCAACAGAAATTGCTTCTTCCACCAGCGCAGTCATGATACGCGGCGTTGAGACGGGAACATCGACTCCCCACGAGGCATTGAACAACCATTCATTCTTCGGATTGTTCAGACGTGCAACTACTCGAGGAATTGCAAATTCAGTCTTGGCCAGGAGCGAGATGACGAGGTTTGCCTTATCGTCTCCCGTGGCGGCGAGGACAACGTCAGCCTCTCGCAGACCTGCCTCGGAAAGCGCCTCAGGAGAGCAGGCATCAGCCAAAACCCACTCGGCATCTGCGACGGATGCCACACGCAGCTGATCAGGCTTCTTATCGATCAACGTGACTTCATGGCCATGGTCGAGAAGCTCCAAGGCGACTGCGCGGCCCACTGAACCCGCTCCAGCAATAACAATTTTCATCTCTCAGTCCTCCATACGCGGAGCACGCGTCAAAATATCGCGGAGCGGAAGGGGATCTTCGCCCGAAATTGCAAAGTAGAGCTGGTCGTATTCTTGGATAACAAGCTCAGGTCGTGCCGGAAGAATCGTTCCCAAACGAGAGACAAATGCAATTCTTTCGCCTGTGAGCGTCTCTACAGTTGGGAAGGGAATTCCATACCAATCAGCGATCGGTGTCGCTGTGACCAGAGAGACCAAACCGGAAGGGTGAGTCCAGGTGACGGCGGCATCGGGAGGCATGAGGCGACGCAAAACTGATTCAGTCGTACGTTTGACTGTCGCAACTGTGGGAATACCCAAGCGCTCGTAAACAAAGGCGCGTTCGGGATCATAGATTCGGGCAACGACGCGTTCAACATGGAAAGTTTCGCGCGCAACACGTGCGGCAATGATATTCGTATTATCTCCGCTGGATACTGCAGCGAAAGCATAGGCATCTTTGATACCCGCCTGTTTGAGAGTATCGCGGTCCATGCCCAGTCCAGTAACGCGGCGTCCCGAAAAATCCCGTGGGAGCCTCTGGAAGGCTTTGGAGTCTGAATCAATCACAGCGACTGAGTGGCCTTGCGCGTCAAGAATGCCTGCAAGACTTGCGCCCACTCGGCCGCAACCCATAATTACGAAGTGCACACTCCAACGCTACTCGCCCGAAGGGCAAAAAGCATCTCTTGACACTGTTTAGCGGTTACCCGTCGAACAAAAATGACGCTCGGTCCTCCAAAGGATAGTCTTATAAGGTGTCTTCATTCGTTGAATCCGCGAAACGAGTAATTATCGGACGCCCTATCCGTTCGAAAGCCGCGGCTCGCCAGCTCCTTCCAAAACGACTTGCCTTGCCGATCTATGCTTCGGACGCACTGTCATCAGTGGCCTATGCCCCGGATGAAATTCTGCTGACCTTGGCGCTTGCCGGGTCAATAGCCTTGATCAAGTCTGTATGGATCGGGGTCGTTGTTGCCTGCGTTTTGGCTGTGGTCGTCTTGTCGTACAGGCAGACGGTTCATGCCTATCCCTCTGGTGGCGGGGACTACGAGGTCGTCACAACCAACCTCGGACCGAGCTGGGGACTTCTTGTTGCTTCAGCTCTGCTAGTCGACTATGTGCTCACCGTTGCAGTGTCAATTTCTTCGGGCGCAAACTACATCACGACTATCGTTCCTCACCTGCGGGGTTCTGAAGTTCCTATCGCTGTGGGCCTCATCGTCTTTCTCACTCTTGTTAACCTGCGCGGCACGCGCGAGGCAGGAACCGCTTTCGCGATCCCGACATACACCTACATGTTCGCGATCGCTCTCATGGTGATCGTCGGGTTTATCCGACTTTTCACAGGCCATCTACCCATGGCCGCCAGCGCTGCTTATGAGATTCAGGCGAGCAACGCACACGTTGACGGACTTGTTGGTCTGGGCGGCGCTTTCTTGCTCATGCGAGCTTTCTCATCCGGATGCGCAGCGCTAACCGGCGTCGAAGCAATCTCAAACGGCGTTCCAAACTTCCGCCGCCCGAAATCGAAAAATGCCGGAATTACTCTGCTACTTCTGGGCAGTATCGCGGCGACGATGATGATTTCTATCCTTGTGCTGGCACGCCGCACCGGGGTACAGATGGTGGACGATACGTCTAAGGTATTCCTCAACGGAACGCCTCATCCTGAGGTCCATTTTGCGCCGGTTATTGGCCAACTGGCCTCGACAATCTTCGGAGACGGCTCCGTCCTCTTTATTCTGGTAACGGCAGTGACGGGCTTTATTCTCGTTCTTGCTGCGAACACCGCCTTCAATGGCTTCCCGACCCTGGCTTCGGTCCTCTCACGCGATTCTTTCTTACCGCGCCAGCTCTACAAGCGCGGTGATCGGCTCTCTTATTCCAACGGAATCATGGTCTTGGCTGTCGGCGCTTCGGCCTTGGTTATTCTTTTCGATGCGAGCGTGACTCGCCTCATTCAGCTCTATGTCGTCGGTGTTTTTGTCTCCTTCACACTCTCACAGCTGGGAATGATCCGACATTGGAATAAGCGTCTTCGACTGCCTCAAAATGGGGGAGAGCGCGGTAAAGTTTTGCGCTCGAGGTCGATCAATATTGTCGGTTTTATGATGACGGGTTTTGTCCTCACCATCGTTCTCGTCACGAAGTTTACGCACGGTGCGTGGATCACCGTCGTCATGATCGCACTTGTCTTTGGCATTCAGCGTCTGATTCGTCGGCACTATGACACGATTCGCGGTCAGCTACGTATCGATGACTGGCATGCGCGACGTGCCCTTCCCACTCGTGTGAGGGCCCTTGTATTGGTGTCTAACCTTTCAAAGCCTTCGATGCGTGCAATCGCAACAGCGCGTGTTCAATCGCCAACCAACCTTGAAATCGTCTCAGTGGTCGCGGATCTTGACGAAGAAGAACATATTCGCCGCGAGTGGGATGAATCGGGACTTCCGGTTCCGCTCACATTGATTTCCTCTCCGTTTAGAGATGTCACGCAGATCGTGAAATCGTATGTGCGAGCACGGAGGCTTCGTTCCCCCGGAGAAATGCTCGTGATTTATATTCCCGAGTTCCTTGTTCGCCACTGGTGGGAAAATCTGCTCCACAATCAGATGGCACTGCGCTTGTCGCGGTCTCTGCTTCGTATTCCTGGGGTTGTCGTGACCATTGTTCCGTGGAAGCTCGGTGAAGAAGCTGAGGTTGAAGGACGCCAGAGCGTGAACGATCCCTTCAAACGGCGTGAGGCAAAGGAGAGGGCATGAGTAGGGGCGAAGAAATTTGCGAACTGACGATTGGCGCTCCCGCACACGGCGGTGCCTGCGTCGCTCGCGATGAGTCTGGACGTGTGGTTTTTGTCCGACATGCCTTGCCCGGTGAGCGCGTTCGTGCGCGCATCATTGATCGACAGAAACGTATGGCCTGGGCCGAGGCTATAGAAATCCTTGAAGCCAGCCCAGACAGAATTTCGAGCGTCTGGCCGGCGGCGGGGCCTGGAGGCGTGGGCGGCGGCGAACTTGCGCATGTGAGTCCTGAAGGTCAACGTCGATGGAAGAGCGAAGTTCTATTGGACCAGCTCGGGCGTATTGGCCGCGATCGTGTCATGGCGCAGGTCGATGCGATTGGCGGAGTAGAAGTCCGGCCCGCACCTGGTGATGAAGAATCCGACAGTCTTCTCGGGCGGCGCACACGCATTGAGTGTGTTGTTGATGCGGAAGGCTTTCTGGGGATGCGCCAGTATCGCTCCCACAAGATTGTGCGGCTAGATTCAATGCCCTTGGCATCAGCGCAGATCAATGAACTCCCCGTTTGGGAAGGTAACGAGGTCTTTTCTTCCCTCCCGCAGGGCTCTCGAGTTCGCCTCATTGCGCCACCTGGTGGCACCCCCGTGGTCTGCACAGATCAGGGTTGCTGGGATGGGGAAGGCAATTCTTGGGACGAACCTTTGCACTGGCGCATTTCGCATCCTCAAGGGATGGATGAATACGCGGTTCGCCCGTGGGGTTTTTGGCAGACTCACCGCAGCGGCGCCGAGGTCTTGGCACGAAACGTCGAAGAGATCGTGAGCGCGCATTCCCCATCTCGGGTTATGGAGCTTTATTCGGGCGCGGGGCTCTTTTCGCTTCCCCTTTCGCGCGTCGTAGGCGACCAGGGTGCCTTGGTCACGCTCGAAGCTGACGAGGCCGCGGTTGCTGATGCTGCGAACAACCTTGGGCGCAGCGTCTGTGAGCCATTCGTCGGTGATGTGGATGGCAGTGCAGTGCGCGAGTTGAACGATTACATCGGTGGCGTAGAAGTCATCGTTGCGGATCCACCGCGCGCGGGTGCAGGTCAGGAAGTGTGTCATGCGATGGCCAACACTGGAGCTCAGTGCATTGTGCTGGTTTCCTGCGATCCAGCAGCTGCTTCTCGCGATCTTCACGATCTGTGCGAGAGGGGCTACCGCATTGCGGATATGAGGGCGTGGGATTTGTTCCCCTACACGCATCATTTCGAGGTCATGACGGCCCTCACGAAGGATTGATGCATCGACGACTAAGCACATCGTGCTGGGCTCACTAATGGCGTGGGGCAGACCAAAACGGTCTGCCCCACGCCTTGTCTGTCCAAGAAGCTTAGAGGTTTTGAATCTCTACCTTCACTGGACATGAAGCATTAAGCTTCCAGACTTGCGAGTAGAAGCTGAGTTCGCTTTCCCACGAGTCTTTAATATTTTCGGCGCGGCGGAAGCCGTGGCCTTCGCCCTCGTAAATACGCAAAGCGACCGCGCGTCCGTTTCCACGAAGCGCCTCGTACATCGATTCAGCTTGGGAAGGAGGCACAACCTTATCGGCACTTCCCTGGAGGAGAAGAAGCGGCGCATGGATCTGGTCAATCTTGTGTATCGGGGAACGCTCGATCCACAACGAGTCATTCAGATTGTCCGAGCCGAGCAGTTTGAGATCGTAGTGGGATTCAAACTTGTGGGTTGTAGCTTCCAGTAGTTTGAGGTCAGCAATGCCAAAGAGAGAAGTTCCAGCGGTGAAGACGTCGGTATCGGCCAAAGCAGAAAGGACGGTGTAGCCACCGGAAGAGCGGCCTCGGATCGCAAGGCGCGCGGGATCGGCCAAGCCCTGAGAAACCAGGTACTGAGCGCCCTCTGCGCAATCCTGGACGTCGAGGATGCCCCAGTGCCCGTTCAAGCGCTCACGGTATGTACGCCCGAAACCGGTGGAGCCGCGGTAGTTGACATCAAGGTAGGCGAAGCCTCGTGAGGTCCAATACTGCACCCCAATGGATAAGCCAGCGCGCGCCGAAGAGGTCGGGCCGCCGTGCACGTTGACCAACAGAGGCGGAAGATCCCCCTCGGGGGCAGTAAACTGCGGGTTCTTAGGCGCGTAGTAGAAGCCGTAGACGGTTTCTCCGTCACTGCTTGTCCACGAAACCGCTTGCGCCTGTGAGATCAGTTCTTCAGGGAGTCGCTCTTGCGACGAGGAACGCATGACGCGAGAAGAACCACCGGAAACTTCGACAATCGCGGGTTCGTGGGTGGGGGAGTCAGCAAGAGTGACAACGCGGCCCTCGAAGCACGCAACATTGCCAGTCGGCCACCAAGGGGTGTGCCACTCTTCACACATTCCGTTATCGAGGCGAACTGTTCCCAAGTGCCAGGTTCCGTTCTCAGCCCACGAACAAATCAAATTCTCGTAGTCGAAATTGTCGTAGGAATGCAGACCGAGCTGCCAGTGCGGGTGCGAGAAAGCACGAGGACTGGGGTGGAGCGGACGAGTGCGCAAACGTCCCATCCATGCGAGCGCGTCTTCATCTTCATTCCAGTGGAAGCCCTCGGTGCGGTAGAGATTCGCCCAACCAGAAGAATCGTCAACGTGAATGAGATCGCCGTTGAGGGTCCATCGCGGTTCGTAGACGCAGACCTTCGGGCGGTCAACTAGAACCAAGGAAGCAGATACGCGGCCTTCAAAGTCCAGAGCACCTACATGCAAGGTGGAGTGCGTCCATGCCATTTCGGGGTGATTCCAGCTCAGCCACGCGAGTTTCGTGCCATCTGGGCTAATTGCAGGAGAAGAAACGAAATCAGTACCGCTGAAGATCGACACGATTTCGAAGGCATTACGGGCCGCGCGCCCGTCTAGAGGAATCGCAACAAGAGAGTTGACGGGTTCACCTGGGTTTGAGTGGTCTTCTGCAACGGCGTAGACGAGGCCTCGTACATCTGCGATTTCAAAGTCACCGTAGCGCACCTTGCCGAGGGGCGTAAGGGGAACGAGTTTGCGGTGAGGATCGCGGGTATTGAATGCATAGACCCGGCCATCAAAACCGTCAGAAAAGACAATCAATCCTTCCGAGACCGCGTAGGCCTTACCACCATACTCGTGGACGCGTGTACGCACGTCAGGCAGGCGGATGCCATCGATCAAAGGAAGAACTTCAGAAATCTGTCCCATTGAATTCGAACGCAAAAGGGTGTTGCGCCCCTGGTCGCGGGGATTTCCTTCAACCCAGTAGGTATCGGCCTCGTCGACGCGTACCTGCGACAGCTGCACTGATGTCTGAGTATACGAATCAGCTTCTACAGGAGAATCCCACTGTCCGTACGGGCGTTGCACGCTCATCATGTCTCCTTCTGCATGTGGGGAAAGTTCTCGCCGCATCCATTCTAATTCCTGGCGCTATCTCATGCTTTGAAGAAGTCGTGTGCTGAAATTCCGGCGCTCTTTCAGCCTCATTGCATCCTTGACACTAGAATCGTTCCCATGACGCAATCCGAGAATCAAGCTTCGCTGCTGAGCACTATTGATTCACCCCGCGATCTTAGGCGGATTCCGACCGCGCAATTAGACTCTCTTGCTGAAGAGATTCGTACGAAACTGATCGATGACGTATCAAAGACCGGCGGACATCTGGGGCCGAACCTTGGCGTTGTCGAGCTCACCATCGCACTTCATCGAGTCTTCCGCTCTCCCTCTGACACAATCGTCTTCGATACCGGGCATCAGACCTACGTCCACAAGTTGCTGACCGGTCGCCAGGATTTTTCACACCTACGCCAAGAAGGCGGCATTTCGGGATACCCCAGTCGTAAAGAATCCATTCATGATGTCGTGGAGAACTCTCACGCGTCCTCATCCCTATCGTGGGTCGATGGAATCTCGCGTGAAAAGGCACGCAGGGGAGACCCCACGTGGACTATTGGGGTCATTGGCGATGGCGCATTGACCGGCGGAATGGCGTGGGAAGCGCTCAATAACATCGCCTCGGATCCCAAGAGACGTGCCATCATCGTCGTCAACGATAATGGCCGTTCCTACGCGCCAACGATTGGTGCTTTTGCGCGTCATCTTGATCTTCTGCGTTCCTCTCAGAACTATGAGAAGGCGCTGTCCTGGGGTAAACGAACTCTGATGAATTTCGGCGAGCCGGGACGAGCAACGTATGGCGCACTGCACGGCCTGAAAACCGGACTGAAAGACACTCTCATTCCGCAGGCTATGTTCGAAGACCTCGGCTTGAAATACCTTGGGCCCGTCAATGGTCACGATATCGCTGCCATGGAAGAGATCTTCAATCGGGCCCGTGAGCTTCATGAACCTGTACTCATCCATGTGATGACACAAAAAGGACGCGGCTACACTCCAGCTGAAGAAGACATCGCAGATCGCTTCCATGCCGTTGGAAAGATACATCCGGAAACGGGGCTTCCTATTGCTCCGGCACGTTTTGCGTGGACCAGCGTTTTCGCTGACGAGATCCGAAAGATTGCCCATGAGCGCACGGATATCGTTGGTATTACGGCGGCAATGATGCTTCCTGTAGGTCTAGGTCCTTTTAAAGATGATTATCCCGATCGCGTTGTCGATGTGGGTATCGCAGAGCAGCACGCAGTTGCAGCCGCAGCTGGGATGGCATTTGCGGGCGCTCACCCGGTTTTTGCAGTCTATGCAACATTCCTCAACCGGGCTTTCGACCAGATCCTCATGGACGTCGGCCTGCATCACTGCGGCGTAACTTTTGTGCTTGACCGCGCTGGAATTACCGGCGATGACGGAGCTTCGCACAACGGCATGTGGGATATTTCCATGCTGAATTCCGTGCCTGGATTGCGTCTGGCTGCGCCGCGTGATGAAGCCACCTTACGTGAAGAACTTCGCGAGGCCGTTGCTGTTGGTGATGCTCCAACCGTCTTGCGCTATCCCAAGGGCGCCTTGAGTGACCCGATCGTTCAACTGCGTAGAGAAGGCGGTTGCGACGTCCTTAAGGACTGGGATGAAAAGAGCGCACTGCCTCGTGTGTGCATGGTCGCGCTCGGATCGATGGTTCCGGCTGCGCTTGAGAGTGCAACGCGTCTTGAAGAGGAAGGCAAAGCCAGCGTTCGAGTGGTTGATCCTAGGTGGGCGCTTCCCGTTCCGGAAGCTCTAGTTTCGTTGGCTAAAGGCGCAGATCTTGTCTTGAGCATCGAGGATGGTCTTGTCGATGGGGGATTCGGTTGGTCGCTGCGCGACCTATTGAGCGCTCACGATGAAACGTTGGGTATTCGCGTTGTCACTGCGGGTATTCCAAAGGAATTTCTTGATCAGGCTAGTCGTGCCAGTATCGTGTCTACCTTGGGTTTGGATGCTGAAGGACTCACAGCGACGCTCATGCGCGAACTAGCCCGCAAGTAGCTGATGAAGCTCGGGCGCAACGATGGCAACTTGCCACGGGCGCGCGCCCTGAGCCGTGAGGTATTCATCAACGGGGCCCATTGGCTCGCCCTGCGAGTAGTCCCAGGCGAGTGCTCGCTGGATACGGGGTTCTAGTAGGATCTCAGGGCTGATTTCGAGGTGTTGAGCCTGCTGGGCTACGCAGTCGCGCACCTGGAGAAGCAAATCATGTGCCTCTGCACGTAGGCGTTGCCAGTGACGAACGCTAGGGGTGTGTTCATCGTCTTCTTTGCGGTGACGAGGCGGGAGCTGGTTGTCGGGAAGAACGAGTGCCCTTCCGACGGCGGCCAGAAAACGGTCAGCGTAACGGCGGGTTTGCGGTGAACGAAATTCCGCGATCGAGAGCAGATTATGGCGGGTTCGGGGTGGGCGTTGAGCAGCGTGAATAATTCCACTGTTGCGCACCAGACGTCCAGGCGCCAAGTCGATTTCTTGCGCAATCGCATCGCGCTCAAACCAGAGTTCTCGGGCAATAGCCAGAGCTCTCTTGGAGGTGAGTTTGCCGATGCCGGGAATTGACCGCCAACGATCTTTCTTCGGTTTGGGAGGCGCGGCCTCGGCAATGTGAGAAAACTCCTGCTGCGCCCATGAAAGGCGCCCGAGAGCCTCTAGGCGCAGCTCAAGCGCGTCCTTTAATGCTGTCAGGAGCTCGACATCGAGGACCGCATAGCGGAGCCAATCTTTGGGAAGCGGACGCACGGACCAATTAGCGGCCTGGTGGTCCTTCAGCAAAGCAAGTCCAAGGATCTGTTCGCATACTGCAGAAAGGCCGAAGTGCGTGAGGCCGACTAAACGAGAAGCGACCTGGGTGTCAAAGAGCTGGGGGATTTGCAGGCCGAGCTCACGTAGGTTGGGAAGATCTTGCGAGGCATCGTGAAGAATCCAGGGGGCTTCAATAGATGACTGAAGGATCTTCAGATCACTGAGCTCAGCGGTATCAATTAAGAAGGAACCGACGTCCTCGCGGCGCAGTTGAAGAAGATACGGGGAGGAGCCGTAGCGAAAGCCCTGTGCTCGCTCGACATCGACAGCCAGAGGCATTGCTGAGTGGCCGAGTTTTTCAGCGGCATCTTTCAAGGCCTCAACGGTCGAAATGACCTCGGGGATCCCGTCTCGGGGATAGGCAATGAGCTGTGGATCTTCGGTGTCGCCCCGGAGAATTCCGTAGGGGTTGTCGACTAACACGACCTAAGCCCTCTCAAGAAAGCGTTGGTTTTCAACGCCAGCAATACGACACATGAGGTCCTGCCACGCGAGGAGGTGCTCGCCAATCCATGGCGTATTGGGAGTGAGTGAAGCGCGGATTTCCACAGCCAAAGTTGAACCCATTAAGAGAAGACCGCCGAAGGATTCGCTGACTTCTTTGCTGACAGTTCCAGTCAAGTCATGGAAACCTGCGCCGCGCTCTTCAAGACAATCGTGGGTCCAATTCCACAAAGCTTCAGACAAGAGGGGATCCGAACTCATATCCGCATCGATTTGGGCTCGAAGTTGAGTAACGAGGCGGAATGGGCCATTCCATCCCATCTGTCCGTTTGGGTCGTGTAAGACGATGAAACGTCCGAAGGCGAGTGCTTCATCGTGAGCCATTTGAGTGGTTCGAAGTGCAAGCGCAGCGGTGAAAGGAGCAAGTGCCCGCGGTGCGGGGACTTCCTCGATTTCAACGTGAGGATGTACCGCGCCGCGCAATGACATGAGTGCGGTTCGGAAATCCTCTGGTGGCGCCACTTCGATCACGTCCTTGACTTTATGGGGGAGCGTCTAAGTCGGGGTGGAGGCGCGCCGTCGCAATGAAAAACAGGGTGTGTGAGCGGGGACACTCGCTCCTGATTTGTGTTCTGGGGCCAAACCCTGTTAGGCTTCCATCCGTTGCAAAACCGTTTCGATGGTTTCAAACGCGGATGTGGCTCAGTTGGTAGAGCATCACCTTGCCAAGGTGAGGGTCGCGGGTTCGAGTCCCGTCATCCGCTCGGGCGATTGGCGCAGTGGTAGCGCGCTTCCCTGACACGGAAGAGGTCACTGGTTCGAACCCAGTATCGCCCACTGTCGTTATCTAACGACGGACAAGGCCCCAGTCTGATAGAGACTGAGTGCGGATGTGGCTCAGTTGGTAGAGCATCACCTTGCCAAGGTGAGGGTCGCGGGTTCGAGTCCCGTCATCCGCTCTAACCTTCCGAAAATCCTTGTGGTTGAGGTTGGATAGGGTGGGTTGGCCGAGAGGCGAGGCAGCGGCCTGCAAAGCCGTATACACCGGTTCGAATCCGGTACCCACCTCGGGCGATTGGCGCAGGGGTAGCGCGCTTCCTTCACACGGAAGAGGTCACTGGTTCGATCCCAGTATCGCCCACGGAAATTTTTGAAACGCTCGCGCGGATCTCGATTTGTGACTGACGCTCGTGCGTGTTAAAGTTTCCAAGCCGCAAAGCTTTGGCTTTGTGAGTCACCTGCGCGGGTGGCGGAATAGGCAGACGCGCTAGCTTGAGGTGCTAGTCCTCATTTTACGAGGGTGGGGGTTCAAGTCCCCCTCCGCGCACAAGTGCCCGGGGATCATCTGATCCCCGGGTTTTCTTTACATTCCGTGCATCATTGTTGGATGAAAATACGCCGTGGGCGGGTTAAGGCGCGTTTTGCAGTGGTAACTCTTGAAGGGCACACGTACCCTTTTGGGTAGGACGATAGATACCGTTTTTTCAAGGAGAATGCATGCATATCGACGTATGGGCAGATTTTGCGTGCCCTTGGTCTTACCTCGGTATCCATCATCTACGAGACGCTCTCACGCGTTTTGAACATCGCGATCAGGTTGAGGTTCGTTTCCACGCCTATTTGCTTGATCCTGAGCAATCGAGCGTCCTTGAGATGTCTCAGGCGGAATTCCTGGTTCATACCCATCCCGGAATGAGCCTGGACGAGGCCGATGAGGCACTCGAGCGCGTCAGTGAACTTTCGCGAGCAGATGGTATTTCCTTGGACTTTGAATCCTTGGTTCTTGCTCCGACGTCCTTTGCCCATAAGGCTATGGCTGCAGCTCGAGAAATGGATGAACGCTCTGGAATCACGACGGGTGCAGCAACCTACCAATTCACCTACGCCGAGGCCTTGTTCCGCGCACGCTTTGAAGTTGGTTTAAACCTTGCCGACCCCGACGTGCTAATCGGGTGCGCACAGGACGTGCGAATCCCCGAAATGCTGGTTGTTGACGCGCTCAGCGATCCTGTGGCCTCGTCCGAAGTATTTTCGGACTACCAAATTGCAATTCAAATGGGGATTGACTCAATACCGACCTATCTCTTCGATCGGCGTTTCGTTGTTCAAGGTCTCCAGAGCCTCGATGCGACGGTACGTATTTTGGAAAGCGCGTGGAGCCAATCATCGAGTTTCACAAATACGACGGAGGAAACACACTAATGCAGTCATTTGACGTTCATGGCGATCGCATCGTCTTGGTTCCGATCTCAGTTGAGGATGCCGCCGATCTCACTGCAGCCCTCCAGGATCCGATTTTTCACGAAACAACTTCGATTCCGTATCCCTACACCTTGTCGATGGCTGAAGAGAATCTCGCGAAAGTCCCCGCGAAGTGGGAACAGGGGAGCACAGATTGGGCCATCCGAAGTGTCGACGACGGACGTTTCCTTGGCCGCTTCGAACTCATTCGAAACGCTCACTTTTCTGACCGTTATGAAGTTTCATATTTTGTTAGCCACGATGAATGGGGACAGGGCATTGCAACGGAAGCGGTTGCTTGTGCCCTCGATGCTGCTTTTGGAACCTTGGGCGCTTCCCGAGTCGAATGGGCGGCACATGTAGGAAATTGGGGTTCGTGGAAGGCCGTGTGGAAGAACGGCTTCCGCAAGGAAGGCGTTGTCCGTCTTCCCGGTTACGAGGCCTGGGTGGGGGGCATTCTTTCCACCGACCCGCGCACTCCCGCCACTGCCTGGGACGGTCCCAGTGCTGGGGCACCCGAAGTCTTGGATTCATCGCGTCCGCAAGATCTTGTTCAGCAGTTCCACCGCACGTACTTCATGCCTGACCGCGTCCGAGACTGTCAGGAACCGACACTTGACTATGAGCGTCTCCACATGCGAGTGAGCTTGATCCGCGAAGAGTTTGCTGAGCTCCTGGGCGCGCTGTACGGAAAGGAAGCGCGTGCAATCGTTGAAGAAGCGACGCAGCGCGCAACCGCAGCCGACGATGGAACCCGTGACATTATTGAGACTGCTGATGCCCTCGGTGATTTGGTCTACGTCATCTACGGCATGGCCCTCGAGTCTGGTATTGACTTGAATCGCGTCCTCGCTGAAATTCAGGCATCGAATTTGTCAAAGCTGATGCCGGATGGAAGCGTGAAGCTTCGCGAGGACGGCAAGGTTTTGAAGGGGCCGAACTTCTTCACCCCGAACATTGCACGAGCCCTCGGTCAGCAATAACACACTTTTTGCGCTCGTCGCGCAGAAAGTTTTCGGGGACAATGAAGGGGAGCGAACGAGTAAAGGAGAGCGCTGTGGCCCGAGTCGTCGTTGTCGGTGGCGGATACGGTGGTGTCACCGTCGCCAAGGGACTTGATCCTTTGGCTGAAGTCATCTTGGTTGAACAAAAGGATCAATTCGTTCATCATGCCGCTGCCTTGCGTGCGGCTGTTGATGAGGCGTGGCAGCACTCGATCTTTATGCCCTACACGAACCTTCTGACCAATGGCCGGGTTGTGCATGGAACCGTTTCACGCGTTGAAGGCACTCGGGTACACATTTTCGGGCAGGATCCGATTGATGCGGACTACGTCGTGCTCGCTACTGGCTCTACCTATCCTTTCCCCGCGAAGTACACAGCCTCGCGTTCAGACGTCGCAAAAGCTCGTCTGAGCCAGCTCTCCGCGTATCTGCATGGCGCGCGCTCTGTGCTGCTTGTCGGTGGCGGAACCGTTGGCATCGAATTTGCTGGGGAACTGCGTCATGCCTTCCCCGACATTGACATCACTTTGGTCGAGAAGAGCCCCGAAATCCTGCCGACTTACGGCTTCTCTGAGGCTCTGCGTGAGCAGGTACGTGAGCAGCTGGCGGAACTGAACATTCGCCTTTTGGAAGGTTCAGAGCTTGCCTACCTCCCGCCGTTTAATGTCGGTGAACTCGGTCACTTCAATGTCGAAACCAAGGACGGTCAGAGCATCGAAGCAGACATCTGGTTCCAGTGCTATGGCTCGCGTCCAAATTCCGGCTACGTTGTCGGCACCTCTTTGGAAGCTGCGCTGCGTCCCGATGGTGCTCTGAGGGTTGAACCGACGCTGCTTGTATCTGGACAAGAACGGGTCTACGCAGTCGGCGACCTGACCGATGTTCGCGAGTCAAAGCGTGCGGATGCTGCGCGTGCTCAGGCGCGTGTCGTTATCGCAAATATCTCCGCACAGCTGGCTGGAAAGGCTCCCGAAGTTCAATACGTTCCCAGTGATGAATGGGTGATTTTGCCGCTGGGTCCCGAGCACGGTGTGTCCCAGCTTCTCGATAATGAGGGAAATGCTCGTATTCTAGGCGCGGATCAAACTGCCGAGATCAAGGGCGCTGACCTCATGGTTTCGGGCATTCGTTCTCAGCTGAACTTGCCCTAGAGTTTCGTGTAGGATATGTGACCATGACCACGAATCCGCGCCTCGTTCTTGATCAATTGATCGCAGCCTTCGAAAACCACTATGAAGTTACGTCTTCGGACCAGGTTGACGAGCAGGCACTGCTTGACGCTGAAGAGGCACTTCGTGACGCCTTCTTCACCTACGACGATGTACTTTTCACGCAGTATGAAGTCGAGCTTCCTTTCGACCTCATTGTCTCTGACGATGAGGAAGACGAAGAAGATGACGATGAGGATGATTTCATTGATCTTGACGAAGATGATGAATCGGACGATGACGACGATGACTTCATCGATGTTGAAGATGAGGACGATGACAACTGAGATTGTCGCCTAAAGGTCAAGTAAATCTATAAGTGTGGGGCAGCTCGATGGCTGCCCCACACTTACTATTCGGCTGCTAATTCGTTGAGCACGCCGCGGATCGGTGAAGGCAATTCAAGCTGTCCACCAAGAAGCTGCTCGAGCTGCTTGAGGTTCCTCGGCCCAATAATTGCACTCGTGACCCCGGGAGTATCGCGTACCCAAGCGAGCGCGATGTCTGCGATTGAAGACTCAAGCCCCTGCGCAGCCTGGGAGAGGGCCTCGACAATGGGATCACAGGAATCAAGGTAAGGCGCAACGGTGTGACGCAGATGAGTGGAGGCTGCGCGTGAGTCCGGGGGAGTGGCATGGCGGTACTTTCCAGTCAGTACGCCTCCGGCAAGTGGCGAGTGCGCAAGAAAACCAAAATTCTTGTCCCGGGCACGACCAAGGAGGGGAGAAGAGCACACAAGCGAGAACTCTTCTTCGACAGCAGTTAAGGGTAGCGTTTCGGACTTTGCCCAAGCCAATGCGCAATCCCAGGTATCGCGGTGACTTAACCCCACGTAGTGTGCGCGACCGCTGGAATAGGCCCACTGAAGCGCTAACAGCGTTTCCTCCAGGGGAATCGGTGTACTTGAAGGCGTCGCTAGCCAAAGATCGACATAATCGGTGTCGAGAATCGCCAGTGTTGTGTCCAGGCAACGCAGCATGTCTCCGCGGGAAGCGGAAACCTCGTTAGAACCTTGCGAAAAACGCATTGCACCTCGCAGAGCGATAACAATGCGATGACGTCCGACCTGCTTGAGCGCCTGCGCAAGGACACTAAGTGCGCGTCCGCTACCGTGGAGAGGGCTAATTTCGACGAGGCTCCCCCCAGCATCAACGAAGGCAGTCAACATTGCACAGGCCTGTTCCTCGTCAGTATCACGCCCCCACGTCAACGTACCCAGGCCAAGGCTCGAGACGGCCAGGCCGTGTTTTCCGCAGTGTCGAATATCCATAGAACTAGAGTAGAACGCCAGCTCTATGACGGCCTACACATGCACATATTTCGCCCTGACAGGGCCCTGGGCCCTACAGTGGAGGTATGAGCTGGCTTGATGCAATTATTCTCGGGCTTGTCCAAGGCCTGACAGAATTTCTTCCAATTTCTTCTTCGGCGCACATTCGAATCGTTGGAGAACTGATGGGGTCCTCTGACCCGGGCGCAGCCTTTACGGCAATTACACAGATCGGGACAGAACTCGCAGTCCTCATTGTCTTCTGGAAAGACATCGTGCGGATTCTTCGAGCATGGTTCCACTCATTGCCGCTCGGTTCGCGTGACTCACGCGTCCCATCATCGGATCCTGACGCGCGCATGGGATGGATGATCATCGTTGGCTCCCTTCCCATCGGAATTCTGGGCCTACTCTTCCAAGACGCAATCGATACGACGCTGCGTAACTTGTGGATTACCTCTGCGATGCTCATTGTCTTCGGCCTTCTTCTAGGCTTTGTCGACCGTTATGCGCCGGATACGCGCGAGCTGAAATCGATGAGTTGGAAAGACGCAATACTCTATGGCCTTGCGCAAGCAATGGCTCTGATCCCCGGCGTCTCCCGTTCGGGAGGAACCATCACCATGGGCCGTTTCCTCGGCTATTCCCGCGAAGCTGCAGCTCGCTATTCTTTCCTTCTGGCGATGCCCGCGATCATGGCCTCGGGACTGTATAAAGTCGCCAAGGTGGTCACCGGAGGGGACGCTATTGCGGTTGGCCCAACCATCCTCGCAACAGTGATTGCCTTCGGGGTTGGAATCGTTGTTATTTTGTGGTTCCTCAAGATCATTTCGACGCGTTCTTACGCACCTTTTGTGTGGTACCGCATAGCCATTGGTATTCTTGTAGCCCTTGGCCTTGTCACCGGCGTGCTTTCTGCATTGGGAACGGGTGCGGGCGCGTAATCGTTCGAAGAAGAGAGGACCGCACGAATGACACAACCTCAGGCAATTCTTTTCGACATGGATGGAACCATCGTCGATACAGAACCCTTGTGGGAAGCTGCCGAAGCGCGGGCTCTTGCCGATATGGGCACGAAAATGACCCCTGATATGCGTGCTCAACTCTTAGGCTCAACCTTGCCGCGCATGGTGGCGCTCTTGCGTTCCTTCGCCGCTCATCCCCTTGACGAGGCCGTGGTTGGCCAGCGCGTTGAACAAGGCGTGATCGATCTCCTTGATGAGGGACTGCCGTGGAAAGTGGGACTTCGCGAGCTTCTTGAGTGGGCGAATTCCAAGGGAATTCCTACCGCGGTTGTCACCGCGACGCGTCGTCATGTCGCTTCTCGCGTACTTGCCCACGCCCCGGTTACTCCGGGTTTTACGACAGCCGTCTACGGCGACGACGTCACCGAAGGAAAGCCCTCGCCAGAGGGCTACCTCAAGGCAGCGCGTCTTCTTGGGGTTGATATTGCGTCCTGTCTGATTGTTGAGGATTCTCCCGTAGGACTCCAAGCAGCTCAGGCGAGTGGTGGAGTGCCTGTGGCGATCAAAGGTGCGGCATCCGAAGATTTCGCGAAGAACTATCCGTACATTCGTGAGCTTTCAGACCTGAATGAGGAAGTTATCGAGGCGATTATGGCAGGTGAGTGCCCGAATTTTGTCCAGGAGGCAAGTTCCTAACGGGAAGCCGGCCCTACGGCTAGAAGGCGCTCGAGTCCTTCTTGTGGAATCTTGGGGCTTTCTCCGTTAAAGAGCGGACATAGCTGCTGTACTCCGCACCAATTGCACAGGGGATTCTTGCGTGGTGGGAAGTATTCTTTCACGGCGTCGTTTCTGATCTGCTCCCATAGAGTGCTCAGCTGCGCACTCAAGCGATCGATATCTGCCGGGTCTGGGTCGAAAGTTAAGACCTTTTGCGAGGCGAGGTAAACGAGCTGGGTACGTTTAGGTAGCCGCTCAGTGAGGCTGAGAAGAAGTGCATAGAAACGCATTTGGAAAAGAGCTTCTTCTTGGAATCGCTCGGAGGGCGCTTTACCGGTCTTGTAATCAATGACGCGTAAGTCGCCATTTGGAGCCCGATCGACACGGTCGATATACCCCAAGAGGTGAACGCCATCTTGAGTCGTTCCCTCTACTAGGGCTTCCCTTGAATAAGGTTCGAGTGCGCGCGGTTCCTCGATCTGAAAGTAGTTCGAGATCATTGAACGCATGCGTGCGTACCAACGCTCAAAATCCGCATGATCTTGAAAGAGATTCATCACCGTGGGGTCTTGCTCAAGAGTCGCCTTCCATTCGCGTTCCAAGAGGTTGTGAGCGAGTGCTTCATCGCGTTGCATTCGCGGAGCCGCGTAGAGGTTTTCGAGCGCGCTGTGCACGGTAGTTCCCAAGAGAGTTGCCTGAGTGGGAGGCTCTTTGACCCGGTCGACAACGTGAAGACGGAACTGAAGCGGACAGCGCTGATACTCTTTCGCACGGCTTGCCGACAATGCTGGATGACTCGGACGGGAATTCCTCATGGTCCTACCGTAACGAGTTCCACCTTCTTAGGTGTGGTTTTAACAGGAATTTCATCTTTGGCTCACGGTAGTGTAGAGGCGATGAGTACTCATGAAACTGCAGTCCATGGCCTCGGTCAAGAACGCCATCGTGGCCCCCTTCGCGAAGGTGAGAGGGTTCAAATTCGTGATCCAAAAGGACGCCTACATCAGGTGATTTTGGTTGCGGGTGGGCGTTTCCAATCGAACCGAGGGTTTATCGATCATGATGATCTGATTGGCCGCCCCGACGGTCAGGTGATCACTACTGAGGAAGGACGTCAGTTCC
Source organism: Actinomyces sp. Marseille-QA0893 (assembly GCF_976954355.1). NCBI lineage: Bacteria > Bacillati > Actinomycetota > Actinomycetes > Actinomycetales > Actinomycetaceae > Actinomyces > Actinomyces sp. Marseille-QA0893. The sequence goes on from NZ_CDRJSY010000004.1 coordinate 46,442, forward strand.
AAGTTCTGCGTCCTCTTCAAGCCGACTACGTCATGTCGATGCCCAGAGGCGCAGCTGTGGTTTACCCCAAGGACGCTGGGACGATCGTTCACTACGCGGATATTTTCCCAGGAGCAGTCGTTGTCGAGGCGGGCGCCGGCTCAGGTGCTTTGTCGATGGCCCTTCTTAACGCGGTGGGGGAGAAAGGAAGGCTCATTTCTGTCGAGCGCCGCGAAGAATTCGCCGAGATCGCTCGGGATAATGTTGAACTGTGGTTTGGAACGCCACACCCCGCGTGGGATTTACGCGTAGGAGATCTTGCCGAGGAATTGCTTGGCATGCCCGAGGCCAGTGTCGACCGGATTGTGTTGGACATGCTTGCGCCTTGGGAGAATCTTGAGGCGGTTGCTCATGCGCTTGTTCCCGGCGGAGTTTTGTGTTGCTACATCGCAACCGTTACTCAGATGTCGCGTTTGATTGAAGACCTGCGAGCTACGCAGAACTTTACCGAACCCCTCGCGTGGGAAAGTCTTTCGCGTGAGTGGCACGTTGACGGTCTTGCCGTTCGGCCCGAACACCGAATGGTCGCGCACACGGGCTTCTTGATGATTTGTCGACGTCTGGCTCCCAATACTCTTCCCCAGGAACGTTCCACGCGCCCCGCGAAGGCAGCTGAAGGCCTCCAGGGAGCATGGGATGAGGAAGAAGAATGGAGCGAGTCTCGCGTCGGTTTGCGCCTGAGTTCGGATAAAAAGATCCGAAAAGTTCGCCGAGATCTTCAAGCGAAGGCCAGCACGTGGGTTGAGGGAAGAGAGAGCGATGAGCTCTGAACAGACAGAACTGTCGATTCTCGAACAAAAGAATGCGCACCTGAGCGCAGCACTTACGCAAGTTCGTCAAGAGCTTGTTCGCCTCCGTGAACAACTCAAACATGTGAATCAACCTCCGTTGACCTTTGGGGTTTTTCATCGGGGGAACACAGATTCGCGAAGCGTCGAGGTCTATGTTTCTGGGCGACTGATGCGTCTTGCGGTAGCGACGCAGGTTGATATCACCTCAATCTCTCCGGGGCAGCGTGTCCTGATCGACGACAAGATGGTCGTTGTTGGGGTAGGCGAATATTCACGCGTTGGCGAGCTTGCGCAGGTTGCCGAATTGATTGGTACCGATCGTGCGGTTGTCTCAGCGGAGGCTGGAAGCCATCGAATCGTTGAACTTGCAGGACCTCTTCGCCATGGAACTTTGCGTCCCGGTGAAAGCGTCTTGGTCGATACTCGTACCGCTTTTGCCTATGAGCGGGTCGTTCGTCAAGATGTCGAGCAGCTTCTTACTCCTGAAATTCCTCAGGTGACCTTTGATGATATCGGTGGCTTGGATGAACAGATCGAAACGATCCGTCAAGCAATTGAGTTGCCGCTCAGGCATCCCGAACTCTACCGCCAGTATGGCCTGCGCCCAACGAAAGGCATCCTGCTATACGGCCCTCCTGGCTCTGGTAAAACACTGATCGCGCAAGCTCTTGCGCATTCTCTGCGTGATTTCAGTTCCTCTGGTGAAGGTTATTTCCTCTCAATCAAGGGGCCGGAACTTCTGACCAAGTTTGTTGGAGAAACTGAACGACAAATTCGTGCGATCTTCGCGCGTGCCCGAGCTCTTGCCTCGGCGAAAGTGCCGGTCGTGATCTTCTTTGACGAGATGGAGGCCCTGTTCCGTACTCGTGGAACCGGTATTTCATCCGATGTTGAAACCATGGTTGTTCCGCAGCTTCTTGCTGAAATGGATGGCGTTGAGAGTCTCGATAACGTCGTGATCGTCGGTGCGTCGAACCGTGCGGATATGATCGACCCCGCCGTTTTGCGTCCCGGTCGACTCGATGTTCGTATCCGCATTGATCGCCCGAACCTTTCCTCGGCACGTGAGATCTTCAAGAAACACCTTGACGCATCCGTCCCACTTCACACTGGGTCTGATTCTCTCTCTCATGATGAGATGATCTCCCGTGCGGTTGATCATCTCTATCGTCGTCAAGCTGACACCGCACTGCTGAGCGCGCGTACTCATAGCGGAGCTGAAAGAACGATCTATCTCGCGGACATTGTTTCAGGTGCCATGATTGCTGGGATTGTCGAACGAGCAAAGAAATACGCAATTCTGGACACGATCGAGAATTCCCGACACGGAATGACGAGTGAACATCTCATGCGTGGTCTTGACGATGAAATCCGAGAATCAATGGAGCTGGCGACCCGTCAATCTCCGTCGGACTGGGCGCGCACAATTGGTCTCGACCAAGACATCGTTGAGATCCGACCGATCAAGAAAGAGGACGAATAATGTCTGCTCTGGTGATGAGCACAGAAACCGAGTACGGCATCTATTCGCCTTCAGATCCTGGAGCTGATCCCGTTGACCTTTCGTGTCGGATTGTTGACGCCTATTCGAAGATTTCGCGCCGCGGGACTCAAAGTGAAGGTAGCGAACCTGTTCGCTGGGATTACACTGCCGAAGACCCACTCAATGATTTACGTGGAATGCGGCTGACTCGCGCGGCCGCTGATCCCTCGATGCTCACTGACGATCCTTACCACCTCGCTCCTTCGGGTGGAAGCGAAACCTTGCCACTGCCTCGGCGATCACAGGGATATTTGCCAGCCGCCGTTTCCTCAGTTCTCACGAATGGGGCACGGCTCTATGTTGACCATGCGCACCCGGAGTATTCCGCGCCTGAAACGACGAATGCTCGCGATGGCGTGCTCTGGGATCGAGCCGGGGAAGTCATTGCACGACGAATGATGGCGGCCGCCCGTGAGGTGGGAGAAGACATCGTGCTCGTCAAAAACAACACTGATGGCAAAGGCGCGGCATACGGTACCCATGAGAACTACCAGATCAGTCGCACCATCGATTTAGACGATCTTGTTCGAGGACTGACACCCTTCTTTGTCACGCGTCCAGTGATCTGCGGCGCGGGGCGTGTGGGCATTGGTCAGCGCAGTGAAGTTGCTGGTTTCCAGCTTTCCCAACGTGCTGACTTCGTCGAAAACGAAGTTGGTCTTGAGACGACCTTCAATAGGCCGATTATTAATACCCGCGACGAGGCCCACGCCAATCCCGCCTACTACAGGCGTCTTCACGTGATCGGTGGAGATGGTAATCAATTCGATTCTTCGATTTTCCTGCGCTTGGGCACTACCGCGCTGGTATTAAAAGCGATCGAGGCGGGCCTGGGGATGGAGTGGGATGCGCTTGCACTCGATGATCCGGTTCAAGAAACATGGAATATCAGTCATGATCCGACCTTGACCTACCAGGCCAGTTGCGCAGGAGGAGCGCGCAGCGCGCTCGATATCCAAAAGATCTATCTTGAGCTCGTTCATGAAAGCCTCACACGCGCCGCAGTCGCCTTAAGCGAAGAAGAAGAACTCGTCATGCGCTACTGGGAGGACATTCTCAGCCGTATGTCGAGTGATCTCTTTAGCGTCGCAACGGAAGTCGAATGGGTGGGTAAGTACCAACTTTTCGATCGTCAGCGTGCGCGTTTGGGCACTTCTTGGGATGACCCGAGGCTTGCTGCAATGGACCTGCAGTGGGCGGATTTGCGTGAGGACCGTTCTTTGGTTGTCGCGCTGGAGCGGGCAGGCCGTGTCAAGCGGATGTTCACTGCCGAACAGGTTGAACATGCAGCCGACTGGGCTCCTGAAAACACGCGGGCGTACCTACGCGGGTATGCTGTAAGAAATCTTTCCGCACTAGCTGCGGCCTCGTGGACTTCACTATGTGAACGCCGGGGCGATCACATGATTCGTAGGCCGCTGGTCGAAGCGGCCGGTATCGATGCCACACTTTTGGCTGATCTTGAGCGCGGTACACTGATCCGTGCAGAAGAGGAGGAAAGATGAGTCTTTCACAGTTATTTGCTGGCGGTAGCGGGCACGAAGATGACGAGGCCGCGGGCCAGGTCCACGCCTCGTCTTCCGCGCAGACTGATTCTCTCGATGCACTGCTTGATGAGATTGATACCGTTCTTGAAACCAATGCGGAATCATTCGTTCAGGGATTTGTCCAAAAGGGAGGACAGTGAGGTGAGGCGCCGAGTCGTCGGCATCGAGACCGAGTATGGGCTAACCTGCGCGACGCGTTCAGGTGCACCTCCGATTCACGATGCTGATGCTGCCGCACGTTTATTGTTCGCGCCACTCGCCTTAAGTGGTCGCGCTCCCAATGTCTACCTGCGAAATGGTGGGCGTCTTTACCTTGATGTGGGAGCTCACCCCGAGTACGCGACTGCCGAATGCGACTCTTTTGAAGACCTTCTTGCCCAGCACCGCTGCGGTGATGAGTTACTCAACCAACTCAATGATCGAACCCGTGCAGAACTTGAGGGATTAGCAGATCCCGAAAGGATCTACTTGTTCCGTAACAATGTGGACTCCGCGGGCAACAGCTTCGGCTGCCATGAAAATTATCTTCTTCACCGTCGTCGTGACTTCCGGCAAGTCGCTCAAGGGCTGGTTGCCTTCTTTGTCACGCGATTGGTGCTTGTTGGTGCGGGGCACCTGAGGCGTTCGGGGAACAAACTTAGCTATTGTTTTTCACAGCGCGCGGAGCAGATGTGGGAGGCCGTCTCCTCAGCGACCACGCGAACTCGTCCAATCATCAATACGCGTGACGAGCCTTTGGCCGACGCGGGCCAATACCGTAGACTCCACGTCATCAGCGGTGACACGAATGTGTGCGAAGCGACGACATTCCTCAAAGTGGGAATGACTTCTTTGGTCTTAGATGCCGTCGAAGACGGGATGAACCTGTCAGATCTTGAATTGGCCGATCCCATGCTGGCAATTCGTCAGGTTAATCAAGACCTGTCGGCTCAAGTGAAGATTCCGATGGCACATGGTGGGGAGCTTTCTGCCCTCGACATCCAAGAGCGGATTCTTCAACGCGTGGTCGATGTTCTGGGAATTGATATCAATGATTCTTCATGCGACGCTTCGACTCGCCAAGTTATTGACCTGTGGCGACGAGCACTTGCGGCCCTACGCAGTGGTGACTGGTCGTCTGTTGATCGTGAGCTCGATTTCGCCATTAAGTTCCGTTTGATCCAGGAGTATCTCAAGCGTAAACAGACCACGCTTGATGATCCGCGAGTTGCACGTTTGCTGTTGTCCTATCACGACATTGGTCCCAACGGGCTTCGTAGCGGATTGGAAAGTAGCGGTCTCATGCGACGCCTCACAACCGAGGAACAAGTGCAACAAGCCTGCATTCAGGCACCGCGATCAACGCGCGCGCATCTTCGTTCTTCGATCATTAATGCTGCAGAAACTGCTGGCATTGAATTGGCAATTGACTGGGTGCGCGCTTCGCGAATTGATGATCCCGGTCGCTACGTTCTGATGAATGATCCTTTCGCGACCGAATCTGAATCCGTTGATCAGTTCATCTCAGGGTTGCGCGCTCGAGACGAATTCCTTCCAGCATGAGTGAACACGCTCAGAGTTTGAGTTCTCGACGTCAGCGTATGCGTGGTGCCCGTCGACAGTCGCAGCGCCCGAGGCGACGCTGGGTCTTTGCGCTTATTGCGCTACTAGTTGTGTGCGCAGTAATTGCTTCTTCTGTGTGGTTTGTCGTGCATAGGAATGCTAGCTCTGTCTCGGGCGATGCCCCTCGTTCTGTTCTAGCCTCAGTTGAGGTCTCCGGACGCGTTGGTGCGACGCCCACGGTCAAGTTGAGTGAACCGCTTCAAATTGTCAGCACAAAACATGCGATTATTTCGCAGGGCGAAGGTCGTGCGATTACCGCGGGTTCCCCGGTTCTTTTATCCGTCACTGTCTTCGATGCGCGCACGGGGGAGCTGCTTTCCCCCAATGGACGCCCACGCCTCGTCGTCGGCCGGGCTGACAATGACTCGCTGGGGGCGGACCTGGCCCGCGAAGTGACGGGACGAAGCGAAGGAAGCCGCCTCCTCATTGCTCGCCCTCTTTCGAGTGCTCCGGCCTCGGACGTACCCACAACTCCCACGACGCGTCTAAACACCGGCGAAGTCGTCGTCATCGATATCTTGCCGACCCTGGCCTCGGGGCAAGCCTCCGCGCAGGTTAATGGAAGCGGTCCGCTTGAAGTCACGATGCGCGACGAAGGCCCTGTCATCACTCACGGTGATCAGCTTCCTTCAGGCCCGACTGTCCAGCCGCTACTGACTGGTTCTGGCGGTCAGGTGCGCGCCGATGATGACATTGTCGTTCAGTATTTCGTCAGCGGGTGGAGCGATGGGATTGAACGCGAATCTACCTGGCGAACGGGTGTTCCTGAACGCGTCCGGCTCAGCGAACTTATGCCGGGTCTTCGCCCCCTTCTCATCGACCAAAAAGTCGGCTCACGTCTAGCGATCACTCTTCCCCCTGATCAAGCAACCGGTGACGATACTTTATGCATCATCATCGATATCCTGGCGACGGCTCCGGCCTCATAGTGTGGCTTCCTTGGAAGCCCTGAGCGTAAGTGTGAGAAACTACGAACATGCTCAGATGGCTTACTGCAGGTGAATCACACGGTCCAGCGCTGGTCGCAACTCTTGAGGGCATGCCTTCCGGGGTTGAACTGACCACCCAGACTATTCGCGATGCCCTTGCTCGACGTCGTTTGGGCGCCGGACGTGGTGCGCGTCAGAAGTTTGAAGCCGATGAAGTGCGAATTCTTGGGGGAGTCCGCCACGGGCTGACAACTGGCGCTCCAATCGTGATTGAGATTGCGAATTCTGAATGGCCGAAATGGGAAAAGGTGATGTCCGCCGACCCCGTTTCGCCCGAGGAGCTTCTCGTTGACGCTGGTAAAGGTGATGAACGCGAAGTTGCGCGAAATCGCGCGTTGACAAAACCTCGTCCCGGGCATGCAGATCTTCCGGGTGTCTTGTCTTACGATCTTGATGAAATTCGCCCGATTCTTGAGCGAGCGAGCGCACGCGAAACGGCTGCTCGCGTTGCTTTAGGAGCTTGCGTAGAGGCTTTTCTGCGTCAGCTTGCAAACATCGAACTGGTTTCCCATGTGGTTGGCGTTGGGCCGTGCGAAGCGAAGTTGAGTCGCCTTCCCTTGCCATCTGATGAAGAACATCTGAATGCCTCGCCGATGCGCGCACTCGATAAGGATGATGAATCCGAATTTTTGGCATGTGTCGAGGAAACCCGCGCCGCTGGCGATACCGTTGGCGGAATCGTTGAAGTCGTGGCGTGGAATGTTCCGATTGGGGTAGGGACTCACGTTCAATCTGATCGCCGTCTTGATGCGCAGCTTGCTGCAGCCCTGATGTCCATTCAATCTGTCAAGGGCGTTGAGATCGGCGACGGATTCGCGCAATCGCGCCTGCCTGGCTCCCAGGCTCACGACGAGATTATTCGAGCCGCCGATGGAACTCTCACGAGGGCCTCGAACCGCGCTGGTGGCATAGAAGGCGGAACATCAAACGGTCAGGCGATCGTCGTGCGCGCTGCCTTTAAGCCGATCTCAACCGTGCCCCACACTTTGAGGACGGTTGATCTTGCGACGGGTGAAGACGCACGAGCTCTTCATCAGCGCTCTGACACCTGCCAGGTGGTCCCCGGTGCAGTCATTGCCGAGGCTGAGGTCGCTTTGGTCCTTGCCCGTGCTTTGAGCGATCATGCGAGTGGTAATTCCTTGAGGGAGTGCAAGCGTAATCTTGAGGCTTACTGCGCGCATATCAGTGAGCGACTTGGACTGACGCAGTGAATGCGGCAGTGATTGTTCTCGTTGGGATGCCAGCGAGCGGCAAGAGCCGAGTTGGACGTGAGCTTGCCGCTGCACTGGGCGTCGCACACCGTGACTCTGATGCACTCGTTGAAAGTAGCCAAGGGCGGAGTATCCCCGAGATATTTGCCAGCGACGGCGAGGACGCTTTCCGCACAATTGAAGAAGAGGTCATTGCTCAGGCCCTTGAGCTTCCAGGTGTTTTGTCTTTGGGAGGCGGCGCGCTTATCAGTGCGCGTACACGTGAACGATTGCGCGGTCGGTGTGTGATCTACATCGAAGCTGAACTGAGCGAGTTACTTCGGCGCGCTGCGGGATCGACGCGTCCACTCCTCGCGGGAAACGCGGAAGAACGCCTCAATGAACTGTGGGAACAGCGAAAAGACTATTTCCGTGAGGTTGCGTCGGTAACTGTTCAGACCAATGCTGGTCCATCTCAAGAAGTCGTCCAGCAAATCCTTGGCGCGTTGGGAGAAATAACCATGGTTCGTACCATTCCTGTCGAAGTAGATCAGCCCTACGATGTTGTGATCGCTCGCGATTTTCCTATCGCTGCCGTCACCGAGAAACTTCGTGAAAATGCGACAAAGATCTTGATCCTATGCGCGCCGCCGCTTCACACTTATGCGCTTTCTATGATGCGCAAACTTCAAGATCTGGGCTACACGGCAATCACCCACGTTCTTCCTGATGGGGAAGATGCAAAGACAATCGATAATCTTTCTGATCTTTGGGACCTCGCCGGACGCGAGAGAATTGGGCGAGCTGATTGCGTTGTCGCGATCGGTGGGGGAGCAACGACAGATGTTGGTGGTTTCCTTGCTGCCTCCTGGCTTCGAGGAATTGACTTTATTGCGGTTCCAACGACACTTTTGGGAATGGTTGATGCCTCAGTTGGAGGAAAGACCGGTATTAACACTGCGGTGGGTAAGAACCTTGTTGGAGCTTTCCATTCTCCGCGTCGCGTCATCGTCGACCTTGACCATTTGAAGACGCTGAGCGAGCAAGACTACCGAGCGGGTTTGGGAGAGGTCGTCAAATGTGGTTTTATTGCGGATCCGCGGATCCTAGAGATCGTCGAATCTGATCCTGAGGAGATCTTTGATCCGAAGGGAGAGGTGATCGCTGAACTCATCGAACGTTCGATTGCGGTCAAAGCTCGTGTAGTGAGTATGGATCTGCACGAGAGTGGCCCGCGCGAGTTTCTTAATTATGGCCATACTCTGGCCCATGCAATCGAAAAGCTTGAGAACTTCGAGTTCCGCCACGGTGAAGCGGTCGCCATCGGCTGCGTATTTGCGGCCAATCTTGCCCATCAGCGAGGTCTTCTTACCGAAGAAGACGTCCTTCGTCATGAGCATGACTTTGCTTCTCTTGGGTTGCCAACCTATTATCTGGATGCGTCAATCGAAGATCTTCTCAACGTCATGCTTTCCGATAAAAAGGTGCGTGCCGGCGTCTTGAGATTCGTGCTTCTTGATGGGATCGACAATCCTGTAACACTTCCCATTACTCCCGATGAAGTGCGCGTATGCGCTGAGTCAATGGGAATGAAGCATTGAGTTCGGCTATTACCCCCAAACTTGTTTTGGTGGGGACTTCGGGGAGCGGGAAGACGACAATTGCACGTGAGATCGCGGCTCGATGCGGGCTGAGCCTCACTGAAGACATCGATATCCTTCAGTCAGAGTATTCGCGTTCATTTGACGAACTCATCGCGGATGAAGATTTTCCTTTTGACCGTGCGCTCGAAGAGGCCGGCGAGCGGCTTTTGAGCGGCGTGTGCGATATTGCGGTGCTCTCACCATCGCAGGTGCGTCATCAAAGAATTATCGACCGTTTGATTGCTTTGAAGGAGCAGGGGAGTGCTGTTGTTCTTCTCCAGCTTCCCATTGACCAAGCCGCGCGACGCGTTGGCCTCAATGCTCCACGCTCGGTGGGGCTTGGCGCACCACGCTCGTTATTTGCGATGATGACCCGCGAATTGGATGGAACCTACCTTGAGTTTGCTAGTTTTTCTTGTGACACTGGTTTAAAAACTCCGAGTGAGGTAGCGGAGAACATCATCGTGGCGTGTAAGATGGCCACGGTTTAAACTCACCCGATTTGGGAGGACTTTTATAGTGGCTACGACAAATGATCTGAAGAACGGCCTTGTCATGGTGATTGACGGCCAGCTGTGGCAGGTTGTCGAATTCCAGCACGTGAAGCCGGGTAAGGGCCCTGCCTTTGTGCGCACCAAGATTAAGAATGTTCTGTCCGGGAAGACCGTTGACAAGACCTTCAACGCGGGCGTCAAGATCGAAACCGCTACAGTCGATCGTCGTGATATGACGTACCTGTACCAGGATGGCTCCGATTACGTTTTCATGGATGCTTCGACCTACGAGCAGATTAACGTTCCTGCCGAGGTCGTTGGTGATGCCCGTAACTTCATGGTTGAGAACCAGGACGTCATTGTTTCTCAGCATGACGGCGCGGTTCTGTTCATCGAACTTCCCGCAACCGTCGTCTTGACGATCACCCACACCGAGCCCGGCCTGCAGGGCGATCGTTCTTCCGCTGGCACCAAGCCCGCGACCCTCGAGACCGGCTACGAGATTCAGGTTCCGCTCTTCATGGAAGAAGGAACACGAGTCAAGGTCGATACCCGCGATGGCTCTTACTCCGGACGCGTGACCGACTGATAATGTCTCACAAGAAGCACCAATTCACTTCTCGGACGAAGGCTCGCAAGCGTGCTGCCGACGTCGTTTACGAGGCCGACCAGCGTGGCATGGGCAGGAATGCGAGCGTGCTGCGCGATCTCCTTCGCGAACGCAAGGTAATCACCGCCGCACTGACTCCGCTGCCCGACTATTCGATTCAAATTATCGAAGGAGTTGCCGATGAGCTGTATCGGATTGATCGGCTCATTGATTCTCATGCGCGAACGGGCTTAGATCGAGTTCCTGCGGTCGACCGCGCAGTTTTGCGCGTCGCGGTGTGGGAAATGCTGTCAAACTCCGAAGACGTTCCTCCGGTGATTGCGATTGATGAGGCGATTTCCATCGTCAAGTCGATTTCCACCGAAGAGTCTGCGGGCTTCGTCAACGCCATCCTTGACGCCATTCGCCGAGACATTGAATCACCGAGCTGGTCTCGTCAATCTGTTCAGGAATCTGAAGATGACATCGACGATGAGCTCAGTGCCGATGAAATCAACGAATTGGATGACCTCTTAGACGAGTACTAAAACGTCATAATGTGTAAACGGGGTGCTTTCGGGCACCCCGTTTACACTATAGGGGACACTTCCTAGAGTGTGAGATATGCCATATTTAGTAATTTGTGTTGACGCGCATACTTCCGATGGACACCACCACACGTGGAACTCAACGTCTTTTCTTAGTTCCGTCAATCGGTGACGGGTCGGCAAAGGTGATGCGCATCCGATGCAGGTCAGCGGCAGTTTCTCGTAGACAGTAATGCGTGTAGTAGAAACTGAAGCTCTGCAGTTTTTCCGGGTTTGCGAGTCTCTGCTCCGTAATAGTCGCTCGTTGCGAAGCTGCCTCTCACGCCTTTAGCTCGTGGAAATTCGCGATTTGTCGGTTGCATTTGCACCAAAAATCATCAAGAAAGTGCGATGCTATTCCTGTCAGGGGAATCTAGAAAAGGAGCGTAGTGAGATGGCACTGCCAGATCTAACTCCGCAACAGCGAGCCGAGGCTCTGGAAAAGGCGACGCGCGCTCGTCGTCGGCGCGCTGAGGTGAAGAATGCGCTCAAATCGCGAGAGCTCACTCTTTCAGAGGTCATTGATATGGCCGCTAGTGATGAAGCAATCGCGAAGATGAAGGTGCGTTCTTTGCTTGAAGCCCTGCCCAGAGTCGGTGTGAGTACTGCTGAAGCTCTCATGAACGAGATCAAGATTGCGCCTTCTAGACGTGTTCGTGGTCTTGGGCAGGTTCAGCGAGAGGAACTGATTCGCCGCTTCGGCTGAAGTTTCGGCTTCACTGTGGCAGCATACAGGCATGTCTACTTCCAAAGTTACCGTTATCGCCGGCCCAACGGCTGTCGGCAAAGGCACCGTTATTGCACGTTTGCGTGAGCGTTTTCCTCAAGTTGAGCTTTCAATCTCAATGACGACGCGTTCTCCTCGCCCCGGTGAAGTAGACGGAGTGCACTACCACTTTGTTTCCGAAGAGGAATTCCTTCGGCTCGTCGATTCAGGGCAGATGCTCGAATGGGCGCTTGTTCATGGCAAGTATCACTACGGAACTCCGCGAGGGCCTGTTGATGACGCCGTGAAGAGGGGAGTTCCCTTCCTCCTCGAGATCGATATTGCAGGCGTGCGCCAAGTCCGGGAGTCATTGCCGGATGCGCAGTTCGTTTTTCTTGCGCCTCCTTCGTGGGAAGAGCTTGTTGCTCGCCTCGTGAATCGAGGAACTGAAGATGCTGCTGAGCAGGAACGTCGACTTCTCACGGCAAAGACTGAGCTTGCAGCAGAAGATGAGTTTGATGTCACTGTTGTCAATGATGATTTGGAAACCGCCGTCGAGGAACTCGCCCAAATCATGGGGCTAGAATAGAATTTAGTTCTCGCTCATTACATCAGGAGAGATTTGCATGTCCGGAATTGTTGCACAGCCAGAAGGTATCACCTACCCGCCGATCGATGATCTGCTCGAACACGTTGATTCGAAGTACGCCCTGGTGATCTTTGCGGCCCGTCGTGCACGTCAGATCAATTCCTACAACATCCAGCTGGAGCAGAACATGATCCAGTTTGTTGGCCCCGTTGTCGATACTGAAGTTGACGAGAAGCCTTTGGCAATCGCACTTCGTGAGATTGATGAAGGCCTGTTGACCCTTGAGTCAGCACCTCAAGCCTGAGCACAAGCCCGCGCACATCGTTCTCGGTGTTTCTGCGGGCATTGCTGCATATAAAGCCGTATTCCTGCTTCGCCTGCTCCAAAAGGAAGGCTTCACAGTATCGGTTGTCCCGACTCCGGCGTCCCTTGCGTTTGTCGGCAAGACTACGTGGGAAGGGTTGACGCAGAAGTGCGTGTTCACCGACGTCTTTCATGGCGGAGGCGCCGATCATGTGGAGCTTGCTCGGAATTGTGATGCGCTTGTTATCGCTCCGGCTACTGCCGACCTTATCGCCCGCATTGCACACGGACAGGCAAATGATCTGCTTACTACAACTGTCCTAGCGAGTTCGTGTCCAGTTATCGTGGCCCCCGCGATGCACACGCAGATGTGGAACGCTTCGGCGACGCAAGACAATATCAAAACCCTTCACGAACGTGGGTTTATTATCGTCGGTCCGGAGAAAGGCGATTTAGCTTCGGGGGACTCTGGCGCTGGGCGAATGAGCGAACCGGAGGATATCGCCGCACAGGTAAGCCGCATTCTTGCCTCGAGCGGCGAGCTTTTTGGCAAGAAAATCATCGTTACCGCAGGTGGTACTCGCGAGGCGCTTGACCCAGTTCGTTTCCTCGGGAATCGTTCCAGTGGTCGACAGGGAATCGAGATTGCTAAAGAAGCTGCGCGGCGTGGTGCGGATGTGACCCTGGTTGCCTCCAATATTGAAGCTTCGCTTCTCCCACGTGAGTGCACTGTTATTCCAGCTTCTAGCGCCGCTGAGATGCACTCGGTGCTTTTCGAAAAACTCCAGTCGTGCGACGCTCTCGTTATGGCGGCGGCGGTCGCCGATTACCGCCCAAAGGCTCCTGCGGCCTCGAAAATCAAAAAAGAAGAGCAGGGCGCTGCACCGCCAATAATCCAGCTGGAAGAAACTACGGACATTCTCAAGGCCGTTACTTCTTCGCCCCAACGTCCCTCAGTTGTCATCGGATTCGCTGCAGAAACCGGCGATCCTCAGACCGTTCTTGAATATGGTCGAGCGAAAGCACGGCGGAAGAACGCCGACTACTTAGCAGTGAACGCCGTAGGGGAGAGCCTCGGTTTTGGGGACGTACCGAACTATGTGTATGTGATGGATGCCCAAGGCTCCCTTGTCACCGAAGGAGGCGGGACGAAAGCCGACGTTGCCCGCACCCTAGTTGATCTAATTGCCGAACGCCTAACTACGATAGAAGCGTGAGTGACATGAGAAAGTACTTTACTTCCGAATCCGTGACCGAAGGCCATCCTGATAAGGTCTGCGATCGTATCTCTGATTCCATCTTGGACGCGCTTCTCGAGGCGGATCCTCGCTCACGTGTGGCTGTTGAAACCATGGTGACCACCGGCTTGGTGCACGTAGCCGGAGAGGTTTCGACGGATGCATACGTCGAGATTCCCCAAATCGTACGCGAGCAGATTCTTGAGATCGGATATGACTCCTCCTGCATGGGCTTTGACGGAGCCTCCTGCGGCGTTTCGGTCTCGATCGGCGCTCAAAGTAGCGATATTGCCCAGGGCGTTGACCACTCACTCGAAACGCGTACATCTTCAAGCGAAGATCGCCGTGAATCACAGGGCGCCGGCGATCAAGGAATGATGTTCGGTTATGCCTCTGATGAGACGCCGGACTTGATGCCGGCTCCCATTTGGCTTGCCCACAAGCTCGCCGAACGTCTTGCATACGTTCGTCACCAGGGACTTGCTCATGGCCTACGCCCGGACGGGAAAACTCAGGTCACGCTGGCCTACGACGAACAGGGGGTTCCCCGCGAACTTGATACCCTCGTCATTTCAACGCAGCATGACCCCGAACTTTCGATGACAGACCTGGATGAGCAACTGCGAGCCTTGGTTGTTGCCCCAGTCCTTGAAGAGGCTGGCTTGGAGTTATCGACTTCTTCGATGAAGCTTTTGGTCAATCCCTCTGGGCGCTTCGTCATTGGTGGGCCCGCAGGTGATGCCGGCCTAACCGGACGTAAAATTATCGTCGACACATACGGTGGCATGGCCCGTCACGGGGGTGGAGCATTCTCAGGTAAGGATCCCTCCAAGGTCGACCGCTCTGCAGCCTATGCTGCTCGCTGGATCGCGAAGAATATCGTCGCTGCCGGATATGCCAAGCGCTGCGAAATTCAGCTAGCTTACGCGATTGGTCGCGCACATCCGGTTGGTTTGTACGTGGAGACCTTCGGAACCGGGAGCGTAAGTGATGATGCTTTGACCGAGGCCATTACTCGTTGCTTTGATCTTCGCCCGGCCGGTATCATCGAGGACCTCGATCTGCTACGTCCAATCTATGCACGCACATCCTCTTATGGGCATTTTGGTCGCAATATCTTCCCTTGGGAGCAGACCGATCGAGTATCGATGCTGAAGGATATTCTCGGATGAGCACGTCTGAACTCTCGTCGCGAGCACCACACCGGGGAACTGCCATCGAAATGGCAATCTCAGGTGTGATTGGCCTGTGTGCTTCCTTCGTCCTTTCAATCGAAGCCTGGCAGCTTGCTTCCGATGATGGCCGCAGGTTTAGCTGCGATGTCTCGTCGGTCTTGTCATGTTCAGCTGTTGCTTCGACGCCGCAGGCGCGCGTGCTGGGATTCCCCAACGCTTTCCTCGGAATCTTCTTCGAGGCCATTGTGCTGGCAGTTTCTTTTGCCCTCATCGCGGGAGTTCGCTTCCCCAAGTGGTACATCCTGTGCGTCGAAGCGCTCTACACAATTGGCGTGCTCTTTGCCTATTGGCTCTTCACTCAGTCGTACTTCGTCATTCATGTCCTGTGTCCTTGGTGTTTACTGATCACGATCACCACAACACTGGTCTGGTTTGGATTGACTCGGGTGTGTATCAAGCAAGGTGTACTCCCAGCACCGAACTGGTGGAAAGCTGTGATGAAGTCCGGTGGTGACTGGCTGGTTGCTGTTCTCGTTATCACCGCGATCCTCGCAATGATCGCCTTCAGATATGGTCCGCTTCTTTTCGGATAACTAAGATCAGCGTCAATCGGTCTCCAAATGCCAGCGCCATGTGATGAACTAGAGGCATGGTGATGGAAGAAGTCGCACTCCCAGGCTTTCAGCTCGAGGATGCTGAACCTCGGCTGATCGCACGAGTGTATGTTGATACGGATCTTCCACACCTGGATCGTCCCTTGGACTATCTGGTTCCTCAAGCTTGGGAAAATATCGATCTTTCCGGATACATCGTCCAAGTTCCTTTGAGCGGATCAAAACGCGTGGGATGGGTCCTCTCATGTGAACGCGTAGATACTCCAAGTCCAACCATCCGCGAACTGATAGACGTGGTGTCCTCTTGCTCAGTAGTGGCACCACAGACGTTTTCTCTCGCTCGGTATATCGCTGACCGCTACTTGTCAACCGTCTCTGCGGTCTTAAGTCTTGCGATTCCGCCACGACGTGCATCAGTCGAAAAAGAGAAACACCTTCCCTTTGATGGAGACATCAAGACGCAGCGTGATGCCAGCGCATGGCAGCCCTACCCATACGGAACGAACTTCATTGAGCATTTAGAACAGGGAGACCATCCACGTTGTGTCTGGACTTCAATTCCGGGACGTTCCACGCAAGAAATCGCTCAACTTACCAGCGCGACATTGACGTCCAAGCGTTCAACATTGATCATTACGCCGACGCAGCGTTCGGCACAGCGTCTGAGCTGCGACCTTGAAGATCTTCTCTCGGTGCCCGTTGCGCTTTACACTGCAGAGCAATCTGCTGTTGAACGTTATCGAATTTACCGACAATGCAGCCAGGGCTCGCATCGCATTGTCGTTGGCACACGTTCAGCAGCATGGCTTCCCCTGAAAGATTTAGGTTTAATCATCATCTGGGGAGATGGAGACGACCACCTTCGAGAGATTCGCAATCCACGTACGGATGCGCTTGATATTGCGGTTGCACGCGCACACCTTCAACACGTTGCAATGGCTGTGGGCAGTTTTAGCCGTTCGGTAAAAGCCCAGTATCTTGTCATGCGCAAGTGGGCGATCTCCCTCAATCCAGAAAGAGAAGTGCTGCGTGAATCAACGGGGCGTTTCTTTGTATCCGATGACCTTGACGATGAACGCCAGGGCAGGGCAGCGCATGCTCTGCTGCCGCCCGATGCTTACGCGTGTATTCGCCGCGGCCTAACAGAAGGCCCAGTGCTCATCCTTGCCCCAAACGCGGGTTACATTCCCGTTGTCGGCTGCGAGCGCTGCGGGGCACCAGCGCGTTGCGAAGTTTGTTCGGGGCCCCTCACGCTATCGCGCGATCAGAGCATCGTTTGTGCATGGTGTTCCCGAGCAACACACAACTGGCGATGCATGAAATGCCAAGGAACCGCTTTGCGGTGGTGGCGGATCGGCTCCGAACGCATTGGTGAAGAGCTCGGACGTTCATTTACTCAGGTTCCCCTCCTTATTTCGCAGGGTATTGATGAGCAGCGCCCGGAAATCAATGCCTCGCCGCGAATCGTTGTCGCCACAGCAGGTGCACAACCCGATGCCGAATCGGGGTACGCTGCTTTGATTATTCCCTCCGCAGCGGCATTGGCCTCACGACCGGAACTTTGGGCCCCCGAAGAAGCGCTTCGCCGCTGGCTCACTACAGCAGCTCTGGTTCGGCCACAGGGCCAGATTTGGGTCTCTGCGGGATTGGATCAACCTCTTGCACAGGCGCTCATTCGCTGGAATCCCGACGAATACATCCAGCGCATTTTGGATGAGCGCCAAGTACTTCGTTTTCCTCCCACAGCTTCCATCGTTGCGATTGACGGCCCAGAAGATCAGCTCAACAGCTTCTGCAAAGAATTACCCGCTGAGCTTATCGGTATTGTCGACGCACCACGCAGCGATAGACGCACACCGAATCAGGGAATACGTCGTGCGCTCATTCGATGCAATACCGAAGACTACCCACAGCTTGCACGTGTCCTGCGAGAGCGCTCGGGTGTACGTTCAGCGCGTAAACTCTATCCGCTACGACTGACGCTCAATCCCCCTGAGCTGTTCTAAAGAACCGCTAGACTATGCCTGTGCGAATTGTTTTTGCTGGTACCCCCGAAGCGGCGTTACCAACCCTCAATGCCCTAGTCGCCTCTTCTCATGAAGTCGTTGGAGTGATTACACGACCGCCTGCGCGAAGCGGCCGCGGACGTACACTGGTTCCGTCTCCTGTGGCATCACGCGCAGCGGAGCTCGGTATTGATCTGTATGAAACTTCCTCACTCAAGAGCGATGAGGCCTATGAGCGTATTGCTCATTGGAAGGCTGATATCGCAGTCGTTGTTGCCTACGGCGCATTGATCCCACTGCGTATTCTCAACATGTTGCCGCACGGTTGGCTCAATCTGCATTTTTCGAATCTTCCTGAATTTCGCGGTGCAGCCCCGGTTCAATGGGCGATCCTTTCGGGGTGCGAAGAGACTGCTTCATGCGTATTTCAGCTCGAAGAGGGCCTCGATACAGGCCCCGTGTTCTCGCGACTTCCCATTGCTATCGCGGATCAAACCAGTGGTGAGCTCCTTGAAGAAATGGCGGTTGCCGGCTCCCGCCAAGTCGTAGAAGTCGTCGATTCGATTGACTTGGGCAGCGCGCACTCTCAGCCGCAGATTGTCGATCCAACTGTTGAGCTTCACTATGCCCGGCGTCTAGAAGTTACTGACGGGGCCGTCTCCTTCACTGACAGTGCTCGGCAGACGTGGCAGCAGATTCGAGCTGTCATTCCAAGCCCCGGTGCCTTTACGCTCTTGAATGGCCAACGGCTCAAGCTTGGCAAAGCTTCTCTGACCGACATCCCTACTCCCGGCCCTGGACGTTTGATCGTTTCGAAGAAGAGCGTTCTTGTTGGGTGTGCAGATTTCTGCCTCGAACTTGGAGAAGTCGCCCCCGCGGGCAAGAAAAGGATGGAAGCTGCCGCTTGGGCACGTGGTGCCAGGTTGAATGACGATGATCGTCTAGGCGAAGGGCTTGAGCACTGATGGCAACGCACAGGTATTCGGACGGTTACCGCTCTTTCCGCGAAGCAGATGCACCGAGGCAAATCGCTTACGAAGTTCTGCGCCTAGTACGCGAAGACGATGCCTACGCGAACCTTGTACTTCCCAAGGTGCTTAAGGAGTTTGAGCATCGTGAGCACATCGATCAACGAGATCGTGCTTTCGCGGTTGAACTCACGTATGGTTCACTGCGCGAACAAGGATTCCTCGACTGGGTGATTGCCCGGAATTCCTCCCGTCCTCTTGCACAGATTGAGGGCGCTATTGTTGACATCCTTCGTTTGGGAACCTATCAGCTCTTGCGTATGCGAGTACCCGACCATGCCGCGGTTTCCCAGACCGTAGATTTGGCGCGCCAGTATCTCAGCGCGGGGCCTGCAAAGTTTATTAACGCTATTTTGCGTTCGATTATCCGAGAAGGCGATGACGCCCGGCGTGAAGCATTAGACGCGTGCGATGAGACTGAGCGCCTTGCAATTGAGTATTCGCACCCGCAATGGATGGTCGAAGAATATACGAAAGCACTCGTGGCGAATGGCTGCGAGGCCTCGGAAATTCGTGAGCTTTTGGCTGCGAACAATCGAGCACCCTACGTTTCCTTGGTTGCGCGCCCGGGTTTAATCGATGTTGATGATCTCGCTGATCAATGCGGCGAGTATTTACGTACACGTATCGCTGATGGTGAGGTTTCGCCTTATGCGATTCTCCTCGAATCTGGCGACCCCGCACGTATTCCTGCAATCCGACAGCGTAGGGCTGCGGTTCAGGATGAGGGCTCGCAGCTTGCGGCAATTCTCGCTGCTTCTGTCCCGGTGGAAGGCTCGGATGCTCAATGGCTTGACTTGTGTGCGGGGCCTGGTGGAAAAGCGGCGTTAGTCGCAGCCCTTGGCAGTGCTCGCGGAGCGTACCTTGTTGCTAATGAGATTCACCCACACCGCGCACGTCTCGTTGAACGTACCCTCGAACACCTCGATAACACAGAGGTGGTCTGTGCTGATGGAACACAATTCGGTGGAGATACCTCCCGTTGGCAGTTGGGATCTTTCGATCGCGTCATTATTGATGCGCCCTGCTCTGGTTTAGGCTCGATGCGTCGACGTCCGGAGTCCAGGTGGCGCAGGCAGCCCGAAGACCTCGAGCAATTAGTGACAATCCAAGAGCAGCTTCTTGACCGAGGAATTGCTTTGACCAGAAGTGGCGGTGTCATCGTCTATGTAACCTGCTCGCCGGTCGTCGCTGAGACGCATGAGCAGATTTCGCGTGTGCTCTCAGGCGGTCAGGTTGAGCTGATTAATCTTGCGCCTGTAGCTGCACAGATCACGCCACGCCCCCTCGACCTTCCCCAAAGCCAGGGCATTGCTGCCTCAACACTCCAGCTGTGGGAACACCGTAACGAAACTGACCTTATGTTCATTGCTGCACTCAGAAAACTCTAAGACCGCCAGGAGATACCATGACGATGCCCGTCATTTCGCCATCGATTCTCAATTGTAATATCGCTCGACTCGAGGATGAACTCACGAAGATTTCGAGCGCCGATATCGCCCATGTTGATGTCATGGACAACCACTTTGTTCCGAATCTGACGTGGGGGCTTCCCGTCGTCGAGGCCTGCGTTCGAACCGGTATTATGCCCATCGACGCGCACCTCATGATTGCGGACCCCGACCGCTGGGCGCCCGCCTATGCCGAGGTTGGCTGCGCATCAGTGACTTTCCACGCCGAGGCCGCAGGGGCGCCGATCCGAACCGCTCGGGAGATCCGTCATTTTGGAGCGCGAGCTGCTC
Organism: Actinomyces sp. Marseille-QA0893; assembly: GCF_976954355.1. Taxonomy (NCBI): domain Bacteria; kingdom Bacillati; phylum Actinomycetota; class Actinomycetes; order Actinomycetales; family Actinomycetaceae; genus Actinomyces; species Actinomyces sp. Marseille-QA0893. The sequence continues at coordinate 66,857 of NZ_CDRJSY010000004.1, forward strand.
TTGCCCTCAAGCCTTCAACAGATATCGCTCCCTACATCGATTTGCTTCCCGAGTTCGACATGATTCTTGTTATGACTGTTGAACCTGGATTTGGGGGTCAAAGTTTCTTAGATACGATGCTTCCCAAGATCCGCAGGACTCGCGAAGCAATTGATGCTTCCGCACTCGATCTTTCAATTCAAGTTGATGGGGGAGTTTCTCGCTCGACGATCGAGCAGGCCGCTGAAGCAGGAGCGACAAACTTTGTTGCGGGTTCTGCAATTTTCCGCGCTGAAGACGCATATGAAGAGATTGCAACTTTGCGTTCTCTTGCTCACTCACACATGCACTAGAAATGACACCCGCATCGCGGCGTGCCACAATGATCGTGTACTTCGGGGTCGGTGTAAGTCCGAGCCGGCGGTGATAGTCCGCGACCCGCAATACCTATTGCGGTTGAACTGGTGAAACTCCAGTACCGACAGTTAAAGCCTGGATGGGAGAAGTAGTTGAGCGGGTTTGTACCCCGCTGAGCGGCTGCATAGCTCGAAGTGCGGGAAGGGATACCGTGAAGCGTCGAGCCTCTCGCCGTCTCATTGTTTTCGCCCCGCTGCTTGTTCTTGCATGTGTCGTCCTTATTTGGTGGGCCATCACTGCATGGAGCGGGATTCAAGCGTGGCGTCTTCCTTCGCCGTACGCCGTCCTCGCCCGAGGATACTCCCTTATTCAACAGTCCTCTCTCTGGCTCGCGTTTGCGCGTACAGGCGGAGAGGCTCTAGTCGGCGGACTCGTCGGCGTGTGTATCGCACTGCCTCTGAGCTACTGCATCTTCCGTTTTCAGACGCTATCGGATGCGATTGAACCTCTTCTTGGGGCCTCTCAAGCGCTCCCTGCGGTTGCCCTAGCTCCTTTTTTGGTGCTCTGGTTTGGATACGGTCTTGTTCCGATTTCTATGCTCTGCGCATTGATCGCTTTTTTCCCGATCCTCATTTCTGCGCTTGTGGGTCTTCGATCTCTTGATCGTCAGGTCTGTGAGGCTGCTCAGCTCGATGGTGCGGCCGGCCTCACGATGGCTTTGCGAATTGAGATTCCACTAGCCTCACCGGCAATTCTTGCCGGAATTCGTAACGGTTTCACCCTCTCAATTACGGGTGCAGTCGTTGGCGAAATGGTGATGGGAGGAAAAGGCCTCGGAATGTTGCTCTCACAAATGCGAACGAATGTCGACACTGCGGGAATGTTTGTTGTCATCATTCTCCTGTGTCTCCAAGCAGTACTGATCTACTTGCTCATGTCTGCTTGGGAAGCGCGGGCACGCGTCATGGTGGAAACCGACTAGTACGAACATGTGATTGGAGAGCATGATGCGTCCTGCATTACGTAAGGTTGCCGCACTCGCTGCGGGAGTAATTCTACTTGGCGGCTGCCACGGTGGAACTACTTCTTCAGGGTCAACCGTCATCGGTCTAACCTACGTTCCAAATGTCCAGTTTTCTGGCATCTACCTTGCCCTAGACAATGGGAACTATTCTTCACACAAACTCAACGTCGAGCTTCGTCATCACGGCAACGACGAAGGCGTTTTCACGGCGCTCGTGAGCGGAGACGAACAAGTTGTTCTGGCGACAGGCGACGAAGTCGTCCAAGCGCGCTCTCAGGGCATGGACGTCATCTCGGTAGCGACCTATTACCGCGAACAACCCAATGTGATTCTGACGAGGAAAGACACCGGAATTAAGACCGTCGGTGACCTTAAAGGAAAGAAAATTGGGATCCCGGGGGAGTACGGATCTTCTTGGCTCGCTCTTCAGGCGTACCTTGCAAGCGCGAACATGACGACTTCTGACGTCAACGTTATGTCGATTGGCTATACCCAGACCTCTGCTTTGAGTAAGGGGGACGTCGACGCAATTGTCGGTTTTGCCAATAACGAGGCCGTACAGCTTTCCGCCGCTGGAGTTGATGCACAGGCGGTGGAATGTGACTGCACTATTCCACTCGTGTCAGCTTCTCTGGTGACAACACCCCAGTGGGCAAAAGATCATGCGAACGAACTTAAAGAGTTGCTGGCAGCTACTCAGGAAGGCATGACGACTGCCGTCGAACACCCTGACCAAGCCTTTGCAGCGACCGAGAAACGCGATACGACACTGAGCGACGAGAAAACTCGAGAAACAGCGACGAAGATTCTGACTGCGACGAATCTGCTGATTCTTGGCGCGAATTCGACAGTTTCGCTTGAACAGGATACGAGCAGATGGAACGAAATGCTGAGCTTTATGTCATCGGTTTCCGGGCTACTTCAACAAGACGTGTCGCTTGATCAAGTGATGACTAACGATTACGTACCACGGTCGTAGTTCTAGTATTTTCCGCGTGCCCTCAGACAGCCATTTCTGTCTGAGGGCATTAGCGTGTGTACGAACGATACGTTCGCACAAGCAAAGACTCCATAGCATCAATGCTGTGCGTCATGCTTAGTTCCCGTGCCTGCTCGTAATGTTTCATTCCCATATCGCGGCATTCGCAAGGACGGTCCAGCCAATAGTCAATGAGCCGGGCAAGTCTCACTGGATTGTCGTAGGGAAACACACAGCGTTCATCTTGTGCGTATAGCCAGGTTGAAGACTCTTCAGATCGCGCGATCAAAGGCGTGATTCCTCGTGCCATCGCCTCAAGAGCCGCAAGCCCTTCAATCTCGACTCTGGCGCAGTGAATATACAAATCCGCACGGTCAAGAAGCCCTTGCAGGTCCTCGTGCGAAAAGAAGCCAAAATGAACAGTGGCAGCTAAGGGAGAAGCAAGACGACGCAGGCTATTTTCAAGGGGGCCGCGTCCTGGTAAATAGAGATCAATTGCTGGTGCATGGCGCGAGTATGCAAGAGCACGCAGCAGAACTCCATGGTTCTTTTCTGGCGCGTACCGTCCCGTTGAGACGAGAGTAAACCTGTGCGGTGCCTGCGATGTTTCAAATTCCCCGCGCGAAGATGACGGTAGACCAGTGCGAATCCACGCGTTCGGCAGTCCATTTGAGAACGCCTCAATTGGAACCTTGTACCCAAAGCGCTCTAAACGTTCCTTGACCGCCTGAGTTGGCGCATGAATGCAGTCGCAGGCTGAATAGACCGACGAGTAGAACAAAGAATACAAAGCATGATTGATGCTCGGACGGTTCAATGCCGGGAACGGAGCAAGGAAATTCTCCGGATAGACGTGGAAACTCCCGACAACGGGGATCCTAGCCCGCCGTGCCTCCCGAACCAGGACGGCGTTCGCAGGCAGAGGATCTTCAACGTAGACGATATCTGCCCACTGGAGTGCAGCTTTGATCGCGCGAAGATCCGGGCGCGCGATGCGGAAGTTCTGTGCATGGATATATGCGTTGAGGATAGGAATACGCAGCTCTGGAAGCGGGTACTCCAGTGAAGATTCCTCACCGTAAGACAGAACTTTGAGCTCATGCCCGCGCTCGCGCAATCCTTGACAAAAATCTCGGGCGGAGCGTGCAAGACCGTTGGTGAGGTTCGTATAGTCACTTGCCGAAAGAAGGATCCTCACAGCCAACTCCCGTCGTCTGACCGTGTCTTTGCTCGCTGATAGAACCAAGGCACACTAGGCTGAAGCTTGGATCAATTCTGTCACAAGGAGGAGGCATCGTGGAGGGGAACGATACCAGCGTACGAATCCTCGACCTTCTCTTTGACCTCACCTCTGCAGAACGTGGGCGTTCTCGGTCTCATATTCGTCGGCTCGCTCACTATCGCGCGCTCAGTGATGACGCTTTCGATTCTGCTTTTTCGCGGGATAAGAACACCCTGAAGCGGGTCGGAGTTGAGATTACCGTCCGCCGCCGAGGAGACGAGGCGATTTACCGAATTGCGGCACAGTCTCATGAAAGCGTGGACTTCAGTGCCGACGAGATTGCTCTCATCGACCTGGCAGCATCCGCTTGGCAAACTTCCGATGCCACTCAGATTGCAGCGACAAAACTCCGCGCGCATATGGGCTCCCATTCCCACGAGGCCATCCAGCTTCGTCTGTCGGGCTGTGAGAACGTGCTGCCTCTCTACCAAGCCATTACAAGTGCAAGCGTGGTCTCATTCGTCTATCGCAGTCCAAAGTCAACGCAAACTCGAGCAGTAGAGCCATGGAATCTTGTGGTCTCTGGCTCAGCGATCTATCTTCAAGGCTTCGATCTTGACCGCGAAGGCGAACGAACTTTCAGGCTTTCCCGAATCCTTGGGCCGATCGAGGTTCTCGGAGAACCCGGGGACGCGCGCACTCGTTCACCCCGCAGTGAAACTATTGATATTTCGCGCCCGCTGCAGCCGATCTTCGCCGTGCGCGGGGCATCGGCTGCATTCCAAGAAGCACAGATACATGATGTTCCTCTGGAAGAGGGGACAGGGGAGTGGCAGCTCTACACGGGCCACCTCGCTCCCTATCACTATTGGCTCCAGTTCGTTCTTCTCCACGCCGCCGATTGTGTTCCGCTCTCTCCGGAGCCTTTTGTCAGCGATCTTCGATCCCGCCTCGAAAAGGCTTCTCACCGCAAAGAGGTGAGTCATGCCTGAAGAATCCCAACTGCAGGTGGCGCGCATTCTTGCCATGGCCTCGTGGATCAATGACAATCCCGGTCACACCGTTCGCCAAATCGCACAGCACTTTGGGCGTACCTCCCGCCAGGTGCGCAGAGATATCGAGTACATGGGCGAGATCGGCGACTCGATGCTCGATCGTTCCTATGGAATCGACTGGCAGCTCTACGACGAACAAGAGATCCTCGTGATGCGCGGGAGCACCCTTCCCTCGTTGCCTTCATTCACCCCTGCCGAGGCAGCAACTTTACTTGTTGCTTTACGTGCGCTTTCTCCTCACTTGCGGGAGGTCGAGAAGGACGCGCTGTTGACTGCTGCTGCGAAGCTCTCTCACCTTGCACAGGAACAGGCTATGTCTTCTTCTGAGGATAGGGAGATTATTCAGCTACTTGGTAAGGAGCCGGTCCTCGCGAAGAGCACAGAAGGCGACACGGTTGCGCAACTTCGCGAGGCCATCGCACAGCGTCTTGAAGTTACATTCACATATCAGACGGGTCAGATACACGCCCCTCGTCACGTATTTCCGCTTGGGCTCCGTCGCCTCGTCGATGCGTGGATTCTCGATGCCTGGGATCCAAAGCGAGAGGTCCATCGAAGCTATAACGTCACCCATATCGATTCACTACAGATCGGCGGGCGGCGGCCTCGAGTTGCGATTCCCGATGCCGAGGCTCCACAATCCCTTACCCTCACCGTTACCCAGGGTGCACGGTGGCTCTGTGAAGACTACGAGTGCACGCTGCTAAAAGAAGACGCTGACACTGTGACGCTGAGTCTACCGGTGTGGAATGAAGCGTGGGTTCTTGCACTGCTCTGTGATATTTCGGCAGATATCATTGAATGCCCGGCCTCATGGTGTTTACGAATGGCTACTTACGCTACGCAGGCGCTTGAGAACTGGGATCATTTTCAAGAGATGAGGAGCGGTGAGTGAGTCCAGCACGGAAGCGACGTCGCGCATCAATGGACGCACAAGAACCGAATGAAAGCCAATGGTCTCCCGCACAGGGAATGCAGGGTTTTAGACGCCAGCAGCGTATTGATCGGTCTTTCCGCCAGAAGTACGTCGATACATTGAGTTTTAGGCCTGACGAGTTCCAAATCCAAGCGATGGACGCGCTTGAAGCTGGGCACAGTGTCCTTGTGGCAGCGCCGACCGGAGCTGGGAAGACGGTTGTTGGTGAGTTCGCCGTAGCACTCTCATTGTCGACTGATTCCCGTGCTTTCTACACAACACCGATTAAGGCACTTTCTAATCAGAAGTTTGCTGATTTTCAGAAGCGTTATGGCGAGGACCGAGTGGGCCTCCTCACCGGCGATACGTCGATTAATCCTGACGCGCCCATCATCGTCATGACCACCGAAGTTTTGCGGAACATGATTTACATGGGTGCAGACTTGAGCACGCTCAGTCATGTTGTGCTTGACGAAGTGCACTATCTTGCGGATCGTTTCCGCGGCCCAGTCTGGGAAGAAGTGCTTATTCATTTGCCCCAGCACACGCGGGTTGTGGCGTTGTCCGCGACCGTGTCGAACGCCGAGGAGTTCGGGGAATGGATCGGCCAGGTTCGTGGTTCTTGCGAGGTCATCATCTCTGAAACACGTCCTGTTCCCCTGTTCCAACACATGCTCGTTGACGGCGAACTCTACGATGTCTATGCGCCCTCACGTCGAGGCACTGGACAATCCGAGCGGCTCAACCCAGAACTTCTCTACGCATGTTCACCCCAGGGACGACGTCTGAGTCAACGCCGTTTTCGTTCACGTCCCGCAACCGTGATCACTTTAGACCGAGCAAATCTTCTACCGGCGATCGTTTTCATTTTTTCCCGTGCGGGCTGCGAGGACGCGGTCAGTGAAGTCCTTGCCTCCGGAGTGAGTCTGACGACTCGTTCCCAGGCTGAACGTATCCGCAATATTGCACAATCAGCGGTGAGCTCCATCCCCGTTGAGGACTACGCAGTTTTAGGGATTGATCCGTGGATTCGTGCCCTTGAGAGGGGAGTGGCTGCGCATCACGCGGGGATGCTCCCACTGATGAAGGAAACGGTTGAAAAACTCTTCACCATGGGGCTTTTGCGCGTTGTCTATGCCACAGAGACTCTTGCTTTGGGTATCAATATGCCTGCGCGTTGTGTCGTGATTGAGTCTTTACAAAAGTGGAACGGTGCCGAGCACGTCCGTTTATCGGCCGGCGAGTTTACGCAGCTTTCAGGACGTGCAGGACGGCGCGGGATTGATATTGAGGGCCATGTGGTCGTCAGTGGGCGTCGCGACATTGCCCCCGAGGAAGTTGCTGCCCTGGCGTCGAAACGTACTTATCCGCTTGTGAGTGCATTCCATCCGACATACAACATGGTGGTTAATCTGCTTGCGCATTCCACGCGTAAGGCAACGAGAAAAGTCTTGGAATCGTCTTTTGCCCAGTTCCAAGCCGATTCCTCAGTCGTGCATCTCGCTCAGAGCGCGCGCGCTCTTGAGAAGGACTTGGATTCTTTAGGAGAGCATGTTGAGTGCTCTCGAGGAGATGCCCACGAGTACTTCAGTATGCGTGACCGTCTCGCACGCCTTGAGAAGGAAGCTTCTCGTGAACATACGAGCGAGCGCAGGAGGCAAGACCAAGAGCTATTCCGCTCTCTGAAGCCCGGTCAGGTTTTCGATATTGGTGCCAAACGTAAGGCCCGTCGATACCTTGCGCTTGAACTTCAGCATTCCGCGGGCATGCGTCCCTTGCTCAAGACTTTGGGAAGCGATGGGCGTTTCCATACCTTGAGTTTGGAGGACTTGAGCGGAAGCCTTGAACTTGTTGCCGTGCTACGCATTCCTCCTTCCGAGGCGTTACGTCGCCATCGGGGACGCGAAGAGTGGGCGCATCGTATCCGCGAACTGCGAGCCAGCGGAAAGGCGAAGAAGAATTCCTCACTGCAGGCATTGCCGATTGATCGTGAGATCGCCGCACTTCGGGCAGATATTCGACGGCACCCAGTCCACGCATGCCCGCACCGTGATGAGCATGCGCGAGCGGGGCATACGTGGGCGAAGAAGAATGCTGAGTATGAGAAGCTTCTCAAGCGGATTGACGGTCGAACAAACTCTGTCGCATCTCAGTTTGACCGCGTATGTGCGGTTCTCGACCGCATGGGATTTTTAGTTGATGATCGCGTGATGCCTTCCGGTGAAGTGTTGAGGCGTGTCTTTGGCGAACGAGATCTTATTGTTGTCGAAGCTCTTCAACGCGGGGTTTGGGACAATCTTTCGGCCCCTGAGTTGGCTGCAATTGCCTCAACCTGTGTTTATCAATCACGGGGAGAAGAATCTGCCGGGGTTGAGCCGTGGACGGCAAGTTCGACAGATCTCGCCCGTGCGTGGGAAGAAACATTCGCCCTGTCACAATCGGTTATTTCGATAGAAAATGAACTCGGTGTTCCTTCAACTCCAGAGCTTGATCCCGGACTTGCACATGCGGTAATCGCATGGGCGAATGGCGCAACTTTAACGACAGCAATTTGGGGGACACCTCTTCTTGCCGGCGATTTTGTCCGTTGGGTTCGCCAGGTCGTGGATCTCCTTGATCAGCTCCGTCATGTTGCTTCACCTGCTCTTGCCGCCAAAGCGCGAGATGCGCGCCAGCTTCTTCTGCGAGGAGTCGTCACGTGGGACGCCGAGTAGCACGAGGTTTTCGTCTCAGCCTCTTTGATTGCGCGGTATGTCTATTAGCCGGATGCGGCTTGTGGGCATCATTCCCGGATCTGTCCATCGCTATTGTCATGATTCCCTCGGCAGCGCTGATGATTTCGCGCGTCGACCGGGTCGGCGCGTGGCGCGCGGCTTTTTACATGTTTCTTGTGGGACTCGCCTTCTGGCTTCCGCTTATTCCATGGACCGCTCAGGCAACCGGAGGGAGCGTTCTGCCATGGATCGCCTTGAGTGTCGTTGAAACATTGTTTTTCTCGTTATGGGGTGCAATTTATAGCGGACTCATGCGTTTATCCTGGGCGCGTTTCACGCTCGGGCAGGTGGTTGTAACCGCGGTTTCCTGGGTGGGGATCGAACAGCTACGGAGTCATTTTCCTTGGTCAGGATTCCCCTGGGGCAATCTTGCTTATCCCCAGGTTGCGACGCCTTTAGGGCACTTGGCTCCCTGGGGTGGTGAAGTACTAGTGAGCGCAGCAGTCATTGCATGCGCTGTATGTCTCCGGCGCGCTTTTGATTTCACCCAGCGTGGAGGCCTGCACTGGTATTCGCGCCCACTCGCCTTGGTTGGTGCTGTTGCGATCTTCTGTGCACCAATCGCACTTCCTTTGCATTCCTCACAAGAAAATGGCGCGCTCACCGTCGCAGCTATCCAGGGCAACATCGAGCTTCCTGCTCTCGAAACCTATGCTCAGCCTGGGAAAGTCACGGGAAACCATGCGCGTTTAACGAAAGATCTAGCAGCGTCGAAGGACCACGTCGATCTTGTCATCTGGGGAGAGTCCTCAACGGATCGCGATCCACTTTATAACCGCCTCGTCTCAGGGCTGATTGGATCGGCAGCGCAAGATGTGCAAGCGCCGATCCTAGTGGGTATCACGCGTCTCGAAGACGATCGTCGCTACAACTACATGGGCGTATGGTATCCGGGTTCAGGCTTGAGCGAGTCCTATTACGGCAAGCAAATCCCTGTGCCTTTCGGTGAATACATTCCTGCGCGTTCAATCATTTCGCGTCTAGCAACTGAAGCTGCACAAGTTGATATCGATCTCGAGGCTGTCGATAACTCTTCGCGTTTCGATGTGTCTTTGCAGGACGGGCGAGTGGTACCTCTAGCGATGGGAATCTGTTTTGAGGTCGCTTACGAGGATCTCCTCGGCGAAGGCGTTGCTTCCGGCGGCCAGATAATCGTTATTCCGTCAAATAACTATCATTTTGGGCTTAGTGCCGAAGGGTCACAACAGACTCAGATTGCGCGTTTTCGTGCGATCGAGTTTTCACGTTCCACGGTTCAGGCTTCAACAACTGGAAATTCGATAATTGTTCGTCCTGACGGAAGCGTTGTCGCTCAAAGCGGTAGGATGCAATCTGCTACCTTAACCGCCGAGGTACCACTGCGTTCTTCTCTCACCTGGGCTGCGCGAATAGCGCCATATTCCGCTAAAATTAGCTGGGCATCAACTGGAATTCTTCTGGTGTTGCTGTGCATGCAAACCATTCGTCGATCACAAGGGAAACGCCGCTCATGACGAACTCTGAACAGATGTATGAAACCGGCAGGGGAGTAGTGGCTGTTATCCCCACCTACTGCGAAGTGGAGTCCCTTCCTGGTTTGCTCTCACGCGTGCATGCTGTCCTTCCTGAGCTGAGTGTTTTGATCGTTGATGATTCTTCGCCCGATGGCACGGGGGAGTGGGTTCGTGAACAGATGGAATCAGATTCCCGTCTTCATTTACATACGCGCCCTGCAAAGTCTGGACTCGCAACCGCTTATGTTGAAGGCCTTGGACGGGCACTTGAGATGGGATTCGATTACCTCATTCAGATGGACGCCGATGCCTCGCACCGTCCAGAGGATCTTCCTAAGCTTCTGGTCCGAGCGGCCGGTCCAGATCATCCGGATATGGTGATCGGCTCTCGGTGGGTTCCCGGAGGAAAGACCAACGGCTGGGCCCCTTGGCGCGTGGCGCTTTCACGTGCTGGAAATGCCTATATCAATTTCTGGCTCGGTACACGAATCAAGGATGCGACCGCGGGTTTGCGCGTCCACAAGGCTTCTTGGTTGCGCGAAACGGCCATTCTTGACAAGGTTTCGACCGTCGGTTTCGGATTCCAAGTCGAGATGACGACAATGGCCGAGGCGATGGGCGCAACGATTGTCGAGGTGCCCATTACCTTCGACGAACGTGAATTGGGAGAATCAAAGCTTTCGGGTTCAATCTTTGTCGAAGAACTTGTCATGGTGACAAGAAACGGCATTAAACGAAAGTTTTTGCGTCGTAAGAAGTAAAAATCTGCGCCCATCAAAAGAGATGGGCGCAGATTATGTCAAGTAATACAGCTGAAATGTCAGCCCTTACGATAGTGCCCTTCAAGACGAAGACGTCCCTCACGTAGGAGAGTTAGCTGTTCTTGAAGAACCTCTTCAAGCTCTTCAATCGAGCGACGCTCAAGGAGCATGTCCCAGTGAGTGCGGGCAGGCTTTGCGGGCTTTTGCTCTTCATCCTCGGTAGCTTCACCGATCAGTTCTGCCATCTGGCCACAGCGACATTCCCATGTAGCCGGAGGCGTTGCCTCTGAGGCAAAAGGAACCTCAAATTGGTGTCCGTTTGAGCATAGGTACTGAGCTGTAAAGCGATCCGCAAAGACGACTCCGTCCTCAGACTCCATCGACTTCGCACCGATTTGCATTCCGCGTAGCGCGCGATCTGCCACCTTGATCCTCCCGCAGTATTGATTGAATGAATAGAAGTTTAGCCGAAATCGTCACATGCGGCGAGAAAGGCAATATAAATAAAGCACGTATCCCGATCCGATAATGTACATTATGTCAAGTAATGTCGATCAGGAAAGCAAACCACGAGATTTTGGTTTCTTACCACTTCCCTATACGAAACTACAGCGGAAAACACAAAGGCACGCGCAGCCTCGACAATGGGATTAGGAAACTGAACGCCTCAGCGCACGACGGGCGGCAAGCTCATCGACCAGCACATTCTCTTCAGCACGTTCACTCGGGAGCTCGGCCAGCGAACCTTCCAGCTCTCGCCAGACGCGGCCTACCGCAATTCCAAATACGCCCTGCCCCCCCTGGAGAAGGTCAATGACTTCATCGGTTGAGGTGCATTCATAAACCGAAGCGCCATCGCTCATGAGAGTGATGGAGGCAAGATCATCCACGCCGCGGCGATGAAGCTGCGTAACAGCCGTACGAACCTGTTGAAGAGAAACACCTGCGTCAAGTAGTTTCTTCACAATCTTCAAGACCAAGATGTCCTTGAAGGAATAGAGGCGCTGCGAACCTGATCCACGAGCAGCTCGAACCGATGGCTGAAGCAGGCCAGTACGTGCCCAGTAATCGAGCTGACGATATGTAATTCCGACCGCAGCACAGGCAACGGGACCGCGGTAACCCACATCGTCCCCATCGCGACCTTCCAAGGGGTCACCAAAGAGCATAGGCTGACGCCCCTGCATGCCATCCAGCGGTTCTGCGCTCACGAATGCTCCTTGATACGAAAGAATGACGATCTGAGGTTAAGACTACGAACATGAAGGACGAGGGTCAATGAACAACACGGCGAGCCTTCAAGTTCAAGTTGAAGGTTACACCCCGCCGTCAGTCAATTGCGAAATCGCCACGCGCAACATTTCTTGATGCAAATGAGCGAAGCGCTCCCCTAGCTCAAGACAACGCGCATTTTGTCGCTCTCGATCAACAGCCCGATCGCGCGGAGTCTGCGACAAAACGGTTTGGTCAATGAGATCTGCACTGCGCTCGGCACCCTGACGAACTGAGCGTAATGTGCGTGCATCTACGCCCATCGATTCGAGCTCACGAATCTGCAGTACGACCTGAACGCTACGAGCCGGAAAATAGCCGGCAATATCGGAGGAAATTAATCCCAAGGTCACGTAACGCTCAATGGCACTCAAGTCACAACCGGTCAGATCAGCAAGATCAGCGGCGGGAATCGCACGACGATTACCGACGGAGACAACCTTTCCCTCCGAGGCAACAACTTGAGCGGCTCGGCGCTGAGAGACTTCGTGGCCAGCATCAAGCGCGCGGAGCTGATCACGAATGACATCCAGAGGCGAATATGAATCTCTCTGGCTTGCCAGAACATAGCGAAGGCGTTCGATATCAGCACGGGAATACTTGCGGTACCCGGCCAAGGTTCTCGCGGGGACGACGAGGCCCTTATCTTCAAGGAATCGAACCTTCGACTGTGTGATAGCAGGAAACTCCCCTTTCAGGCGCTCGACAAGCTGCCCGATTGAGAGTTCCGGCTCACGACTGATACCGCGAGGCCACGGTTCGATCGTTTCTTCCGTGACCTTGCGCTGTGCGCGCGCGTTCATTGGACTTGCGGTGAAGGCTGGTAGGTCAGACGATACTTGCCAATCTGTACCTCGTCGCCTGCGTGCAACTCACACTGGTCGACACGCTCACGATTGACGTAGGTGCCATTCAAAGAACCCGAATCACGCACGGTATGCCCACCGTCACGAGAAAGGAACTGGCAATGCTTACGAGAAACAGTGACGTCATCCAAGAAAATATCGGCACGCGGCGAACGACCCGCGTTAGTGACCTCTGCATCCAAGAGGAAACGCGCGCCCGAGTTCGGACCACGCTGAACAATGAGCAGCGCGGAACCCGCGGGAAGGGCGTTAACAGCATCCTGATCGCGCGCAGACAAAGGCAGAGGCGCATCCACGGCCTCGTCAACAGTGTTCAGACTGAAGACGGAAGTTGTCGTCGGGTCGAACTCCTGGCGCTGGTTTTCCATCACATACTCCAGTTCATAGGGACAATAGGCTCAGTATAGTGTGGCGGCGCCACCTTCGCGAAGGATCTATTGAACTTCTTTGGCAAATTCAGGGACCTTCGGTGTCGACGTCGAACTAATTGTGAGGTCTTTAATCTGCGTGATCGTCACTGAGGCGCCCTTGGCGCGCATCTGAGCAGCACTGCCGGCTTGAATCTCGAGCGCGGTCGAAATCGTCTGTGAATCCCCGATCACTTTCCAGACATAGGGAGAAGCAATTTCCTCGCCATCAACGCGAATCACTCCCCCATCGCTCGTAAAACTCGAGGCGATAGTAATGCGATGTCCGTTGATATCCACCGCCTCAGCACCCGCATTGCGCAATTCTCCCATCGCCATCACGAAGTGCGTTGAGCTGAGCGAATGCGTTGAATCAGCGATGACCATCTCGATTCCGGGGCCGTGCACCGCGACCTGCCCAGAGTTGATCTTTGCCTGTTCCTCAGCTTTCTTTGCTGCAGCTGCAGCTGCCTCTTCCTTTTGAGACTCGTCTTCAAGCTGGCTGACTTGAGATTCCAGTCGTCCGCGTTCCACGCGCAAGTTCTGTTCTTGAACCGAAAGGTTGTCAAGGAGCTCAACCAATTGCTCTTGGCTTAGAGAACTCAGCGGATCCGTGCGCTGCGCCCGCACCTGAGTGACCAAAGCGATTCCCAAAATCAGGCAGATCACAAAGAGAAGAAGGTGAGTTCCGCGAGGAACGGCCAAGATTGCCGCGCGTAGGCGCGTGTGGATTGGTTGCAGAGGCTCTTGACCCTGCGGGGCATCCTCATGTTTAACGTGCTGTCCCATCGCTTAGGCCTTAAAGATCAAACGTCGAATGGAGGCCGTGTTCGAGAAGATTCGGATTCCCAAAACCACCACGACTGCGGTAGTCATTGCCGAACCAACCCCAAGCTGTGTCCCCAAGAAGACCAGCAAACAAGCAACAACGACATTCCAGAAAAAGGACATCACGAAGACACGATCGCGGAAGGTCCCTTCAAGCCATGCGCGCCCGGCCCCCAAAAGAGCATCGAGTCCAGCCACGACCGCGACGGGAAGGAATGGCTGCAGCCACGTCGGAACAGTTGGGTCAGTTAAGACACCCACAACAATTCCGAAAATCAATCCAAGTACCGCTAACACCTCAGTGCTCCCCCTCAACAGTCGTACTCCAACGAGTCGACCGATTCTCTCGCGCGCTCAGAGTCATTTCTTTGACTGACTGCGCATTCAGTGTAATTCCCGTCAGTGATTCTGCACTGGAAAGATAGTCCCCCGTTGAGCCTCGAACTAAAGACAGGGACAACTCGTTAGCATTCCCGATCGCCTCAATGTTGTATGGCGAAGAAATGGCTGTAACATCAACAAGAATTGTCGAGCCCGCAGTACGGATGAACGAGCCCGGCCCGATTCGCTGCCCATTGACGCTCACGGCCTCGGCTCCGGCGCTCCACAACGCGTTGACAACCATACGGATATCTTGATCACGGACCTGTCCCTTATCGCTTTGCCGCGATGAAGAAGCTCCGGGGGCGTCTGTCAGAGTCACTTTTAACCCAGGGCCACGTACCTTGGTATCGGCATTCGCAAGATTGGTTGCCACGTCTTGATGGCCCGCATTCGTGTTTTGATCGTGAGAAAGCTCTTTTACCTGCGCGCGTAGTTTTGAGACTTCTCCGTCGAGAGAGGAAATCTGTTGCGTCTGTTGCTGAGCATGGCTGAGCAAAGATGAGTGCACTTCGCTGAGGGATTGGGCGCGCAATCCCCTGATTGCAATGCCACTGCCAATACCGAGTGCAATGGCAATCAGTATCGTAATGGTTTGCTTGAGGACACCAGCCCTACCATGCACTGGTTCATCGTGGTAAGCGCCGTAGCCCGCGTCAAGAGGATTCTCGAGAATCGCCTTGAGTAAAGACATCGACGCGGCGGGATCCGCCTGTTGCTGAGTCCCTTGAGTCTCTTGCGTCTTGTCGGTACTCATTGCCACTGTTTCTGGCGTGCAAATGCACGCTCACAATCGTCGAGTTTCTCTGTAACAAGGCGGGCAAGCGCAGCGGCGGCGCTTTCATTATCGGTGAGCCATTGACGAGTCAAAGCGAGGAGGTGCTCGGCCTCGTCAGGACGGTCAGAATCAAGGCTCATGGGGAAACCGGCATTGATGTAGCGCAGTCCTAATCCCATTGACGCGCGCTCCCAGAATGACGAAAGCTCAGCAAAGAAGTGATCGGTGTATTCCTTGCCTTCCCACGAGGATGCATTGAGTCCTTGCAAAGATGCACTCAAATGATGATTCGACAGCTCCAGCGACAAGACTTCCTTCCAGACGGCCTCGCGAATGGAGGCGTTGGGAATCGAAGAGCGCGCACGAACCCACCGAGTCTTGTTCTCCCCCGTCGGCGACTCATCGAGCCACGCATCAAGTTGCTTTTCATCAACGAGGCCACGCGCCGCCAGTGCGCAGCGGACGACCCACGCGCTCTCCTCCCCCGCGATCAGAGGAAGCAACTCACCCTCTTCGCCTCGCGCAAGGGCAACAAGCGAATCCGAGTAGCTTGTATCTGTTCCGGCACTCCACACATCGACAAAGAGATGAAGAAGCGAGCGCGAACGATCCAAGGAGGTTGCGCGCATGGCTTGCGCAACCTCCTGGAGGATCTTGCTGTCGTATTCTCCTCTGACATGTCCGGGCAAGAAAGTGCGAGATTGGGCGATTGTCGCCAGAAGACGCTCAAAAATCGCGTCTTCCTTCTCCGCAGTCATATGAGTCAAGGCAGCGTCAATATAGAGTCGGGGGTCGAGTTCTCCTTCGCGCACAGCAGCAAAGAGATGCGACCAAATGACTGCTCGGGTAATCGTTTGTTCGATACGTGAAACTCGGCTCAAAGCAGTTTGAGTCGAGCGCTCATCCAAGGTTCCAATCGCGTAAGTCAGATCATCGTCATTAACAACGATGAGGTGGAGCATATCGGCGCCGCCCGGGACTGAAAAATCTTCGGGAACGCTGAGTGACAGATCCCTACCCTCAATGCGAACGCGATCCTTGCTGACGCATTGAAGGGCGTCGCCCCGAGATGTCCAATAAGAGATGTTCAGGCAGTGAGGACGCGCAAGGCCCTCTTGCACAAGAGTAAGAGAGGTAACCTTTCCGTCTTCATCACTTGTTGTTGTCACAGAAAGCTTCGAAGGACCCGTGGTCAAAAGCCACGCGTCTTTCCACGATGCAAGATCGTAACCGCTTGCCTCTTCCAACGCGGTTAACAGGTCGTCAAGACTCGTCGCACCGTTCGCGTGGCGCTGGAAGTACAGGCGGACACCTTGATAAAAAGCATCTTCGCCGACCCAAGCAACGAGTTGCTTGAGTACAGAGGCCCCCTTTGCATAGGTAATGCCATCAAAATTATTCGTCGCAGCCGGAATATCGGGGATGTCGGCAACGATCGGGTGCGTTGTCGGGTATTGGTCTTGGGCGTAGGCCCACGCTTTACGGCCAATGGCGAAGGACGCCCACTCCCCCCTGTAAACAGTTGCTTCCGCTGCCGTCGTCGTTCCTTGATTCTCAGCGAAGGACTCCTTCAACCACAAGTTGTCCCACCAAGCAGGAGTTACAAGATCGCCAAACCACATGTGGCACATTTCGTGAAGAATCGTATTCGCTCGTTTTTGTCGAAGAGCGAAAGAGGGAGTATCGCGGCTGAGATAGCTCTCCGTAAAAGTCACGCACCCCGGGTTTTCCATTGCCCCGAGGTTATATTCGGGCACAAAAATCTGGTCGTAGCTTCCCCAAGGATAGGTATATCCGTAGCGAGCGTGATAGTGATCGAGGCCGGCGCGCGTAACCGCCAGGATATCGTCGCTATCCATCGCCTCAGCAAGCGCCTGCCGACACATCAGACGCAAGTCGAGACAGGCCGAGGCGCCATCTCCCGCGCTGCCTTCCCAGGTTCCCCCATCAACAATGGCCCACTGACCGGCGACAACGGCCGTGATGTAGCTCGACAGCGGTTGCGTCGTTGAAAAGTCCCAACGTGTGTTGCTCTCTTCCAGATCAGCAGTCGTCGCAACACCATTCGAAGTGACGACCCAAGAAGATGGAGCGATCACATGAAATGTCCACTGGGGCTTGATGTCAGGCTGGTCAAAACACGGCCATGCCCGATGAGCGTCTTCTGGTTCAAATTGTGTGTAGAGGTAGTAACGACCGTCTTCGGGATCACGATAGCGATGCAGTCCCTCCCCCGTTGTCGAATATCGACACTGAGCATCAACACAGATAGTGATTTCTCGGTCTGTTGGCAGTTCGTGGAGGTCAATCCGCTCGCCATCATGCGTGTATGGGACTGCGATTCCATTAACACTGACCTGCTGAACAATCCCCGCGCAATCGATGAAAAGATCGGGGGTGGCAGTCACAAGCGTCATATGCGAACACACAGGGAAATGCGACTCGCGTGTCGCTCCGGACAGATCGAGGGACACATCAATGTGTCGCACCTTTATGGAAGCAGAGCGTTGACGGGCATCTTCACGGGTCAGGACATACATGGTGCCATTCTAGGTATTTGCCTGCCGACGTGTCGATGAAAGAGCTTTTCATGAGCCAAGAAGTTAGGCTAAACGGTATGACACAAGCCAATGAAATTCGTCCTAATAACCCCGCCATGCCTCTTACCCAGGCACTCGAAGGCGTTGAAGACGTGGATTGGACCTTGTGCCCCGATCCCGAGCTCCCTGTTAATGGCGTAAGCGTTTCTTCCACCGATATGGAAGAGGGCTGGATTTTTATTGCAATTCCGGGCCTCGTCCAGCACGGAATTCGTTTCCTTCATTCGGCGCTCAGCTCCGGTGCCTGCGCTGTCGTTACCGATCCTGAGGGGGCTTCGCGGGCCCGCGCGGAGTATCCAAGTCTTCCGATCGTCGTTGTTCCCGACCCACGCCAGGCAAGTGCCCTCATCGCTGCGAATGTCTATCGCCACCCGGCCTCGTCACTCAAAACTGCTGCGGTCACTGGAACGAATGGCAAAACGACGACTACCTATCTTCTGCGCTCCATTCTTCGAGGCGGCTTTAGGGATCCTGCGCTGTGTGGAACAGTTGAGATCCGGGTAGGAGATCTCCTGATCAATTCCGAGAAGACCACGTCTGAGGCTCCCGAAATCGAAAGAATCCTCGCCCTAGCCCGGCAAAAAGACTGCGGGGCCGCAATTGTCGAGGTTTCCGCTCATGCGCTCAGCCTGAATCGTATCGACAACATCGTCTTCGACGTTGCAGCTTTCACAAATCTTCAGCACGATCATCTGGATTACTACGGCGACATGGAATCCTACTTCGCTGCCAAGAAGAGCCTATTCACTCCTGTGCACTCCAAGCAGGGCGTTGTCTGCGTGGACGATGAGTGGGGCCAGCGCCTCGCACGAGAGAGCGAAGTCACCGTGACGACAGTTGCAGTTTTTTCTGACCACGAGGCCGATTGGAAGGTTCGCAAGGTTACTTTCGATCGCGGCATCCCCGCCGTCACCTTTGACCTTGAAACGCCTCAATCGCATGTGCGTACCATTCGCATGCCGATGCTCGGCGAAGTCAACGTTCAAAACGCCGTCGTGGCTTTGGTCAGTGCAGTCCAGATGGGCACCGATTTTGATGCTGCTGTTCAGGCGCTCGAGAATGCGGAGCAGGTCCCCGGACGCATGACTTCCGTCAACCCGGATCCGGGTAATCAACCGCTCGTCATTGTCGACTTCGCCCATACTCCTGAAGGTCTTGAGTGGACTCTCAAGTCAGTTCGCGAACTCACTCGCGGCAAGCTCGTCCTGGTCTTTGGAACCGATGGTGACCGTGACGCGACGAAGAGAGAACCCCTGGCAGCAATCGCTGCGCAGCTTGCTGACGTCTTGTGGGTGACCGACGAGAACCCACGATCGGAAGATGCTTCTTCTATTCGTCGCCAGCTTCTTTCCGGAATTCGCTCGGTCCGCCCCGATCTTAAGAACGTCATCGAAGTTCCGACCTGCCGCCGCGACGCCGTTCGCGAAGCTATTCTTGCTGCCCAGGCCGGAGATATCGTTGTGATATCGGGTAAGGGCGCTGAATGGTACCAAGAGATCCGTGGAATTAAACATGCCTACAATGACGTTCCTGTCGCACAGGAAGTGCTCGCGCAAGACATTCGCGCGCGCCTCTAAGGCATTGCAACCGATAGGATAAGTCTGTGAGTGAAGAGCACATCGACATCCAAGACCCCTACGACGAAACTCAGGGGGAGCTTCGTGCACGCGCGATGCGTGAATCCCTTGATCAATTTGACCTCGATGAAGAAGACCTCGCCCTATTAAACGAGGAATTCGACTACGGTGACGAGGTCGAAGACGAGTTTGGCCTCCCGGTTCTTGCTGTCATTGGTCGGCCAAACGTCGGTAAGTCGACACTGGTCAATCGTATTATTGGAAGGCGCGAGGCCGTCGTCCAAGATACTCCCGGAGTAACTCGCGACCGCGTCTCTTATCCCGCCGAGTGGGCGGGTCGCCGTTTCACACTTGTTGACACCGGCGGCTGGGAAATCGATGTAAAAGGTATCGATCGTTCCGTTGCCCAGCAGGCAGAAGTCGCGGTTGATTGCGCTGACGCAGTCCTCTTCGTTGTCGACGCGACGGTCGGAATGACTGACACAGATGAGCGTATCGTTTCAATGCTTCGACGCAGCGGCAAGCCGGTCGTATTGGCCGCGAACAAGGTCGACTCAGCTATGCAGGAAGCCGAGGCAGCTTATCTGTGGTCCCTTGGCATGGGAGAGCCTTACGCAATCTCTGCCCTACACGGGCGAGGAACCGGTGACCTGCTCGATGCAGTCATGGCTGTTCTTCCTACCGAGTCCGCTGTCGCTTCAGCTCTTCCTGAAGGCGGTCCCCGTCGCGTTGCGCTCATCGGACGCCCGAATGTCGGTAAATCATCATTACTCAATGCCTTGGCTGGCGCTGAACGCGTTGTTGTGAATGAACTGGCAGGAACGACTCGCGACCCCGTTGACGAACTCATTGAGCTCGACGGTGAGAAATGGTGGTTTGTTGACACCGCTGGCATCCGTCGCAAGATGCATCGAACGACCGGCGCTGACTACTATGCATCGATCCGTACCCAGGCAGCTTTGGAGAAGGCAGAGCTTGCGTTGATTCTTTTCGATGCTTCAGAGCCGCTGACGGAGCAAGACATTCGAGTCGTGCAGCAGGCAGTTGATGCTGGCCGTGCGGTCGTTATCGTCAATAACAAGTGGGACTTGGTCGATGAAGAGCGTCAAGCCCAACTGAAGGCCGAGTTAGAACGCGAGCTTGTGCAAGTCGCTTGGGCCCCGCGCATTAACCTTTCAGCAAAGACAACGTGGCACATCAACCGCCTCACGCGCGCCATGGATACGGCTCTCGAGAGCTGGGAAACACGCATTCCAACTGGTCGCTTGAATGCCTTCCTCGGCGAACTGGTTGCAGCGCATCCGCACCCTCTTCGCGGCGGGAAGCAGCCTCGCATCCTCTTCGCGACTCAGGTATCAAACATGCCTCCACGTTTCGTCATCTTTACGACTGGATTCTTAGATCCCGGATATCGCCGATTCATCGAACGTCGTCTGAGAGAAGACTTTGGCTTCGAAGGATCGCCGATTCAGATCTCGGTACGTGTGCGCGAGCGTCGTCGTCGTTAGTCTGACGGACATGAGTAGTGGTGTGGCCTCCCATCGGGGAGGCCACACCACTAGTATTAACGGCGCTCAAACCATCAGTGCTCAGTCATCAGTTTCTTTCGAAAGCTCGATTTTATACCGGAAGATTGTGCTCAAGTACGTTCCCGTGCGCCGATTGAGAGATGCTGTCGCATCGATGAGGGGCGTCATCGATCCAGCCCTTCGCGAATTCAGATCTTTCAGAATAGGCATCGCATAGTATGCGTTCTTCTTGTTCTCCAGATCCATGAACCACTTGCCACCGAGATGATGACGATAGGTCTCGCCGATGTACACAGTGAGTAGATCGTGCATCCGCGGATCGTTAATGAGGTCTTGAGGCGATGAGTAATGCGCAAGCATCCACTCTTCAAGGGCATCAATAGACTCAACTGAGAAGTCAAGATTCAGACCGTTTTCCTTTGCGAATGTATCGGTCATGTAGTCCAGCTTGTCAGAAATGAAGAAAATCCATTCCTGAAAGTCTTCTTGCGTGTACGCCATCATTGCCTCATCTACGCCGCCGGGGCAGAATTATGAGGCGATTCTACCGCCCTCAAAGTATTGAACTCTACTACCTCCGGACCAGAATTCATCACTGGTGGGATAGCCGTAGCCTCCGCGTTCGTATCCACTGCGACCGTAGGCCTCGAAGATGCGTCCTCGTACAAAGTGCGAACCGGTAGTAGGTGACCAGTAGGCGGTTCCCTTGTCGAAGAGTTGAAATACTCCTTTACCGGAGTTTGTCTCAGCACTCCTTGTAACGCCCAATACTTTCGCGCCTCCGAGGTCTCGGTAGGCGTTTGCAATGCCGGTGCCGTAACGCAAGACGTAAGTTCCTGAATCCGAAGACCAGGTAATTACTCCACCTTCGAATTCTTGCGCGCGTCCGGATCCCGCGGAGTATTCATCGCTCAGCGGGTAGCCAAGGAACCCTCGCTCGTATCCGGATGCACCATAGGCACCAAAGATTCCATTACGCACGAAGTGCGTTCCTCCCTCGGCGGTCCAATACGCAGTTCCATACTCGAACACCTGGAAGACGCCTTTCCCGGAAGGCGTTTCAGCCGTAGTTGGCAGGCCAACGACTTGTGCCCCTCCGAGGTCTCGGTAGGCGTTTGCAATCCCGGTGCCGTAGCGCAGAACGTACGTACCGGAGTTCGAGGTGCTGATCACTCCAGCTTCGAATTCTTGCGCGCGCCCCGAGGCAACTGCGTATTCATCGCTGGTGGGGTATCCCAAACTTCCGCGTTCATACCCAGTCGAACCGTACTTGTCGAAAATACGACCGCGCACGAAATGCGTGCCGTTCTCTGCCTTCCAGTAGGCGGTCCCCTTCTCGAAGACTTGGAAAACACCGCTACCAGAACGAGTCTCATTGGACGTCGCAGCACCCAGTACCTTCGCGCCACCTAATTCTCTAAAAGCATTAGCAATGCCAGTGCCATAGCGAAGCGTATGGCTACCGGAATTTTGGGTCCACGTGATTGTTCCACCTTGGAATTCTTGCGCGCGTCCAGAGCCCGCAGAGTATTCGTTGCTTGTTGGGAACTTTAAGACGCCTCGCTCATAGCGCTGGTTACCGTATTCGACGAAAATCTTCCCGCCAACAAAGTGCGCATCGGTCTGCGCAGTCCAGTACGCGGTCCCGCGATCGAAGAGTTGGTAGACACCAGGAGCACTTGCTTCCTCATTTGATTCGGGATTGCCCATGAGCGACTTGTTGTCATTCCATAGTCCCCAGATCGCGCCCTTCACGGTGTAGGAATCCGGACGACTATTCGCCGAGGCCGAGGCCGATCGGGAATCCTGCGCACCATTCTGCGCGATCTGACGAATTGTTGGAAGCTTCGAGTATCCGGCATCTCCCGGGCAACTCGTCGGGTAAGTGTCTCGGTGGCCGGAGATACGGGCAAGATTGATGTAGGTGCCGGCCCGATATTTAGGGTTGGATCCCTTGGGCCTAAAGCCTGCAGATTCGGACATATTTGTCACTCCTGCACGCCTGAGCTGCCACCCTGCAAGAGCACCGACAGTATTAAGGGTTGCCTGAGACGGCGCCTCGGATTGATAGGTTCCCATCATCGAGATCCCCATCGTCCCGGAGTTAAAGCCCTGATCGTGGGCACCAGCGACCATCTTGCCGGCCGGTGAGGAGAGTGTCCCCTTTCGTCCCTCGAAGGCGCGTCCCCACTTATCGACGAGGAAGTTATACCCGATGTCTCCCCAATCCAAGGTGACCGCATGATAGTGATAGATTCCGCGAACAATCGATGCTGATTGGTCCATTGTGTAGTTGTTCGTCCCCGCGGTGTGGTGAACAACAACATGACTTGCCGTGAAGTACTCCGGATCCCAGTCAAGGTAGGACTCATCTGCTCCCCAACCGCTCCTGCTGGTTACAGCGACCGGCAGGCCATTGGGCTGAACAGTTGCGGGGAAAGCGCGAGCAAGTTTCGTTCCGTTAAGCCCACGAGCCTGACCGGAACCTACGCCGGAGATGATCACGCCAGAGCGTGCATTATCACTCTCGACTGCCTCTTGATCGACATCGGTGTTCTGGGCAGAAAAATCTGCCTCTTCCCCTTCGCCACTTTGAGCAGCGGGAGAAGACTCGATCTGAGAGGCAAAGCTCGGCGAGTTCTCTTGAACGGAGTCTTGGTTGAGATCGGTATTCGCGGCCGGGACCGAGTCAAGATCATTCTCGCTCAAAACGGTTTCGCCTTGAGGATTTTCGGGAACCATTGCGACTTCGAGGTCCGAAGGAAGGTCAGATTCCTTTCCAGTGACGCGAACCTGAATCGCGTCGGCACCGGCGGTCACAAAGGGATCAGTTCCTCCGCGAACATTATGTCCGTCAACGCGGTCTTTACCTGCGCCACCATCGCCATCAGTGAGGTACCACTGGCTCCATTCGCCCCGCTCGCGTACGCGGATGTAAATCTGGGTGCCTGAGGCAAGGCTGTCTTTCCCACTCCATGACAAACCTGTGACCAAAAATGGATCAACGCTCAAGGGCTGCGTCAAAATCGCGGCATCTTGGCTTGGATCGAAGCTGCTTGTCCCCTGGCCTTGCAAAGTTGCGCGAGAAATCCGCGTTAGCGCGTGTCCACTTCCGATGTTGACCGTCTCGAGGCCGGCTTGCGCAAGCTGCGTGGGTTCGCCTTGCGCGCGGGTCAAAATGATCTTTTGGACCGGACGTTCCTGCCCAGACGAGGCCGCGGCCTGACTTGCCGCTTGCGCGCTACTTTGGGGGGCTGCAGTAGCTGCCGCTTGTGGAACTACCAAGCTTGCGAAGGCAATGCCCGCCGCAAGAGAAACTAATCGCATCGAAAAACTCCGTCAGTGATGATGGTTTGTCACTTTCGTAACACTATACACATCTGTCACATAAACAACAGTAATTAGTGGAAGGCCTCACACGATGCGAGCAGGAATTTATGTGGAAATCAGATTCTCGTCATTCGCATCGCTCCTGCAGACCCGAGCAGGAGTAAGCCGAGGAGAAGATAGGGCAGAATTCCCCTTCCACCGGTATAGGGCAAGTGGCCCACTTCAAGATCAAACACCTGAATAGCGGGGTGTTGTGTAGTAAGACCATCACAAGACGAAATGAGCGTGACTGTCTTAGCTCGCTGCGCGCCTGGGGCGAGAAGCTTCGTCAGCGCGCCGGTCGTAGGTGCAGGATCGGCATCGTCGGCCGCTGCAATATCCCTAGCGCGCGAAGGTAGAGCACATGAGAAGTAAACCCCATAAACAAAAATCAGGACCGATGACTCGGTCCTGATCACTGTCGGGCTGGCGGGATTTGAACCCACGACCCCTTGACCCCCAGTCAAGTGCGCTACCAAACTGCGCCACAGCCCGTTTTAATCACCTGTATTTTGGCGACTCGGATAGTCTAGCCCAACTCGCCTCAAAAACTCCAATCGAGTACAGCGACCCCCGTCACATTCGCGAGTGAGCCACGCCAGAATCGGCTGGGAGTAAGGCAAGAACAGCTTCCAAAACTCCCTCGATATCAAGCTCTGAGGTATCGACTAATTCGATTCCGGGACCGGGAGTGAGAAACTCACTGACCGTTGAATCAGATGCGTCGCGGTCCACAATCTGCGCGCGTACCTTGGCCAAGCTTTCAGCGCTGTCATCACCAAAAAGTTCGCGCGCACGCCGTTTCATCCGGGCCAGTGGCGACGCCACAAGCAGAACTCGTAGATCAGCCTCGGGATAGACCACCGTCGTAATATCCCGCCCCTCAGCAACCATGCCCGAGCCGTCGGCGCTAGCCTCGGCCATACGCTTACGTTGCTGCTCGGCCATCCACGCGCGTACAAGAAGAATAACCGCAATCTTGGGTACGGCCTCGGCAATTCTAGGGGTGCGGATCAGCGAGGTCACTTCCCTCTCACCCACGTAGAAGTGAGGATTCACGGGGTTTGAATCAGCGCTCAAATGCAGACTTGGCAAGAGTCCAGCAACCGCCTCGTGATCATCAAGATCAACTCCAGTCTCCAGGGCCACCAGCGTGAGGGAACGATACATTGCGCCCGTATCCAAATAGCCAATCCCGAGGCGCTCGGCAAGAAGCTTGGCGATCGTCGACTTCCCTGAACCTGCAGGACCGTCAATCGCGATCGTTAAGCCGTGGCGACGAGGTGTACTTTCCATCATCAGTCTCCGCTTCCTGTATTCCAGCCTCGTTCTTCAAGCTGTTTCACCGTTGAAGCAAGGATTGATGGGTCAAGACTGATCCTTGCGACACCCATCTGAGCTCCAGCGGAGTGCTCCAAAGAAAGGTCTTCGATATTGACGCCAATCTCGCCGAGTTCTGTGAACAATCGACCAAGTGAACCAGCGGTATCGGGGACAAAAACGTCAAGCACCGCATAACGGGTTGGAGCGCCACCGTGCTTGCCGGGAATCCGCGCAACTCCCCTGTTCCCCAGGTCCATGACCCGATGAACTGCGCCGACGCTCCCCCCTTCGAGGGGACCCCGCTGGGCAGCCGCATCGAGATGTTCAATGAGGTCATCAAGATCCCCGCGAATTTCACGAAGAACCTCAACGACAGGCCCGGCATTTCCGGCCAAAATTGCCGTCCAGAGTCGAGGATCAGAAGCCGCAATGCGCGTCGTATCACGAAGTCCCTGGCCAGACAGCGAAAGCGCAGACAGCGGCGCATCAACCAAACGGGCGGCGAGCATCGAGGAAACAAGCTGGGGAACGTGTGAGATTAAGGCGACCGACTGGTCATGAGTACGAGCATCCATCTCGATCGGGAAAGCTCCAAGATCAACGGCAAGCGAGCGGATCTCCATGACAGCGTCGGGAGTTGAGTAACGATTAGGAACAATCACCCACGGACGCCCGTAGAACAGGTCAGCATCAGCCGCCCCAGCCCCGCTTCTTTCCCGCCCCGCCATCGGATGGGAACCCACATACCGACTGGGAATATCCGCACCGCGCCGCTTGGCCTCGTCAAAAACTCCGTCGCAGACAGCGGACTTCACAGAGGCAACATCGGTAACCACTGCCTGCGGATAGCGAAGCAAGGCATCAACAACGCAGACATCGGCGACATCAGGGGGCGTCGATACAATGACGAGGCGTGGAGAACACGGATCGTCTTGGGCGATCAAAGTACCCGCACCCAGGTCTTGCGCAAGCCTTCCAGCAGTTGGTGAAGCATCCCGAAGGTATACCTCAACTCCCCCACTGCGAAGCGCCAAGGCTATCGATGTACCGAGTAAACCGGTTCCGATAATGAGAACGGGACCGTTCGTCGCTAGAGTGTGCTCCGACACGGCGCTTCTCACAGACCGACGACATCGTAGAGAGCCGCCAACTGCGGGCCCTTCACTCGACGCATCGTCCCCGGTTGGAGGTGATCCAGACGGATCGGTCCGAACTTCGTACGAACCAGTTCGCGAACCGGGTAACCCACCTCGTCCATCAAACGGCGAACCAGACGATTGCGACCTTCATGGACGACAATCTCAACCGTCGTAATGTCGCCGTAGGTTTCCATCGTTCGGAAGGAATCCACTGCAATCGGACCGTCTTCGAGTTCAATACCTTCCATGAGGCGACGACGAACGCCCGGTTTCACCTCTCCATGAACCCTGGCGACATAGGTCTTCGGGATCTCGTAGGAGGGATGAGTCAAGCGGTTCGCGAGCTCACCATCATTGGTGAGAAGCAGAAGTCCTGAAGTATCAATGTCCAAACGGCCGACATGGTAGAGACGTTCCGGGTAGTCGACCAACAGATCGGCAAGAGTTGGCCGCCCCTCAGGATCGGACATCGTCGAAACCATTCCGACAGGCTTGTTGACAGCCATGACAATCGGCCGATTCTCTTCAAGAATGATGCGCTTGCCGTCAACGTGAATCGCTTGGGTTGTGGGATCGACACGCATACCTTGGCCGCGCACGACTTTACCGTCAACTTGCACGCGCCCCTGGGCAATCATTTCCTCAGCAGCACGCCGAGAGGCAACCCCCGCACGTGAGAGGACCTTTTGCAGGCGAATGCCGTCTTCGCTATAGGATTCGTTTCTCACAGTGTCTCCTCAAGTTCGTCCAGCTCATCTGATGCTGGAAGGTAGGGTGCTAATGGGGCCAATTCGTCAAGGGAATTCATCCCCATCCGTTCAAGAAAAACAGCGGTTGTCGCATACAAGCGAGCTCCCGAAGAAGACTGACCAACTTCTTCGACAAGTTCGCGTGCCAGTAAAGTCCGAACAACTGCGTCAACGTTGACGCCACGGATCTGCGAAATGCGCGCCCGTGAGATCGGTTGACGATATGCGATGACTGCAAGCGTCTCTAGTGCTGCTTGAGACAGTTTAGATTGTCCAGTCCCAACAATAAACTGCGACACCAGCGACTCCCAGCGTGCAGAAGAATAGATACGCCATCCACCGCCGAAACGTCGGAGTTCGAAGCCATGGTCACGGCCCCCCTGCGCGCCCGAGTATTCGGCAGCAAGCATGTGGAGAACACTCTCCATATCCTCGGGGGAAAGGTTCAAAACCCTCCCCAATTCTTCGGAGGTGACAGGTTGATCGACGACCATCAAAATTGCTTCCACGGGAGCAAAAAGCAGCTGCGCTTCTTGTGGGCTAATCGCCTCACTCATGCGTCTTCCTCCCATTCGTCGACCTGAGGGTCGATTCCATTCCACACGATCTGAAGCGGTGCCAAAGCTCTTTCCTGTTCAAATTCAATCGCCCGGCGCCGATACAACTCTAAGATAGCCAAGAATCGGGAAACAACCACGGCGGTATCGCGAGCGTCCTCAATCAGCTGAGCGAAAGTCGCTCTCCCATGAGCAGTTAAGAAGGCCACCACATTGCGAGCCTCGCGGGCTACCGGCACCTGCGCCTCGTGAAGGTGAGTAACTTCCACGCTGGGGGGCTGAGCGCTCAGCACCTCAGCGAAACAACGCGCAAGATCCTCCGGAGTTGTTTCGAAGCGCAACTGCGGCAAGAGACGTGCAAAACGAGCTTCGAGCGGGACGCTTCGGGCAATGAGGCCCATGTGGGTGTCCAATCGCTCAGCAAGCGCAGCCGACGCGAGCTTGAACGCACGATATTGCAAGAGCTTGGAGAAGAGAAGATCTCGCGCCTCTAAATCCTCTGCGCTTATTGATGATTCCTCGTCGTAATCGGGAAGCAAACGCGCGGCTTTCATATCAAGGAGAGTTGCCGCGACGACAAGGAATTCAGTCGTCCGCGACAAGTCCGGAAAAGCCTGCATGTGCGCAATAAACTCATCCGTCACTTCAGCCAAAGCGACTTGCGTAATATCAAGTTTCTTGCGTGAAATAAGCTGGAGAAGAAGGTCGAAAGGACCTTCAAAGACCCCAAGTGACACCTGAAACTCGTCAAGTGCCGCTTGGGTGAGTGTGCTGTCAGGCGACGTCTCCACGGGCGATAATCTCTCTGGCAAGACGTCGGTATGCTCGCGCACCCGGGTGGTTTGGTGCGTAGGTCGTAATCGGAACCGTTGCAACAGAAGCATCAGGGAACTTCACGGTACGCGCAATCCGCGTGGTGAAGACCAAGTCTCCGAAGGCCTCGTCCAGTCGTTCAAGAACTTCGCGCGAATGTAAGGTTCGCGTATCCACCATTGTCGCGAGGATCCCATCGATCTTTAGGCGAGGATTAATCCGGTCACGGACAGTCTCGATCGTCTCGACAAGAAGTGCAACGCCACGCAGCGCGAAGAACTCAGCTTCCATGGGAACAATGACGCCGTGCGCTGCCGTCAGCGCGTTGACGGTAAGCAATCCCAGAGAGGGCTGGCAATCGACCAGAATGACGTCGTAATCATCGACAACCGCACGCAAAACGCGCGAGAGCGCCGATTCTCGAGCAACCTCATTGACGAGTTGTACTTCGGCAGCGGACAGATCGATGTTCGCCGGGACAATATCCAAGCCAGGAACCGAAGTATGGCACAGAGCCTGATGAATATCTTCCTTCGGATTCATCAGGAGGTTGTAGATGGTGTGCTCCATATCCAGGGTGTTAATACCCAGTCCAACTGAGGCGGCACCCTGAGGATCAAAATCAACGATGAGTACGCGACGGCCATACTCGGCAAGGGAGGCCGCAAGATTAATGGTGGTCGTCGTCTTTCCGACCCCACCCTTTTGGTTACACATCGCGATAATGCGCGCGGGTCCATGTCCCGTCAAAGGAGCCGGGATCGGGAAATCCTGTTCTTCGTCGGCAGGTAGGTCCCCGGTAAGCGTTGGCTGAGATGGATTCGTCACGCCTACTATCCTAGTGCATCATCAAAGCCATGCGCGTCCCCTACCCGCGGGCAGTCTCAATTCTTTCCTTCTTCCGTGGCCGCATGAACGATCGACGCAGGATCGACGTTTGCGCGTGGATGCGCCGAGCGATACATCTCCTTCAAAGTTGCAATTGTTACCTTGGTATAGATCTGGGTCGTTGACACCGAGGAATGCCCCAGCAGCTCTTGGACATCACGTACATTTGCGCCGCCTTCCAAAAGATGGGTGGCAAATGAGTGACGCAGGGTATGCGGTGATACAGCAAGCTCAAGATTGGCTCGCGTTGCCGCACGCTGAATAATCTCCCAGGCGGACTGACGTGACAGTGCCCCTCCCCTGTTATTGAGAAACACATTGGGGCAGCCTCTTCCTTTCGATGCATAAAGAGGGCGAGCACGTACCAAATAGGCCTCGAGTGCTTGCTGTGCCATCGAGCCAAGCGGGACTAGACGTTCTTTACGTCCCTTGCCGAAAAGACGAACGATTGGGAGTTCTTCATCCAGATCGAGGTCGTCGATTGCCAGCGAAACCGCTTCACTCACCCGAGCTCCGGTCGCATACAGCGTTTCTAAGAGCGCCCGGTCGCGTAAGGAACGCGCATCATCGCCGGTGCCCGCAGCTTCAAGCAGAGCCTCAACCTGCTCGATCGTCAAAGCCTTAGGCAAGTGTTCTCCAACTTGAGGGAGTCGCACCTGGGCACTGGGGTCATGGGAAGCAATGCCTTCACGAAGGATGTATTTATGGAAAGAACGGATTGCGGCTAGAGCACGTGCCACTGACGAAGGCGCTGCCTTCCTCCCGCCAGTTCCACTACTCAAATGAGCGAGATAGTCTTCGACTGCCCGCTCAGTAATTGCGTCATAGGTAGCGTGGCCTCGTTGAAGCTGGTATTCCAAATAGCGTTCAACATCTCGGCGGTAATTCGACACGGTATGCGTTGATGCGCCTTTTTCAACGCTCAGAAACGCGAGCCATTCATCGCGATCCCTCTCAAAGGTACTTGCCACGCGCCCATTGTATGGATTGCTTCGATGCTCGCCAGGTATTTCCAAGTTACGCGTGCCGAACCGCTACACTTGGCCTGTACAGGGAGGTCACGTCAATTACCAGGAGGTTACACCGTGCCCGCGTTATGGAATGAGCTCGATAGCCGCGCCGTTTCCACCGCCAAGATTCTCGCCGCAGACGCCGTAGAACGAGTAGGAAATGGACACCCAGGAGCGGCTATTTCACTCGCTCCCGCAGCCTATGCCCTTTACCACCGCCATATGCATCTTGATCCTCACGACCCGCAGTGGCTGGGTCGTGACCGTTTTATTTTGTCTTCAGGGCATTCATCTCTCACGCAGTATCTTCAGCTTTACCTCGCAGGGATGGGGGTTGAGCTTGAGGACCTTCAAGCTCTACGCACAGAGGGTGCTCTCACCCCCGGCCACCCCGAGTACGGCCACACTCCAGGCGTCGAATTGACCACCGGCCCGCTGGGAACTGGTATTGCTTCTGCTGTCGGTTTTGCAATGGCAGAACGTTTCACCCACGGGCTGCTCGATCCTTCAACACCATACGGCGAGTCCGTTTTCGATCACAAGGTCTACGTCATCGCTGGTGATGGCTGCCTCCAAGAAGGTGTTTCAGCTGAGGCCTCTTCGCTTGCAGGTACGCAAAAGCTAGGCAACCTCATTGTTTTGTGGGATGACAACCGTATCTCGATTGAAGGCGACACTGATATTGCCTTCAGCGAGGATGTTTTGGCGCGCTACTCGGCCTATGGCTGGCACGTTCAGCGCGTCAATTGGCTCAGCGAGGATGGTTCCTACACCGAAGACGTTACGGCTCTCGATGCTGCTTTGGAAGCGGCTCGCGCGAATACCGAGCAGCCTTCGATTATCGCGCTTCGTACCGTAATCGGCTGGCCCACTCCCGAGAAGATGAACACCGGCGGAATCCATGGCGCCAAGCTGGGGACCGACGCCCTTCGAGGGCTTAAAGAAGCCTTGGGCGCTAACCCCGATGCAAGCTTCGATGTTGACGAAGAAGCTGTCGCCTACGCTCGCAGTCAATTTGCCGCTCGCGCGAAGCTGCTGCGCGAGGAGTGGGACCAACGTTTCGCTCAGTGGCAAGAACAGAACCCGGAAAAGGCTGCGCTACTTGCCCGTCTTCGTCAGGGTGAAATGCCAAGCGATTGGGAATCTTCATTCCCAACCTTCCCTGAAGGACAGGCACTGGCAACCCGATCGGCCTCGGGAAAGGTGCTGAACGCGATTGCACCAACGCTTCCCGAACTGTGGGGCGGATCTGCGGATTTGGCCGGGTCAAATAATACTTTCCTCAACGGATTGACATCTTTCCTCCCCGAAGGAACCTACTCGCGTTCATTCGAAGCCGATCCCTTCGGTCGTAACCTCCACTTCGGAATTCGCGAGTTCGCCATGGCGTGCGCGATGAACGGTATCGCCGCAGATGGCTTGACCCGTGTCTACGGTGGAACTTTCTTCGTCTTCTCCGACTTCATGCGTGGCGCGGTGCGTCTTGCAGCTCTCATGGATCTTCCAGTCACCTACGTGTGGACGCATGATTCAATTGGCGTTGGAGAGGATGGTCCGACCCACCAGCCCATCGAGCACCTGGCTGCCTATCGCGCAATTCCGAATCTCGCAGTCGTTCGTCCTGCAGACGCTGCCGAAACTGCCGAGGCCTGGAAGGCTACCCTCCTTCAGCGCCACCCGGTTGGCCTCGTTCTGAGCCGTCAGAACCTGCCGAACCCTGCTCGCGGGGAGGGAACAGAACTTGCAGGTGCCGAAGGCCTGCGCCGCGGAGCCTACGTGCTTGCAGACTGCGAGGGAACTCCCGATATCCTTCTCTTGGCTTCGGGTTCTGAAGTCGCACCTACTCTGCAAGCCTGCGCGATCCTCGCCGAAGAAGGACTTCGCGTCCGCGTGATCTCGGTGCCCTGCATGGAGTGGTTCGAGGCCCAGGACGAGGATTACCGCGAATCGGTGCTCCCTTGCGCGGTCCGTGCGCGCGTCGCCGTCGAGGCTGGAATTGCAATGCCGTGGTACCGATGGGTTGGCGACTGTGGCCGAATCGTTTCGCTCGAGCACTTCGGCGAGTCAACGGAAGGCAGTCGTCTCTTCGAGAAGTACGGCTTTACCCCTGAAAATATCGCAGCAAAAGCTCGCGAGAGTTTTGCTGCAGCTCACTGAGGGCATGGCCTACTGACTGGGCAGGAAAACCCGCAGTAGCTGACCAAAATACGGCGCAAGGACACTGGTTGCCCACACGATCGTCAGGATCACATAGGGCATCCAGTGTTCTTTCGTTATCGCGATAAACTCGCGAATAAAGGCCGTCGGAAAATAGTATGAGGCGGTTCTCGAACCAACACCGTCTCCTTTGAGACCGACATGCGAAGCATAGAGTGCCGTGCGAAAGACGTGATAGTCCGAGGTGACAAAAGCACAGCGGTAGGGTGTCGCTTGACGCGCATCCAGAAGTTTCTTGGCAAAAACGAGGTTCTCCATCGTTGTCGTTGATTGATCTTCTGGAAGAATTGCCTCCCGAGGAACCCCTAGGCGGAGCATGTAACGACTCATCGCCTCGGCTTCTGAAATAACCTCGTCACTCCCCTGCCCGCCAGAAGGAACCAAGATGGCGGAGCATCCCTGAGCACTCCAAAGTTCGAGTGCTTTATCAATTCGACCCCGCAGAAGGGGCGTCGGCTCTTCACCCTTCAAACCAGCACCGTGAATGATGATGTAATCGAAGCGTCGCTTCCGTGGAAGTTTGCGATAGAACCAGGAATACACAAGTAGCGCAACAAAACTGAAGAAGAACCACAAACCGAGCACCAAGAGCAAAGCTGAAAGAGAAACGACGACCCTTGAGTGGCTTATTCCAATACCCACTGGAATTCCGATAATCCAGGCGACAATTGCCAACGCAAGAAGCGCGGGAAGAACGTTTGGAAGAGAAAAGCCCTCTCGCCGAATGACAATCCACGCATTAACAAGCAAGAACCCCACGGTAATGATGGGTGCAAATGGGATTGCAATTCCCAAAAGAAGGACTATCCCGATGTCATTGGTGTAGATCGCACACGCACCGAGTGCGAAGACCAGCATCAACAAGAAGAAAATCGCATTCTTGAACTGTCGCGGCTCTTTCCGATAGGACCACATAAAAAGAATGCCCCAAAATATGGCAGGCGAAAAGACCAGTAAGGCACTCATTAATCCGCTCAGCATAAGCTCATGCTATCGCAGGGTAAAAAAATGCTGCATCCGCAGGCGGATGCAGCACGATGAAGAACGTCTTAGGCAGCGAACTTCGTCAACACACCGAAACCGACGATTGAAACCGCCCAAATCAGAAGAATAGCCAAAGTGATCCGATTGAGGTTACGCTCTGCAACGCCAGAAGATCCTGCGGAAGAAGAAATACCGCCGCCAAACATATCCGACAGGCCGCCGCCCTTTCCCTTATGCATAAGAATCGTCAGGGTGAGCAGGATGCTGGTCAGCGTAATGATGACGATCAATGTAATTTTCAGAGCTGCCACGTTCTTCTTCCGATTCTTTCAGATACTTCAACGCTGAGTAGTCTAGCGAATAACCAAAGGATAAAGCCAGCGGTGCGCCGAAGTGTTGCTTCTTCGGCGCACCGCTGGATTAATGGATCACAGTTCCTGGAAGCGTGCCATAGCTGCGAAGGAATCTGCCTTCAGCGAAGCTCCACCGACAAGTGCACCATCAACATCAGGCTGGCTCATGAGCTCCTTAATGTTTCCGGGCTTTGCGGAACCGCCGTACAGAACTCGGGTCGAGTCAGCAGTCGCATCACCGTAGTCTGCGCGGAGAGCCTCACGGATGGCCCCGCACACTTCCTGCGCGTCATCGGCGGTTGCGGTTTCGCCGGTGCCAATTGCCCAGATGGGTTCGTAGGCGATGACGATCTTCGCAACGTCTTCCCCGCTCCAGCCTTCGAGGGCAGCGCGAACTTGACCGAGGACGAACTCGACGTGAGTTCCAGCCTTACGGACATCAAGAGCCTCGCCGCAGCACAGGATCGGAGTCATGCCAGCATCAAAAGCCTTGCGTGCCTTCTGTCCGACCAACTGATCGGATTCGTTGTGGTACTCACGACGTTCTGAGTGTCCGACAACAACGTAAGAGCAACCCAGCTTGGTCAGCATCTCAGAGGAGATTTCACCGGTGAATGCACCATTGTCATGGACAGAAATATCCTGTGCGCCGTACTTGATCTGAAGCTCGTCAGCGTCAACGACGGTCTGAACGGTGCGAAGATCAGTGAAGGGAGGGATCACTAGGACTTCGCAGCGCGAGTAATCGAAGTTGTGATCCGAGAGTTCCATTGCCAGACCCTGGACAAGGTGATTGGCCTCGAGGTGATCGAGGTTCATCTTCCAGTTGCCGGCCATCAAAGGGGTACGTGTCATTGTTCAGTCCTCCAAAACTGCGATACCGGGGAGAACCTTGCCTTCAAGAAGTTCAAGGGAAGCTCCACCACCGGTAGAAATGTGAGAGAAAGTGGATTCGTCGAAACCAAGGTTACGAACAGCAGATGCCGAGTCACCGCCACCGATGACGGTGAAGGCGCTGCCTTCGCTCATAGCGCGCGCAACTGCCTTCGTTCCTTCAGCAAAAGCCGGGAACTCGAAGACGCCCATGGGGCCGTTCCACACAACGGTCTTTGCAGACGCGATCGCATCTGCAAAGAGTTCGCGGCTCTTCGGGCCGATATCGAGGCCCATCTGATCAGCCGGGATTGCGTCAGCGTCAACCACAGTTGCGGGAGCGTCGGCGGCGAACTCCGGAGCAACGACAGTGTCAACGGGGAGCAAAAGCTCGACGCCGTTCTTCGCAGCGGTCTCCATGTAACCCTGCACCGTAGGAATCTGATCCGCTTCGAGAAGAGACTTACCGACCTCATAGCCCTTTGCAGCCAAGAAGGTGTAAGCCATACCGCCACCGATGATCAGCTTGTCAGCCTTGGACAGCAGGTTCGCAATAACTCCGAGCTTGTCGGAAACCTTCGAGCCACCGAGGACCACAACATAGGGACGCTCGGGATCGTTGACGGCCTTGCCCAAGGACTCAATTTCCTTGACAACAAGAAGACCAGCAGCGCTGGGAAGAAGCTTGGCAACATCGTAAACGGAAGCCTGCTTGCGGTGAACAACACCGAAACCATCCGAAACAAAAGCATCTGCGAGCGATGCAAGCTGAGCAGCGAAAGCTTCACGCTCAGCGTCATCCTTCGAGGTTTCTGCTGCGTTGAAACGTACGTTCTCCAGCAGAACAATTTCGCCGGGTTGAGCGGCAGCGACAGCTGCACGCGCACCTTCGCCAACAGTATCGGGGGCAAGGGTAACCTTCACGCCGGTGAGTTCTTGGAGTCGGCGAGCAACCGGTGCCAATGAGAAAGCGGGGTTGACCTGTCCCTTAGGACGGCCAAGGTGAGCTGCGATTACGACCTTTGCGCCACCATCGAGAAGCAGCTTAATGGTAGGAAGCGCGGCACGAATACGGCCATCGTCGGTGATGTTCTGGTCGCCGTCGAGGGGGACATTGAAATCCGAGCGAAGCAGAACGCTCTTTCCGGAAAGGTCACCCAGGGTATCGATCGTCCTCATGGAATTCTCCTCATATCGTAAAGAATTGAACTGGTGAGTAGTGAACTGGGCCCGTATACGTTTGCACGTACACGGGCCCAGAACTTAGTACATCACGCTCAGCGCGCCTATCAGGCGAGCTTGGAGCCGACCAGCGAGGTCAGGCGAACGAGAGCGTTCGAGTAGCCCCACTCGTTGTCGTACCAGGAGAGAACCTTAACCAGGTTGCCGATAACCTTGGTCTCGGTTGCATCGAAGATCGAGGTGTGGGGGTTGCCCACGATGTCGGTCGAAACGATCGGATCTTCGGTGTACTCGAGAACGCCCTTGAGTTCGCCCTCGGCAGCGGCCTTGACGGCAGCCTGAATAGCCTCAACCGAGACCTCCTTGGTAGCAACGAAGGTCAGGTCGGTCAGAGAACCGGTCGGGGTGGGAACGCGGACTGCGAGTCCGTCGAACTTGCCCTTGAGCTCGGGCAGAACCAGAGCAACAGCCTGAGCCGCACCGGTCTTGGTGGGGATCATGTTGAGGGCTGCTGCACGTGCACGACGCAGATCCGAGTGGGGAGCGTCGAGGACACGCTGGTCGCCGGTGTAGGAGTGGATGGTGGTCATGATGCCGCGCTCGATACCGAAGTTCTCGTGGAGAACCTTGGCCAGAGGAGCAAGGCAGTTGGTGGTGCACGAAGCGTTGGAGATGATGTTCATGGTGGCGGGATCGTAATCGCCATCGTTCACACCCATAACGAAGGTGCCGTCAACGTTCTTTGCAGGCGCCGAAATGACAACCTTCTTTGCGCCGGCTGCGATGTGTGCAGCTGCCTTCTCACCATCGGTGAAGAAACCGGTGGATTCGACGACAACCTCAACACCGAGCTCGCCCCAAGGCAGGTCGGCAGGATCGCGCTGTGCGAGAACCTTGATGTGCTTTCCGTCAACGATGATGCCCTCATCGTCGTAGGAAACCTCACCATTGAAGCGACCCATGATCGAGTCGTACTTCAGCAGGTGTGCCAGAGTCTTATTGTCGGTCAGATCGTTAACTGCAACGACCTCGAGATCTGCGCCCTGCTCAATTGCAGCGCGGAAGAAGTTACGGCCGATGCGGCCAAAGCCGTTAATGCCAACGCGGGTGGTCACTGTTGTCCTCCTGCTTGTGCCCCCTGCGGGACACACTTTCTGTATCAACCATGAAGATGCGGTTTGCATCTATGGCCCGCAGTGCTCTGCGGTTCCAGTACTTCTAATCTACACCCTCACCGCAACAGATGAGGGTGAACTAAGTCCTTAGAGAGCTGGCCCACATTATGCTGAAAGAGAGATCTCAGTCACCGTCGAGCATGTCAAGAGTGAGCGCAGACTCGGTATCCGGAATCCCGCGATCATGCGCTACCTTGTCTGCCATCGCCAGAAGCCTGCGGATGCGTCCTGCAACTGCATCCTTCGTCAAAGGCGGATCAGTGTGCTTTCCAAGTTCCTCAAGCGAGGCCTGCTTAAATTTAATGCGCAGTTCACCCGCTTCGCGCAAGTGCTCGGGGACATCATCGCCAAGGATCGCGAAAGCCCGCTCCACTCGTGCACCGGCAGCGACCGCAGCACGCGCACTGCGCCGAAGGTTGGCGTCGTCAAAATTCGCAAGACGATTAGCTGAGCCCCGCGCTTCACGGCGCTCGCGCCTCTGTTCCCATGAGCGATGAGTTGCCGGGGCTCCAAGCGCCCGAATCAGCGCACTGATTGCTTCAGAGTCACGAGCTGTCACTCGATCCGAACCGCGCACTTCTTTGGAGCGAACGACCGCACCAAGCTTGCGCGCCAGTCCAACCATCGCCAAGGCAACCTCTGGTCCCGGACACGTAATTTCCAAAGATGATGAACGTCCCGGTTCCAGAAGTGAGCCACGCGCGAGGAAAGCTCCACGCCAGACCGCTGCGGCCTCGTCCTTGCCTGCTGCAACAAGCGCCGCCGGCAGCCCGCGGACCGGCCGTCCCGCAGCATCAACGAGGCCACTGAGACGTGCGAGTTCATCCGCCCGATGCACGACCCGAACCACGTAGCGCTTGCCCCGGCGCAGTGACGAACCCGAAACCACAACAACGAAGGACTCGACGTTGTACAGAGTCGAGAGGAAAGCGCGAAGACGGCGGACCGCAACGGAAGAATCAAGTTCGGCCTCGATGAGGATGCGGCCACCCACTAGGTGAAGACCACCCGAAAAACGAAGAATCGCGCAGACCTCGGCCGCCATCGCGGACTGCGAAGTAACCGCGCTGCGGGCAAGCTCATCCTTCATATCCGATGTGAGGGACACCTTTACTCCTTTAGGGAAAGTACATGCACTGTGAGAAATCAGGGAAGCCAGGTCTCGCTACGACCAACTTCACCAAGGAAACCATCAAAAGCATCTCGTAAGGCTGCGGCCAGCCGAAGAGGATCATGGTGAGGCTCGCCGTCGCCCGTGCGCACCTGACGAAGGAGGACTCGCGCACCCAAAGCATCAGCGGCCTCGGCAAGGTCATCAATATCATCAGTCGTCGTCGGATCAGCAATGACGACATCGAGCTTGAAACTCGGCGCATACCGGGCAATAACGCGAACATGGTCAGCCGTGGTCATCGTGTCTGTTTCCCCGCGTTGACGCGAGAGATTCAAAATGAGCGCACGATGGGCTTCGGTGGTGACCAGCGAGCGGTGAAGTTCAGGAACCAACAGATGCGGAATCACCGAGGTGTACCACGAACCTGGTCCTAGAACAACCCAGTCGGCCTCAGAGATGGCTTCAGTGACAGCTGCAGGAACGCGCGGCTTCTCCGGGGTCAAACGAACCGCTTCAACCGTCCCGGGGGCAATCGCAACTTTCGATTGTCCCTTCACCGTGTAGTGCCGGCCGTTGTCATCCATATCAGCTTCAATGCTCAGTGGATCGACAGACATCGGAAGCACGCGCCCCTGAGCGCCTAAGAGGCGACCAACAAAATCGAGTCCTTCTACCGGGTCATCAAGAAGCTGCCACAACCCGGCAATGACGATATTGCCAACTGCATGTCCATCCATTGGCCCGCTGGTCTTCAAGCGCATCTGGAAAACATCGCGCCACGTCAGCCCCCACTCTGTTTCTTCACACAGTGAGGCAAGCGCCATGCGCAAGTCGCCAGGTGGGAGAATCGGCATTTCTGAGCGCAGACGTCCAGAAGAACCGCCATCGTCTGCAACGGTGACAACAGCGGTGAGCTGACGCGTGATGTGTCGAAGGGCGCGAAGAGTTGCGGACAATCCGTGTCCGCCACCCAGAGCGACGACGCGATTATTCGAATCGCCGCGCTGCATCCACCCAGCAGCATCAACGTAGGTCATCGACTATTCCTTTCCCATATCGCGGTGCGTGACGCGAACACTAAATCCATGTTCACGCAGCCGGCGGGCAATGAGCTCTGCGCTCGCCACTGAACGGTGCTTCCCGCCCGTGCACCCAACTGCGATCGTCGTGTACCGCTTGAGCTCACCAATATACCCCCTGAGCATGGGAGCGAGGAGATCTGCGTAGCCCAGAACAAAGTCACGAGCACCGGGTTGTGAAAGCACATAGTCAGCGACGGGTTGGTCTTTTCCTGTCAGATGGCGCAGCTCATCAACCCAATAAGGGTTCTTTAAGAAACGAACGTCCAGAACATGATCTGCATCCAGGGGAAGTCCATGCTTAAACCCAAAGGATTCAACCGTAATTCGAAGTGGAACATCACCGGCATCGGCGATCACATCACGAATATGTCGCGTCAGATCGTGAACAGACATCCCCGAGGTATCAATAACGACATCTGCCGCACGCCGAACCGGAGCAAGTGCGCGGGCCTCGGCGTGAATTCCTTCGAGAAGAGTGCCGTCTCCTTGAAGCGGGTGGGGGCGTCGATTCGATTCATAACGCCGAACCAACGTGTCCGTCGACGCTTCAAGGAAGAACACCCGATAGGTCACTCCAAGCTCGCGCAGCTGTTCAAGGGAACGAGCGAAGTCAGCAAAAAACTCTCGGGAACGTACATCAACAACGACGGCTAGACGGTGCACTCCCCCGCCGTCTGGGGACATCATTCCCACGAGGGCAGGAAGCATAGCCGGTGGAAGATTATCGACAACGTACCAGTCAAGATCTTCAAGAGCTCGAGCGGCACCGGTTCGTCCTGCACCTGAACAGCCGGTGATGATCACGACTTCGTTTGAACCCGGATCGGGAACCTCTGGGGCAATCTCATCAAGCAACGGAATCCCTCCAGGAACAGTGTCCTCAGTGGGAACGGGGGGCATAGGGATATCGCTCATAGTCCTATGGTGCCATTTGTTGACGATTGTTACCGAAGTTTCGCCACTTTAGTCAGTTTTCTGCTCAGGGTTCAACGCATCGAAAATAGTCTGCGCAAGGGTATCTCCAATCCCAGGCACTTCGGCGATGGCCCCGACAGTGGCCTCGCGGATCTTCTTAACCGAACCAAAGCAGCGCAGGAGCGCCTTCTGTCGGGAGGGGCCAACGCCCGGGATCTCGTCAAGAACCGAACGCTGCTGGGTCTTTGCGCGACGTTTCCTATGAGCAGTAATTGCAAAACGATGGGATTCATCGCGCACATATTGGAGCATGTACAAGGCAGCCGAGGTCCTGGGGAAAATGACCGGGAAATCTTCTCCTGGAATCCAGACTTCTTCCAATCGTTTGGCCAAGCCAATCAGCGGAATATCGATTCCCATTGCGTCGAGTGCACTGCGTGCAGCATTCACTTGAGGAAGACCGCCATCGACGACCACAAGATCTGGCCGATAGGAAAAACGCCGTGGTCTCCCGCTAGCATCGACCGGACCGGACTCGAAAGCAATACCCTCATCATCTTCGCCATCTTCACCGTTTTCCTCGGCCAGGAGACGACGGAAACGTCTCCGCAATACTTCATCCATTGCCGAGGTGTCGTCCGGCGTCCCATTTCCGTCATCACCATGGATGTTGAAGTGCCGATAGGCATCTTTACGCGGGGTGCCGTCTTCAAAGACGACCATCGATCCGACCTGCTGCTGACCTTGAGTATGCGAAATGTCGTAACACTCGATTCGAAGAGGTGCAGCTGGAAGGTCAAGGTATTGCGCCAATTCATCCATTGCTTGGCCTCGTTGAGCAAGATCGCCCGAACGGCGAGTCTTGTGAAGCACCAGAGCCTGCTTCGCATTCTCCTTCACAGTCTCCATCAGCTGAGCTTTGTTACCCCTTTGGGGGACATGAATATCGACGATGCCGCCACGCTTGCCCGCAAGCCACTGAGCCAGTGTCTCTCGATCATCTGGCATGACGCTGACAAGAATTTCTCGGGGAACCGCACGCGTAGGAGTGTGGACAACATCATCGACAGAGACTGCTTGGGCCTGCTCAATGGCGCGCGCTCCCGTTCCAGAGTCCTCCGGTATTTCGGAGTAAATCTGTTCGAAAAGCCGAGACATGAGCTCCGATTCATCAGCATCATCATCGCGCTCAATCACCCAGCCACGGGTACCGCGGATTCTTCCGCCGCGGACGTGGAAAACATGAACAGCTGCATCCAATTCATCGCTCACAAGAGCAAAAATATCCGCATCCGTTCCGTCGCCCAGAACCATGGTGTTCTTTTCGAGCACCGTTCGCAGCGCCTGTAAATCGTCGCGTTTTTCAGCCGCGGTTTCGAAATCAAGCTGAGCGCTTGCTTCACGCATCTCGGCCTCGATCTGGCGCAATACGGGAGTTGCTCGGCCTTCCATGAACTCGCACATTGCTTGGGCAAGAGCTCGATGTTCTTCTTGGGAGATACGCCCGACACAAGGGGCTGAGCACTTATCGATATAGCCCAATAGACACGGGCGCCCTTGCGCCTGCGCACGACGAAAGACCCCGGCTGAACAGGTTCGCAGCGGAAACACTCGCAAGAGGAGATCAATGGTCTCTCGAATCGCCCACACCTTTGTGTAGGGTCCAAAGTATCGACTGTCCTTCCGGCGCGCCTCGCGCGTGACCTGAACTCGGGGATACTTCTCCCCCATGCTGACCGCCAGATAGGGATAGGACTTGTCGTCCTTAAACATCACATTGAAGCGTGGATTGAATTCTTTAATCCACGTGAACTCTAGGGTGAGTGCTTCAATTTCGCTACGTACAACGGT
Source organism: Actinomyces sp. Marseille-QA0893 (assembly GCF_976954355.1). NCBI lineage: Bacteria > Bacillati > Actinomycetota > Actinomycetes > Actinomycetales > Actinomycetaceae > Actinomyces > Actinomyces sp. Marseille-QA0893. The sequence continues at coordinate 109,249 of NZ_CDRJSY010000004.1, forward strand.
CCATTGAACCGAGGCCGCAGTCGTGACCATTTTCTGGGTGCGGGGATGTAGATTGGCTAGATCCTGAAAATAGTTGGTCAAACGCGCACGAAGATTTTTGGCTTTCCCAACGTAGATCACTTGCCCCTGTTCGTCGCGAAAACGGTACACCCCGGGATCGGTCGGGATTTCCCCGGTTTTCGGACGATAGGTTGATGGATCAGCCATTCTTTTAGCCTAGCCGCGCCATGAACTTTGTGCGCACCCAGCAGGCCTATGGAAAAACTCTTGGTGCTGGGTTTATCATTTCTTGAAGTTACCGGTGCGGAAAGGTTCGTCATGTTTACCCAGGCCCAAGAAGTTATCGACTTCATTGCACAAGAAGAGATCGCGTACATTGATGTGCGCTTCTGTGATCTTCCCGGCGTTCAGCAACACTTCACGATTCCCGCCAGCGAACTCGAGGCCTCGGTCCTTAAAGACGGCCTGATGTTCGACGGCTCCTCAGTTCGGGGCTTCACGCAAATCCACGAGTCGGACATGAAACTGATTCCCGATCTGTCCTCTGCTTTTGTTGATCCTTTCCGCGCTAACAAGACACTGGTCATTATTTTCTCGATCGTCGACCCTTTCACCGATGAGCCCTTCTCGCGCGACCCGCGCCAAGTCGCTGCCAAGGCCGAGGCTTACCTGCGTTCGACCGGCATTGCCGATACGTGCTACATCGGAGCAGAAGCTGAGTTCTTCGTTTTCAATGACGTTCGCTACCAAGTGAGTCCGCAACACACCTTCTACGCTCTCGATTCTGACGAGGCCTACTGGAATACCGGACGCAGCGAGGCGGGTGGAAACCTCGGGTACAAGGTTCCCGTCAAGGGCGGATACTTCCCGGTCTCCCCCGCTGATGACTTCACCGACCTGCGTGATGAAATGGCTAACCTCTTGACCGAGGTCGGACTTACCCTTGAACGCGCCCACCACGAGGTTGGTTCTGGCGGCCAGCAGGAAATCAACTACCGCTTCAATACCCTGATGGCCGCAGCTGATGACATGATGAAGTTCAAGTACGTCATCAAGAACGCTGCCCGCGCCGCCGGCCTGTCTGCCACCTTCATGCCCAAACCGATCTTCGGAGACAACGGCTCGGGAATGCACACACACCTGTCACTGTGGAAGAACGGCGAGCCTCTTTTCTACGACGAACGAGGCTACGGTTCACTTTCCGACACCGCACGCTGGTTCATTGGCGGACTACTGGAGCACGCTCCCGCGCTTTTGGCGTTCACCAATCCGTCGGTTAATTCTTTCCGACGCCTTGTTCCAGGTTTCGAGGCTCCGATTAACCTCGTCTATTCGGCGCGCAATCGCAGCGCCTGCATTCGTATCCCTGTAACAGGAACTTCACCGGCTGCAAAGCGTGTCGAATACCGAGTTCCCGATCCCAGTGCGAACCCCTATCTTTCCTTCGCTGCATGCCTCATGGCGGGAATTGATGGAATTAAGCGCCGCATTGAACCCGCTGCGCCAATCGACAAGGACCTCTACGAACTACCGAGCGCCGACTACGACTCGATCGCAAAGATCCCTTCAAGCTTGGAGGGCGCACTCGAAGCGCTTCGCAATGATTACGAGTTCCTCACTGAAGGCGATGTCTTCACAGAAGACCTGATCGAAACCTGGATTAACTATAAAGAAACGGTGGAGATTGCCCCCATGCGAGCTTATCCTCACCCGTACGAATTCCAGCTGTACTACGATCTGTGAGCTAGATGGCATTAGATTTGGCGCTACTATGCCTAGTGTCAACCTGAAACGTAGGTCTGAAACGGAGACGCAATGAAACGCTTGCGCGATGGCTCGTACACCATCAAGCCCACGTTCACGATTCACACCGATGAGCTACTTCCGGATCTATTCATGCGGCGAGCAGAAGCACATCCGGATCAGGTTGTCGTTGAAACACGTAGTTCTGTTGGTGCGGTTCGATCGATGACCGCAGCTGAGCTCCAACGTCAAGTCGAATACACCGCCTGCGGCCTTATTGGACTGGGCATTGAGTCCGGAGACTCTATTGCGATCCTCGCCTCCACCTCTTTTGAGTGGATGCTTCTGGACCTCGCCTTGCTCTCCATTGGCGCAGTTACGGTACCCATCTACGAATCCGACTCAGCGTCTCAGATTCAGCACATCCTCGAGGATGCACACGTTGTTCGTGTCTTTACCGCAACAACTCAACAGTCTGAACTTGTCCGTACGGTTGCCCCCGATTTTACGCGAGCAATTGAGAGCTTCGATCAAGGAGCCTTGCGCACTATCGCACGGGCCGCACGCAACGTTTCAATTGATAACATCAAGGAACGTCGTTCATCTTTAAGCTCCTCGTCGATCGCAACGATCATCTATACATCGGGCACGACGGGCGTCCCAAAGGGAGTTGTCCTCACTCACGCGAATTTCCTCGCGACGATCGCAGGCACACGCCAGGTGCTGGGTGAGGTCATCGATTCGCCTGATACTCGTCTCTTGCTCTTCCTCCCCGTCGCACACGTTTTGGCACGTTTGGTGATGCACGTTGTGCTCTCCGGTGCTGGCGTTTTAGGTTTCTCGCCGAATATCAAGAATTTGCTTCCTGATATCCAGGCGTTCAAGCCTTCAATCCTGCTTGTCGTTCCTCGCGTTCTTGAGAAGGTTTATAACGCTGCTTCCTCTAAGGCCGGTGGCGGTCTTAAGGGACGAATGTTCGCGTGGAGTGCAAAGCAGGCGCGCAGCTACTCTGTGGCTCAGCAGCGCACTTTCGGCCCTTCGCTGACGAAGAAACTTCGTCACGGCCTCGCAGATGCACTCGTCCTCAAAAAGATTCGCTCCGTCCTCGGACCGAACTTGCGCTACATCGTCTCCGGCGGCGCACCACTGGCAACCGATCTCGCTCAGTTCTATGCCGGCATGGGAATCACTCTTATCCAGGGTTACGGCCTGTCAGAAACAACCGGTCCGATCGCAGTTCAGCATCTGGGAGCAAACCCGATTGGAACCGTTGGCCTTCCCCTTCCTGGTAATTTCATCAAAATTGCCAAGGACGGCGAAATCCTTGTCCGAGGCCAGGCAGTTATGCCCGGTTACTATCACCTTCCCGAAGAAACTCAGGCAGTCATGCCCGATGGACGCTGGTTCCACACAGGCGATATCGGCTCTATCTCGCGTAACGGTCAGCTCTCCATTACCGGTCGTAAGAAGGAATTGATCGTCACTGCGGGCGGTAAGAACGTCTCCCCAGAGATCCTCGAAGACGCTCTTGCGACACACCCGCTCATCGCGAACGTCATTGTCGTCGGCGATCAACGTCCCTTCATCGGCGCTCTGATTACCTTGGATGCCGAAATGCTCCCCGATTGGCTTCGCAAGCACGGGCTGCCCCGCTGCTCCCCTGCCGAGGCCGCACAACTTTCTGAAGTTCAGGCCTCGCTTGAGCGCGCAATCGAGCGCGCAAATAAGGCTGTCTCTCGCGCCGAATCTATCCGCAAGTTCCGCATTATTGACGCCAGCTTCACCGTAGAAAACGGATACGTTACACCTTCGATGAAGCTGCGTCGCCGCAAAGTGATCGCGGACTACGCGCACGAGATTGATGAGCTTTACGGAGGACCCGTTGAAGCGACTGAAAGGCCGCGCCGCAGGTTCTCCTTCCGACGACGCGAGCACTGACGTCCTCGGCCTCATCGCAACAATTACCGAAAGGGAAAACAGATGACAGTACGCAGGCTTGCAGACGGTTCGTGGGAGTCTCCGGCTACGCGACAGGCAACTCCCGAAATGAACATTCCGAAGATGCTTCGCTTGCGTGCTGAAAACTACCCCTCACAGGTAGCGATCGAACGCCGCTCTCCGGTTGGGGCGTGGCGGCCGGTCACCATTGATCAGTTCTTAGCTGATGCGGACTCTCTTGCGCGCGGATTGATTGCTCTCGGGCTTGAACCGGGAGAGCATCTGGCAATCCTTGCACCCACATCCTACGAGTGGGCACTCGTTGACGTTGCCGCCCTGTCGTGTGGAGCAATCACCGTACCGATCTACGAAACAGACTCGGCCGTCCAGATTGCCCATATTCTCAAAGATGCCGACGTTCGCATTGTCATCACTGCGACATCTCAACAAGCTGAGCTTGTCCAGTCTGTTCGCACTGAGCGCGTTCGGCAGATCTTATCGATCGACAAGGGTGCTCAAAGGGTCTTGGCTCAGGCCGGGATTGAAGTACCGATTGAAAAAGTTCGAGAGCGCACTGACGCAGTAGCACTCGAGGACGAAGCAACGATCATTTACACCTCCGGAACCACCGGTGTTCCCAAGGGCGTCGTGCTGACTCACGGCAATTTCATTAGCCCAATGCTTCAGGCCTACGACTTCTTGCCTCTCCTCATTAACGACCCGCGTTCTCGTTCGCTCCTGTTTTTGCCTGTCGCACACGTCCTCGCACGTTTTGTCATGTACTGTTTGCTGGCAGGTCAAGGGGTCGTTGCTTTCTCCCCTGATACACGCAACTTGGTTGATGACATCGCCACATTCAAGCCGAGTATGCTTCTTGTCGTTCCGCGTGTTTTGGAGAAGGTTTTCAATGCCGCTTCGGCCAAAGCTGGCGGTGGTTTCAAGGGACGTATGTTCTCCTGGGCCGCACAGCAAGCACGTGCACTATCTCAAGCCACTGCGTACGCGAACACCCCCAAACCCGAATCTCTGGTTGCAGGTCCGCTCCCCGACACGACGCCGGTGCCTGACGCCTCGGAAATCCCCTCGCCCGGCCCTTCGACATTGCTCAAGATTCGCGGGCGAGTCGCCGACGCTTTGGTCCTCTCGAAGGTCAAGGCGATTCTCGGCCCCAATCTCCACACGATTATTTCGGGCGGTGCTCCCCTAGCTCTCGACCTCGCGAATTTTTACCGTGGTTTGGGTATTACGCTCCTGCAGGGCTACGGGCTCTCCGAAACAACTGGTCCGATCACTGTCGAGACCCCGGAAGATTTTCCCCCGGACAGCGTTGGTTTCGTGTGGCCGGGTAACCAGGCAAAGTTGGCTTCCGATGGTGAGCTCCTTGTCCGCGGAATCTCCGTTTCGCGCGGGTACCATAATCTTTCCGAGGCCACAGCTGAGGCCTTCGTTGACGGCTGGTTTAGGACTGGGGATCTTGCTTCGATTGACGATCGAGGCCACGTACGGATTACCGGCCGTAAGAAGGAATTGATCGTCACTGCGGGTGGTAAGAATGTTTCTCCAGAGATTTTGGAAGATGCTCTTTCCACTCATCCCCTCATCGCAAACATTATCGTCGTCGGCGATAACCGCCCCTATATTGGCGCGCTCATCTCCCTAGATACCGAGATGCTCCCCGAGTGGCTTCGCTCGCATGGACTGCCCATCGTGGATGCGGCACAAGCTGCCGAACTCCCGGCAGTTCGTGAGTCTTTGGAACGCGCGATCGCCCGGGCAAATAAGAAGGTCTCACGCGCGGAGTCGATTCGACGCTATCGCATTGTTAATGCCGCCTTCACCGTGGAGAACGGCTATATGACTCCCTCTTTGAAGCTGAAGCGACGTCGAGTACTGGCAGACTTTGCCGATGAGGTAGAAGCGCTCTACGAATCCGGGACGACTCCCGAAGCTCAGTAAAGTTGTGCGGGGCGGCTAGAGAGTATCTAGTCGCCCCGTTGTTTATGCAACTGAGAAGTGCTTACTTCCCGTTGAAGATCTCTGCCAAGAATTGACCGGTAAAGGACTCCTCGACCTGTGCAACTTCTTCAGGAGTACCTTCGGCAACAACAGTGCCGCCTCCGCTGCCTCCTTCAGGTCCCATGTCGATCACCCAGTCAGCACTCTTAATGACATCCAAGTTGTGCTCAATAACGATAACCGTATTGCCCTTGTCAACGAGGCTTTGCAAGACGAGCAGCAACTTGCGGATATCTTCCGTATGCAAACCCGTCGTAGGTTCGTCGAGAACGTAGACAGTACGGCCAGTTGAGCGTCGTTGGAGTTCTGAGGCGAGTTTTACGCGTTGCGCTTCACCGCCCGACAGCGTGGTCGCCGCCTGGCCGAGGCGCACATAGCCCAATCCAACTTCCACCAAAGTGTTCAGGTGGCGCGCGATACGCGAGATCGGCGCGAAGAACTCTGCGGCCTCGGCAATGGGCATATTGAGAACGTCAGCGACGCTCTTTCCCTTGTACAAGATCTCCAGCGTTTCGCGGTTATAGCGAGCGCCATGGCAGACTTCGCAGGGAACGTAGACGTCCGGAAGGAAGTTCATCTCGATCTTAAGAGTGCCGTCGCCCTTGCAGGATTCGCACCGACCTCCCTTGACGTTGAAGGAGAAGCGGCCCGGACCGTAGCCACGTAACTTCGCTTCAGGGACCTCAGCAAAGAGTTTACGGATCTGATCCCACACACCTGTATAGGTCGCGGGGTTAGAACGCGGCGTCCGACCGATCGGCGACTGGTCGACATGCACGACCTTATCGAGCTCATCGGTTCCAGTAACCGAGCGATGTCGTCCGGGAACGAGGCGTGCACCGTTGAGGCGCGTTGCCAGTGAACGGTAGAGAATCTGGTTGACCAGAGTCGACTTTCCCGAACCTGATACACCTGTTACGGCAATAAATGTTGAGAGTGGGAAGGAAACCGTCACATCTTTCAGGTTGTTCTCGTAGGCACCCTTCACCGTAATTTGTCGCTGGGGATCTCGCGGACGCCTAGTGGCGGGAACAGCAATTGAGCGCTTTCCACTTAAATATTGACCGGTCAGAGAACGCTTATTCTGGCGAAGTTCGTCAAGCGTTCCACTGTGGACAATCCACCCACCGTTCTCGCCAGCGCCAGGACCAACGTCAACAATCCAGTCAGCTGCTTCAATCGTCTCTTCGTCGTGTTCGACAACGATCAGAGTATTTCCAAGATCGCGAAGTCTTTCCAAGGTCGCAATAAGCTTGCGATTGTCGCGTTGGTGAAGACCGATTGAGGGTTCGTCGAGAACATAGAGCACCCCGACAAGGCCTGAACCGATCTGTGTCGCGAGACGGATGCGCTGCGCTTCCCCGCCGGAAAGGGTGGCGGCGCCTCGTGAAAGGGTCAGATACGACAAGCCAACATCAACGAGGAAGTTCAAACGCGCACGAATCTCAGTCAAGATCGGTGCGGCAATGACCGAGGACCGCTGCTCAAACTCAACATGATCCAGATGGCTTTTCGCCTGACTGATCGACAGATCCGATAGCTGCGCAATCGATAAATCGCCTACGGTGACGGCAAGAACTTCCGGACGAAGCCGAGCTCCATGGCACGCGCTACAGGGCACCTCGCGCATGTAGGAGTCCATCCGGTCAACCACAAGCTGTGATTCAGTTTCTTCTTTCTTGCGCTGAATGTAGGTCAGTGCGCCTTCGAACCCGGTCGTGTAGGAACGTTCGCGTCCCCAACGGTTTCGGAACTTAACCTTTACCTCGTAATTGCGACCGTTGAGGATGGCATCGCGAACTTCAGCAGGGAGATCTTTCCACGGAGTGTCCATGGAGAATCCGAGTTCTTGAGAAAGCGCCGTCAGAAGGTGCTTGTGGTACTTAAAATTCGAATTCCAAACAATGACAGCGCCCTGTGCGAGAGAAAGTTCCTCATCTGGAACGACAAGTTCGGGATCGACTTCAAGCTTCGAGCCAAGCCCTGAGCACTCCGGACACGCGCCGTAGGGAGCGTTGAATGAGAAGGTTCGTGGTTCAATCTCGTCCAAAGTGAGTGGGTGGTCATTGGGGCATGAACGTTTCTCCGAATACTTACGGCGTCGCTCGGGATCATCCTCATCCAGATCGATGCAATCAATCACGACAAGACCATCGGATAGACGCAGCGATGTTTCGACAGAATCAGTCAAGCGTTGACGCATACCTTCGCGGACAACAAGGCGATCAACAACGACTTCAATCGTGTGCTTGAGTTTCTTTTCGAGAGGAGGAACCTCTTCCAAACGCATCAATTGTCCGTCGACAATCGCACGTACATATCCGGAAGCTTTGAGTTCTTCAAGAAGATCTTGATATTCACCCTTGCGTCCGCGAACTACGGGAGCAAGTACCTGGAAGCGTGTTCCCTCCGGCATTGAGCGCACACGGTCGACAATCTGCTGTGGAGTTTGAGCTTGAATGCGTGCGCCGCATTTTGGGCAATGCGCGATACCCGCGCGCGCATACAACAGACGCAGGTAATCGTGGATCTCGGTAATTGTGCCCACCGTCGAGCGAGGATTACGCGATGTCGACTTTTGGTCGATCGAAACCGCCGGGGACAGTCCTTCGATGAAGTCAACGTCAGGCTTATCCATCTGGCCGAGGAATTGCCGTGCGTATGAGGACAAAGACTCAACGTAGCGTCGCTGTCCTTCGGCAAAAATCGTATCGAAAGCGAGAGAGGACTTGCCGGAGCCTGAAAGTCCTGTAAAGACAATCATTGAATCGCGAGGGAGGTCAAGATCGACGCCCTTGAGATTGTGCTCGCGCGCACCGCGGACAATTAACTGATCATGCACTCAATCAGTTTACGTGTTGACACGTTCTTTTTCTCGAACATGTGTTCTTAATCGCGCGCGCGTCCTTCTTCTTCGGCTTCACGAAGTCGACCCAAATAGAGGACACGCGAGAACGCCTCAATCACGGCACCAGCACACAGTCCAGCACATACGATGACGAGCCACAGAGAAGCTGAAGGCCACTCAAATGCGAAGAAGTGACGGGCAACCGGAATGAAGACGCCGAGTACTCCCCCGGCGGCCATCGTACAGATGAGTGCAATGCGCCAAGGCACAAGAGGACGTGCAGTAATTGACAACAGCCATAGCCCCGCGATCAGCACAGTAAGAGCTGCCGCCGTGGATCCTAGCGCGGTTCCATCTCCAACCGAAGAATAGACAGCAAGAGCACTAACGCCCAGAACAATGCCACTGGGAATGGCAAGAGAGAGAGTTCGCACGAGGAATCCCGGAACGTAACGCCTATTGTTTGGCCCAAGCGCAATAAAGAACGCGGGAATGCCAATGGTCAAGGTGTCGACGTAGGTAAAGTGGCGCGGCAAGAATGGATAACGCCATGCAAAAATCGCGCTCAGAATCACAAAGAGTGTCGCGTAGGTTGTCTTGGCGAGGAACAGAGAAGAGACGCGCTCCATATTCGCCATGATGCGTCGGCCTTCGCCCAGAACGCTCGGCAATACAGAGAACTTTTGATCAACCAGGACAAGCTGCGAAACGGCTTTTGTCGCTGCGGCCCCGTTACCCATTGCAATACCAAGATCCGCGTCTTTGAGTGCAAGGGCATCATTAACGCCATCACCTGTCATCGCAACGCAGTGCTTTTGGGTCTGAAGCGCCTTGACCAACGCCCGTTTCTGTTCGGGAGTAACGCGCCCAAAGACATCAGTAGATTCAACGATCGACAAGAATTCAGGTGAGGTCGGATCACTTGGAAGCTGACGTGCATCAAATGCTTGAGGCGCATTGCCATCCGGCGATTGCAAACCAACTTGAGCTGCCAGCGCGGCAACAGTTGTCGGGCTGTCGCCAGAAATAATCCGGACGCGCACTCCTTGCCTGCGAAAATATGCCAGTGTCTCACGGGCATCGTCCCGAAGATCTTCCTCAAGGACAAGCAGCGCAAGAGGCATGGGACGCTCAGGAAGCGTCTGATCCTGAATTCTTTGGCCGTAGCGAACAACAACGAGGACACGCAAGCCTTCCTCGGCGTACAAGCGGACTTTTTGACGAAGTCCATCAAGTTCCGCGATCCCATCGATGAGCATCTCAGGAGCACCCATGACAATCGAGGACTCTGCGGTCCCCCATGCCGCCCACTTTCGTGCCGAAGAGAAAGGAATCGTCCAGGAATCTGCACAATGCTCTAAGGGTAAGGAAGAATCTGAATCGAGGTATTCCTTTACCGCATGGGCAGTCGCATTGGTTTCGTCATCGTTCAGCACGCGAACAGCAGTAAATAGCTCCCCATCAAAATCGTGAGTCTCAAGGACTTCAAGCGAACGCAAACGAATCCCACCGGTCGTCAGCGTGCCAGTCTTGTCCAAGCACAGAGCGTCCACACGGGCCAGAACCTCAACAGCTGGAAGTTCTTGAACAAGCGCGCCCCGACGGGCCAAAGTTGCTGATCCAATTGCGAAGTTCATCGAGGTCAGGAGCACCAAGCCCTGAGGGATCATTCCGACAACGCTTGCAACGGCCAAGACCAACGCATGCTGCCAGGCATGAGGAACTCCGTCACCAGCAATACGAGTCTGTGACCATAAGGTCAGCAGAATAATTGGCGGCAAGGCCACCGAGATAACGCGGAGAATCTTATTGATGCCCTGCTGAATCTCAGAAGTTGCCAAAGAGAAAGTTCGTGCGTGACGAGCAATTCCCTGCGCATACAGGTCAGCTCCCACCGCTTGGACGTGCATCAATCCAGAACCGGCAACAACCGATGTGCCTGCAAGAACTCGATCACCAATTTGCTTGAGGACGGGACGAGATTCGCCGGTGAGCATCGATTCGTCAATTTCGAGGCCGGATACCTCGAGGATTTCGCCGTCAGCGGCAATCTGGTCACCCAAACTGAGCTCGATGATGTCGTCAAGAACGATATCGTCGACATCGATCTGTTCAGTAAGGCCATCTCGACGTACTTGTGCCCGGGGCGCATCGACTATTGCAAGATTGTCTAGTGTCCGCTTCGCGCGCACTTCCGAGAAAATCCCGATGATCGCATTGATGATCATGATTCCGCCAAAAACTGCGTCTTGCCACGATCCAAAAACGACCACGATGACCATAGCAACGCTGAGGATTGCGTTAAACAGGGTCAGGACATTCGCTCGGATGATCGAGGCCAATGACCGCGAAGAAGGCAACTTCGTGACATTGACCTGCCCGGCCTGGCGTCGGGTTTCAACCTCTTGCCGCGTTAAGCCGGTAATTGCAGTTTCTGGCGTACTCGTTGTCACTAGGGCTAGCTCCTGGTCTTGTGGCGGCGAGAATGAATAAGCGAAGTAATAACGGTGACGATTAAAGTCGTGGCAATAACACCCAAAGAAATGGGGATACCAATCTCTGGTACGGAGTGGATTGGCTGGCCGCCGTTAATGAAGGGCACAGAGTTCTCGTGCATGGCATGAAGAACAAGCTTGATGCCAATGAATCCCAAAATCACAGCAAGGCCATAGTTCAGGAAGACAAGCTTCTCCAAAAGACCGTCAATGAGGAAGAAGAGTTGACGAAGGCCAAGAAGCGCGAAGGCATTGCAGGCGAAGACTAAATAGGACTCGGTCGTAAGGCCAAGAATCGCAGGAATTGAATCGAGGGCGAACATCAAGTCTGCTGACCCCAGTGCGAGAACGACTAAGAAGAGCGGGGTAACGGAAGTACGCCCACTATGCCGATAAAAGAAGCGATCACCGATGTAGCCATCGGTCACCGGGAAGATGCGGCGGACAAAGCGAACAAAACCGTTCTCTTCGACTTGTTCTTCCTCTTCTTGTTCCTCCGATGCGCCTTCCCGCGCCTGGGAATAGGCGGTCCACAAGAGCCACGCACCAAAGAAGAAGAACATCCACGTGAAGCGATTGACAAGCGTGACACCGACAACGATGAAGAAAGCACGGAAGATCAGCGCCAAGATAATGCCTGCCAATAATGCCTTCTGCTGGAATTCACGAGGAACCCTAAAGGAAGACATGATGATGACGAAGACAAAAAGATTGTCCAGCGACAGCGACCATTCCATGATGTAGCCGCTGTAGAACTGGATGGCAAAACTTGGACCATAGATGGCCCAGATAGCAACACCGAAAGCAGCAGCAAGAGCAACGTAGCCCAAAGTCCACGCTGTCGCTTCTTTCAGCGATGGCGCATGAGGTTTGCGTACATGTCCAACAATATCGGTCGTAATCAGTGCAATTACGACGATGGCCAGGCCAATCCAACCAAGGATGTGTACGTCCACAAGTGACCTTTCAGGGAGTGAGGCTTGAGGTCTCTTCCCACCCATAATTGGGCGGCAACACCGGGTACCGAGGCGATACCGCGTTGACGATGGTGCGCTTCGTGGGAGTACTCCCCTCACTCATAGAGTAACAACGATTCTGCTCACACTCCTACATGAGAATGCCAAGTCGTTAAGAGCTTCACACCGCAGTGCTCTAAACTCGTTGGAGTGAGCGTTAAAGACCCTGCAGCCCAGATTTCCCGACTGCGTCGCCTGAAGGAGACCCTTTTCGGGTCGACTCAGGCTCCTTTCGAACTCCCGGTCGTGCGCTCCTGCGCATTTGATACCACTCGCCTCGCTCACGCCGCCGGCGTCTCACGACTTGCTGAATTGGGCAGACGCGAGGTCCGTGAACTTGATCCTTCTATCCTTGCAGACACCGATCTCTTCTTTACCGAAGTACGCAATGCTCTGGAGCACCGCGGAATTATCTGGCTCATCGGTCCCATCAATCGTGAGGAACTCAAGCGTCTCGCCGGTCCTTTGTTCCATCTTTTTGTCAACGTCGGCGCCGAGCACTCCAAAGAGCAAACAGTCTTTGCCTTGCGAGTCAGCAAGCTCGTTCACGAGCTGCTTCCGGACCCACGCTTCCGCGAGGCTCTCCAAGGAATGAATGCAACGCGAACGCCACACGGCCTCGTCCACCAAATCGAAGCCAGCGGGGTCACGGTCTACAAACGTTCACTGATCACCCGAATCCTCAAAGATCCACGTGTGTGGGTCTACCTCGTGGTTTTTATTTATTCCTCGCTGCGCGCCTTACCGGTGATCTTCGTTCCGCAATTCCATGGATCAGTCCTTGTCCTATGGTCGATTGATGTCTTGACTGCGCTTCCCTACACGTGGGGAATCCTGGCCATGATCACCGCTTCGAGGCCATTGGAGCGCTACGCCGGCGCAATCGTCGCGCTCGTAACCTTTATGGCGCCATATGTTTATTTCTGGATCCACGGACGCGGGTATCCGGGATCGGTTGTTGTCATTGTTGCTCTGATGATCCTTGCGTCAATCGCAACTGAAGTTTGGCGCTCTGTTCAGAACTCGCGGCTTGTAAAACGTTATTCTGCGTCACGCAATTCTTGAGGAATCCCTTGGATGGAACGGATTGCGCTCACCACGAGAATCCAGATTCCAGCAACCCACCAAATCCCTGTGAGGATAATCGGCCGCACAGGGGCGTAGGCAACGAGCGCCGCCGTCGCAGCAACCCACACCAGTGCCGCCACAATATTGATTACGCGCAAACGCCCGACCCTGAATGGATGAACGAAGGCGATCGGCGCGACCGTCAGCACAGCCAAAATAACCGTGGCAACAAGGTTGAAAACCGCTCCGGTCTGGAAGATCCACATAATCGCGGCTACGACATTCCAGGCGGCAGGGAATCCCATGAAGTAGTGGTCGGGAGTCTTCAGCGACACATTGCAGTAGCAGAACATCGATGAGACGCAGACCAGCAGGGCCATGGCAATACCGAGTGTGCGTGATCCAAAAGGAAGATGGAAGGCCATGAACAGAGCGGGGATAAAAGTCCACGTGAGATAGTCAACGATATTGTCTAGAGTTGCCCCATCGAAGCCAGGTGCGTATTCACTCACGCGCACGGCCCGCGCGATTGAGCCATCGACGGCGTCAACAAGAAGCGCAATTCCCAGCCACAACCACATATGGCGGATATGCCCTTCGAAGAGAGCAATCGTTGCGAGTGCCGCCCAAACAACACCGGTCAGAGTAAAGGCATGAGCGCCCCATGCCATGGCACGCCTGGTGAAAGGAAGGGGACGCGTTTGCGTGTGCGCCATCGTAGACACCATCGACTCCCAAAGTCGCGAACAAGAACATACCTATCTTAGGCGGTTCTCGAAGCGATACCTACCACTTTCCACAACTACTTAGTTGGCGGCTTTCATCGCTCTCAGTTCTTTCTTCAGTTCACTGAGTTCATCACGAAGCCTTGCCGCAAGCTCGAATTGAAGATCCTGAGCGGCTTCCATCATCCGATCAGAAAGCTGACGGATCAATTCTTCCAAATCACTCTCGGCCATCTGAGCAAGTTCTTCACGTGTGCGCGTTGAGCCTTCTTGGCCCGCAAAGGAAGCCATCTCATCAGCGCGAATATCGCTTGCGGTGCGTTCGCGCCTATATCCGCCCTCAAGGAGCTCCGCTGTGTCAACTTCTTCACGAGCGAGCATGTCCGTAACATCTGCAATCTTTTTGCGTAGAGGCTTGGGATCAATACCGTGTTCGGTGTTGTAGGCAATCTGAATTTCACGGCGTCGCTCAGTTTCCTCGATTGCAGCACGCATCGAATCAGTGATGTCATCGGCGTACATGTGAACTTCACCAGAGACATTTCGCGCGGCGCGCCCAATGGTCTGAATGAGAGAACGCGTCGAACGCAGGAATCCTTCCTTGTCGGCGTCCAAGATTGAAACGAGAGAAACTTCGGGAAGATCCAGGCCTTCCCTCAAGAGATTAATTCCCACAAGAACGTCGAAAGTTCCCAAACGCAACTCGCGTAAAAGTTCAACGCGTCTGAGAGTATCGACATCTGAGTGCAGGTATTCAACCTTCACTCCGCGCTCGGCAAGGTACGTCGTCAGGTCCTCAGCCATCTTCTTTGTCAGTGTTGTCACAAGAACGCGTTCGTCACGCTCGACCCGCTCACGAATCTGCTCAAGGAGGTCATCGACTTGACCTCGAGTCGGCTTGACCACAACCTTCGGATCAACAAGTCCTGTGGGGCGAATGATCTGTTCCACTACCCCATCGGACCTATCGAGCTCATAGGATCCTGGCGTAGCTGAGAGGTAAACGGTTTGACCAATACGCTCGGTAAATTCATCCCATTTGAGTGGCCTGTTATCCATCGCCGAAGGCAAGCGGAACCCATGCTCGACCAATGTACGTTTACGCGACATATCCCCTTCAAACATGGCTCCGATTTGGGGAACTGTCACATGCGATTCGTCAATGACGAGCACAAAGTCATCAGGGAAATAATCGAGAAGGGTATGAGGTGGGGTGCCAGCCTCGCGCCCATCAATATGGCGTGAGTAGTTTTCAACGCCCGCACATGTCCCGATCTCTTTGAGCATCTCCAAGTCATAGGTTGTGCGCATTCTCAGACGCTGCGCCTCGAGCAATTTCCCCTGCGATTCAAACCATTCAAGACGCTCTTCAAGCTCCGCCTCAATCGAAGCAATTGCACGCTTCATTCGTTCTTCGCCCGCAACGTAGTGCGAGGCGGGAAACAGATACACATGATCGACTTCTTTAATAACATTGCCGGTGACAGGATGGAGCACAGCCAGCGAATCGATCTCATCGCCAAACATTTCAATCCTGATTGCCAGTTCCTCGTAGACGGGAATGATCTCGACCGTATCCCCACGCACTCTGAAGGTCCCACGCGTAAATCCAAGGTCATTTCGCGCGTACTGCATGGAAATGAACGCCCGCAAGAGGTCATCACGGTCAATCGTCATTCCCCGACTCAGTTCAATCATTCGCGCGACATATTCTTCGGGCGTACCAAGGCCGTAAATACACGACACCGAGGAAACGACGACGGTATCGCGACGAGTAAGCAATGAGTTTGTCGCACTGTGACGTAGCCGCTCAACTTCTTCGTTAATCGATGAGTCTTTTTCAATGAACGTATCGGTCTGGGGAACGTAAGCTTCAGGCTGGTAGTAGTCGTAGTACGAAACGAAGTACTCGACCGCGTTTTTGGGCAGCAACTGCCGAAACTCCGCAGCAAGCTGCGCAGCTAAGGTCTTGTTGGGTTCCAAAACCAATGCTGGACGTTGGATCTCCTCGATGAGCCACGCGGTTGTCGCACTTTTCCCGGTTCCCGTTGCCCCCAGCAGGACGATGTCTTGTTCGCCCGCGCGAAGTCTCTCGGCGAGTTCGTGAATAGCCTTCGGCTGGTCACCCGATGGGGTGTATTCAGAAATTACTTCAAAGGGGTATTCCTGACGAAGGATGGGGGTATCACTCATAGTCTTAGGCTAAGGACTTCTGCGAGGTTCTGCGCGTTCACCACTGCAAATACGGCGAGCTCAAGCTTCGAGGATCTCAATTCTCGCTCCCATTCACGATGAAAAGAGGGCGGTGCAGGTGTTCTTCGAGATGAAGATTACCTACACCGACCCCTTGCGCACGGTCCTAGCAGGTTGCCAGGAAGCTATGCCTCATTTACGCCGAGGACTCATGTGTTGAGCGGTTGCTGGCGTTGGCCAAGCGAGCATCAGCACTCCCACTACTGCCAAGAGCCCAGCGAACACAAACCCAAGGGAGGAACTTCCTGTTGCGGCAAGTGCGCGTACAGAACTTGGATTTTGAGCAGAGTCAGCCTGTTCGTTTCGCGCGACAGCGGAGTTTTGCGCCTCTGCCTCATTGGTGGACGTGAGTGCGCTTCGATCGGTGCCAAGCACGCTGAGATGCGAAGCTTCCGGAAGAAGCTGCGAGAGCGCTGGTCGCTCATTTGGCGCTAAAGCATCAGGCTGGCTCACCGATGTGTCTGCCGCGCCTTCGGTTGAAGGATTCACAGGGGCTTCAGATGGTGCCGATGCTGTCGTTTCAGGACGCGTAGGCAGGGCTGAGCTTGCTGCTTCCGTGGGCTGTGCCGGCGCCGTAGCATCGGCGCTTCGACGAGCTCGCGGGGGACGCTGCGTAGTTGCAGAGGCTACCGGTTCCGAGGCCGTGGGCTGAGTAGAGGGCGCTACAGTAGTTGGTCGCGGCGTAGCCTTGGGATCATCGGAAGGCTTGGGCGCCGAAACAGTCGGTACCGGCATCGGTGCGATCGAGGCCGTGAGCTGGGTAGAGGGCGCTGCGCTTGTCGGCTGAGCAGGCGCGCTCGGCTGCGCTGTTACTGCACTCGAAGGCTGAGGGGCCGCAGTAGTCGGCATGGGAGCAGGCGCGGTCGTCACAGTCGGCTCAGCGCTAGGTTGTGGATCGGCGGTAGCCGTTGAGGGAAGCGGGGCTGGCTCGCTCGTGGCATTGCCGTTCTTCTTCCACACACGGACGTAGTCAACGAGCATGTCAGAACCAGCACCTTGATAGGCTTCCTTGAACTTAATCGCATCGGTGTACGTCGTATCACCACGCTCAGAGGCTAGGAAAGAACCCCCAACCATGTGGTTGAGACGAAGCACCATGCCGTTGGCATCGTTGATAAAGGGGTTATCCCCTTTTACTTGATCGTAAGTGACGGTGTGTCCCCGTTTTCCATCCAAATAGAAGGTGATTGAGTTCCCGTTCTTTTCCACACCATAGGTATGGAACTGAGTCTGCGAAGTACCATTGCCCCCGAGCTGTCCCATGTGTTGCTCAGTCTTTTGAGGATTACCGACCCGAGGCGTATGAACATTCGCTTGGAGGAAATTCGGATCCCATCCTTTAGCTTCGACGACGTCAATCTCACCGTGAGCCGGGAATGATGCCGGGGCAATACCGGTCATCCAAAATGCTGGCCACGACGCAACAGCATTAGGGAGTTTGATACGCGCCTCAGCATAGAAGTCGCCATATGCAGCGAACTTTATGCCTTTGTTGTCGCGCGTCTGCACCATTGCTGAAGTGAAAGGAGCTTTGTAGGTTTCCGAGCGCCCATTGACTGTCCGAGTGCATTCACGGTCGACCGTGACCATTGAACGTGAACGGCTGTCATACTTTTGACGCGTTGGCTCATACTTCGCCGTCAAATGGAGGTTTCCACCCGAGACAGACGCATTCTCCTTCGAATCGGTGTACTGGGCCTGTGAGCGCGTCTTCGGATCGAAGCAGGAGTATTCGTATCCCCACTTCGAGGTGTCAAGTTCATTTCCGGTGAATTCATCCTGAAAGATCAGAGTGTTGTATCCCAGGGCTTGAACTTCATTGGGAGTCGGCTGAACATCCCCTGCGCTCGCAAAGGACAGTCCCCCTACCGTCATCGCAGCGCCGAGCGTGAACGCTCCAAGCGTACGCACAGCTCTATTCCCCGAAAAACGATTCGTCTTTACGTATGCCATTTATCCTCATCCCTGCGGCAAATGTCGACTGCGAAACCAGAGATCATCCCGTATCGCGTACGAGAAGCTGCTGAATCAATAGGGCAGCGCGATCTTTGAATTCCGGTGCTCAGGCCGATACCGGTTTACTTACATGTTCAAATCTATAGTTGCAGGTAAACCTGGTTTTTCCTGAGTGATTTCCGGATGAATAGTTGAAGATTTCCCATTGAAATAATGGGAAAACTGGGCGAATACTGAAGCCTATATTCGGTTAAATCCCCGAGGGGCTCAGCCAACGCGCAACGAAGCTACGAGTCAGATCTGTCAGATCTTCTTTACTTCCTGAGTTGTCGACCCATATCGACGCAAGGTCCCGGCGCTGCTCGTCACTCATTTGTCTGCTGATTCGTACTGCCGCTTCTTCCCTGCTGACCCCGCGTTTCTCCAAACGCTCAAGACGCACATCCATTGGGGCACTCACCATGATGACACCATCGAAGGCAGCAGCGTCTTCGCGCCTTGTCAGTAGTGGCACATCATAGACAGCGAGCTTTCCGTCTCCAGCTTGCGCAAGACGTTCGTGCGCCAAAGCAGCGATTGCTGGATGAGTGAGTGAATTGAGAAGAGCTGTACCTTCGGCTGAAGAAAAAGCGCGCTGCGCTAAGAGCTGTCGGTCAAGGACCCCGCCCGCTCCGGCAAGGTCACTCCCAAAACTCGCAAGCACCGCCTCGTACACCGGATGCTCGGGGGAAAGCACCTCGCGCGCAAGTGCGTCCGCGTCGACAATGTGCGCGCCGAGGCCTCGTAAAGCATGCGCGAGCGTGGACTTCCCGGCGCCGATTCCCCCGCTGAGAGCAAGCAGGTGCGATGGTCCCTGAGGACGTGCCTCCCGGATTGCTCGCAAGAGAGTGGCGCTCGATGAACCTGAGCGAATGAGAGTGTTCACATCTGAAGCGTAGAACAATGAACACCACTTGGCTAAAGTGGCATGAAATGACAAAATCTCAGGGGTACTTATAACTTCTACAAGGTTTGAAGCAAAATTGTGACTGAATCGACGACGACTACACAAAGCAAGCGTTCGCAGGGAACGGGCTTGTTGATCGCAACATCGTTGACGCTGTTTTCGATGTTCTTTGGTGCGGGAAACCTGATTTTCCCTCCAATTATGGGAGCGAACTCTGGCTCTCACTTTAACTCGGCGATGATTGGCTTCCTCATCGGTGGCGTCGCGCTTCCCGTCATTGCGATCATCGCAATTGCATTATCGGGAAGTGACCTGCGTGACCTGTCTGGGCGCGGCGGAAAGTTTTTTGGAATTGCTTTCTCGTGCATGGTGTATCTGTCGATCGGCGCCTTCTATGCCCTTCCACGAACCGGTGCTGTTTCTTTCTCGACGGCCGTAGCACCGCTCATTCATTCAACCGCTTTTGTTTCATCATTGATCTTCAATGCCTGCTTCTTCGGCGTCGCTTTGTTCTTGTCGTGGAACCCGAGGCAGATCATCCACCACCTCGGTAAAATCCTGACTCCTGTTCTGCTCGTTCTGCTCGTACTCTTGGTTTTCTTGTCTTTGGCGAAGCTACCGCCTTCAGACGCTGCTCCGGTCGGGCAGTACGCAAGCGCTCCCCTAACCGCAGGGCTCCTTGATGGCTACATGACGATGGATTCCATCGCAGCTCTTGCTTTTGGAATTATCGTTGTTGCGTCTTTCGATCAAGGGGAAGGCGGGCTCAGCGGGATCAAGCTCGTTCGCAAGACCAGCTCTGCTGGTGTAATCGCAGGCATTCTACTTGGCCTGGTCTACGTTGGACTCGGCCTGATCGGCCACGTGATTCCCAATGGTCAGGGCTATTCTGATGGCGCTGCGCTCCTAGCCGATGCTTCCCGAATCACCATGGGAACTGCTGGACAGGTCGTCTTTGGGTTGATTGTTCTCACCGCATGCATGACAACTGCGGTAGGTCTTCTTGCTGCGACCTCGGAGTTCTTCGAGCGGCTTATTCCTCGAATCCCCTACAAGACATGGCTCGTTGGCTTCACGATCATTTCATTCGTCTTGGCATCGGCCGGTCTCAAGGCAGTCCTCAACGTCGCAGTGCCAATTATTACTTTCCTTTACCCGATCGCAATCTCAATCATCTTCGTGACGATCGTCACGCATCCGCTGCGCTACTCCATGCGCATTCATTGGACATTCCGTCTGGGCGTCTGGGTTGCCAGCCTATGGTCACTTCTGACCACCGCAATCTCGCTTGGGATCTTGACCTTCGCATCTCCTTTGCTTGCGTGGAGCCCCGGGCAGGATCTTCAGCTTGGATGGGTTCTTCCCTCATTGGGCGCAGCTCTTCTTGGCTTGCTGACTGATATCGTCTTATCCAAGCGCGCTCAGGCGTAGTCCTCACGCTCTTGTACTGAAGTGGCCCGTCTCTTTCGAGACGGGCCACACTCTTAGCTTGAAGAACTGAAGGAACGCTTCTTCTTGCGCTTCAACACAGAATCTAAACCCGAAAATGCGGTTATTTCACTAGCAGTTCATGCCAATGATTCGTCTGCACAATGACAGCAGCACAGTCTGAACAATGGCAAAAAACTGAGGCCCCGGTTTTCACCGGGGCCTCAGAACTGACTATGAGCGCTTAGGCGCTGTGATTCAGTTGTTGGTCAGCTTCTCGCGAAGTGCTGCGAGCGCCTCGTCCGAGGCGAGGGTGCCTTCGGAGTCGACCGGGGTCGAGTAGGAAGCCTGCTCTTCAACAGCGGGAGCTGCTTCGGCGTCTTCTTCCAGAGCCTTTGCAACCTGTGCCTTGTGGGCTTCCCAACGAGCCTGAGCCTGTGCGTACTGAGCTTCCCAAGCCTCGCGCTGGGCCTCGTAGCCTTCCATCCATTCCTGGGTTTCGGGATCGAAGCCTTCGGGGTACTTGTAGTTGCCCTCTTCATCGTACTCAGCGGCCATGCCGTAGAGCGAAGGATCGAACTCTTCAGAGTTGGGATCAACGCGCTCGTTGGCCTGCTTCAGGGACAGCGAAATACGACGACGCTCGAGGTCGATATCGATGACCTTGACGAAGACCTCGTCGCCAACCTTGACGACCTGCTCGGGCAGCTCGACGTGACGCTGAGCGAGCTCGGAGATGTGAACCAGACCTTCGATTCCGTCTTCAACACGCACGAATGCGCCGAAGGGAACGAGCTTGGTGACCTTGCCGGGCACAACCTGGCCGATGGCGTGGGTGCGTGCGAAGGTCTGCCACGGATCTTCCTGGGTGGCCTTGAGCGAGAGCGACACGCGCTCGCGGTCCATGTCGACGTCCAAGACTTCGACGGTGACTTCCTGACCAACCTCGACAACCTCTGAGGGGTGATCGATGTGCTTCCACGAGAGCTCGGAGACGTGAACCAGACCGTCAACGCCACCAAGATCAACGAAAGCACCGAAGTTTACGATGGAGGACACGACACCACTGCGAACCTGACCCTTCTGGAGGGTGTGCAGGAAGTTGGTGCGAACCTCAGACTGAGTCTGCTCAAGCCATGCGCGGCGAGACAGAACAACGTTGTTGCGGTTCTTATCCAGCTCAATGATCTTGGCTTCGATCTCACGGCCGATGTAGGGCGCGAGATCACGAACGCGACGCATTTCAACGAGGGATGCGGGGAGGAAGCCACGCAGGCCGATGTCGAGGATCAGGCCGCCCTTGACGACCTCGATGACGGTACCGGTAACAACGCCGTCTTCTTCCTTGACCTTCTCGATCTGTCCCCAGGCGCGCTCGTACTGTGCGCGCTTCTTGGACAGGAGCAGACGACCTTCCTTGTCCTCCTTCTGGAGAACCAAGGCTTCGATCTGATCACCAACGGCAACCACATCATCCGGGTTGACATCGTGCTTGATGGAAAGCTCGCGAGAGAGGATGACACCCTCGGTCTTGTAGCCAATGTCAAGAAGGACCTCATCGTGGTCAACCTTGACGACAGTGCCCTCGACGATGTCGCCATCGTTGAAGTACTTGATGGTCTCGTCAATAGCGGCGAGCAGGTCCTCGCGGGACCCAATGTCGTTCACTGCAACCTGGGGCGTTGAAACTGCCGGCTGCGAGTTGGTGCTGGTCATGTAGTTGTGTTCTCCGAAACGGACGTATTACTAGATATGGACAATTGCGGCTGCGGGGTGCAAATGGCTATTGCACACAGCAGTACCTTGAGCATTCTAACAGAATAGGACCGAAAGTCCACCCGCCTTAGTGCGCAGCGTCCTTCCATGTCGGCCCAAACCCAATTGCTACTTCCAGTGGAACGCGTAGAGACATCACGCCTTCCATTCCCTTGCGGACCAGTTGACGCAGTTTCTCCTCTTCTCCCGGTGCAACCTCGAAGAGCAATTCGTCGTGGATCTGGACCAGCATTCTCGATCTCAGATCCGAATCTTTGAGCTGTGCGTGCACATCCAGCATCGCCATTTTGACAATATCGGCGGCGCTTCCTTGAATCGGAGCGTTCAGCGCGGCTCGTTCAGCCATCTCGCGTCGCGTTCGATTCGCCGAATGCAAATCCGGAAGATAACGCCTGCGTCCACGAATTGTCTGTGTCCATCCCCATCGGCGAGCTTCGTCTACAAGGCCTTCAAGGTAATCACGGACACCGCCGAAGCGTTCGAAATAGCGATCACGCAGGGCCGCGGCCTCGTGAACGGGAATCTGAAGCTGTGCAGAAAGACCGTAGGCGGACAAACCGTAGGCAAGTCCATAGGAAGTCGCTTTGATTCGCGAGCGTTCTTCGCCCGTCACATCTTCCGGTTCAACTCCGAAGACCATTGCTGCCATAGTGCGGTGGAGGTCCTCCCCCGAAGAAAAGGCATCGATCAGCCCTGGGTCTTGCGACATATGCGCCATGATCCGCATTTCGATTTGTGAGTAATCCGCGCTCATGAGATTCGTATACGGCTCTTGCGCAACAAACCCACCACGAATCCGCAGGCCGTCAGCGCTACGCGCAGGGATATTCTGCAAATTCGGTTCAGACGAGGCCAAACGCCCCGTCGCTGCAGCGGTTTGCGAAAAAGTCGTATGGATACGCTGATCGACACCAATGCTCGAAATCAAACCGTCGACCATCTGCTTGAGCTTGATGCGGTCACGATGGACAAGTAGGTGACGCAGGAAATCATTTCCAGTTTTTTCGAAGAGATCCGTCAAGGCCTCGGCGTTAGTCGTGTACCCGGTCTTCGTCTTCTTCGTCTTGGGCAGAGCAAGTTCCTCAAAGAGCACAGTTTGGAGCTGTTTAGGAGATGAAAGATTAACTTCGTGCCCCAGTACATCCCATGCCCCGCGCTGCGCTGTGTCAACATCCAAAGCAAGTTCATGAGAAAGGGCTGTCAAGAAGTCTTCATCGACACCGATCCCGCATTTCTCCATCTGTGCGAGCAAGACCGCAACTGGCATTTCCAAATCATCCAGCAGATGTGACTGGTCACTTTCTTTAAGCTTCTCAGCGAGGATGACATCGAGAGAATGCATTCGCGCAGCGTCTTCGGCTAGCTTCTGAGCGCGCTCATCACTGATTCCAACCTCAAAGAGAGTTGTGCTGTCTTTCTTCTCTTGCGAGTCAACACCTAAATACCGAGCAAAAAGCTGGTCGAGTTGATACCCACGGTGTTCCGAATTCACCAAATAGGCAGCGAGAAGAAGATCGGTATGTGCCTTGCCGAGCGTCCAACCACGCGCTCCCAAAGCATGAATGCAGCCCTTAAGATCGTGAAGAATCAGGCCGTCTTCACTGAGAATTGAAGCGAGAGCCTGATCTTGCTGTGCCGAGAGCAAAGCGGTGTCAATAACCAGCGCATCAGTCGCCGTTGCAAGTGCAATAGCACTGGCTTCCGGAGCGTTCACGCTGAGCGTGCCATCGATCAAGAGTGCAAGCTGTCCCGGATGTTCTCTACGCCATTGATCAACAGAGGTGGCCTCGTCAGCGATCGTCCACGACACCTGTGGTTGCTCAGCGGGCATCAAGACTTCGGCCTCGTCATCGTCACTGGCACTCCCCAAACCAATCTTCGCCACCGAAAGCACCCGAGAGCGCAGAGAACGAAACTCCAGGGCATCACACAGCTGGCTGAGCGCCTGGCGGTCGGTTACTTCGCGGCGCAAGTCCGTGATGTCACACTCAAGGTCCATGTCCGTCAGCAGATGGTTCAATCGACGGTTGCGTCGCACGTCCTCGAGGTGCTCGCGCAACGCTTCGCCCCGCTTGCCCGTGATCTTGTCCGCGTTCTCCAAGAGATTGTCGAGGCCGTCGAAACGGTTGATCCACTGGGCTGCAGTCTTCGGGCCGACACCGGGTACTCCCGGGAGGTTGTCGGAAGTTTCTCCGACCAGTGCGGCGATTTCCGGGTATCGGTAAGGAGGGACCCCGTATTTTGCTTCAACGCTTTGCGGGGTCATCTCACGCAAGTCACCCGGGCTCATTCCCGGGTAGAGAACGGTCACGCTATCGGTGACAGTCTGGAAACTATCGCGATCCCCCGAGGCAACATAGACGCGCATATCCGCATCTGCCGCACGTTTCGCAAGAGTGGCAAGAATATCGTCTGCCTCGAAGCCTTCCCGTGACAGGGAGCGAATACCCATTGCACTCAGCAGATCCCGAATCAGCTCGATTTGTCCCTTAAATTCTTCAGGTGTTGCGTCTCGTGTTCCCTTGTATTCGGGATACTCATCGGTACGGAAGGAATGACGCGAGACATCGAAAGCAACCGCAATATGGCTGGGCTGATAACTCTCCAACAATTTGATGAGCATCGAGGCAAAACCATAGACCGCATTTGTGTGTTGGCCTTGGGCTGTCACGAACTTATCCGCAGGCAGGGCATAAAATGCACGAAAGGCCATTGAATGACCATCGATGACAAGCATTGTCTCCTTCATAGAAGACACACTACGGCGAGAGGGCACGATGCACACTTTGAATGCAGAAAATGATCGGATTGATAGCTGGGCGGACACCCTTATGTCACGTCTGGGCATCCGCCTGATTTCGGCTTCCGCCCAAAGCGCTCTTGCCGAAATGCCAATTGCTGGCAACACTCAGCCCCATGGTCTTCTACATGGTGGAGCCAGCGCCGCGCTTGCAGAAACAGTAGCTTCCCACGCCGCCCAGATTCACGCGCATTCTCTTTATGGCGAGGCCGGCGTCGCCGTGGGCGTTGAGCTGAACATTTCACATATTGCCCCCGGTCGAGGCGACTGGGTTCGCGCGTGCGCTACGGCAGTCCACTTGGGTAAGAGCTCGACTGTTCACACTGTGACTATCACAGATGAACACGATCAAACCCTTGCTGTGGCACGCGTATCGAATCGCGTGTTGCATAACTAAGGGCGCGAGCCAATGCTCGCGCCCTTAGAGAAGTTCAGTGTGGTCCTTAGCCTTCGACCTGGTTAATCACGGCATCGGCGACCTCACGCATCGAAAGCCTGCGATCCATAGAAGTCTTCTGAATCCAGCGGAAGGCATCAGGCTCGCTCATCCCCATATTCTTCATGAGGAGACCTTTCGCGCGATCAACACGTTTGCGAGTTTCAAAACGATCAGTGAGGTCTGCAACCTCTTCTTCAAGGGATTCGATTTCCTGATGGCGGGAAAGAGCGATCTCAACTGCAGGGATAAGATCTGCGGGGCTGAAGGGCTTCACAACGTAGGCCATTGCTCCAGCATCACGAGCACGTTCGACGAGTTCTGTCTGGCTAAAGGCAGTGAGCATGACGACTGCACATGAGAGTTCAGCAAGAATCTTCTCTGCTGCGGTGATGCCATCCATCTTCGGCATCTTGACATCCATGACACACAGGTCCGGCTCAAGCTCAAGAGCAAGCTGGACGGCCTCTTCACCGTTGGAAGCTTCCCCGACAACCTCAAAACCGGCACCGGTGAGCGTCTCCACAATATCGAGGCGAATCAGGCCCTCATCTTCCGCGACAAGAACGCGGCGCGGCTGTGCAACTTCTTCACTCATGTCGTCTTCCTTGTACGATAGTTTGTCACTAGCACCGGTTATATCTTATCCTTATTAGCGCGCTTGCGCTGTTGCCCCGATAGCCCAATTGGCAGAGGCGGTCGGCTCAAACCCGGCTTGTTGTGGGTTCGAATCCCACTCGGGGTACGAATATGTATCATATTTTCGTCAGTGGCTTTGAGATCACAATGATCTCAAAGCCATTTTTTCTTGCAATCACGCGGAAACAGTGATGCGCATCAGCGAGGTAAATCCATCAAATAAACGTCAACCCCGCCAACTAATTAAGTTGACGGAGTTGACGTTAGAGAGACAAATCACATCTCAGGCTGCGGGGATAAGCTCCAAGCCCAAGAATTCCGCAGCTCGATCACGCATTTCAGGGCGTTCCAAGTCATTGAGCGCCTCTTGAATCTTCTGATCGGTCCAATCCTGATACCAAGGACGGACAGCCTCGCTCAGCTGCGAAACCGGAACATTGAGCGCCTGGTAGCGACCCTGCGCGGCACGAACCGAAATCTGTGTATTCATTTGATTCATTTCTTTCTCCTCTTCCTTCTTCTTCTGCATCTACCGGTATGCGCTCAAGGTGCGCAGGCAACCAGACTGTAGATGCCGGTAAGGGCAAAGCCTTACGAGTCATCCAACACGGATGAACAGGTAATTATTCCACACGCTACTAAGATGTGTCTAGTTATTGTCTCCCATGAGTCCCGTCATAATCATTCGAGCGTAGGCTTCTCGTCCCTCTTCCGTCAGGTGCTGGCCATCGTCGTAAAAGTACTCATCGTGGCCTTCACTGGCTTTATACCAATCGAGAATGCCAACTTGCGGATAACGCTGAGCAAGCTGGCGCATCAAGGCATTGTTCTCATCCTGGAAGGGGTAAGGGGCGCGGATCGTCACGAAGAATACAGGTCTCTCCCCCGCTGCTTCAATCAAGGGTTGCGCTGAGTCCATCGATGTAATCGGGCCGTTACCCCCCAAAGCAACAATCACGGGAGAGCCGTCATGTCCTTGGGCTAAATCTTCGCTGTATACCGCAACTCCCTTTTCAAAGGAACGACCAACTTCCGTATCCGTAAAAGACTGCGGGAAGAGGGTTGGGATCCAGTAGTAGCTTGCTCCTTCAGACACGGAATCACCAATCAAGACCAGGGGAACAGTGCATGTTCCATCCTCTGGAGAGCATGACCATTGAGAGGGATCGTAGTTGTCAGGAATAATCGCAGCCTTCGGGTATACCGCTTTCCCATTCGCATCGTGATAGCTGGGAGGCGGCGGGCTTGTCGTCGTCATTTCTTGCGTAGGCGAATCGCTTGGAGAAGCCACAGATGTGGAAGGACTGGAAGCGGTCGAAGCAAAGATTTCGTTGGCCTTCTTCGAAGCCGATTCAAGGAAGACTCCTGGAATGCTGGCGATCGCAATGCTCACAGTCAAAGCAATGCTCAACGCCGATATACATAGCCGAACTTGGCGCGTATTCTGAGCGCCGCCGCGCAAAGCACGCCAAGTCTTCTGACGCGCAAAGGAAGGCGCATTCTCAACAAAACGATAGCTGGCCTCGGTAATCAGGAGGAAAACGCCAGCTTCCACCACCCAAGCCCACCACGGAAGCGCAGAAGTGCGCCTGGCGGGGTTCATCAGTAGGATCAAGGGATAGTGCCACATGTAGGCACTCATGGATCGCGAGGCGACCACCTGAAGCGGACGCGTCGATAACACACGCGATATCGCGCCCGGGACAATCGCGCCGCTCACCACAATTGCACATACCAGTGCTGAGGCGAAGAAACCTCCTCGATAGAGCCAGGTCATGTATCCGCGCCCATAGATGCTCACAGCGACCAAATAAGCAAGTCCGCACCACGATGCACATTGAAGTAGCCGTGTTTGCAGAGCATTGAGGCGTTCAATGTAGCCCTCTGCATACGCGAGGGCAACACCAACAAGAATTTCTGCGAGCCGTGTGTCTAAGCCGTAGTACACCCTTGATGAGTCGGATCCGGGCTCGAACAATACAGCCATCTCGCAGGCAAAACAGCCAGCGAAGAACAAGACAACAAGAGCTGCTTTTCCACGAGATCGGAAAAACTCACGCAGTAAGAGAACGATAACCGGCGCCAATACATAGAACTGCATAATGACGGCGACGAACCAAAAATGGGTCAGCGGCGAAGGTAAGCCTGCCTGCGCGAAATATGGAACATCGCGAAAGATGTAGAACCAGTTCGAAAAGAAAGCAAGAGCAGGAATCGCATCCTCATGCATTTTGAGCAGCAGCGGCGGCGCATAGAAGAAGGAAGCAATCGCTGAGAAAGCCGTGACAAGAAGCATCGTTGGCCACAAGCGAACAAAACGCCTGAGAATATACGCGCCAACCGCAATATCCCGCTCCCCCTCAATCTCACGAAGAAGTGAGCGCGAAACGAGGAAACCAGAAATCACGAAGAAGAGAGTGACGCCGATAAAACCACCTTGTGCAGGAGAACTCGGGCGCAAGTGGTACAAGACGATGGCGATAATTCCCAGTGCACGCAGGCCATTGACCCCGCTTAAGTACGTGGGCTTTGATCCCTGCGCACTTTGAGAATTCTCGCGTTCTATTTGTTTTGATGACCGTGGCAACGTCGTCAAGGTACGTCAAACTCCTCAAAATGTGAGGGGGTGGAAGACCACGCGGCCTACCACCCCCGTCATTTAATCAAACTTAAGCATCTCCACGTGATCCGCCGATCACGTAGTCAACCTCGTCTCCTAGACGGTGGACGCGCAACAGGTTCGAGGAACCAGGGGTTCCCGGCGGCATACCTGCGACGATGACCATCTCGTCACCAACTTCCGCGAGACGCGCACTCTGCGCGACCTGATCAACCTGCCAGACCATATCGTCAGTGTGAGCGACCTCGGGAACCCGATAAGCCTGAATACCCCACGACAAGGCAAGCTGGCGACGCGTCGATTCAAGCGGAGTGAAGGCGAGCATCGGAATTGGCGTGCGCAAGCGAGAGAGCATGCGCGCCGATGTTCCTGACTGAGTGAAAGTTACCAAGAAGCGTGCATCAAGCTTTTCAGCGATAACTGCAGCCGCACCGCAGATCGCAGATGCGCGATCCAACTCAACGGGTCCAAGCGCAGCAATACGCTCGCCACCATTTTCTTCAGTGCTCTCAACAATTCGCGCCATAGTGCGGACCGCTTCAATGGGGAAAGCACCCACGGATGTTTCGCCCGAAAGCATGACTGCGTCTGCGCCGTCGAGAATTGCGTTTGCACAGTCGGAAGCTTCTGCTCGGGTCGGACGTGGATTCTTAATCATCGAATCCATAACCTGGGTCGCAACGATGACCGGCTTGGCAGCACGACGAGCGAGCTCAATCGCACGCTTCTGCACCAGAGGGACATCTTCGAGAGGCATTTCAACGCCCAAGTCGCCTCGAGCAACCATGATTCCATCGAAGGCATCAACAATCTCTGCAAGTGCATCGACAGCCTGGGGCTTCTCAATCTTCGCGATGACCGGCAGACGCTTACCGTACTCATCCATAATCGCGTGGACAGAGTCGATATCTGCTGCGGAACGGACGAAGGACAGAGCAATAAAGTCTGCATCAACCTGAAGGCCCCATCGCAGGTCTTCCTCGTCCTTTTCGCTCATTGCCGGGACAGAAACAGCAACACCGGGAAGGTTCAATCCCTTGTGGTCCGAAACATACCCGGGAACCTCAACGCGGGTAACAACATCGGTTGCGCTTACCTCAACGACGCGCACTGCGACGTTGCCATCATCAATGAGCAGGCGATCACCGGGAGCACAGTCACCGGGAAGACCCTTGAAAGTCGTTCCAACCAGCTCTTTAGTACCGGGAACATCACGAGTCGTGATGGTAAAAGTATCGCCGATTTCTAGGTACTGTGGGCCCTCTTCGAAGGTTTCGAGGCGAATTTTTGGACCTTGAAGGTCAACAAGAACAGCTACCCCACGGCCCGAATTTTGAGAGGCTCGGCGAACACGTTCGATAACTTCTTCATGTTCCTGAGCAGTGCCGTGAGAACGATTAATTCGGGCGACATCCATGCCGGCATCAACAAGAGCCTGGATCTGTTCAGCAGAGGCTGTCGCGGGTCCAATAGTGCATACAATCTTTGCTCGACGCATGTTTCTATCCTATCGTGCCTCGAGGTCTTCGACCGGACGACTTTCCGAGGGCTTGGGACTATCGGCCCCGTCCTCGTTGTCCTCGGGTCCCTCCTCGACGGTGTTTTCGCTGGCCTCGGCCGTTTCCATAGTTTGCGCGTCATCTTCTTCGCCAAGGCCGCTCTCGCGCGTGATTTCAGCCTCAGTGAGAGTCGTCGAGGCTGCACGTTTTCCTGCATAGAGATAGCAGACAACACCCAAAATAAAGACAAGGATTGAGGTCCAGACATTGATACGAAGACCTAAGAAATGATGTGCATCATCAATACGGAGCATCTCGATCCAGACACGCCCCAGGGTATAAACCATGATGTAGCAGGAGAAAAGCTGTCCGGACTTCACAGACCGACGTTTATCAATGAGGAGCAAAACAGCAACACCCGCGAGGTTCCACAGCGATTCATAGAGGAAGGTGGGGTGGAACAAGGTGCCGCTGGCGTATCCAAGTGGCATGTGTGCGCTGTCGATGTGCAGGCCCCACGGCAAGGTTGTTGGCGCCCCGAAGAGTTCTTGATTGAACCAATTTCCCCAGCGCCCAATCGCTTGAGCCGCAAGAAGCGGGACGGCCAGAGAATCTGCAATAGGGCCGAGCCGCTGTCCGCGATGGCGGGCGACAAGCCAAACTGCAAGTGCTCCCCCGGCAACCGCGCCCCAAATCCCTAAACCTCCGTTCCAGATTGCGAGGGCCATGATCGGATTGCCATTCTTACCGAAGTAGGCATCTGGAGACGTAATGACGTGGTAGACGCGCGCCCCGATAATGCCACCAGGAACAGCCCAAAGTGCAATGTCATAGAAGAGCTCACGGTCGCCACCCCGAGTTTCGTAGCGCCTAGCAGCCCAGTAAACGGCAATCAGAATTGCACAGGCGATGATGAGACCATAGGCGCGAATCGGAATCGGTCCGAGGTACCAGACCCCTTGACTTGGTGACGGCAATGCTAAAAAGCGCATGAATAGTATTCCTTGCGGATAAAGATGGTTGCCGTACTACTCTAATCGATTATTCGCGACGAGTATCGTTCCACGTCCCATCTGCACCCTTATGTGCCGCCCGAACTCGCATCCGACGGTCAGCAAGCAATGACGGATGGTGACCGGCACTGACCATTTCAGCGACTAACTCCTCGGGTTGATCGCTGCGCATGAGAGCTTCCCCAACGAGCACAGCATCTGCGCCAGCACGTGCGTATTCAAATACATCCCGCGGCCCCCGCACGCCGGACTCGGCGATAGCAAGAACATTCGTTGGAATAACATCAATGACCTCGTCAATAACGTGGCGGTCAACGACCCCCGTACTGAGGTCACGGGCGTTGACACCGATCATCACAGCGCCGGCTTCTAAAGCTCGAAGAGCATCGAGGCGCGAGTGGGTTTCGACGAGCACTGACATTCCCAGCGATTGAGCGCGCTCGAGCAGCCCTTCCAGCGCCGGCTGCGAAAGAAATTGCGCGATAAGCAGGACTGCATCTGCTCCGGCTCTGCGGGCCTCAAAGAGCTGATATGCGGAGAGAATGATGTCCTTACAAATAAGTGGAAGTTCTGTTGCAGCTCTTACCCGCGACAGGTCCTTATAACTGCCGTTAAATAACGAACTCTCGGTCACGACCGAAACCATCGCTGCTCCCCCGCGCTCAAAAGCCTGAGCAAGAGGGGTCGGGTCTTCGATATCTGAATAGACACCCCATGGGGAAGCACGCTTAATCTCGGCAATGACGGAGGTGGCGCCATCCGAACGTAGGTACTCGTCTGGATGTCTTAGGGGGTCGGGAACACTTTCACACGCGCGTTTGAGCTCATCAAGACTCACGCGCTCTTCACGCAAAGCGCGCTTACGCTGCGTGTGGGCAATGATCGCGTCAAGTTCCGCCACCTTCACCTCCTCGTGAGAACCTATCTCAAATGCTAGTCTCCCACGGGCAAAAGGCGTTAATCAGACAGCTCGCAGGCTAAATCAGAGCACTGAAAAGATGCAGGGAGGTCGGAATAGCGACGCCCCACAGAAGATAGGTCAGCAAGGAGGAACCGATCATCCATGGTCCAAAGGCAATACGCGAGCGTGTGCCAGCTTGGCCACTGACAACCATCCACAAAGCCGCAAGTGCCGCGGATACCAAAGCAATAACAAATCCAAACAATGCCGCATGCCAACCAAGAATGCCCAGCATCGCCCCAAGGATCGGCGCCAAACGAACATCACCGCGGCCAAAGCCTCGTCGCGGTAAAGACCCCAGCCACAGCGGTAGGGTCCAGATCAACGCGCCAACCCCGGCCTCGGCAAGAACGCGAATCGAATGGGGATGGAAATAGACGCTCACCCCGGCCCCGCACAAGACACCGCACGCAAGCGCAATGACATAGGGAGTGGGCAGACGATGAGTCTTAGCGTCGACATACGCAAGAAGAGTTCCCATCATGGTCAGCGCGACGACCGCAGGTGCTGCAGGCCTTGTCTGAGAAGCAACAAGGCTGATCGCACCTACCAGTACAGCCGACCAGACGACGCCGTTTCTCTTAAGCGGGGTAAGCGAGGCCTCAATAAAGTAGCGTCGTTGAATCGCCCATCCCGAACGTGAAAGCCACAGCGCAAAAGCGAGCCAGACAACGACAGAAAGAATCAGATTCCACTCGCCCATTCCCAAGGCATAATCGTGGGCGAAGTAGTACCCACGAGCCGATATGGCGACGAGTTCCATCTTCTATTTCGCCTCCAACAGCTGAAACACCGAAGAAATCGCGTGACTATCAGCTTCAATTCCCGTCATTAACTTAAACTGGAGAACCGCCTGATAGACCAGCATTTCTACGCCGAAGGCGACGGGGATACCCCGTTCAAGACAACACGAAATTGCAGCCGTTTCACGCGGTGCATAGGTCACATCAAGAAAGCTCGAGCGCAATGGCATTGTTGAGAGCTCACCAACGTAGGGGTCAAGCGCACCCGAAGGTAAAGTCGAGACGACAAGATCCGCTTGCTCGCAGCAACGAGACAAGGTACCAGCCGCCGTCAGGTCATGACCGCTGTAGGTCACTCCCAAATTCATCGCACTGCGGTTGAAATCAGCAGGGAGCTTTCCTCCACTAAAAGCACGAGCAACAACATCGACCTCGCGAAATCCAAGAGAGATCACCGCCGCGAGAGCCGAGGCCGCAGTGGCGCCCGAACCGATAATAATGGCTCGCCCGCCAAGATCCATCCCTGCGTTGCGCCGACTCAGCTCGATCGCGCGACTCATACCGAAGACATCAGTGTTGAAACCCGAAAGAACCCCACCCGATGGAATAAGGGTATTAACAGAACTCAGCGCAGCCGCCTGCGGTTCAACAACGTCAAGGAGAGGAATCACCGCCTTCTTGCAAGGCATCGTGATTGAAACTCCGACGCATTCACTGTCTAAAGATGCGATCCACTGAGGTAGGCGCTGAGCATCGACCTCACACTTTCGGTACTCCCATCCAGTAATTCCAGCGCTACGCCAGAGTTCTTGATGGATGAGGGGTGAGAGGGAATGTTCAATCGGCGAGCCGATGACTGCTGCCCAGGGCATCAGCACTTTCCTTGATGCGTCGAACAGTATTCTTCCAAACGCTTAGTGTTTTGCGTCTGCTCGTCATGCGTAGCCGCGAAGAGCGTCTCGCCGGTATCCAAATTCACCGTGACGAAGTACAGCCAATTGCCCTCTGCAGGATGCAAAGCAGCTTCAATTGCCTCGGTAGAGGGCTGCGAAATTGGCGAAGGAGGAAGACCCGGATTGCGGTAGGTGTTGTAGGGGTTCTCAGCAGCAAGGTCGTCTGCAGTCGGTATTCCACCGGTCTTGCCAACACCGTATAAGACGGTTGAATCCATCTGAAGCAAACCGTGGGTTTCACCATTCGTATCTGCCAAGCGGTTATCAATTACACGAGAAACCATCGGAAGATACTCCGTATTACGAACTTCTCTTTCGAGAATTGATGCCTTCGTTAAGATCTTTTCGCGATCCGCGGCGGCAACGCCCAGCCCATCAAGCCTCTGAGTCGTCCGAGTAATCATCTGAGAAATGAGAGAAGTCGCCGTCGCTCCCTCTGCGAGTTCATAGGAACCCGGAGCAAGCCACCCCTCAACGTTTCCATTGGCTTCAGCTGGCAAGCCCAAAGCTGCCGTATCTGCCATTGCTGACTTCACCTGATCAAGCGGGATATTGGCCACCATCGAAATCTGCTCGGCGACCTGGTCCTTTGTCTGTCCAGGAGTCACCGTCACCGTGTTATCACTGCGGTTCGCATCATCTAAAAGTGCAGCAATCGCACCTGAGGCGCTCATTTCTTTCTTGAGCGTGTAGCTTCCGGGCCGAATACTCACCGCTGCTTTATTCGCATCAAATGCGCGGATGAACGCAGTGAGTGATTTAACGACGCCCGCGTCTACTAGGCGCTGACCAATCTGCTGGCCAGACTCACCGTCATACACCGTCACAACAACCTGCCCGCTACCGGGACCCGGGTAGTCATCGGCGGTTGTTGAAGACGACGAGGAGCCACGCAATTGCGTGTATGCAAAGTACGCACCGCCCGAGATCAGGGCGAGTGTCAGCAGTAGTACAAAAAAGGTCCGAATTGCCCTGCGGCGTTTGCGTTTACGCACCAAGCGCCGTTCTTGTTCGAGGCGACGAGAGCGCATTCCCGTCGTCTCAACTGCGGTGTCTTCTTGGGCTGCACGCCTTGAGCGACGCGTGGGTAGGTGCGCGGGAAGAGTCTGTGCTGCAGGCGTAGTGGCTTCTGTTTCACGAGGCCGCGCGCCCACAGGAGACGATTGGAGAGAATCCCCTGGGGTGCTTGCCGACGAACGGACAACTGGTCGTCGTACCGGTGAGGATTCTGGGGTCTCCTCGGGAGTGTTTTCTTGCGAGCGGCGTTGGTGAATACTCGCGCGCTTCGGGAAAGGATATTCGGGAGTGCTCTCGCTCATCTCTGTCCTTCCTCGAGGACAATTTCCCTTCCGGGAGCTTGTCCGCTCATTCGTTCCATCTCCAGGGCTGTCTCCAGAATAATCGAGGCCGCCACTTGATCAATCATCTGTCGATGTTCGCGTCGTCCGACACCGGCTTGAAGCAAACGTTCGTGCCCTTCGTGTGAACTCAAGCGTTCATCGACCAAGCACACACGACACGCAGGTAAAGCCATTTTAATCTTCCGCGCGTACCTGCGTGCGCCTTTCGCTGAAATGCCTTCACCGCCTTGCATGTGGCGAGGGAGCCCGACAACGATTTCTATGGCATCGAGCTCACCAGCAATCCGCGCAATCTCGTCAAGTTCCGAAGCATCGTCTTGACGAGTCAGCGTTTGGAGCGGCAAGGCCAGGACTGCTCCCGCATCACTACGTGCGAGACCAACCCTGACCGTGCCAACGTCAACTGCCAGACGAACTCCTGGACGCATTACAGCTCTTGGATCTGCGAATTCACATCATTGAGAGCATCTTCAATGGCTTCCGGATTGGATCCGCCGCCCTGAGCGAGGTCGTCGCGGCCGCCACCGCCGCCGCCGAGAATCTTTGCGGCGCGACGAACGAATTGTCCTGCACGTGCGCTGTGCTGGCGAGCAAGATCATTCGTTGCGACAGTGACCATAGGCTTACCGTTAATCACGCCGGCGAGTGCGACAAGCACGGGACCGTCATTACCCAGGCGCTCACGAATATCGGTCGCCATTGCGCGAAGATCATCAGCCGATCCCAAAGCACCCACGGGAGCCACGACGCAGGTGAATTTACCAATCTTGCGAGCATTTTGAGCGAGCAATGCTGCTTCTGCGAGCGCCTGCTGCTCACGGATCTTTTGAAGTTCCTTTTCTGCTTCACGCAGACGCCCCATCATGGATTCGACGCGTGAGGCCAGTTCGTCAGGACGCCCGCCAAGCATGGAGCTCAGCTGGGACACAAGCGCGTGTTCCTTCGCTTGGAAGGCGTAGGCGCCATCTCCAACAAGGGCGTCGATACGGCGTACACCCGAACCGATTGAACCTTCGCTCAGCACAGTCACGCGGCCCAAATGTCCGGTTGAAGGAACGTGGGTTCCACCGCATAGCTCGCGATCAAAGTTATCGCCGATGCTGACAACGCGGACTTCGGAGCCGTACTTTTCACCAAAGAGTGCGATCGCACCTGAGCGCTTGGCATCGTCGAGCGACATGATCTCGGTGGTCACAGCGAGATCCTGCGCGAGCTTCTCATTGACAAGGCTCTCGATCTCGTTGAGTTGTCCTTCAGCAAGGGCTGTTGAGTTCGTGAAGTCGAAGCGCAGACGCGAGGGCGAATTTTCGCTACCTGCTTGCTCGGCATCCTTGTTCACAATGCGACGCAAGCCCGCGTAG
Source organism: Actinomyces sp. Marseille-QA0893 (assembly GCF_976954355.1). Taxonomy (NCBI): domain Bacteria; kingdom Bacillati; phylum Actinomycetota; class Actinomycetes; order Actinomycetales; family Actinomycetaceae; genus Actinomyces; species Actinomyces sp. Marseille-QA0893. The sequence continues at coordinate 145,843 of NZ_CDRJSY010000004.1, forward strand.
ACCATGTGGGTTGCCGTGTGTGCGCGCGCGATTGCAAGCCTGCGCTCGGTATCGATTTCCGCGTATGCCTTCTCCCCCAAGGTTGCTTTGCCTTCGGTGAGAGTCCCGCGGTGAACTGATAGCCCACGAATCGGCGCCTGCACGTCATGGACCTCAATCACACCGCCATCAGCGAGGCGAATGGTTCCGTGGTCGGCTAGCTGACCGCCCATTTCTGCATAGAAAGGGGTCCGGTCAAGGATGATCTCTACCTCTGCCGGAGCACTCGCTGCAGGAGTGGGAACACCATCCACGAGCAGGCCGACGACCTGGGCGTCAATTGCGTTTTCCGTGTAACCAACGAAAGTCGAGCCGCCGCCGAGTTCCTTTTCGATGTCGTGGAAGATACGAACGTCGGTGTGGCCGGTCTTCTTTGCGCGAGCATCGGCACGAGCACGTTCCTTCTGCTCTTCCATCAGCGCGCGGAAGGCCGCCTCATCGACCTGGACTCCCTGCTCGGCTGCCATTTCGAGGGTCAGATCGATGGGGAAACCGTAGGTGTCGTGAAGCGAGAACGCAGACTCACCTGAGATCATCGGCGTACCAGGAGCAGACTTTGCTTCTTCAACAGCCACGTCCAAAATGGTCGTTCCAGCGCTCAGAGTGCGTCGGAACGCTTCTTCTTCGGCGTAGGCTACCTCGGAAATCGTGCTCCAATTTGTTTCCAATTCGGGGTACGAGGCCTTCATCGCATCCTTGGATGCTGTGAGCAAAATCGGCATAGTTGCCGTATCAACACCCAGCAGGCGCATGGAGCGCACAGCGCGACGGATCAGGCGACGCAGAACATATCCGCGACCATCATTACCGGGGCGCACGCCGTCACCAATGAGCATGAGAGACGAGCGGACGTGGTCGGCGACCACGCGCAGGCGTACATCATCGTCGTATGCTGCTCCTGCTTCGGGACCAGCTGCACCGAGTCCGTAGCGCTTACCGCTCATTTCTTCAGCGGCTGCAATTACGGGATAGACCTCGTCGATCTCGTACATATTCGGCTTGTCCTGCATGACAAATGCAAGACGCTCCAAACCTGCACCGGTATCGATAGCTTTCTGGTCAAGTTCGCCGAGCAGCGGATAGTCCTTGCCGGCACCTTCGCCACGCATGTACTGATCGAAAACCAAGTTCCACAGCTCAAGGTAGCGGTCTCCGCCGGGATCAACGTTGCCACCCACGGCCTCGGGGCCGTAGGAAGGACCACGATCGTAGTGCCATTCGCAGCAGGGGCCGGCGGGACCTGGCTGGCCGGTATCCCAGAAGTTCTCTTCGCGGGGAAGACGAACAATATGATGAGGATCCATGCCGATCTGCTTCGTCAGGACGTTGAATGCTTCTTCGTCCTTTTCCCAGATGGTCACCCACATGCGCTCACCGTCGAGGCCGTACTTGCCTTCAGACTGATCACCCGTGAGCAGATCCCATGCGAAGTTGATCGCGCCTTCCTTGAAGTAGTCGCCGAAGGAGAAATTGCCGTTCATCTGGAAGAAGGTACCGTGGCGAGTGGTTCGTCCAACGTTATCGATGTCATTGGTACGAATGCACTTTTGAACAGATGCTGCCCGGGGCCAGGGCGCAGGTTCAACCCCGATGATGTAGGGAATAAAAGGAACCATTCCCGCGATGGTAAAGAGAATCGAGGGCTCAGGAGAAACAAGAGACACCGACGGGCGAATCTCATGGCCTTGGGATGCAAAGTAGTCAAGCCAACGTTGACGAATTTCAGAAGTGCGCATAGTACCCCATAGTAGTGGACAACAATCAGAATCGTGTATTGGTCATTCGCGCGTGCTCAATAAAGCAAAGCCCCGAGGCAGTGCCTCGGGGCTTTACCTAAACGCAATCAGCGCGAGTAGTGTTCGACGACCATCTGCACGTCGCAGGTGACGGGAACCTCTGCACGCTTCGGGCGACGCACGAGCGTTGCCTTCAGGCGAGAGAGCTCAACGTCCAGGTAATCGGGGGTTGCAGGAAGTGCATCGCGGTGGACGCCCTCGGCTGCAATCTCGAAGGGGACGGTGGTCTGAGACTTGGGCTTGACCTGGATGGTCTGTCCGGGCTTCACGCGGAAGGACGGACGATCGACGATCTTGCCGTCAACCATGATGTGACGGTGAACGACGAACTGACGAGCCTGCTGGATGGTGCGAGCAAAGCCAGCGCGCAGAACCAGAGCATCAAGACGCATTTCCAGGAGCTCAACCAGGTTTTCACCGGTCAGACCTGCGCTGCGGCGTGCCTCTTCGAAGACGTGACGCATCTGCGCCTCGCGGATGCCGTACTGTGCACGAAGACGCTGCTTTTCCTTCAGACGAACCGCGTAGTCAGATTCTTGACGGCGACGGCTACGGCCGTGTTCACCGGGGCCGTAAGGACGCTTCTCGAAGTAGCGAACTGCCTTCGGGGTGAGTGCGAAGCCAAGGGCGCGGGATTCGCGCACCTGCTTGCGTGAACGATTGTGAGCCATTAAATGACCTTTCCTGTCTCTGATGTCGCACCCGCGATGCGGATGCGGGGTCAACTCCAGGCATTGTGCCGTCGGCTAAGACCCCAGGTATATGTCGCCCATACGGGCAACCGGATCAGTCTAGCGTACTTTTAATAGTTCACGAAGCACTGCAAGCCGTTTAGTGAGGATAGCCTCATTGCCGTTCATCGTCGGCTCGTAGTACGAAGTACCAACAAGATCGTCGGGTAGGTACTGCTGCGCCGCAACATGGTGAGGGGCATCGTGAGAGTAGATGTAGTCAACGCCATGTCCTAAACGTGAAGCTCCACTGTAGTGAGCATCGCGCAGGTGCGGGGGCACTGCTGATCCCTTGCCCCGTCGAATATCGGCCAGCGCAGCATCAATCGCCAGATAAGCGCGATTTGATTTCGGCGCCACTGTGACGGCAATGACTGCTTCGCTCAGAATGATCCGCGCTTCAGGCATGCCGATCATTTGAACTGCTTGCGCGGCTGAAACGGCGGTTGTCAGCACCTCGGGAGCAGCCATACCAACATCTTCAGCAGCGCAGATCATGACGCGCCTGGCAATGAAACGTGGGTCCTCCCCCGCTTCAATCATCCGCGCGAGGTAGTGCAACGCTGCGTTAACATCTGAGCCGCGCATGGACTTAATAAAAGCGCTGGCAACATCGTAGTGCTGATCTTGATCCCAACGAACCAAAGCCTGATTTGCAGCATTTTCGACATCGTCGGCGTCGATCATCCAAGGCTCCTGCGCATTCTCCGCCGCGGCTTCGCTCTTTTCCGCGCGCGAGGCCGCAGCCGCCTCGAGGAGGGTGAGCGCCTTGCGCGCATCTGCGCCAGCCAAGCGCAAAAGGCCAGCACGAGCGTCATCAGACAGGTCAAAGAGCGCTTTCAAGCCCATATCACTGGCAAGAGCACGATCAAGCAAAAGAGAAAGATCTTCGCTGGTGAGCGCATGCAAAGTCAGTAAAAGAGAGCGCGAGAGTAGGGGGGAAATTACCGAGAATGAAGGATTTTCGGTCGTGGCAGCAACCAAAGTAACCCAGCGATTTTCGACCGCCGGAAGAAGGGCATCTTGCTGCGATTTAGAAAAGCGGTGAACTTCATCGACAAAGAGGATTGTCTCTTCTCCTGTCGAAGTTAGTCCTCGGCGCGCTTGCGCAATCACGTCACGAAGGTCTTTCACTCCGGAGATAACTGCAGATACTTCACAGAATCTACGCCCCGATGCGCGCGCAATAAGGTAGGCAAGAGTCGTCTTCCCCGTCCCGGGAGGCCCCCAAAGAATTACGGAACTCAAGCCTGCGGGGGAATCAGTACTTGGAGTGAGGAGTCTGCGCAGAGGCGACCCCGGTTTCAAAAGATGCTGCTGGCCAACGATTTCCTCGATGCTCTGAGGACGCATCCGAACTGCCAGCGGAGCATGTTCATCAACCACAGGGGTCCCGAATTCTTCGATTCCCTGTGAATCAAAGAGATCCATCTTCACTCCCCGATTTAGTAGTGGCTGATGACAACGGTGCCGTTATCTGCCCATTCGTAAATCCAATGGGCGGCGTCGACAGGCATATTGACGCACCCGTGAGAGCCTCCATAGCCCGACCAACCGAAAGAGGACCGCCACGGTGCTCCGTGCATCGCATATCCCCCGTAGAAGTATGTTACCCAAGGAACACCTTCGGTTTTGTAGGGAGTGCCGTCGGCGTTCTCTCCCTCCATTGTTTGAGATTGATACTGGAGATAGACGTGGAACTTACCCGTAACGGTTGGAGTATTGGGAGCTCCGGGAACCATCGGAGTCGGGCCATGCACAATGGTGCGACCTTCATAAGCCGAAACAGTGTTCTTTGACAGATCAATATCGATCCACTTTTCACCAGCAGAGGCTTGGTAGACATCGTCGCCGTAACCATCAGGGATATCTTGGCGATCATATTCGGGTTCAACCTTGTCATAGTCAAAGTCGCCCGAATAGGACTTCCCGTTCTTCAGAGCATCTTCGATTCCAGAAATCACTGATTCAGTGTTATTTGCGCGGTAACCGACGGTACCCGCCTTGAGTACACCCACGACGTCCCCACGGCTATTGACACCCTGGATTCCCTTTTCAGATTCAACGTTCGTCGACTTCGCAAGCTCATTAACCCAAGCTGAAAGAGCCTGGGAATCAAGCACTGCCGCTTTGTCTCCTTCGACACTGACCTTGACCCACTTCATCTTGTCTTGTTGCGAGGCAGTGAAGTCATCAATTCCATCAGTGATCGTCACGCTGGGAGCTATCAAAGCCATCGCCTGCGTCTTTGCTTCCTCAGCCCTTTCGGTTGTCACTTGAGGTTTACGAACCTCAACTGGAATCGAACGTCCTTGTGTCCCCAAATCCGTGGCAACTTCTTGCTGAACTTTCGTGAGTTCGGAGCTCTCGATAGTAATTCCCTCTTGTGCGGGAACAACTTCGAAGGTAGTACCGTCATCACTGACCTTGAGGTGGGCATCGCTCATCGGCGTTCCCACCTGTGAGGTTAAAGCAGTGCCGAAAGCGGCGAGCTTCGACTGGTCGAAGTTCACGACAGGTGTAATCGAACGCGAGCGGAAGAGCCCGCGAAAACGGGAAAATAGACTTCGATTCTCAGAAAAAGCCGCATCTACGGTTGCGGGAACATCAACCGAGATTCCCAGATCTGAAAGCGAAGCTTCACGCGTCTGCTCTGCAACAGTTAAGGTCACTTTTGCGGAATCAACCCTTTGACGGAGCTGATCTTCAACCTGCTGTTGAGACAAAGAAGAGATCGATTGCCCAGCTAAGGACGTGCGCGGGAGCGCATGCGCTGAGTAGAACCACCCAGACACGCCAAGGGCGATAAGGGCAACAACCGTGATTCCAAGGAGGACCGACAGTTTGAGGGATAGCTTTTTCATAACCCTCTCATGCTATCTGTTTTCACTGTCGATTCCGGCAATAATGCGCGTAGAAGAGATGTGCTGTTACTCCCACAAACTTAAGTCTCCAGCTCCACGCCGGGCAATACGCGCGCTACCATCGGTGTAATCAATAACCGATGTTGCCTCGTCACCGCCGACCGGTGCCACAACGACTAGGTCAACTTGAGAGCCAATCTTGTCATCAACCTCAAAGCCATCACTCATAACGTCGCTCTGCCCTGGAAGAATCAGCGATGAAGCGACCAGAGGCTGGCCGAGGGCAGACAGGATTGACTGAACGACGCGGTGGTCTGGAATACGTACACCAATAGTGTGCTTCTTCTTGTTAAGCGTCATTCGGGGAACTTCTTTAGTTCCGGGGAGAATGAAGGTATAAGGCCCCGGAGTCGAGGCTTTCATCGCACGAAACTGCGAGTTGTCCATAATGACCAAGTCACCAAGGCGCGCAAAAGTATCACAAAGAAGTGAGTAGTTGTGCTTCTCGTCAAGGCGACGAATGACGCGGATACGATCAATTCCAGATTTATTTCCCAGTACACACGCGAGCGCGTAACCCGAATCTGTCGGTATAGCAACTAGCCCACCGGAGTTGAGCACATCGACGACGCGATCAACAAGGCGAGTCTGCGGATTCTCGGGATGAATTTCAACAAAAGACATGATGTTCCTTCATTCACTCGAGGTCTGACGCAATGGCAATCTGAGTCAAAGCATCGCGCAGATCGTGCGGAATATCCTCATGATTAAGAGCTGCAAGGAAACTGCCAAGCCCTTGGTTCCAGCATGAGTCCAAGCGGGTCAAAAGTTCAACCTCACAGCGGGCGTGTGTCAAAATCCGATGGATTTCGCGCGTACGCTTGTCTTTTTCGCTCATAGCCTCACGGGTCACCAGGAATTGAGCGCCCTGCGCCGGAAGGAAAGTCCCCAACTCTATGAGTTCGGCGTGGACGTTCGGGCCAAGAAGACGAAGAGACAGTTCTCGCTGCTGGGGAAGAGATCCCAAATCTCCCACAGCTGCCTCGACTCGCAAGATTCCCTCATTATCATTCCAGTGAATCTTTGTTCGAACGAGGCTCTCATCACTGTCACGGTCCTCGAGCAATTCATAATCGCCATCGGCACCTGTTACAACCAAGATCTCAAGAGCATCAGGATTCTCAACACCGACATATGATTGGCGTCCCAAGGCTCCAAGAACACCGTCCGATTCAGGCTTCGCTGCGCGACCGCACAGGGGAATAACACTTCCCGCCCGAGCAAAAAGCGGAGTGCGCCCCAGATCGGACCAACACGCGATCGTTCGATCTCCCGCATAGGCGAGATTCGCCATCAAATCAACCCAGGTTCCCTCTGGCAACCAAGCGTTGCTCACGCTCTTACCGGTGGCCTCGTAAGAAGGAGACGTCACCGGCGCGACAATCATCTGGCTACCGAAACGGAAGCAATTGGGGACTTCCCATGACTGCTCATGGCCATCATGTTCCCAATACATCGGGCGGATCAGCGGGAGCAGTTCTTCACGTCCGTTAAGCTGCTCGGAATGCAAATACCCGACCAGGCGGTGTCGCAGGCGCAGATATTCCTCTTGGATATCGCAGTGCGGCTCATCGAAGACCCAGGGTTCTTTGCGAGTGAAGGGATTATTCGATGAGTGAAGCCTCATGATCGGGCTAAAGACGCCGCTTTCCACCCAACGCGTCTCCAATTCGGGATCACGACGCCCAAGCATATGGCCGCCAATATCGTGACTCCACCAGCCGTATCCGATATTCGAAGCGGTCGCAGTAAACTCCGGCTGGAAGTTCAAAGAGTCCCACGTGATATAGGTATCGCCGGAGAAGCCCAGCGGGTAGCGCTGAGAACCCGGACCGCAGTAGCGCGAAAGAGTGAGTCCTCGCCCATGGCGGTGCGCGCTATCGAGATAGTGGTAGTGATTCAGTACCCACAACGGATCAAGGCCACGTGTTGAAGTGTGTTCTCCCTGCTGCCAATCAACCCACCAAAAATCGACTCCCTGATCCTCAAGAGGATGCAGGATCTCTTCAAAATAGGCGAGCATAAACTCCGGATTCGCAGGATCAAAAAGCACCGTCTGACGAGACTCGGGGTCAATTCCCATGCGAGTCGCAAGACGCTCGTATCCGTCCTCGAAATAACGGATTCCATCCGCTGGATGCAGGTTCAGCGAAGTGTGAAGGCCACGCGAATGAAGGGAGGAGAGGAAACGCTCGGGATTCGGGAAGAGCTGCGGGTCCCAGGTGTATCCAGTCCACCCAGAGCCTGCTCCTTCCGGAGGCTCAGTGATATGCCAATCCATGTCGATCACTGCAACAGATACAGGGACCGCGCGGGAAGCAAAATCATCCATAACCCGCAGATATTCTTCTTCACTGTATCGGTGATAGCGACTCCACCAATTGCCCAAGGCAAAGCGAGGAAGAATCGCTTGAGGCCCGCTCAGACGATAGAAAGAACGAACGGCCTCGGGGAAATCTCCACCTGCTGCAAAGATATAAATATCTGTATGCTCGGGCCGTGAAGGCAAGAAGTTACCGTCTTCATCCACCGGGCAGGTGTCGTCCATAAGAGAGACTATTCCCCGGCCATCGACGACCCCTCGGTCGAGTTCGCATCTGCCATCGACCGTGTCAAGAGTGCGGCAGGTCCCTCGCAGGTTTCGACCCTGAAGCCAAGGAAACTCCCGGTCTGTCCCCCATCGCCACGTTCCACCCCAGCTGTCTTCTTCGCGTACCTGTGCCCAGAGTCCATTAGAACTGGGAGCTTCACCGTCGTAGTGAAAGTGCATATGTGCAGTTTCAATAGTGATCGAGCCCGAGGGGTCACGGTCGATACGCAGTTCCTTCGGAGAAACGCACTCTCGCTGAGCCATCATCTGAGTTGGCCCATCAACAAAGTCTCCTCGCGGATCCCACTCAAGCCGAATCACTGTGTCCGAGAGGACCTGAATTCTCCAGCATGTCCCGCTTACCACCTGCTGAGAAGGTGGTGCAACTACAGCGGACGGTAAAAGATGCGGGGGAAGAATAGCCATCTCGTTTCACTCCTGGGAATCGGCATCGAGTCCTGCTGAAGGACTAGCCTAATCCTTTGAGAGGCCTTGTGCCTACTTGCATTCATCAGAATTTTGGGGTGGATGATGCGCATCATCCACCCCAAAATCACTGAGAAATCAATTCCTTAGGCGCCCTGCTTTTCGCCTGACGCTTGAGCATCTTCCTCACCGCGTCTCTTCGGCTTCGCGTCAACGCCAGCTTCCTTACGCTGTGCAGGAGTAATGGGTGCAGGAGCATCGGTCAACGGATCATAGCCACCACCCGACTTCGGGAAGGCAATGACGTCACGAATCGATTCGGATTTGGTCAGCAAGGACACGATTCGGTCCCACCCAAAGGCAATGCCACCGTGCGGCGGAGCACCGAACTTGAAGGCATCGAGGAGGAACCCGAACTGTGTTTGTGCTTCTTCCTCTCCGATTCCCATCACCTTAAAGACACGGTTTTGGACATCACGACGATGGATACGGATCGAGCCACCACCGATTTCATTACCGTTGCAGACAATGTCGTAAGCGTAAGCCAGAGCGTTTCCAGGATCCTGATCGAAGGTGTCGAGCCATTCGGGCTTTGGCGAAGTGAAGGCGTGATGGACTGCCGTCCATGCGCTGTGTCCAAGCGCAACGTCACCCTCGGCCTCGGCATCTCCGGTCGGCTTGAACAGAGGTGCGTCGACAACCCACGTGAACGCCCAAGCATCGGGATCGATAAGGTTGCACCGCTTGCCGATCTCCAAGCGAGCGGCACCAAGCAGCTCGCGCGAGGCGGTGGGCTTACCGGCAGCGAAGAAGATGCAGTCACCGGGCTTGGCGCCAGTTGCCTCGGCGAGGCCAGCGCGCTCAGCTTCGGTAATGTTCTTTGCAACCGGGCCGCCCAGGTTTCCTTCGTCGTCGATCGTGACGTAAGCAAGTCCCTTGGCGCCGCGCGCCTTGGCCCATTCCTGCCACTTGTCGAAGGTACGGCGAGGCTGAGAACCACCACCGGGCATAACAACCGCGCCGACGTAGGGTGCCTGGAAGACACGGAAAGTCGTGTCCTTGAAGTACTCGGTCAGGTCAACAAGCTGGTACCCGAAACGCAGGTCAGGCTTATCCGAACCGTACTTCTCCATGGCATCTTTGAAGGTCATGCGAGGAATCGGAGTCTGGAGGTCATAGCCAATGAGCGCCCAGACATTCTTCATGATCTCTTCGGCAACTGCGATCACGTCGTCCTGATCGACGAAGCTCATCTCGATATCAAGCTGGGTAAACTCGGGCTGGCGGTCCGCGCGGAAGTCCTCATCACGGTAGCAACGCGCGATCTGGAAGTAGCGTTCCATTCCGGCGACCATCAGCATCTGCTTGAAAAGCTGAGGAGACTGCGGAAGCGCGTACCACGAACCGGGAGCCAGACGTGCAGGAACAATGAAGTCACGCGCACCTTCGGGTGTGGAACGTGTCAGCGTCGGCGTTTCAATTTCGACGAAATCGTGAGCGTAAAGAGTATCGCGGGCCGCACGTGAGACCTTCGAGCGCAGGCGCAACGCGTATTGTTCCGGTTCGCGGCGCAGATCGAGGTAGCGGTACTTCAGTCGGGTTTCCTCACCAACATTGCCTGAATCTTCAGCGTTGGAAGAAACCTGGAAAGGAAGAGGTGCCGAGGTATTGAGAATCTCAATGTCATCGCCCATCACTTCAATGGCGCCCGTTGCAAGATTCGGGTTTTCATTGCCTTCGGGGCGAGCGCAGACCTCTCCGGTTACTTTCAAAACGAACTCGCTGCGCAGTTCGTGGGCAACGCGTTCATCGCGAACGACCACCTGTGCAATTCCCGAGGCATCACGAAGATCAATGAATGCCACGCCGCCGTGGTCGCGGCGTCGATCGACCCATCCGGTCAGGGTGACGGTTTGGCCGACAAGGTCAAGGCCAAGCGTTCCAATATTGTGAGTGCGAAGCACTGTTTTTCCTTTCGTTGGTACCATCCGCGAGACGAGCGGCGGCACGGACATCATACTCCTTTCGCGCCGATGAGCCGGGAAAATACCTGTGCGCACGTGCAGTTGATCAGGCAAGCATTGTAGAAGTGACCCTCGAAAGTGTGTAACGTGTGTTGCTATGGGTTCACGCTCCGATTCTCAGGCGTGGTCGAGTGCCGAAAAAGGGCTCATGCTCTCCGCAGTCATCTTGATCACGCTTTCCGCTTTTGAATCGCTTGCAACAACGACAATCATGCCGAACGTCGTTGCGTCTTTCCATGCAGACTCTTGGTTTGCAGTAGCCTCGGGAACCGCGCTCATTACGAACCTCATTGCCAACGTTCTCGCCGGTGGACTCAGCGACGCGATCGGTGTCAAAAAAGTCTTTGCATGGGGACTCATACTTTTCTGCGTCGGATTACTGATCAGCGCCTTTTCACCCCATATCGCAGTCTTCGTTCTTGGCCGTCTCGTCCAGGGTCTTGGAGGAGGATTTATCATCGTCCCCCTCTACGTGCTTGTCGGGGCGATAGCCACTCCCCTGCACCGTCCGCGTTATTTTGCAGCATTCTCACTCTCGTGGGTCTTCCCCGCATTAGTCGGGCCCGCTCTTGCCGGATTCGTCGCGACTTATTGGGGATGGCGAATTGTTTTCGGAGTCGCACCCTTCCTGGCAATTTTTGGAGCCATTCCCTTGCACTCGGTTCTCAAGGGACTGGTCAGTACGCCTCAGGGGCGTCTCCCCTCTGCGCGTTTCCTTCGCTTGGCTTTGGGCTCAGGTTTGGGTGTCTTCCTCTTACAGATCTCGGGAACTTTCCAGTCGGTGTGGGCAATGTCAGCGGTTGGAGCCCTCGGCTTCGTGCTCTCAATCTTTACCCTGCCTCGTCTGCTCCCAAAGGGAACCTTCAGGCTCAAGCGCGGAATCCCCGCTCTTGTCATGACGCGTCTTCTCATGATGGGGGCAGTGACCGGTGCGGAAGTCGTCATGCCGCTTCTTCTTCAGCGCATCCACGGGTGGAGCGCGAATACGGCTTCACTTGCCGTTACTATCGCGACGCTTTCATGGGCGAGCGGCGCTTTCATTCAGTCGCAGTTTAAGAATCGACGCGTGCGCCTTCTGCTTCCCAAAATTGGTTCCTGCATGATCGTGATCGGTCTTGCTCCCCTGTCGATGCTTCTCAACCCGTCCCTACCGAAATGGCCTGTCTTTATTGCTTGGCTTTTGTCTGGTATCGGTGTCGGTTTCACGCACTCAACGATTTCTGACTTCACCTTGGGTTCAACCGATCCTTCAATGCACGGACGGGCATCTTCGTGGCTTCAGGTTGCTGATTCAGCAGGCGCAGCCGTCGAGCTTGCTTTTGTCTCTCTTGCGCTAGCTCTCTGGAACGCTATTGGCTTCACGGGTCCCATTGCTTATCTTCCCGCAACCTTCATCGCGCTTTCGATCGCTGTCGTGGGAGTCTTCGCAGCAATGCGAACGCGCGAGGAAGACCTCCTCCCCCGCGCGTCCGTGTAAGTTCCTCGTCCGACTCAGCGACCGAAGCGGCGCTTAGCTACCTTCTTCGAGGCTGACTTGCGCTGCGGCTGCGCAAAGCGACCACCACGCGTCGAACGTTCGCGATCCCCAAAGCGACGCTCGCCTCGGCGATCATCAAAGCGGTGCTCCTCAGAATGCGGAAGATGACGCCCGCGTCCCCGGTCGAGGCGATGGCTGCCTTCTCGGGATTCCTTACGCGCAATCGGACTCTTCTTAGGCGCGTGTGATTTGCCATCGGGGCCTTCATCGACACGGATTCGCAAGGCTCGTCCAGAAACATGAGCCTTGGAAATGCGCGTCATGGAATCTGCACTGAGATCTGTGTGAATCTCAACCAAAGAGAAAGTCGGGTAAATATCGATGTGGCCGATATCTGCCCCTGAAATACCACCTTCACCGGTGATTGCACCGACGATGGCACCGGGCTTGACGCGGTCCTTCTTACCGACCTCAATGCGGTAGCGAGTACCGGTTCCCACCGCGTGACGAGGCGTTGTCGAAGTCTTACGTCCCTTAAGCGGACGCTCACGATCACGGCCGCCTTCAAAGCTCGCCCGAGCAAATTCTCCGGACTCATCGAGTTCTTCTTCGCGGCGAATCTTGCCGTTTCCGCGTCGGTCGTCAGCAATTCGTGCATTCGGCCCCTCATCACCAACGGCCTTGGCCAAGAGTGCGGCGGCGATATCTTCAATCTCGAGCGAGGTTGTATCGTGAATTTCGTCAAGAAGTGTGCGGTAGAGATCCAAACGTCCCTTCTCGATTCGCTCGCCGATCGAATCGAGAATCCGGCTGGCTCGGAACTGGGAAACCGCAGCGGGAGAAGGAATCTCAACTTCTTCCATCTGAGTTCCAGTGAGCTTTTCAATCTTGCGAAGACGAGAGTGCTCACGAGGCGTGAAGAAGGTGAGCGATCGCCCCTGACGTCCCGCGCGCCCTGTTCGTCCGATTCGGTGAACGTAGGCCTCAGCTTCACGAGGCACATCGAAGTTCACGACCAAACCAATGCGTTCGACATCGAGGCCACGTGCAGCAACGTCGGTCGCAACCAAAACGTCCAAAGAACCGTTCTTCAAGCGCTCGACCATGCGCTCGCGCTCGGTTTGTGCCACGTCACCGGAAATACCCGCCGCTTTAAATCCTCGAGAATTCAATTCGAGTGAAATTTCCTCGACATCGAGGCGCGTGCGAACAAAAACGATCGCTGCGTCGGATTCTTCGTTGCTCTGGTGCTGCGCTCGCGTCGCTAGGACCCGTGACAAAGCACCGATCTTGTGCTTGTAGGGAACCACCGCATAGGTCTGGTGAATAGTATCAACCGTCGATGACTCTTCGGATACAGCGATCTTGAGGGGATCCTTGAGATGCGTCTGTGCGATCTTTTCGATTGCGGCGGGCATAGTCGCGGAAAAAAGCGCAGTGAGGCGATCCGAAGGAACAGAAGACGTAATGGTTTCAACGTCTTCTGCGAATCCCATACGAAGCATTTCATCAGCTTCGTCAAGGACAAGCATTGAGACCTGGCTCAGATCCAAGGCACCCTTTTCGATCAGATCAATGACGCGCCCCGGTGTTCCTACAACAACTTGGGCTCCGCGCTTGAGCGCGCCAATCTGCGGTCCGTAGGCGGAACCACCGTAGACCGGGACAACATCGATATCACGACTATGAGAAGCAAAATCCGAAATTGCCTGTGCGGATTGCATTGCCAGCTCACGCGTGGGGGCAAGAACAAGTGCCTGCACATGGCGTTCATCTGAATCAATCACGGCAAGAAGAGGCAAGCCAAATGCAGCGGTCTTTCCCGTGCCAGTCTGAGCGATTCCAACGACATCGTGCAGTTCGAGAAGTGCAGGAATTGCCTCGGCTTGGATCGGAGTGGGAACTTCATACCCCATCTGGGTAATGGCTGCGAGAAGATCATCGGGGAGGCCGAGATCAGCAAAGGTCGTTTCAGTGGCGTTTTCGGGCGCAGTGGACACAAGTTTCCTTACAATTAGCGTCGCTCTGGGTCGACTTCACGGATGACGCGCGACCCCACACCGTTTTCACCGCCGAGACGCACTCGACCACCATTGGGTTGCGCCTCGTTGCCTTGCAAGGCTATCAGTTACTTGGGCGTGAAGACAGCGGTGCCTCCGGTGAGATCGCACACCGAAGGCACCCTGAAGCTTAGTCGTTCGAGTCTTGCGTAGGAACAATCGAGGGATGAAGGTCTTCTGCCGGAGGCTGCCAATTGTAGATATCGGCTTGAACCTGCTCGCCTGAACGGATGTCCTTGACGGTATCCGCTTCGCCTTCGCTTCCCGGGAACCATACGAAGGGAATCCCCCGCTTGTCAGCAAACTTAATCTGTTTGCCAAACTTCGCCGCACTGGGGGCAACATCGGTGGGAATCCCGCGCTTGCGCAGGATCGTCGCCAGAGCGTTGCAGTGTTGACGCTGTTCCTCGTCAGCAACTGCGATAACAACGCAGGTAGGCACCTTACGAGAAGCTGTCACCATGTCCTGCGAAAGGATTCGTGACACCAAACGAGACACGCCGATAGAGAGGCCGACACCGGGATAGCTTCGCTTTCCGTCCTTGGCAAGAGAATCGTAACGTCCGCCGGAACAGATCGATCCCAAGTCCTCGTGCCCAACGATTTCGCTTTCGTAAACGGACCCCGTGTAGTAATCCAGTCCACGAGCAATCTTCAGATCAGCCAGAACAACACCCGGCATCGCTGCCCCAGCCTGCTCAACCAATGCGCACAGTTCATCCAAGCCCTGAGTGAGTGTTTCACTCGATACGCCCAGCGCGTTCACCTCCGAGCGCAGATGCTCGGAATCCTCGGTACGGATCTGCGCCATACGCAAGAGCACCTCAATTTGCGGCTGCTCAAGCCCGGCCTCGGCAAGCTCCTCAGCCACACCTTCGGGTCCAATTTTATCGAGCTTATCGAGGCCGCGAAGTGCAGACTCAACGTCATCGACGCCGAGACCCTCACAAATTCCCTGGACAACCTTGCGGTTGTTGACCAAGACGTGAACGGGAGGGATCGGCAAAGACATCAAAGCTTCTGCCATCACCAAGGGCAGATCCACTTCGTAGTGGAAGGGAAGCTCACCCAGACCAACAACATCAATATCTGCCTGAGTAAACTCGCGGAAACGCCCGTCCTGTGGACGTTCACCGCGCCAGACCTTTTGGATCTGATAACGCTTAAACGGAAAATCGAGCTCGTTGGCGTTCTCGATCACGTAACGCGCAAAAGGAACAGTCAAGTCAAAGTGAAGGCCCATTTGGCGTTCCTTTGAGGAACGTCCACCTTCTTCCTTCAGTGCTTGAAGACGGTCCAGAACGTAGATTTCTTTCGAGGTTTCACCCTTGGATTGAAGCTGCTCAAGAGTCTCGACAGCTCGAGTTTCGATTCCCGCAAATCCGTGAAGCTCGAAAACCGAACGAATGTGGTCCAAAATCGCCTGTTCAACGATGCGCCCCTGCGGGAGCCACTCTGGGAAACCTGAAAGTGAAGTACGTGCCATGAGTCCTATTCTTTCACGCGCCGGCTCACATGTCGGCGCAAGTACCTAACCGATGCTTCGAGCGCGCCTAAGGTAGGCGTTTGACTCCAGCTCATCCCCCATGGTCGTTGCAACCGAGTGTCCAGGGAAGAGAATCGTCTGCGGGTCGATCACATTGGCGAGCGTACGCAAGGAATGACGCATTTGGGTCTCGTCACCACCGGGCATATCGGTTCTGCCAACAGAGCCCGCGAAAATGACGTCACCACTGAGCGCCCAAGGAACAACGACCTCGGTATCTAAAGCGCGAGTACCGTTCCAGAACACAGTGAGCTCCGATGCGCCCAAAAAGAGCGCTGAACCTTCGGTGTGTCCGGGGGCCGGAACCATACGCAAGTAGACACCTCGAACGTACTCGAGAGTATCGACTGGGCATTCTTTGATGAGCGCAGGCTTCACCCACGGCACATTCACTTCCTCAGGAAGCGGAAGGCTCACGTACGAGGCCGGGTCGTCCAAGCGGTACAGGTCAGGACCGGGGATCCACACCGGAGCGGGACCATCTGGTGCCCACGAGGCGATCTCTGCGCAATCCCAGACGTGGTCGGCATGACCGTGTGTCGCCAACACCGCACCCACGTAGGCGTTGTCTTCCTCCAGTGCCTCTCGAATCTTTTCGCGAGCGCCGAACGAAGGGTCGACAACAAGAGACTGAACCGGCGCGTTACCTTCGCTTCGGGGCGAAATGACGTAGCAATTCGCACCATAGAAGGGCGTTGGGATCACATGGATCCGAATTCCCTGGCTCACGAGAGCGTCGAGGAAATCTGGTCGAACCATGCCTTCTTGGTTTCCAAGGCCTGCGTCAACTCACGAACGCGAGCATCGTCACCCTGTGCCTTAGCGGTCTCAAG
This sequence comes from Actinomyces sp. Marseille-QA0893, assembly GCF_976954355.1. NCBI lineage: Bacteria > Bacillati > Actinomycetota > Actinomycetes > Actinomycetales > Actinomycetaceae > Actinomyces > Actinomyces sp. Marseille-QA0893. The sequence continues at coordinate 162,289 of NZ_CDRJSY010000004.1, forward strand.
GTCTTCGCGCAGCTGCTCAAGCTGTTCTTCAAGTTGTCCAAGCATTCCCGTTGCACGCGCGCGCGTTTCGGGGTTCGTTCGACGCCACTCAGCTTCTTCCGCTTGGCGCAAAGCATCTTCAACGGCGCGCAGTCGAGACTCGATCTTTCGGAAGTGCTCAGAAGGAACACGACCGATCTCTGCCCAACGATCCTGAATCGAACGAAGCGCAGACTTAGCTTCCTCGTGGTTCGTGATGGGAAGCAGTGCTTCAGCTTCCTTGAGGAGTTCTTCCTTTGCACTCAAGTTCGCCTGGTACTCGGAATCAACTGCAAGATCATTACGGTGACGAGCATCAAAGAAGGCCTGCTGAGCGGAACGGAACCGCGCCCACAGCGCGTCGTCTTCACGGCGGGACGCTCGCGGTGCGCGCTTCCACTGTTCCATCAGGTCGCGGAAAGCAGCTGAAGTTTCACCCCAATTAGTCGAATCCTTCAGCGCCTCAGCACGAGCAATAATCTCTTCCTTCACGCGCTTGGCCTGACCTTGGCGCTCATCAAGTTCAGAGAAGTACTGACGGCGACGGCGGTCAAACTGCGTACGGGTTGCCGAAAAACGCTTCCAGAGCTCGTCCTCAGTGCTCTTATCGAGGCGCGGACCCCTGCGCTGCATCTGCTTCCACTCTTCGAGGAGATCGCGAAGCAGCTGACCTGATTGCTTCCAATGAATCTTCGAAGATTCCTTGGCCAAAATCGCTTCAGCGCGCTCGACCAGAGAGGTACGTTCGGCAAGTGCCTGTTCCTTTGCGAGGCGACGCTCTTCCTTTGCCTCTTCCTTACGTGCCTGGGCACGTTCTTCGACAGCGGCTACGCGCGCACGCAATGCCGGCAAATCGCCAATTGCGTTAGGAAGGGCAACTGCCTCCTTGAGGGTTGCTAAAGTCTGGTCAATTTCCTTGGGACCAAGTGAAGCGAGTCGATCTTCGAAAAGCTTGATCGTAGCTTCAAGATCTGCGTAACGACGCGTATACAGAGCAAAGGGATCTGCGGGCAGGCCTTCGGGGAAAGAGCCAATCATGCGCTCTTCTTCGCCGTCCTTAACCCACACATTTCCCTGCGAGTCAATCCGACCAAAATCGGTCGACATTTCCTGGGTTCCTGGTTGTTCGACAGTACGTGCAGCGGCAACTTCAGGCTCAACGGCCTGCGGTTCAGGCGAAGTGGTCACGATATTCCTTAGAGGTTGGGACAGTTTCCCATCCGACGCGGTGCGTGGGGGCTCCACACAGGCATACCATCAACGGTACGCATCCATCCTAAATGAAATAGCCGCCAAACTCATAAAAAAAGGTGTGACGTTTCACTAGGATTCCACGAAGCGATACGCGGTTACTGTGCCGCAGAGGTCGATACTCGCACCGCTTCGAAAACCCCGTCAACCCGACGCAAAGCAGATAGCACGGCATTGAGGTGGCTAATCTCTGCCAATTCAAAGCTGAAACGCGCCGTCGCAACTTGATCACGCGTCGACACCGTCGATGCCGAAAGAATGTTCACGCGATAATCGGTCATCACCTTCGTCATATCAGCCAAGAGTCCTGGCCTGTCCAAGGCTTTGGTCTGAATCTGAACGAGATACTGGGCATGTGAGTGCTCACCGCTCCACGACACTTCCACGAAGCGCTCCGGATGTAGTCCCTGGAGACGGATCGCATTGGGGCATGAACTCTGGTGAACTGACACGCCCTGGCCGCGGGTGATGAAGCCGATAATCTCGTCGCCCGGTACGGGCGTGCAGCAACGTGCAAGCTTGACCCAAACGTCATTGGCATTCATACCCGCGACAGAGACACCCTGTCCCTTTGCGCTGTATTCACCAATTGTCGATCGATGGCTTCCGGGGGTAATCGCTTCGGAGAGAGTTTCCTCCGTTCCGTCTCCCCCACCGAGGTTTTCAACGAGCTTCGTGACGATGCTTTGCGCGGAAATATGACCGTCACCAACGGCTGCATACAGTCCAGAAATATCGGGATATCCCAAAGAGGTAGCAACAGAGAGCAGTGAGTCATGACTCATCAAACGCTGCAGAGGCAAGTTCTGCTTACGCATAGCACGCGCAATGTGTTCCTTGCCCGCCTCGACGGCCTCTTCCTTACGTTCGCGCGAGAACCAGCCCTTGATCTTTGAGCGCGCTCGAGGCGATGCAACAAAGGCCAGCCAGTCTCGCGACGGACCCGCTTTATCAGATTTTGAAGTGACAACTTCAACGGTCTGCCCGGATTCAAGCCGAGTATCAAGGGGGACGAGGCGCCCATTGACCTTCGCGCCGACCGTATGGTGGCCGACTTCGGTGTGCACCGTGTAGGCGAAATCAACCGGCGTAGCCCCTCGCGGAAGGACAACGACCTCGCCTTTGGGGGTAAAGACATAAACCTCTTCACCGGAAATCTCGTAGCGAAGAGAATCTAAAAACTCTTCGGGATCGCCGGTTTCCCGTTCCATATCGACGAGCGCCCGAAGCCAGTTCATCTGTTCGTCAGCACTCATTCGATCCGACTCAAGCGAATTCGCGTTCGGATTCTGCTTGTACTTCCAGTGTGCGGCGACGCCGTGCTCGGCGTGCTCGTGCATCTCGTAGGTGCGGATCTGAATCTCAACCGGACGCCCACCGGGACCAATCACCGTCGTATGCAGCGACTGATAGAAGTTGAACTTCGGCATGGCGATATAGTCTTTGAAGCGCCCGGGAATCGGGTTCCATCGACCGTGAAGCGCTCCCAAAACCGCATAGCAGTCGCGAACTGTCTCAACCAGCACGCGCACCGCGACCAGATCAAAGATCTCATCAAAGGCTTTATTCCGGACGATCATCTTTTGATAGATCGAATAGTGATTTTTAGGTCGCCCACTCACGGTGCCTTGAGTCCCGGACCTGCGTAGATCTTCTTCAATCTGGGTGATTACTTCGCGTAGGTAGACGTCTCGCTCAGGAGCGCGCTCGGCAACGAGATGATCGATTTCCTCGTAGATTTCGGGATAGAGGACCTTGAAAGAGCGCTCTTCAAGCTCCCATTTGATCATGTTCATTCCGAGGCGGTGTGCCAGCGGAGCGTAAATCTCAAGCGTTTCGCGCGCCTTCTTCTTTGCAGATTCGACAGGTACGAAACGCCAGGTACGAGCATTGTGGAGGCGATCAGCAAGTTTGATGAGCAAAACACGGATGTCACGACTCATCGCGATAATCATTTTGCGCAGAGTCTCCGACTGGGCGTTTGCTCCGTAACGGATTTTGTCGAGCTTTGTTACGCCGTCGACGAGCTGTGCAATTGCGGGACCAAAATCTGCGGTGAGCTGTTCCAAGCTGTAGTCAGTGTCTTCAACGGTGTCGTGCAAAAGAGCAGCAGCAAGCGTTGGCGAGGTCATACCGACCTCAGCCAAAATCGTGGCGACGGCGACCGGGTGAGTAATGTAGGGTTCCCCGCTCTTACGCATTTGCCCGCGATGGGCTTTTTCTGCCGTACGATACGCGCGCTCGATCAGTGAAATATCGGCTTTCGGGTGATTTGCACGGAGGGCGCGGATCAGAGGTTCAATCTCGGGTGTCGTCGTCTTTGAACGAGCACCGAACCATACAAGTCCTGAACGCACACGTGACCCGGCCGCGGGTGGCCGGGTCACATCGTCTTTTTGCTCACTCATTCCTCAATGATACAAGTGATCTGCGGGAATGAAAGGCCTGAATTAGAAAACGACAGCAGTTTCAACCTTCACGTGAGGCTCCAGCTTTGTGCGTCCCTTCAAAGCCTCAAGCTCAAGCAAAATAGCAACGGCTTCAATCTTCGCACCACACTGCTCAAGCAGTTTCACAGATGCCGCTGCAGTTCCACCCGTCGCCAACACATCGTCGACGACAAGAACACGTGCACCTTCACGAACGAGGCCCGGATTGAGCTCCATACGTGCGCTTCCGTACTCGAGATCGTAGTCGATACCGATCACCGGACCGGGAAGCTTGCCTCCCTTTCGGACCGTGATCATGCCAATTCCAAGAGCGGTAGCCAAGGGAGCAGCGAGGATGAAGCCTCGTGATTCCAAACCTGCTACTGCATCAATACGACCGCGGTAGTGATCTGCGAGGAGCTCGATGAGCTTCGCAAAGGCTTCTCCGTCTGCAAGCAGCGGTGTGATGTCGCGGAACAGCACCCCTTCCTCGGGAAAATCTTGAACCTCTCGCAAGTGGCTCAAGACCAAATCACTGACAACTTTGCCGAGCTCAGCGCTCATCGGCGGGCCTTCTTCCTCTTGGGTTGGGCATCATTTGCGAGGCGTCGACCGGGCTGGACCGGTGCAACGCGGACATGGTCGCTGCTGCCGCCGTCGCGTTCACGCCGACGGGCAACAATTTCATTGTGTTCCTTTGTAGAGGCACGGCGTTCTTCAAGCATAACCAGCAAAGGCGAAGCGATAAAGATTGACGAGTACGTGCCGACGATCATTCCGACAAACAGTGCAAGTGAAATATCGGTCAACGTTCCCGCTCCCAAAAGCAAAGATCCAATAATCAAAATGGATCCGACCGGGAGCAAGGCAACGATGGAGGTGTTCAGTGAACGAACCATCGTCTGGTTCACAGCCAAGTTCACCATGTCGCCATAGGTGTAGCGGTTCTGATCATTGATTCCCTTGGTAAGCTCACGAACCTTATCGAAAACCACGACGGTGTCGTAAAGTGAGTAGCCCAAAATTGTCAGGAAGCCGATGACCGTTGCCGGCGAAACCTCAACGCGGGTAACCGCGAAGAAGCCAAGAGTCATCGCAATATCGTGGAAGAGCGCAAAAATCGCGGCAACCGACATTGTCCATGACCGGAAGTAAACCGTCATCAAAACGGCAACAAGAGTCAAGAAAATGATCAGTGATTGAGCAGCCTTCGCCGTCACGTCACGTCCCCAAGAGGGGCCAATCGAAGCGGATTGAACATCGCTGGCGTTGACGCTGTACGCCTGAGCCAAAGCCTCGCGAACCGCAAGAGTCTTCTGAGAATCCAAGGATTCCGTCTGAACACGGATACCGTCGACACCCACCGAGGAAACGCGAACTTCAGAGGCCAAGTTGGCCTTCTGGATTGCATCGTATGCCGGCTGCTGCGAGGTGTTGGTCAGACCGGTCAGTGTAAATTGCGAACCGCCGGTAAATTCGAATGAACGGTTGAGGCCAAGAATGGCAATCAACACGATGCACACAGCAATAACGGCGTAAGCAGCTCGGACAAAGATCCGACGCTTAGGAACGATCGCATATGACTTCTCACCCGAGTACAGGGCATTGCCCCACTGCGCGTAACTCATCATTGGTCTTCTCCCTCCTGCTTGTCCGAAACCTCAGGTGTGGCAGTTGCCTCCGCCTTTTCTTGCTCCGCCAAACGGGCAGCACGTTTGCGCTCGGCAAGTGACATGACTTCACCATCTGCGCCCAGCTGCTCAGATTCGGAACCCTGCGCTGAAACAACCACACGGCCTCGGCCGGCATAAGTAATTGCCGAACGTGCACCCAAGTGCTCGGGATCGAGACCCGAGAGCTTGTGTCCCCCACCGAAGAACTCGGTGCGAATGAGAAGCTCCATCATGGGGTGCGTGAAGAGGAAGATCACGACCAAGTCCACGACCGTTGTCACACCCAAGGTGAAGGCGAAGCCTTGAACACCACCGACAGCGAGGACGTAGAGAACAACAGCTGCAACAAGGTTGACCGCATCGGAGACCAAAATGGTTCGCTTCGCACGATCCCAGCCTTCATCAACCGCGGCACTGAGTGGACGTCCATCGCGGACTTCATCTCGGATACGTTCGAAGTAGACGATAAAGGAGTCCGCAGTAACACCGACAGAAACGATCAAGCCCGCAATGCCAGCAAGTGACAATCGATAACCAACGGCCCATGAAAGAACCGTGATGACCAGATAGGTTAGGCATCCTGCGACAAGCAGCGAACCTGCTGAAATAACGGCAAGGCCACGGTATTGCCAAATCATGTAGAGGACAACGAGAAGCAGACCAATGAGGCCAGCCCACAGACCCTTTTCAAGATGCTCAGAGCCGAGCGTTGCAGAAATCTGCTGTTCCGATTGAACTTCGAAGTTCAAGGGCAAAGAACCGAAGCGCAACTGGTTGGCCAAGGCTGAGGCAGTCTTCGCGGTGAAGTTACCCGAAATCTGGGCCTTACCGTCCGTAATGACCGCATTCATCGAGGGAGCAGTAATCACCTGTCCATCCAGCACCACCGCAAAGTGGTTGCGATCAGGCTTGCCGTAGCTCTTACCGCCCTCAGTATCTTGGCTGAGATCGTAGAGCCGCTTCGATGCCTCAGCGAATTGCTTCGCACCCTCGTCGTTGAACGTGAGGTTTACGATCCATTCACCGGTCGTGTGCCCCTGTTGGTTCACGCCCATTCCGGCGCTTGCATCGGCAAGATTGGCACCCGAAACGTCAACCGGACCAAGAAGGTACTTAATGTTCCCATCCGCGTCACAAGCAGCGTAGGGCTTATCCGCGGGGGCTTCGGTGCGTCCGCCACGAGCAGTGGTGCAGTCCAAAGTGAAAAGGTCATAGCGAGCCTGCTCCGTGGCCCACTTCAGATCCGAGTTACTTTCTGGATTCTCGCTGGGTGTATCAGAAAGAACGCCGTCTTTATTGATATCGGCAAGTTCCTTAGCGCGTTCTTCGCTCAGTGCGGTAGTGACCAAGCTCGGGCTTGCAGACGCCGAAGGCGATGCGCTCTCCGAAGGAGAAGCGCTCTGAGACGCCGATGCAGACTCCGAAGGAGAAGGAGACTCACTGTTCTGAGGACTCGTCACTTCCGCACCCTGGCTTGCAGAAGGCGTAGGTGTTCCCTCCGACTGCTTGACTGCGGGAAGCATCGCCAGAACCGGACGGAAGTTCATCTGCGAAGACGAACGAATCAAATCCAAGGTTTCCTGGGAAGGAGTACCGGGAATCGACACAGAAATATTGCTCGAACCCAGAGAAGAGATCTCAGACTCAGACACACCGGATGCGTCAATACGCTGGCGAATGATGTTGATCGCCTCGGTGATATCGCTTTCAGTAACCTCTCGGTCGCCCTGTCCCGTCGAAACTGGGGTCAAAATGAGCTGCGTTCCACCTTGCAGGTCCAAAGCCAAGGAAGGAGTGTAGGAAGCACCCTTGTTCGTCAGTTTTCCGACGACAAGCGAGGCTGTCCCGAGAACAAAAATAAAGATGAGAGTAAAGAGTGCGCGCCATGGATGACGCTTTTGAGTTTTCACGATGGGCTGCCTTTGGGTCCCTTAGGGGATTACTTCGTGTCGGTGGGGTTTTCCTGCGAATCCAAGCCGAGGATAGGTTCTTCTTCCGGCTCTTCTTGCGTATCGTCCTGGTTGTCAGACTCACTGCCTTGGAAGGGAAGTTCTTCAGCAACTTCAAGAACTGCGCGCTGATCCCAGTAGGTTTCGGAGCCGCCGGGAGTTTCAAGAATGATGATCTCGCCGTCTTTGTCAACAAAGCGTCCCCAGAATCCGCAGCGCATGCGAACCCACGCACCCGGAACCATCATTTCGTTGCGACGTCGTTCTGCTTCTTTTTCTTGCTCCATCATGCGCTTGCGGGCACGAGCATTCATCACAAACATGGCAACGACTGCGATGGCAAGGAAGAGCAGGAATTTATAATCCACGGTGTGTCTTTCTTCTAGGGGCAGATACGCACGATAACTATCCGCATACAGTCTAATAGCTACGCTTGGTTTTCGGTGACATACCGTCCGGGTTCACAAAAATCACTCAAAAAGCGTCGATTCAGGCGGCGGAGTAAGCCCTAAGTGTTTCCAAGCCTTCGCCGTCGCCATGCGCCCGCGTGTCGTCCGCAAAATGAAGCCTTCACGCACCAAATAGGGCTCCGCAACCGTCTCGACAGTTTCTGCTTCTTCTCCAACCGTGACAGCCAAAGTGGTCAGTCCCACTGGTCCCCCGGCAAAACGACGGCACATCGCATCCAAAACGGCGCGGTCAAGTCGGTCCAAACCAAAGGCATCAACTTCAAAAAGCTCGAGAGCTCCCCGAGCGGCCTCAAGAGTGAGTTGCCCATTTCCACGTACCTGCGCAAAATCGACGACTCGCCGCAGTAGACGGTTTGCGATACGGGGAGTGCCTCGAGAGCGTGAGGCAATTTCATGGGCAGCCTGTGCATCGATGGGTGTAGCGAGAAGATCAGCAGAACGCTTCACGACCATCTCTAGGTCTTCAGTCGAATAAAACTCCAGATGTGCCGTAAAGCCGAAACGATCGCGAAGAGGCGCCGGCAAAAGCCCCGATCGCGTCGTTGCTCCGACGACAGTGAAGGGGGGAAGGGTCAAAGGAATTGAGGTTGCCCCGGGTCCCTTTCCTACCACCACGTCAACGCGGAAGTCTTCCATCGCCAGGTAGAGCATTTCCTCGGCTGTGCGCGCAAGACGATGGATTTCGTCAATAAAGAGGACATCGCCTTCTTGAAGGCCGGACAAAATCGCCGCAAGGTCACCGGCATGTTGGATAGCGGGACCAGAAGTCAGTCGCAGTGAGGTTCCCATCTCCGCTGCAATAATCATGGCTAGGGTCGTTTTTCCTAGCCCGGGAGGGCCAGCAAGAAGCACATGGTCAGCGCTCGCACCTCGTGCACGAGCTGCGTCGAGCACCAGTTGAAGCTGATCACGCACGACACTTTGACCAACAAACTCACTGAGACGCTTGGGACGAAGCGCAGCCTCGGCAGCCCTCTCAAGTTCTCCAGCATCCGGAGCAACAATGTTGATCGAGGGCTCAAATTCATCGGCCATTAGCGCCTCCCAGCTTCATGAGTGCAGCCCGCAAAAGATCGGAAGCGTTAAGCCCGTTTCCACCGAGCTCAGACAGGACGCTCTCCGCCTTTGTTTCATTCCATCCAAGCCCGATGAGCGCGGCCTTCACTTCTGCTTCAACCACCCCGGCTGAGGGGGCCGAGGCCTCGGGAAGCTGCGCGGGAAGGCCAAGTTTGTCGCCCAATTCGACGAGCATTCGCGAGGCGACTTTCTTTCCAACTCCCGGAATGCGCGAAAGCGTTGCAGTATCTTGATCAGCAACGGCTCGGCGCAGATCATTCGGGCTGAAGACAGACAGAGCGGCTAGTCCAATTCGAGGTCCAATTCCGGTCACAGACATAAGGATTTCAAAGACTTTTCGTTCTTCTTCGGTCTTAAAACCATAGAGAGTCAATGCGTCTTCGCGAACAATTAAGTGGGTGTAGAGCTCAACCTCATCGCCCTTGTGCAACTCGCTTGCCAAGGGCGGAACAATGAAGACCTTAAAGCCAAGTCCCCCGTAGACCACGACAACATCGTCGACGCCAACTTGCGCCACTGTGCCGAGAACTCTGGAAATCATGACTTCACCTCAAATCGATGGGACCGAACATACGTACGATACCCTAGCTGCGCCGCCGCCTGGGATCGACCGCGCCGGTGCGGCGCTGAGCCGCTTGCGCTTGTGCCCACATTTCTTGTGCGGGAGTCAGCTGTCCGCGCGCAGAGAGCTTTCCTGAAGAGGAAACTGCAACCGTCGAATCCGATCGAGCTCCAAGAAGTCCGGTCCCCCGCCACGCATGGCAGATCGCTATCGCGAGGGAGTCCGCAGCATCTGCAGGCTTGGGCGGCTTATCTAATCCGAGAATACGAGCAACCATATGCTGGACTTGCGCTTTGTCGGCATTGCCGTTTCCCGTGACGGCACTTTTCACTTCGGATGGAGTATGGATCGCCATCGGCAGCCCCGCGCGCCCCGCTGCAGCAAGGGCTACGCCCATAACCTGCATTGTTGTCGAAACGGAACGCAAATTGTCTTGCGCAAAAACCTGCTCGATGGCAACCACCTCAGGATGGTAGAGCCCAATGACGCGATCAATCGCATCGGCGATCTTCGCCAATCGAAAATGTTGAGCAAGCTCATTTGACGAACGCGCAACGCCAACGAAAACCATCGAGGCACGACGAGTCGCATCGACGTCTACAACGCCGAGTCCACACCGCGTAATACCTGGGTCTATACCCAATACCCGCATCTTCAGGCTTCTCCGCGGATCATCCGTACGAAAAGGTCATGGAATCGTGAGTCTGAGCCGATCTCTGGATGGAAAGAGGTTGCCATGGCCTGGCCGCTGCGAACAGCAACAATGGGGCCATCAGGCAGATTCCCCGCGCGGGCAAGAACCTTCACGTCATTGCCGACCGACTCAACCCAGGGAGCACGGATAAAGACCGCCGGGAAAGGCGCGCCTTCAATCCCGTCGATGAAAAGATCTTCTTCGTACGAATCGACCTGCCGCCCGAAAGCATTGCGGCGCACAACCATATCGATCGCAGCAAAGGAACGCTGGTCGTCTCGACCGTCAAGGATATGCGTAGCGAGCATAATCATTCCCGCGCAGGTCCCGTAAACGGGCATCCCCTCCGCGATTTTCTTCGATAGCGGATCGAAGAGGCCGAAAGACAGAAGCAGATTCGACATGGTCGTCGATTCCCCGCCGGGAATAACGAGGCCGTCGACAGCGTCTAGTTCACTTTGACGTCGCACAAGGACAGCGCGGGCGCCGGATTCTTCCAGCGCCCGCACATGTTCTGCGACATCGCCCTGAAGGGCAAGGATGCCGACCGTTACCATCCGCGTTCAGCCAATCGATGGTCGACGGGAAGATCGTCAACGTTGATACCCACCATTGCCTCACCGAGGCCTCGGGAAACCTCAGCAATCACGGCGGGATCATCGTAGAAGGTCGTTGCCTTGACGATTGCAGCCGCACGCTTCGCGGGACTGCCGGACTTAAAGATGCCGGAGCCCACGAAAACGCCTTCTGCGCCGAGCTGCATCATCATTGCAGCGTCCGCGGGAGTAGCAATACCACCAGCGGTGAAAAGAACCACGGGAAGGCGTCCTTCACGAGCAACCTCAGCGACCAGCTCATAGGGAGCCTGCAGTTCCTTCGCGGCAACGTAGAGTTCGTCTTCAGGCAGTGAGGTGAGACGGCGAATTTCGTCGCGGATCTTACGCATATGCGTGGTCGCGTTCGATACATCGCCGGTGCCGGCCTCGCCCTTGGAGCGAATCATCGCGGCGCCCTCGTTGATGCGACGAAGAGCCTCGCCAAGATTGGTCGCACCACAGACGAAGGGAACGGTGAAGTTCCACTTGTCGATGTGGTGGGAGTAATCCGCAGGGGTCAAAACTTCTGACTCGTCGATGTAGTCGACGCCCAAAGACTGAAGAACCTGAGCTTCGACAAAGTGGCCGATGCGAGCCTTTGCCATGACCGGGATCGAAACGGCATTGATGATGCCGTCGATGAGATCCGGGTCAGACATGCGGGCAACGCCACCTTGAGCGCGGATATCAGCGGGAACGCGCTCAAGTGCCATAACGGCGACTGCGCCAGCGTCCTCGGCAATCTTTGCCTGCTCAGGAGTAACGACGTCCATGATGACGCCGCCCTTGAGCATCTGAGCCATGCCCCGCTTCACCTGCGGAGTTCCGACCTCGCGTGTGGTCGTCTGCTCAGTCATCCTTTACTCCTCTTCTTCCAGCTGGGCGCGCACCTCGTCGGAAAGAGACATATTCGTGTAGATGTTCTGCACGTCGTCTGAGTCTTCGAGTGCATCGATCAGCTTGTTGACCTTAAGAGCGCCTTCGAGGTCAAGTTCAACCTCGGTAGAGGCAACGAATTGAGTTTCGGCCGAATCGTAGTCAATACCGGCTTCCTGCAGCGCAGTGCGGACCGCAACGACATCACTGGGATCACACTCGATGACAAAACCCTCACCGAGGTCTTCAACTTCCTCTGCTCCAGCGTCAAGAACAACTTCCATCAGTCGGTCTTCATCAACGCCCTCAGCGGCAGGAACCTCAATGACGCCGCGCCTTGAGAAGAGATAGGAAACAGATCCGGGATCGGCAAGAGAACCGCCCTGACGCGTGAAACCAAGGCGAACATCGGATGCTGCACGGTTACGGTTATCGGTCAAGCACTCCACGAGGAAAGCAACACCATTGGGGCCGTAGCCTTCATACATGATGGTCTCGTAGTTTGCGCCGCCTGCTTCTGCACCCGAGCCGCGCTTGATGGCGCGCTCGATGTTGTCTGCGGGAACAGAGTTCTTCTTCGCCTTTTGAATAGCGTCGAAAAGGGTGGGGTTACCGGCAGGATCGCCACCACCTGTACGAGCAGCAACTTCAATGTTCTTAATGAGTCGTGCGAAGAGCTTACCGCGCTTGGCGTCAATCGCCGCCTTCTTGTGCTTGGTAGTCGCCCACTTAGAGTGTCCCGACATTACTTCTCCCTTTTGGGCTGGATTAATACTGTGTCAGTCTACAGCGCATCTACAAACTTCCCCACCGGGCACGCGTTTTATGGGACAATGCCACAGATCTGTCAGTGGACTTGCACTGCGAAACAGACGCATCATCGTGGGAGGATTCGCCATGGCTTTGGGACACGGTATTGAGCACGCGGTGTGCTCAACGCGAGAGTGTGAGAATCCCGCGGAATTTCTCATTGAGTGGTCGAATCCTAAAATTCACACCGGCCGCACGAAAAAGTGGCTCGCGTGCGCAGATCACAGGCAGTTCCTCATCGACTATCTCAGATACAGAAATTTCCCTTACGAAGTCAGCGATTTCTCTGACTCCCCGATGCCTTCAGATTCCCCAACCCGCGAAGAGTAATTGCCGAGGCCGTGGAGGGGTTGCGCGCCTTAGCCCAGTTGATGCCCGTCCCAGCTCAATGCCTTCAGATTGGCAACTTCACCGACTCCCAGCTGACGAAACTCCTGAATACTGGCCTCAAAAACCGCCATTCCGGTATTTGACATGAACTGGGTGGGGCTCACACCCAGGCGAATGTCTTCGCTCAGCACGGCGGAAAGAACTCGGATTAACCCGCCGTGCGCCACAATGCCGCCTACTCCCTCGTCTCCCCCGGAGAGGTAAGCACGCTCCATGACATCACGGATAATCGGCACGACGCGACCAAGAAATTCGTATCCGTCTTCTGCCCCAGGCATGCGATGAGCAAAGTTGGCGTTCATCCATGCATAGCAGGCTTCAACATAAACACGGATCGCGACCGGGGAAGACGACATCTCAAAGTCCCCTGCAGAGACCTCCCGGATCTGCGCGCTCACCTGGGGTTTGACACCATAGCGTTCACAAAGGGGCGCTGCGGTCTGCCGCGTCCTCGTCATTGCTGAAACTGTGAGGGCATCGAGGCGATCTCCAACTTCCTTGGAGAAGCGTTCGCTCAGCGATTGGGCTTGTGATTGCCCGAGGTCTGTCAGGGGAAGTCCGGGAAGCCGCGTATCCAATGCCGCCGAGAGATTGGCTGCTGTTTGTCCGTGCCGAATAAGTACTAACTTCACGCGTTTTCTCTTCTCCTAGGTGATATCCCAGAACAGTTTCTCAAAAAGCGTGCGGACTTTGCGTGAGGCGGCCAGCCACTGATCAATCATCTGGGAGCGACTCTCACGCGAATATCCCATGAGCATTGCCAAAGCAACGAGTTGATCAGCATTCGATGGCAGGACATCATTCTTGGAAGCCGATGGGCCTGTTGCGATTACTTTCAAGCGTCGAAGACGCTGTGCCATCGTCCATGTTGATTCGATGAGATTGTAGGATTGAGAAGATAGATGTCCGTCTTTACACAATGCATCAAGGGCAGATTTGGTTGAAGCAACTCGAAGAGAAGGATCGTCATATCCCCATTGCAGTTGGAAGAGCTCCACGAGCCATTGGATATCCGATAGGGCACCTGGCCCGAGCTTTACATGCATTCGCGGATCGATTCCACCGGGAATTCGTTCGCGTTCAACGCGCACCTTCATGAGCTGAATTTCTTGTCTCTCTGCAGCGCTCAGAGAACTCGAATAACAGTAATCTTGGACGAACTCCCATAAACGATGTGCGTTCGGCCCACCTGCAAGGGGACGAAGGCGCACGAGCATTTGTTTTTCCCAGCTTTGCGCCCATTTCTGGTAATAATCAATGTAGGAATCGCAGCTGCGAACTAAGGCGCCGTTCTTTCCTTCCGGACGCAAGTTGAAATCAAGGGCCACAGTAAGTGCCCTGCTGGGACGCGCGAGCAGTTGCTTAAGTCGAGTCAAAAGAGTGTGAGCTACACTCGCCTCTTCACTACTGGCCTCGTCATTCATGATTGCGATGACATCAAGGTCAGAGGTGTACGTTAATTCTTGCGCACCGTAGCTCCCCAGAGCACACAGCTCTAGGCCGTGCACCCCACACTCATCTGCTTCCCGTTCGATCAGTGTTTCAAGCGAGGATTGAAGGCAAACATCCGCGATACTCGAGAGCGCTTCACCGATGCCCGAAGTGTTCCCTGTAACTTCCCGCAAGGCGATTCGAAGTACTTCTCGAGTCCGAATTAAACGGATTTTTTCGACAGCGTCCTCGGTGCTGGCCGCGCGCCTTGCGGTTGCAAGCATCTGTCCGCGAAGGGTTTCTTGAGATGGAGTCTCCAGTAACTCTGGCGAATCAAGCCAGGACACCGCCTCGGGAAAGAGACGAAGAAGCGCACCAAGCCACTCGGAAGCAGAAAGAACTCGACACAGCTGCGACGCAGCGAAATCACTGTCTCGCAAAAGCGCCAAATACCAGTGCGAGTCGCCGATTTCTTCGGAAAGCACACGAAAGTTCAATAAACCCATGTCGGGGTTTGCCCCATCGGCAATCCACGATAAAAGCACTGGAAGCAAGTGGCGTTGAATCATCGCACGTCTGCTGGTTCCCGTGCTCAAAGATTGAATGTGCCCCATAGCGCTACGTGGGTCCAGATAACCGAGTGCCCGCAAACGTTCCATAGCCTGTTGCGGATCCAAACGGATCAGGTCATCATCGGCCTGCGCGCTGGCTGCAATGATCGGCCTGAAGAAGACAGAATGATGAAGAGCGCGTACATGTCGGCGAAGTGAACGCAAATGCTCGTGAAGATCATGCGTGCTTGTATCAGTGCCATATAAAGATCGCACAAGGCGCTCAAGTTGAGATTGAGAATGCGGAAGATTATGCGTCCGATGCATACGCAATAGTTGCGAGCGATGTTCCAGAGTACGCAGATAGGCATAGCTCTCGCGCAAGCTTGCTGCGTCGCTGCGGGCAATGTATCCCTCGGCGCTCAGTGCTTCGAGCGCATCTAGGGTTGAGGCTTGGCGAATACGCTCATCGTTTCTGCCGTGGACCAGTTGCAAAAATTGAACAGAAAATTCGATATCGCGCAATCCGCCGACGCCGAGTTTGAGTTCTTGATCCCGATTCTTTTCTGGAACGGAACGCTCGACCTGCAGGCGCATACTGCGAACTTCATCAACAAATCCCTCACGCGCAGACGCCTCCCAAATGAAGGGAGAGGCAAGCCGTAGAAATTCCTCGCCTGTGCGTTGGTCCCCCGCGCAGGGACGCGCTTTAAGAAGAGCCTGAAACTCCCAGTTCTGAGCCCAACGTTTCCAATAGCTTTGGAATGAATCGAGGGTACGCACGAGCGCACCATCGCGCCCTTCTGGACGAAGATTTGCGTCTAAACTCCACAGGGGTGCTTCACTGGCCGGACTTGAGCACACTGCGTTGATGATATTGGCCATCTTGGTCGCACGTTCAAGCATTTCAGCGCTTTGTGACTCTCCCCCGTTTTGCTGAGCGGGAAAATCACCGAGGACGTACATGACGTCAACGTCGGAAATATAGTTGAGTTCCTGTCCCCCCGTTTTCCCCATTGCAATGACACATAGAGGGATCTGCCTGCACCTGTCTTCAAGACATTGCGCGATGTAGAGAGCAGCTTCAAGGGCTGCATCTGCGAGATCTGAAATCCGACGAGCAACTGATTGGAAATGCTGCGGAGCACAGGGATCTGGGGACAAGAGATCGTCGGCAACGATCTCAAAGAGTGCGCGCCGATAAGCGCTACGCATGGCGCACGCCGCAAAGCTCCACGCGTTTGAGTCTTCGCCTGCGCAATCTTCTTCCCAACCCTGCGGAAGTACCTGGCGCAGATACTCAACTATCCCGAGGCCGCTTGGCGGTGGCGGCATCGTCAAAAAATCGGGGTGCTGTAGGAGGTAGTCACCCCACCACGAGGAAAAGCCTACGACCGCGGCAAATCGACACGCGGCCTCGGCATCAGAATTCAAGGCCTCGATGAGTTGCGGACACTGATCAGCAGCACGCGCGCACACGAGCGCGAATTGTTCGATATCCGCGCACTTTTCAAGAGCATGGCCAAGATCTTCAATAAGCAGACCACTCTCGTCGAGAAGCGCACGGACGCGCTCGGGTTGATGTACTCCCCAGCGACGAAGATCCTGGTCAGAGATCATCCATTGACCTTAAGGAATTGCCGCAATTCCCCGGGGGTAATCTGACGACGGTATTCGCGCCACTCACTCTCTTTTTCACGCAAAACGTGCTCAAAAACCTGCTCACCCAAAGTTTCAGCGACGAGTTCTGATTCGCGCATCGCACGCAAAGCATCAGAAAGAGACGAAGGCAGCGGGTGAATTCCCAAAATCTGTCGCTCGGTATCACTGAGCTGCCAGACATTGTCTTCGGCCTCGTCGGCAAGTGACATTTTCTTCTCGATGCCATCAAGTCCGGCCCTAATAAGTACAGCGAAGGCAAGATAGGGGTTGGCAGCTGGATCGAGGCCTCGGAATTCAATGCGCGCACTGGTGGTCTTCGTGGGCTTATATGCCGGAACGCGAACGAGTGCCGAGCGATTATTGTGTCCCCAGCAGATGAAGGAAGGCGCTTCTCCCACGCCCCACAATCGCTTATAGGAATTCACGTGTTGGTTGGTAATTGCTGCAATCTCACGCGCGTGGTGAAGCAAGCCAGCGATGAAATAGCGCCCAATTTCGGAAAGCTGGTAGCGTCCCGAAGGATCGTAGAAGGCGTTCTCATCACCTTCGAAAAGCGAGAGGTGCGTGTGCATTCCCGAACCTTGCTGATCGGCAAAAGGCTTGGGCATAAAGGTTGCGAGCATTCCCTCCGAGAGTGCGACCTCTTCGATGAGGGTCTTCGCCGTCATAATGTTGTCAGCAGCGCGCAGCGCGTCAACCGCACGCAAATCCACCTCATTTTGTCCAGGACCCGCTTCATGATGTGAGAACTCAACTTGAATTCCCGTATCTTCCAGGGCATGAACAATCTTGCGGCGAAAATCGTTGGATAGCCCGCGCGTGACATGGTCGAAATAGCCAGCCTGGTCAACGGGTTCGAGGTGGTTGATATCCACGGGCTGGCGTAAAAGATAGAACTCGATCTCTGGATGCGCAAAAACCGAGAACCCCATCTCCGAGGCGCGCTGAACCGCGCGTTCGAGCGCGCCTCGGGGATCGGCGGGAGAGGGCAGCCCATCGGGAGTCAGAACATCGCAGAACATTCTTCCGTGGACGTCGCCCTCACCTTTGTTATGTAACCGTTGGAAGGTTGCAGCATCAGGACGTAAAAGCATGTCGGATTCGTAGACACGAGTCAGTCCTTCGATTGAAGAACCATCGAATCCGATCCCTTCAGCAAATGCCTCTTCGAGTTCTCCCGGGTCGATGGCGACCGATTTAAGAACTCCTGCGACATCCGTGAACCATAAACGAATCAGACGAATGTCTTCTTGAGCAACGCTACGAAGGACTTGTTCCTGATGCTGTTTCATCTGTCTTCCTTAGGAACGACCGAAGCCCTTTGAGATCGCGTCAAGGGCACCGGTGAGATCTGAGGGCAGCACCCACAGTTTCGAGGCTTGACCATTTGCAATACGGGGCAGCATCTCCAGGTACTTGTAGGAGAGCAGTTCCGGCGTAGCCTGTCCCTGGTTAATGGCCGTAAACACGACAGAGATGGCCTCCGCCTCGCCCTGTGCACGCAGGATCTGTGCCTGGCGAGCACCTTCAGCCTGGAGGATGAGGGCTTCCTTCTCACCCCGAGCCTGCAGCACTTGCGCTTCCTGCTGTGCCGAGGCCGCGAGGACGGCAGCCTGCTTTGCACCTTCAGCCTTCTTGATCTGCGCTTCACGCTCTGCTTCAGCAGTCAAAATCGTTGCACGCTTCGTACGCTCAGCAGTAATCTGCTGCACCATAGCGGACAAGACGTTCGGCGGCGGTTCAATCGACTTGAGTTCAACGCGTGTCACGCGAATACCCCAGGGGCCGGTTGCCTCGTCAAGAACACCACGGAGTTGCTTGTTAATCGATTCGCGGCTGGTCTGGGTTTCTTCCAGGTCCAAGGAGCCGATGAGATTACGCAGGGTTGTCGCGGTGAGCTGTTCGATCGCCTGGAGGAAGTTAGCAACCTCGTAGGTCGCGCTCCGAGGATCAGTGATCTGGAAGTAGATCACAGAGTCGATCTCGACCATAGCCTGGTCTGCAGTAATGACCGACTGTGAGGGGAAGTTCACCACCTGTTCACGCAGGTCGATTCGCGCTGCAACACGATCAACAAAAGGCACCAGAAGGTGAAAACCGCCGTGTAGAACTGAGCGGAAACGACCGAGGCGTTCAACAACGAAAGCCTCAGACTGGGGAACAATTCGGACGGCTCTCAGCAGCGAAATTGCTACAAAGAGGACGAAGACTACTGCGACGATCGCAACTACGGATCCGAGAAAATCGTCTGCCATAATCCACACTCCTTTCTTGGAAATATTTTGATTAATTCAATGGCTGATTTGTCAGTGGACGAACAACCGCGGTTGCGCCTTCAATAGCGACAACCTCAATTTGAGTACCCACGGGGATAAGCTCGCCTGTGCTCCGTGCGCTCCATTCGCCTCCGGAGAATTGAATGCGACCATCGCGTTCCCCCACGAGTTGTGTCACGTAGCCGCTCTTTCCGATCAGCGCATCCGCATTCGTTCGAACGTCATCACCCGAACGTTGGATACGTCCTTTCATGAGCGGGCGCATGACGATGAGCAAGAGAAGCGAAACCACAACGAAAACTACGACTTGCGCAATGAGGCCACCACCGAAAAATGCGGTAATCGCCGCAGCAACGGCTCCAATGGCGAACATCAGGAACACGAAAGTAATGCTGAGAACTTCAATGATTCCAAGGAGTAGGGCTGCCAGCAGCCACATCCACCACGTCATTTTGTTGCTCCTTCCAGTCAGCTAGTACTCAACGAGGTAGGCCGCGCGCAAACCAGCGACCGTGGTCATTTTCTACGCTCAGCGCCAGTTCAAAGGCTTCAGATAGAACTCGTCCGGTTAGGACTTCCTCAACAGGGCCAGCGGCAAAGACTTCACCGGCTTTCATAACCAGTGCGTGTGTAATCCCCTGAGGAATCTCTTCGAGGTGATGCGTCACCAAGACGACCTGAGGGGCAGCGCGGCCAGAGATGATCTCGGCCATTGCAGCAATGAGCAATTCTCGCGCACCCAAATCGAGTCCCGCCGCGGGCTCGTCGAGAATCAAAACTTCTGGATCCGACATCAGTCCGCGGGCAAGGACAATTCTTTGCCTTTCCCCCTCGGAAAGAGTATGGAATGGGCGATCTTCAAGTTGGGCAACGCTGAAGAGAGCGAGCAGATCACGTGCGCGCGCGGTATCGACGTCTTCGTATTCCTCGCCAAAAGGCGATAAAACGCCCCATGCGGCAGATCGAACAACATCAATCACTCGCGTACTTGGACGCAGCCGTTGTGTACTCGAAAGAGATACCAAAGAGCAACGAGCTGCCAGTTCCTGGGGTTGGCATGATTCGAGTGGAACACCATCAAAACATGCGTGCCCAGAAGATGGCGCAACTTTTCCGCTGGCGACGCGAACAAGGGATGTTTTCCCTGCCCCGTTTGCCCCCAGAACTACCCATTGTTCTTGGCGCGAGGTACGCCAAGAAACTTCACGAAGAATCTCGGTCTCGCCACGGGTCAAGCTGACATCATTGAGCTCAATCACGGTATCCATTGTTTCAGTATCTCGCAGGATATACAGTGTGTCTTTTCCAAATCAATCAGGCTCAGTGAACGAGTTGTTTATAGAGTTCAACCGTCTTTTCACCGATTGCATCCCACGAGAAATGTTCCCGCGCACGCACAAGCCCAGCATGTCCCATTTCGCGAGCTCTTTCGGGCGAAGCCAAGACTTGAATCAAACGCTCAGCCATATCATGCTCGAAAGCTTCCGGGTTAAGGGGAGTTCCGGTCCCATCGTGTAGTTGCTCGATCGGGACAAGGTATCCCGTCTCTCCATCAACAATGACATCGGGGATACCTCCCGTTGCGGTTCCCACGACGGGCAAGCCGACGGCCATAGCTTCAAGGTTGACGATTCCAAGAGGTTCATAGACCGAGGGAGTGACAAAAACAGTCGCACAGTCCAAGAGTGCGATGAGGTCGGCGCGCGGAAGCATTTCTGAAATCAAAATGACACCATTGCGAGTGGCTTGAAGCTCTGCAACGAGTCCTTCAACTTCGGCTGCAATCTGTGGGGTATCGGGAGCTCCAGCACACAAAATGACCTGAACGTCGTCAGGAAGCAAACGCGCAGCGCGCAAGAAGTACGGGAGTCCCTTTTGGCGAGTAATGCGACCAACAAAGATCACCGACGGCCGCTTGGGATCCACTCCCCACTGGGCCAAGACCTTCGCCTGATGTTCCTTTTCTTCCGGCGTTGTGGGCACATGCCACTGCGACAGATCAATTCCGTTGTGGATCACGTGCACACGATCGGGATCAACCGCAGGATAAGCGCGCAAAATGTCTTCACGCATTCCGTGCGATACAGCAACCACCCCAGCTGCGGCCTCGTAGGCGGAACGCTCAATGAAAGAAGACACGCGGTAACCGCCACCGAGCTGTTCAGCTTTCCACGGACGCAAAGGCTCAAGGGAATGTGCGGTAATCACATGCGGAATGTCATTCAATAAAGCCGAAATATGTCCGGCAAAATTTGCATACCACGTATGAGAATGCACAAGGTCAGCGCCAACCGTCTGGGCTGCGATTTCAAGATCAACTCCAAGAGTACGAAGCGCAGCATTTGCCTGTGCAAGTTGAGGCAGATCCTCGTAGCCGAAGACGCCTTTTTCTCCTTCGCGAGGACCATCAAAAGCCTGAACCCGCAGGTCGTCAACCCGAGGGCGAAGAACTTTGGCCAGTTCGGTAACGTGGACTCCCGCTCCCCCGTAGACATGTGGCGGGTATTCTCGGGTCAGCAAATCAACGCGCATGTGAGCTCCTTTGACGCACGGATGTCTCTAGCTTAGCGGAAATGTTGCGTGAACTATGTTCTTCGCCACGTTTTAAAATCGGCCACCAAAAGTGTGCGTTTACGCATACTCTTGTGTCATGGCTAAAAATCATGTTCTTGCGATCGTTCTAGCCGGAGGCGAGGGTAAACGGCTCATGCCCTTGACCATGGATCGGGCAAAGCCGGCCGTTCCCTTCGGTGGTCACTTCCGTCTCATCGATTTTTCTCTCTCGAATATGGTCAATTCGGGATACATGAAAATCGTCGTCCTGACTCAATACAAGTCACACTCGCTTGACCGCCACGTCACGCGAACTTGGTATACCTCTCCTCTCCTCGGTAACTTCATTGCACCTGTGCCCGCTCAGCAGCGTCGCGGCCCGCACTGGTACCTGGGAAGCGCCGACGCGATCTATCAGTCGCTCAACATCGTCGACGATGAAAATCCCGATTACATCGTGATTACAGGTGCCGACAATATCTACCGCATGGATTTCTCACAGATGGTCGAGCACCACATCGAGTCGGGTCTTCCTGCAACCGTGGCCGGTATCCGTCAGCCCATCGAGCTAGCGCCTTCTTTGGGTGTCATCGAAGGTAAGGACGGGCACGTCGATAAGTTTGTTGAGAAGCCGCAGAACCCGCAAGGTCTTCCCGATAACCCCAATCAGGTCCTTGCATCCATGGGTAACTATGTCTTCACAACGGCAGAACTCATTGCCGCGCTTCGTGAAGACGCAGAAGATCCTCTCTCCAAGCACGATATGGGTGGCAATATCATCCCTTGGTTCGTCGAGCGCGGTATGTGCGGCTACTACGACTTCAAGGATAATGACGTCCCCGGATCTACCGATCGTGACCGCGATTATTGGCGCGATGTTGGTACCCTGGATGCCTACTACGAGGCCAATATGGACCTCATTAGTGTTCACCCGGTCTTTAACCTGTACAACAGGGATTGGCCGACAATGACCCTCTTGGATGGCTCTCTGCCTCCTGCAAAGTTCGTTTATGGCGACGAGCATTCCCGCATGGGTCACGCTGTGGATTCCTTCGTCTCCCCCGGTGTGATTATCTCCGGCGGCGAGGTCTACCACTCGATCATTTCTCCCAACACCTACGTCCACTCGTGGGCACAGGTGACGGATTCGGTCATCATGAACGGCACCCGAGTGGGCCGTCATGCAATCGTTTCGAAGACGATTCTCGATAAGGGAGTTGTCGTCGAAGAGGGAGCGGTTGTCGGTGTTGACCTCGAGCACGACCTCGAACGTGGCTTCACAGTCACCGAATCGGGTATTACTGTCGTCCCCAAGGGAGTCGTCGTTACTCGCTAAGAGCTGCGCATGAGACGTTTACTGGCCTCCGAAGGTAATGTTCGGAGGCCAGTAAAGTTATTCGACGACGAGAGTCCTTCCATCCCAACCAGCAAGGCAGACGCGAATCAGTTCGATGAGCTGGGTTGGATAGAATTCATAGTCATTTGATTGAGCCTCAAAATCATGGATATCCCACCAGCGGTATTCATCAATGACGCGTTGTTCCTCTTCGGTCCAGCGGGAATCACTCAGTTGCTGGCGGTGCGTACGCGCATAAAAGATCTCTTCGTCTTGACGCGCAAGGACTGTTTCAAAATCAAAAACTGCACGGCGACGAGCGATAGGTCCGATCAATAATTCCGGGGCTAAGCGGATTCCAGTTTCTTCAAAAAGCTCGCGCGACGCACATTGTCGAGCGTTTTCTCCATCTTCGATTCCCCCGCCAACGGTGAACCACCACGAGCGCTCGGGATTGTCCGCGTCGTGGCCTCGGACCAGAAGCACACGGTCTTCTTCATCAAAAAGAATGACTCGCGCCGCACGTCTATGCGGGATTCCTTCCGCGTCCCGAGGCCAATTGTGCGCGCTCACGCCCCCACCTGGGCTGCCGTTTGGGACAGTTGCGTCAATGAGAGGAATCGACTCCGTTCCTGGATCGCTTTGTCGAGGAGGGCGCGGTCGTAAGCATCACGCCCGGGGTCCGGCCGGCGACGTTTTTCGCGATTCGCTTCATCGAGGCCAACGGCAGCAAGCGCGTTCAAGAACCGATCCATGGACTTGCGAGCTTCCGATCCGGATTTCGCGGCCCACTCAACCGCGTTCCGTCGTTGAGCGCGATCGCTCACCATACCCACTTCAACGGGCAGGACCCAGCCTCCGACGACATAGGGAATGAGGCCTCGCTGAATATTCGACAATTCTCGGGAGTATTGGATCAGAAGGAATACAAACCAGGCGACGAAAAGGGGCACTTCAAAGAACAGGTATGCAACATACCAGCTTCCTTGATCGTTCACGCTTGCAAGGAAATTCCAGAAGGCATGGAAGAAGACTGCGGTGAGGTATCCGAGAAATACGCGGATTGTGCTCCACAGCGGACCGTAGCAGCGAATAATCACCAAGGCGATAGCCATTCCCGTGAAAGAGGTTGCCATCGGGTGAACGAAAGGCGAAAGGATTCCACGGTTAAATACCGTCGAAGTCAACATCAAGCTGCCTGATGAACTGGACTTCAGGAAATACTGAATATTTTCAATAAATGCAAATCCGGCGCCGACGATACCACCGGTAATCAATCCGTCGAGCCGAGAATTAATTGAGTTTCTTCGGGCAACAATAAAGATGATGATGCCGAGGCCCTTGAAGAGTTCTTCGGCAAAAGGCGCGACGATCACAGCGACCAGCACCGTCGCTATATTCGCGTCGCCCAAAGTGCGTGCAAGATCAAGATTCAGGGTGGTATTGACGACAAGAGATGATGCCGTCGCAACACCTGCCCCCCAGATGAAGCACAAGAATTTTGCCTTCCAGCCTTCCCGTTCCCAATGATCGAGGTAATTCAAAACACCCAGAACAATTCCAAGCGGGATCAGGGCGAGAAGAGTCATCGTTGCAGCGGATACAACGCCTCCGGTGCCGACATATGTCGCCATGAGCACAATGACACCGAGGGTTCCCAGCAGCGTAAAGATAATTTCTAGATAAGGCAGGGTCTTCACTCGCTGCGGGATATGCCAACTCGGGGCAAGTTCAGGAGCAGGGTCTTCAGGCCGAATGAGTTCAGATTCCGTGGTTTTAATCTTCTTCAGACGGTAGTCCTCTCCCGGACCACCCCATCGCACCGTAGTATCACTCATTTAATAGCCAAGTCCATCTTCAAGGGTGTCATCATCAAAGTCGACGCTCACAGCATAGGGGGCATGCCCCGCCAAATGCGCCAGCCTGACCCAGGTACGCTCCCGAATTTTGCGTGTCTGGCTGACGTAGAGGTTATGCATTGAACGCGCTAATTGCACTTTGTACGATACCTGATCGAGCTGGTGAAGTTCGCGAGACCAGTAGGGATCGTTTTCCATCCTCTCGCGCACTTCAGTATTGATCGCACTTCGGAGCACACGTGAAAGCGCCGACTGCGCTTCAAGATAAGCCAATGACTGAGTTCGTGTTTCTTCGTCTGTTGCTGCTGCTTCAGTACTTCTTCTATCGAGGCCATCGGCGACTAGAGGAAGATCCTCACGCCGTACACATGCGCAAGCAGCCGAAGAAACCTCGGCCGATACCGCAGATGGCAAGTCCGGATACTCAGCAATCCTTTGCCCGTATCGTGCACGCTCATCGAGAAGCAAAGCGAGCGAATCCCGCGTCGTCAAAATACGCCAATGTAAACGATCCAGACGAGTCGCAAGAATCGCAGACTGGCGAATGACGAAGGCTAGGCAACCGACAGTCAGAATCGCGATAAGGAGCATGAGTGGGTTATTCACTGTCATCTCCCCCGTTTCGGCCCCGGAGCAAATCTAAAGCCGAAGGATCAGCAGGTTGTCCCTGAGCTGAGACCAAAACGGTCTGATAGAGAGCAAGAACCTGATCTGTCACGGTATCCCATCCATAGCGACGGCTTGCATTCAGGCCGCGTTGCGCAAGTGCACTACAGCGCTCAGAGTCCTTGAGCAGTGCAACGAGCTGGCGAGCAAGATCAGCGCTATCACCCGTTGCAAATAGCGCTCCTGATTCGCCTTGGTCAAGCACAGCGCGGAATGCCTCGAGATCAGAGGCAAGAACGGTACAGCCCGCCGCCATCGCCTCGACCAAAACGATCCCGAAAGACTCACCACCAGTCTGCGGCGCGACATAAACAGTCGCGCCTTTGAGAAGCGAGGCCTTATCTTCATCGCTCACTCCCCCGAGGAACTCGACTGAATCGCCAAAGCGCTCCAGTTGTGCTTGGAATTCGTGAGCACCGCCTCGCCCAGCGATCAAGAAACGAGCCCCGGGGATCTCCTGAAGGACCGCGCCGATTGCATCGGCGAAAACAGGAAGTCCCTTACGCGGTTCGTCCAAGCGTCCCAGGAACACAACAACCGGGCGATCGACCGTTGCAGCCCACTCTTCCTTAGGCTCAGCCTCGGCAAAAAAGCGGGTGTCGACACCGTTGGGAATGATCACAGCGTCGCCGCCGTGATGTTCTACAAGGGTGCGACGCGCCTCGGCAGAAACAGCAATTCGCGCGGCAAGCTTCTCAAGAAGCGGATCAAGAGCAGGAGAAGAAACTGAGCGCGAGAAAGAATAGTCCAGCGCCGCGTGGAATGTCCCAATGACAGGAACGGTTGCGGCTCGAAGAGCCAGCATCGAAATCGATGGAACCTCGGGTTCATGAACGTGAAGTACGTCGAAATCGCCTTCTTCAAGCCATTTCTTTGTTCGCGCATTCGCAATGGGGCTGAAAGAAAGACGCGCAACGGAACCATTGAAAGGAATAGCGACGGATGACCCAACCGCGGTGATCCACTCGGGTAAATCCGTTGTATTTTTCGCCGGGGTAAGAACCTTGACGTCGTGGCCGCGTTCAAGCAGTTCAAGGGCGAAATCGCGAATGTGGAATTGAACGCCGCCGGGAACGTCCCAGGAGTAGGGATTAACTATTCCGATCTTCACCTAGTGCCCCTTCTGCGCCGCGCGCTGACGCGCTCTCTCCAACCGCTCCGGATCTAAATCCTCAACAAAGACTGCTTGCATCATATGCCACTCGCGAATCCTACGTTGAAGAATCGGTGTTAACGCATTCACCCATCGCTGGGTCAGTTCGGGAACGTCGGGATCTTCGGTATCTGGATCGTAGAGGTTTTCGGTAATTTCCAAACGAACGAATTCTGGGCGGCCCGAATCATCGGCATCGGAGACAACCCCGGCAACCAAGGGTGCTCGTAGCGCGCGAGCAAGCGCCGCAGGACCGGCTGCGACAAGCGCTTTGCGGGAACCGAAGTCCACCTCGATCCCTGATCCGGAAATATCGCGATCCGCAAGAAGCGGGACAACGAGGCCTGCGCGTCCTTCAGCCCGATCACGAAGGGTGTGGAAGACGCTGTCCCCCGGCGACACACCGATAATTTCCATGCCAACATTGCTCCGCAGGTTGACGAAGGCATCGAAGAGTTCTGGTGGATTCAGTTTCTCTGCAACGGTAAGAATCCCCAGTCCCTGAGCACAAACCGCTGCGCCTACACGATCGAATGTCCCCGAATGCGCAAGAGCAAGCACGACCGGACCGGAGGAACTCAGTTCGATCAGCCCTTGGGCTTGACTTAAATCGACGCGGCTGCGCAGCGCTTCGCCGATGCGTCCGCCAAAACTAAGTTGTTCGACGTAGGCATTGACGTGTGAACGCACAGCTTCGCGCAACTGGACGCGCGAAATTGGGTGTCCTAATAAACGCTCATGGTTTGCGCGCATTCTTCGCACGCTCGAACCGTTGAGAAGACACATCAGATCCGCCGCGCGACGGCCAAGCCATCGGACGCATCCGAAAGGAAGATGTGGAACGACTTTAAACGCCCACACAAGGCCGCGACCCGACATCATGACTCCGTGGGTTGTTCAATGTGGCGAGCAGTGAAGTGCACGCGTTGAATAACGGTCACCAGAGAAGCGAAAGCAACCCAGCATAGACCTGCGGCAAAGAAGAAGACTGGAGCACCCCAGCCGTAAAGAGCGGCTCCCAATAAAGCAACAATCAATCGATCAGTACGCTCGGCAATCCCAACCTTGGCAATAACACCGACAGACTCTGCGCGCGCACGAGCATAGGGAACGGTCGCCGCGCCAACAATCGCAATCAGGCCCGCGATAATCGCCACTGTTCGAGTTGTCGAAGGCTCCATGGTAAAAACGGCAAAAGCAACAAGAGAAGCAAAAACAGCGCCATCGCCCAGGCGATCCATCGTCGAGTCAAGGAAAGCACCAAAAGGCGAAGAGGTCCCACTCATTCGTGCAAGGACTCCGTCAATAGAATCGCAAAATAGAACGACTCCTAACGCGAGCGCCCCCTGCCAGAGATAGCCCCTTGGCAAAGTAGAAACTGCAACCGCGATCGTGACGAGAGTCCCCGTAACGGTCACCATATTTGGTGTCACGTGTGCTGCCAGCAGAAGCCTGGCAAGCGGAGTGAAGATCGTTTTGGTAATTGAACGTCCGTGGTTTCCGAGCACTAGTTCTCCTGTGACGTTGGCCAAGCCGCCGCTAGACGCGCACGCGCGTCTTCAAGTAGTTCAGGCACAGCTTTCGTGCGCGCAATGATGGGGAAGAAGTTCGCGTCTCCTGCCCACCTGGGAACGACGTGTTGGTGGAGATGAGCAGCAATCCCCGCTCCCGCTACCTCGCCTTGGTTCATCCCCAAATTAAATCCAGCGGGGTTGGCGGTTTCGCGTTCCACTCGCATTGCCGTTGCGGTCAGGCGCCCCAATTCAATGCGTTCTTCATCGCTCAGCTGCGTGTAGTCAGAGACATGGCGATAGGGACAGACCAAGAGGTGCCCAGAGTTGTACGGGAAGAGATTCATCAAAACGAAGCACGTGTCCCCGCGATAAACGATGAGCCCTTCCTGGTCAGTGCGCGATGGCGCAGCACAAAAAGGACACTCTTCCGACGAGGAATCGGCGGGTTTGTGATCGCCATGTATGTAGGCCATCCGATACGGCGTCCACAAACGATCAAAACCGTCGGGAACACCAGCAAGTGCCCGTGAGTCCTCGGTCGGAAGAGTGTCACTCATTGTTATCAGTCCTCAGCGCTGGGATCAGCGTTATTGCGGGTCGCGATGTGGTGCGCGATACGCTCAACCGCCTCGTCGACGGGAACACCGTTGAGCTGGGAGCCATCGCGGAAACGGAAGGACACTGCCTGCGCTTCTTGGTCTTCCCCGCCCGCGATCAAAGTGAAGGGAACCTTCTGCTTTGCGGCGTTACGGATCTTCTTGCCAAAGCGATCATCGGAATGATCAACTTCGACGCGAATACCACGCTCTCGCAACCGCTGAGCAACCGTATCCACGTACTCATCGAAGGCCTCGGCAACGGGAACAAGGCGTACCTGCACGGGCGAAAGCCACGCGGGGAATGCTCCTGCATAGTGTTCGGTCAACACGCCGATGAAGCGCTCGATCGAGCCGAACTTCGCCGAGTGGATCATGACCGGTTCACGGTGGCTTCCGTCAGGAGCGGTGTATTCCAGTCCAAAACGGTGCGGCTGGTTGAAGTCGTACTGAATAGTCGACATCTGCCAGGTACGTCCGATCGCGTCCTTCGCCTGAATGGAAATCTTCGGGCCGTAGAATGCAGCACCGCCCGGATCGGGAACGGTATCCAAACCGGTTTCTTCTGCGCAGCGACGCAAGATCTCGGTGGCTTCCTCCCACTGTTCATCGGTTCCGATGAACTTGTCCTTCTTCTTTCCATCGGTGTCGCGGGTAGACAGCTCGAGGTAGAAGTCGTTCAAACCGAAATCGCGAAGAAGCGTCAAGATGAAGTTCAACAGGTGCTTAATTTCATCACCGGCTTGCTCGGGCATCACATAGGAGTGTGAATCATCCTGAGTGATCGAGCGAACGCGAGTGAGTCCTTGAAGAACACCGGACTTCTCATTGCGGTAGACGGTGCCGAACTCGAAGAGGCGCAGCGGAAGTTCACGGTAAGAACGGCCTCGGCTCCTGAAGATCAGGTTATGCATCGGGCAGTTCATGGCCTTGAGGTAGTAGAGCTGACCGTCATCATCCATGGGCGGGAACATCCCGTCCGCATAGTAGGGAAGGTGACCCGAGGTATGGAAGAGATCTTCCTTTGAGATGTGGGGAGTACCCACGTAGAGGAATCCGTTCTCAATGTGGGCTTCGCGCACGTAATCTTCCATGACACGCTTGAGGACGCCGCCCTTGGGGTGGAAAACAGGCAGACCAGCGCCGAGTTCCTCTGGGAAGGAGAAAAGATCAAGCTCAGCACCGAGGCGACGGTGATCACGTCGCTCAGCTTCCTTGAGTCGTTCTTGATAGGCGACAAGATCTTCCTTCGAGGCCCACGCAGTTCCGTAAATTCGCTGCAGTTGGTCGTTGGCTTGGTCGCCGCGCCAGTATGCGGAAGAGGACTTGGTAAGCGCGAAACCGTTGCCGATCAGCCTGGTTGAAGGCAGGTGGGGGCCGCGGCACAGGTCCTTCCAAGCGGTTGTGCCGTCACGGCGCACGTTGTCGTAGATTGTCAGTTCAGAGCCGCCAACCTCGACAGAAGCATCCTCTGCTCCCCCACCCTTAGTGGTGATGAGCTCAAGCTTGTAGGGCTGATCGGCAAGTTCTTCGCGGGCTTCGTCTTCACTGACCACGCGGCGGCGGAAGGTCTGGCCTTCTTTGACAATGCGCTTCATGCGCTTTTCGAGGTCACGCATGAGTTCAGGAGTGACCGAATCGATATTCCCGAAGTCATAGTAGAAACCATCGGTGATGAAGGGGCCGATTCCAAGATTGACGTCCGGGAACACTTCCTGAACCGCCTGAGCCATGACGTGTGTGCAGGAGTGACGCAGGATTTCCAGACCGGCTGGAGAGTTCAGGGTAATTGCTTCCACCGTTGCGCCGGATGGGATTTCACGGGAGAGATCCCATGCTTTTCCATCGACTGTCATAGCGACGACGTCGCTACGCGAGGCATAATGCTGCAAACCGGTGCAGCCTTCTTCAATTTCTACAGCAACGCCATCAATAGTTGCGTTGATAACAGGCACGAGCTGTGCTCCTTCGGGTTTCTGGCGACATGCGCCATCTCTACCTGTCAACTGCACGCATACGAAGGCGCGTCAAACGCTCTTATCGAGAATCGACAGGCTTGGACCCTTCTATCGTAGCCGCCGAGGCGGCAATGTCACGAACGCAGTGCGCGCTTGAGTGAAAGCAAGTTACGCAGCCCCGCGTACAGTCGCGGGCGCAAAGGAAGATCCCACGCTCCGGGGACATCCGTGTAGCCCTTGGCAAAGTTCAGCTTGTACTTGCCAACGGTAAAAAGCTCCGGCACGCGAGGCGAGTGCATGCCCATAAGATCGATACCACCCTGCGGATCAAGATCGGGGCCAAGAGTGAGTGCGCATTGAACATCCAGCTCTGGCATCGCGCCAAGTTTGCGCGCCAGCGCTGTCGTTGCACCGTAATAGCATTCGGCCTGACGATCGTTCACCAAAATGAGGTTCCACGCGGCAACCTTGCCATCGACGCGAAGGACATATAGATGCGAATGTTGTTCGCCCAAAACCTTGAGCATCGTTGCATAGACCTCGGGAGGATGCGGGTGGAAACCGTCGCGCTGCGCGGTTTCCTTCAAAACTTCGTAGTATTCACTGAAGTCCTGTGCGGCGGCTTCGCGTTCGTCAGCAATGCTGGTTTCGACCTGCGCAAGGGCCTTTCGGGAACGTCGAAGCTGGCGACGGCCTTCCTTCGTCATATCAGCAAGAATCTTCTCCTCATCACCACCGTGGGACCGAATGATGACCGTCCGATCGTAGGTGATGATCTGCATGACATCTCGAAGATCGTCTGCGGAGAAAGTCGCATGCAAACGAATAAAGACAACCGAAGAGTCTTTTTCGCGAACATAGCGGGCCAAAGCATCGCGGAATGCGCGCTCACGTGCAGGGGTTGCTTCCTTCAGCCACACAGGGCCGTGTTTCGCCCACAGATAGCGCGCTCCTCGCATTGAGTACTCGTAGAGCGCAACCAGGGCGATTCGCTTTCCTTCCTCGCAATACTCGAGGCGACCCCAAAGTTTACGTCCTTCAACAGCTTCGTATTGCTCCCAAATTGCAGATTGTTCAACCGGAAGCGGGGTTACGCCGGCAGCGCCGATACGCATTTCTTCGGCTGTAATCGAGCGGAGCTGTACCTGTGACATGACAAAAATCCCCTTAGAATGAACGATCGTTCGCTTGAGGGTAATACCGATGGAACTTGCGATAGTGGTTGAGCTTTTGCAGATGCAAAGTGACCGATCGGCGAAGATCCCTATCACGCGAGTAGAACAGCGGGTCAAATCGCTTTCCACTGCGAATCAAACCACGCACCCGTTTCGCGAGCTCGGGATCGCGTAGGTAGCGCATGAGCAGACGATCGGGAACCATCGAGTACAAGATCTCCTCGTGGACCTCATCGCGCTCCCGTGAAAGACCTTTAACTAAGTCGTCAACCATCGGAATCATTGGGTTGTGCCCAGCGGCGGTCATGTACCAGCTGTTACGACCAATTCGCGGATTGACTTCGAAGAAGAGCGCCCGTCCATCGCGTGGATCAATTTTCACGTCAAAATTCGCAAACCCACGGTAGTTGGCAGCTTCGAGAATACGCTGAGCATCCGCCCACAACTGTGGGAAAGATTCAGTAATCATGGCAACCGGATTACCGATCATGGTCGGAGCATGGTCTTCAAGAAGCACGCGCGCTGACCCGATCAGCGTCATGCGTCCCTTCGAGTCCACATACGCGGTCACCGAGCGCATCTGCGTGTTGTCACCAGGAATCAGCTCCTGAACAACGAAGTCTCCCTTAAAACCGACCTCTCCCAAACGTGCCCACAGTTCATCGAGTTCTTGGGCACTCTCGACAAACCAGATCTTGCGCTTTCCTTCGAATTCCAGCCCATCGTAGTCATTGCCTCGAGCAGCTTTAGCGACCACGGGAAAGGCAAAGGGAATCTTAGGCGCAACCCAGGCCTCGGCAGTGGAGAAATCACGGAAAGAAACAACGACGGTTGCCGGCGTAGGAACGCCCAAATCGTTGCATAAGCGAGCGAATGCCCCCTTGTCGGTCACATAGTCGATAACTTCCATGGAGGGGAAGGGCAATGCGTAATGAGCGCTGAGCGCATCCCAATTCCTCGCGACGAACTCGGAATGGAGGTCATGATTGGCGACCAGAACCAAAGCATGATCGGAATAGGTCGATGCAATGCGCATCAAAGTCTCAAGCAAAACCTCATCTGAGGCATGCGCAATGATCGGCTCGACATGGCAAAACGACGAGCGCGCGATTGAAACCGTCGGAGCATGGGAAAGGACGATCGAAGTAGCCCCGTAGGCCTCGTGGAAAGAACGCGCCAAAGCGTAGACTCCAAAATCTCCGCCCAAAAGAACAGGCTGCACAGGAGCGTCGGCCACAGTCATCGTTTCTCTTTCGCTCGATAGAGGTGAACCCCTCCAGCATAGCGGAAGGGGTTCACACACAGGGGACTACGCGCTCAGACGTTAAAGCCGATCGCGCGAAGCTGTTCACGTCCATCGCTGGTGATTCGGTCCGGCCCCCAGGCCGGCATCCACACCCAATTGATCAGAACATCGTTGGAAAGCGGAGCTAACACCATCTGAGCTTGACGTTCGATCACATCGGTCAGGGGGCAAGCAGCGGAGGTCAGCGTCATATCAATGACAACGGCATCATTGGACGAGATGTTGATCCCATAGACCAGGCCAAGGTCAACAATATTGATCCCAAGTTCGGGGTCAATGACATCCTTGAGCGCCTCGAGGACATCGACTCCAGCGACAGTCCCATCTTCTCTGATATCAGTGCCCTCAATATTGAAAATGTTCCCAGGAGCGGGCGCATCGCTGTGAGAGGCAGCTGACTCTGGCAGAGCCGAGGCCGCAGGAGCAAAGCGTTGCTCAACGGCATCGTTTTGTGCCATCGGGTTGGAAGAAGTATCCATTACTCGTTTTCTCCTGCAATATCGGTTCCAAGCTGAGCGAGAGCATCGCGCAGCGCATACCAACCAAGAAGCGCGCACTTGACACGATTGGGGAACTGAGAAGTTCCCTCCAAGGCAGCCGCGTCTTCTAATAGGTCCAAAGTGTCTTCATCCACGCCTTGCCCTCGTGAATGCATCATTGTTTCCATCGCGGAATAGAGCTCACGTACTCGAGCAAGATCCGCACCTGCAACCATGTCAGAAAGCATCGAGAGGGATGCCTGAGAGATCGAACAGCCGTCCCCATCCCACGCTAAGGACTCGATGACACCGGAGTCACTCAGTGTCACGCCCAAGGTCGTTTCGTCTCCGCAGG
The DNA here is from genome assembly GCF_976954355.1 of Actinomyces sp. Marseille-QA0893. NCBI lineage: Bacteria > Bacillati > Actinomycetota > Actinomycetes > Actinomycetales > Actinomycetaceae > Actinomyces > Actinomyces sp. Marseille-QA0893. The sequence continues at coordinate 195,954 of NZ_CDRJSY010000004.1, forward strand.
TTGGATTGACCTGATGAGAAGAGGCGGATAACTCAGTGGGATTACCGCAGCCGTGACGCTCACGAGCATGATCGAGAATCACCTGCTGGTACATCTGTTCCAAGCTTGACATCAGCAACCTCCAAAATAGGAACGAACCTGGCCAAGTGCTTCAATAAAACGGTCGACCTCTTCACGTGTCGTAGTCGGCCCGATTGAGGCGCGCGACGAAGAACGAACACCAAAGAAGCTATGAAGCGGAATCGCGCAGTGATGGCCGACTCGCACCGCAACATCATGAGAATCAAGAACTTGACCCACATCATGAGGATGAACTCCATCAACGGCGAAAGCAACAACACCGATACGTTCAAATTCTGAGCCGGGCCCAAGAACACGTACTCCGTCGATTCCGCTAATTCCGTCAAGCATGTAGGCGGTTAAAACGCGCTCGTGTTCGGCAACGCGGTCCATGCCAATAGCGGATAGGTATCGCAGCGCCGCACTCCAGCCAACAATTTGAGCGATGGGCTGGCTACCAGCTTCAAATCGTTCAGGAGCCGGCATGAAACTCGAGCTCTCCATAGTGACGTTTTCGATCATTGAACCACCGGTGAGAACCGGAGGCATCGCGTCGAGGAGCTCTCTCTTGCCCCAAAGCGCGCCGACTCCCGTTGGGCCGAGCATCTTATGCGAAGAAAAGACGGCGAAATCGACGCCCAAGTCGCGAATGTTGATTGGCATGTGTGCACTGGACTGACAGGTATCCAAGAGAACCAAGGCGCCACATTCGCGTGCCCGAGAAACAATTTGGTTCACGGGCGAGACGGCACCGGTCACATTTGAGACATGGGTAAAGGCGACTACTCGCGTACGCTCGTTAATGACATCGAGTGTATCGGTATCGATTCGTCCGTCCTCATGCAAATCAAGCCAGCGCAGTTCGGCACCGGTTGCCTGACACAACTGCTGCCAGGGAACAAGGTTCGCATGGTGTTCAGCCCTGGTTACGACAATGCGATCCCCCGGAGCGAGCGCAAGAGGGTTGCCTGCGCTCTCCCCCAGCCCAGTCGCATTGCGAATCGCCAAGGCCACAAGATTAATCGCCTCGGTTGCATTCTTCGTCCACACGATTTCGTCGGCTCTCGCACCGATAAAGCTGGCAAGGACCGAGCGACCTTCTTCAAAAGCGGCAGTTGATTCATCGCCAAGGAGGTGAGTCCCCCGATGCACTGCCCCATTAGTCGAGCGATAAAACTCAGTGATCGCTTCAATCACTGGTGTCGGCTTTTGTGAAGTCGCACTGAAATCGAGATAAGCGATCGCCTGGCCGCCGCGGCCGACACGTCCCAAGATGGGAAAGTCGGCACGCAGGCGGCTCAGCTCACGAAGCGAAAAATCTTCAGACACGGATCAGGGTCACTTCTCCAAGTAGGAATCGTAGCCGTTCTCTTCAAGCTCATCGGCCAGTTCAGGACCACCCTGCGCAGCAACCTGACCGTTCACGAAGACGTGAACATGGCTGGGCTTGATGTAGCGCAAAATGCGAGTGTAGTGGGTAATGAGCATGACGCCGCAACCGGTGTTTCCATGGACGCGGTTCACGCCTTCAGAGACGATACGCAAGGCATCAACGTCAAGACCGGAGTCAGTCTCATCCAAAATCGCGAAGGAAGGCTTGAGGAGCTCCATCTGCAGGATCTCGAGGCGCTTCTTTTCACCACCGGAGAAACCGACGTTGACATCACGTTCGGCGAAGCTGGGATCCATGCGCAGGTTTTCCATTGCCTGGTTGACGTCCTTGACCCAGTGACGCAGCTGAGGCGCTTGGCCGTCGATGGCGGTCTTGGCGGTACGCAGGAAGTTCGAGACGGAAACACCCGCAACCTCGACCGGGTACTGCATTGCCAAGAAGAGGCCCGCCTTGGCGCGCTCATCGACGCTCATGTCAAGGATCGAGGCGTCATCGAGGTAGGCTTCACCGCTGGTGATCTCGTAGGCGGGGTGCCCCGCGAGAGCATAAGCCAAGGTGGACTTACCAGAGCCATTGGGGCCCATGATTGCGTGAATCTCACCGGAGTTAATGGTCAGATTAACGCCCTTCAAAATTTCCTTCGGTCCTTCAGCGGTCTCAACCGATGCGTGAAGGTCTTTAATCGTCAAAGTCGACATTGTTTTTCTCCTCTTCGGCGCTAGACGCCGCACTGTAGTTCTCGTACTACTGTCGTGTAGCCTCAGGCGCCAAGAGCGGCGCGTTCCAGTTCCTTTTCGATGGCGTTCATCAGGTGTTCCTGCACCTGGGGCACGCCGATTTGCTCAATGAGTTCGGCAAAGAAGCCTCGCACGACCAGACGACGCGCATCGGCCTCGGCAATTCCGCGGCTCATGAGATAGAAGAGTTGTTCATCATCGAAGCGTCCCGTTGCCGAGGCGTGGCCTGCTCCGATGATTTCACCGTTCTCGATCTCCAGGTTCGGGACAGAGTCTGCCTTCGCACCTTCACTGAGCACAAGATTGCGGTTGAGCTCGTAGGTATCGGTTCCATCGGCAGCTTCACGAATGAGGCAGTCCCCGATCCACACCGAGTGAGCGTCTTTCCCTTGCAACGCACCCTTGTAGGTCACGCGAGAGTAGCAATTAGGCTGCGAATGATCAACGAATACTCGGTGTTCCAAGTGCTGACCCGAATCAACGAAGTACAGGCCGAGCATGGTGAGCTCGCCGCCGGGGCCTCGGTAATCGGTGTCGGAGCAGATACGCACTAAGTCGCCACCCAAGGTCACGATGATGTGACGGACCTTCGCGTCGCGTCCGATCGCAATACGGTGGTTGGAGGCGTGCAGGAATTCATCATCCCATTCTTGAATGGAAACGATCGTAAGGTCCGAGGCGTCACCTGCCTCGATCTCAACGGTCTGATTGAGCGCGCCATGCCCGCCGCCTCGATGATTCATGACAATGGTGGCGACCGATTGCGACTCGACGCGAAGGGCTAGATGCTGGACTCGAGTCGCCTCGTCTCCATCAATGTCAATCATGATCGGAGCCGATAGCTCGGTCTTCTTCGGAACCGTAACAATCTGTGCGCTTGTGAAGGCGTTCCATGCCACAACCGAAGTACGGTCTCCGGGCGCAAGCACGCTACCAAGACGTTGATCATCACGAGCAACTTCTTCAACAAGGACCTCTTCGGGAGCATCGATACGCACACCCAAAGATTCAGACTCAAAGTTCTGAGTTTCGAAGAGTTTCTCAATGCGACGCATTGGAGTAAAACGCCAGTCCTCTTCACGTCCGTGAGGGACGGCGATATCGCTCAGCGAAAACGAGGTCGGGCGATCCCCACGCGAGGAATGTGCCACCGGGGCTCCCGCTCCATGAGAATGCGGACGGGCCATGGTCTCTTGGGTCGTCATCAGCCAACAGATCCTTCCATCTGCAATTCAATAAGTCGGTTTAATTCAAGGGCGTATTCCATAGGAAGTTCCTTGGCAATCGGCTCAACAAAGCCGCGCACGATGGTCGCCATGGCCTCGTTCTCATCCAAGCCGCGGCTCATCAGATAGAAAAGCTGGTCCGCAGACACCTTAGAGACCGTTGCCTCATGTCCCATTTCAACGTCGTCCGTGCGCACGTCGACATAGGGGTAGGTATCGGTACGCGAAACCTTGTCGACCAAAAGTGCATCACACAGAACATTCGACTTGGAATGACGTGCTCGTGCATTGATTTGCACGAGGCCACGGTAGGAGGTACGCCCACCGCCGCGAGAGACCGACTTTGAGACGATCGAGGAAGACGTATGCGGCGCCATGTGCACCATCTTTGCGCCTGTATCTTGCTGCTGCCCGGGACCGGCAAAGCCGATCGACAGGGTCTCGCCGCGGGCATGTTCACCCATGAGGAAGCATGCCGGGTACTTCATAGTGATGGCGGCACCCATATTGCCGTCAACCCATTCCATGGTTCCGCCCTCTTCAACCATGGCACGCTGAGTCACCAAGTTAAGGACGTTAGTCGACCAGTTCTGAACCGTCGTGTAGCGAACGCGAGCGCCCCTCTTGACGAAAATCTCGATAACACCGGAGTGCAAGGAATTCTCGTCATAAATCGGAGCGGTACAACCCTCAACATAGTGGACGTAAGAACCCTCGTCCGCGATGATGAGCGTTCGTTCGAACTGTCCCATTGCCTGAGTGTTAATGCGGAAGTAGGCCTGCAGAGGAATGTTCACGTGGACACCCGGCGGAACGTAAACGAAAGATCCACCCGACCACGCAGCTGTGTTGAGTGCAGAGAACTTGTTGTCACCGGAAGGAACACACTTACCGAAATACTCTTCGAAGATTTCGGGATGTTCACGCAGGCCGGTGTCTGTGTCCGTGAAAATCACACCTTGACGTTCAAGATCTTCTTGAATCTGCTGGTAGACGACCTCGGACTCATACTGAGCCGCAACGCCCGAAACAAGGCGGTTCTTTTCGGCTTCTGGAATGCCCAGACGATCGTAGGTATCGCGAATTTCTTCAGGAAGGTCTTCCCAGTCATTAACCTGACGATCAGTCGGACGCACGTAGTACTTGAATGCATCGAAATCAACGTGCGACAAATCCGGACCCCACGTGGGCATCGGCTTGCGTTCGAAGAGTTCCAACGCCTTGAGGCGGCGTTCACGCATCCACTGAGGTTCATCCTTTACATCGGAGATATAACGAACGACCGACTCGTTAATCCCAAGAGGGACGTCTTTCGAATAGTCATCGTTATCGTGCCACCCATACTCATAGGCGCCGATGGAACTGATGATCTCATCGTCACTCAGAGTAGTTGCGTCGGTGACCGGTGGTGACTGGGTCATATTTTTCCTCGTCAATTCGGTTATTTCTGGAGTGCGAGCTACTTGCGAAGAGCGGCTCGCGCTGCGGGTGAGATCACGGGCGTTGCCACAGGAATGTGGGTCGTACACACATGTTCTCCGCCTGCAAGGGTTGCAAGTCGTTGGACATGAACATTGAGTAGTCGCGAGAAAGCGGCAGTTTCAGCCTCGCAGAGCTGCGGAAAATCACCGGCAACTTGCCGGATTGGGCAGTGGCCTTGACACAGTTGCACAGCGAATCCACCTCCGCCGATCTCTCGCACTGTTGCAGCGTAGCCATCAGCAGTAAGGGCGTCAGCAAGCGCTTGAGCGCGCAAGCGAGGGTCATGTCCAGCTTCGCGAACAGTCGAGGCGTAGCGCCTTTCAATTTCGCGCGAACGAGCGGCAGCAAAAGAGTCAATGGCTTCTCCCCCACCAACTTGCCCGAGATAACCCAATGCCTTGACGGCCAGGTCAGAGTAGCTATCGGAAAGCTTTTCGTGAGCACGCGCGGTTGCGACGTAATGACGGGCCGGACGTCCCCTGCCGCGGCGACCAACCTGAGCAAACTCATGCTCTGCAATCTCACTGTCGGAAAGCAGAATCGTCAGGTGCCTGCGCACCGCAGCGGTTGTCAACCCAAGGATCCGTGCAATCGTTGATGCTGTGACGGGCCCCTTTTCGACAACAAGATCACGCACCTGCTGCCGGGTGCGCGCATCACTGATTTCCACGCTGCCCTCCAAGCGAATCTACATTCACAACTCTTGAATCTCAGGAAAATCATACGCTCTTTAAGCAACATTTTCGTTGCGAAATACCCGGTAGAACAGGCGACTCATGTCACAGAATTTGGGCCGAAGGTCCTGAATCTATCGAAGCCAAGGGGATGATACCCCTCTGAGTTCCCATCCGCGCCTGCGTGCTGCTTCGGTTGCAAGAACAGCGCAGACCGTCGAGGCGTTGTGCAAACGCCCCTGCAATGCCGCAGTGACGGCATCATCGAGCTTGACCCACTGATATTCGAAATCAGCCTCTTCATCTTCTCGATCGAAGGGAGTCTGTGTCTGTGAGAGCTCGCGTGCGAGGAAAATACGGATCGATTCCGACGAGCAGCCCGGGGAATTAAAGATATCCAGGAGAACATCCCATTGCTTCGCAACAAGATCAGCCTCTTCGGCGAGTTCTCGCTGAGCTCCAACCAGCGGGTCTTCTCCCGGAATGTCGAGGAGTCCAGCCGGTACTTCCCATAGCTTGGCGCCGACCGGGTGACGGTACTGACGTTCGAGGAGAATCTCTTCTTCTCCCCCGTCACCGCGAAGAGCGACGATAACGACCGCCCCCGGATGAGACATGTACTCGCGAAGGATCGGTTCCTGTGCTTCATTCAGGACTAATTCGTCGCGCTGAATACCGAAAACCTTTCCAGAAAAAACCTCGCGCGACGAAAGAGTCTGAACGGGAACGTGTTGGTCACGAATCTCAGTCATGGTCATTCCTCACTGGGCCGGAGGGAAAATTGCACTTGCGCCGCTACCGACACCGAAGGAACGTGCGCTTGAGTGGGCATCTTTCAGCGCCAAAACCGCCGAAATTGTTCCCTGCGTAGTTCCGACTTGATCAACGGTTGTTGCCGGAACATTCCCGCGACGCAGAGCTGTGAGAGTAGAACGATCAGTCGAGGCATCACCCAAGATGAGGCCACCGGCAGGCGCATTCCCAATAGTCTTTGCCAGGCCTTCCCATGATGCCTGTGATGCGAGCGAGGAAGGATCTGCCGTCTGCGTATTTGCACTAGTGTTGCCACGAGGTGCGACGACAACGATAGCCTGGGCGCCGCCCTGCGGATCCTTGGTCATGCGCATAACGGGAGTATCTCCCCCGGTAAGAATCTGCTTGACAAGATCAGGTTCAGATCCACTCTGAGTCAGAGAGGTGACGATCGCCTGTCCGATGACTGCCTCTGCACCGGCATCACCGGCAAGACCGGTCAGGTGCGAAGCCAAAGGAGTTGCAAGGGTGTTGCGGAAAGTTGCAGAGTCGGCGCTGAGCCACGTGTTGGTAAGCTCAACCTCACCAACGACCTGAGCGCCTGCAGTTCCAAGCGTATCTCGCATGGAAGCAACATCTGAGCTATCACTTCCAGGAACAGTCACGATCGCAACTGAAACGCCGTTGAGCGATCCTGCAAGGCGCCCCTGGGCGAGCTCTGCAACAGCGCGAGCTTCAATTTTGCTATTGTTCTGAGCCTGCGCCAGTGCCTCATTTGACGAGGCCGTCGAGGTAGTGGGCGTCAAACCGGAAGAAATACGCGATTGCAGCGGCCCTGCACCCAGGACAACCCCCAAGCACAGTGCAACAAAAACCGCGATCAAAGACACGATGTGATAGCGAAAGTTGACCATGTTTTCTTCCTTAGAACGTGACAGTTTCAGTCCAGTGGACTAGATCGGAACTAGCAGAATTTGACGGGGACCACAATTGCGAGATCCAATTCCAGACACTCATATAGAGGTCATGCCCCCACGGAGTAGCCCAAAGTGCCACTCCCATCGACGCGAAAAGCACGCATGCAAGGAGGAAGAGCCATCCGCCTCGAATACGACTCCGGTATGTTGCACTCACTGCATGGGCTGGAATCAACAAATCACCAGCTCGCAAGCGAATCAAAAATGCGGGAGTAACGACGGAACGAGGCAGTTCAAGGTAGTCCTCAAGTTCGCGCGCATCGCCAGCGACGACAATCGCTGCGGGATCCATAAAGCTCAGAAGACTAATTGCGACATCTTGAGCCGAGGCACTGAGATCGATCTGATGGTAGTCGATCCCCATACGATTCAAACGGTCGCGCCCCTGATCTCCTTCATGTGCACGAGGAACGACAATCTCTGCACCTGAACGAATGATCTTGTCAGGCACCTCGGTCATGTCTCCAACGATAATGGCGGGTTTAAGATGCGCACGCTTTGCGCGCAATGCGCCGCCTTCAACTGCCACCACAAGCGGTTGCGTATCGCGAATCCACTGGCCAAGATCACGCAACTGCTGGCTCGCACGCGGGGAATCGCAGACGAGCAGGACCTGACGGCCACTAACCTGCGTCGCAAGCTCCGGGTATCCCTCCCCTCGTAGGACGCCGGCACCTTCATATTCCAAGAATGTCGAGGTCGAGGCCTCGAAAGCTTGAAGTTGGTCGGAGAGAGCCTGATCCGCGTCAGGAATGTCTGAGGGAAGATCCTTCAGCGAGTCATAGCGGTGCCCCTGAGCGACTCGCTTGCCTTCTCGTAGGATGTCCGTTCCCTTGACTGTAATCGAATCACCGTCTTTAAGCGCCCAGACATCAGATCCACAATCATCGAGGAGAACGATACCCGCATCGATCAGTGTCTGAGGGCCTCGGCTACGCACGCGTCCAGTGACCGATAGCGCCGCATTGATGACGAGCTGCACGCCACTTTCAATGAGGAGTTCGGCATCTGCCTGTGTAAGATCGTTATCTTCGATGAGCAGGAAATCGCCTTCATTAATTGTCGGAATCTTCTGATGGAGATCGCGCGCAATCCATACGCGGCCCTCAACCGAGGTACTCCTGCTACCTGAAAGTCCTGATTTTTCTTGGCTCACGCTTCCGATTGTGGCATGTCCAGCCCCAAGAGTTCATAAGCATGCCGGCGCGCCGCCTCAGAGTGCGCATCCCCACTCATCATCCGCGCAAGCTCCCCAGCTCGCTCTTCTCCTTCGAGCACGCGGATACTGGTACGTCCATCATTCTTCTCAATTAAAAGATGGTGATCCGCATAAGCAGCGACCTGCGCGAGGTGGGTGACCACAACGACTTGATGATGCTCAGCAAGACGCGCAAGACGGGCTCCCACTTCTACAGCGGTTTTCCCGCCGATTCCAGAATCGACCTCGTCAAAAATAAAGGTCACATCGGAGTCAGATTCACCCAAAAGCACTTCTAAAGCCAGCATGACTCGCGAGAGTTCACCGCCGGATGCCCCCACGCCAAGCGGGCGTGGCGGGGCTTGTGGGTGGGGTTGCAAAAGCATGACCGGATCTTCCAAACCGGTGGATGAGGGCGAATGCTCCTCCCATGACACAGTAAAATTCGCATCCGGCATCGAAAGTGCGTGAAGCTCACTCGTGACTTTCGCACTCAATTCCGCGCCAAGTTGTCGGCGTGACGCAGCGAGTCTGTTGCCGCATTCAAGAACAGCTGTTTGAGCCTGCGCTAAAGCCCGCTCAAGGGATTCGGGATCATCATCTTCACCGGTTAGCGCCTGCAAGCGAGCACGAGCTTCCTTCTCCCATTCAAGAAGTCCGCTAATATCTGCTGCTCGTCCTTCCATCAACTGGCGCAAAGACGCACGACGGGCGTGTAGTGCCGCTAGTGTTTCGGGATCGGCCTCGACGGTAGAGAGATAGTGCGCAAGATCGTCACGTACTGCCGATAATTCAAGGGCGGATTGCTTAAAGCGCTGGCCGATAGCGGTCAACGAATGATCGAAACGCGCCGCCGTACGTAGGCAATCCAGCGCACGTCCAATGAGATCAATAACCCCATCCGTGTCCTCGTCTCCTTCTAAGAAGGCAAGCGAAGCTCCAACATGGCGACGCAGGTCCTCCGTATTCGTCAGGCGTTGGATCTGCGAAACCATTTCTTCCTCTTCGCCTTCGTGTGGGCGGAGGGCATCGAAAAGTTCCAGAGCCTGGCTCAGGCGGGCAATCTCTTCTTCCCGCTCGCTACTTGAGCGGCGCACCTCACGAAGACGATTGGCGATCTCCACCGCTTTCTTCCACGCATGCCCGTAGGAGGCCAGCAATTCTTTATGCTGAGCATCTCCATAGGAGTCCAAAGCGTCTCGCTGAGCTGATTGCGAGCGCAGACGCAGCTGATCAGATTGGCCGTGAATCGTCACCAAAGAGCCAACAATTCGTGACAGCGCTGAGGCCGGCATTGCGCGCCCGCCCAAGGCAGCCCGAGAACGCCCGTTCAATGGAACGGTACGAGAGACATACAAAAGACCGTCATCAACCGCCCCACCCATCTCGTCAATTTCTTGAGCGATCGATGGAGGAACTGAAAAAACACCGTCGACGCTCGCCCGTGCAGCGCTCTCGTCCTCCCCTTCTCGGCGGACCATCTGCGGGTCGGCGCGCCCACCCAGCAAAAGATTGAGCGAGGTCAGCACCATGGTTTTACCAGCACCGGTTTCCCCAGTGAGCACCGTAAAGCGCGGGCCAAAGTCAACATGTGCGCTTTCAATGACGCCGAGGTTGTCGATGTCCAATGACTCGATCATGAAGCGTTCCCCTCCGGAGTTCTCCACCCCCGCACGGGTAGGTTAAACCTAGTCACGAGGCGCTCAGAAAAAGGAGTGTGCGACATCCGGACCAAGCGAACCGGGTTCGCCGAAACCTTGGCAATGACAGATGTTCCCGAAGGAGCCACGGTACGCCGGTGCCCATCACACCACACTTCCGGCGCGCTCCAATTCTCTTCATTGATGAATACTTCGATTGTTGAACTAGGCCCGACGACAAGAGGACGAGTAAAGAGACCGTGCGCTGCAATCGGAGAAATGACAACAGCCTCAGTATCTGGCCAGACAACCGGGCCGCCTGCAGAGAAGGAATAGGCCGTTGACCCGGTCGGCGTTGACAAAATCATGCCGTCAGCACCGTAAGTAGAAACATCCTGTCCGTCGACAACGAGAATCAGATGAACCGGGTGCGCTGGATCGGTGTGCTTCACGACTGCGTCGTTGAGTGCCCAGTCTTCGATGGTGTTATCGCCGGGAAGCTTGATGGAGACATCAAGTGTTGAGCGCTTTTCAACGTCAAAATCACCCGTAGCAAGACGATGCATGAGCTTCGGTATCGACTCGGGAGAGGCCTCGGCAAGGAAACCCATATGGCCGGCGTTAATTCCCAAAAGAGGAATGTCGTGGCGACGAGCACTTTCTGCCGCGGCAAGAATCGTTCCATCGCCGCCCATCGCCAAAACAAGTTCGGGAGAATCGCCGTCTGCTACTTCTGATTTGAGCGGATCCTCGCTCACAACCGCGATACCGAGCTGTTCCAACTCGCGCATTGCGACTTCAGTTGCTGCAATAGCAGCAGGGCGTTGAACGTGGCGAACTAAGAGAATTTTCTTCACGAGGCCGATCCCTCCTGCGTGTCGTGGGCAGAGTTCGCCGCGCGCGTGCGTCCAGCAGGCCCCTCGAGGACTGCTCTGTCGATAGCTCCTGGAATTTGATCTTCTTCAAGAGCATTGGGATGGTCAGCGCGCATATAAACAAAATACTCGACGTTTCCGGAAGGTCCGGGAAGCGGCGAGGCCTCAACGGCAGCGATCCCAAGGCCCAAATTTCGCGCGCACTCGATTACTTTCGCAATGGTCTCTCGATGGTGATCGAGATTCCGCACCACTCCACCACTTCCGAGACGGTCCTTACCAATTTCGAATTGCGGTTTAACCATGAGTAGGAAATCTGCTTGCGGATCCGCTACAGCAACCAGGGCAGGAAGCACGAGGGTCAAAGAAATAAATGAAAGATCCCCCACGACCAACTGCGGTGCTGGGTCGATATCTCCCGTTTTCATGAGCCGTACATTCGTTCGGTCCATGACTTCCACACGGGGATCACTTTGAAGACGCCAAGCTAATTGACCGTATCCGACATCAACTGCAACGACACTCGCCGCGCCTCGACGAAGCAGGACGTCAGTAAAGCCACCAGTCGAGGCCCCCGCGTCCATGCATCGCCGTCCTTCAACAGTAGGTGCACGATCTGCCAAGGCATCGAGGGCACCCGCAAGCTTAAATGCGCCTCGAGAGACGTAGTCCGGATCATCTCCTTGAGTGATGACCAAAGCCTGCGCCGGATCCATTTGACGTGCGGGTTTTTCAACAACCTGTCCGTCAAGAAGGACGCGTCGCTGCGCAATCAACTCTTGTGCGTGAGAACGCGAGCGCACCATGTTCCGCCGAACAAGTTCTGAATCGATACGACGCAATTTCATGGGGCAATGCGCTCCTCAAGCTTGCGCCGAAGGCGCAGATCGAGCTGTTCAAGCAACTCGATCTGCTGCGCGACTGGGAGTTCATCGAAGTTATCGGGCAAGGATGAACTCCCCGTCTCGCTCAGTTCAGACGGCATAATCAGTCGTCCTGCTCTTCAAGATCAGCGGTCTCTGCGAGAAGTTCTTGGAGGTCTTCTTCGCCGGGAAGAAACTCAAGCGCCTCTTCGCCTTCCGCAGTCTGTTCAGCAATAGAAACAGGCGCCTCAACAGTTTCTTCTTCGAGCGCCTCGAAGACACCAGAGGGGTCATCGTTGGCAACGACCGTCACAGTCGGGCAAACCACGTCAAGATCGGAAGAAGAATCCCACGCTGCAGCGGCAAGCGCACGATAGGAATCGATCGTGATGACTGCGCCTTCACGCAATTCAACGTCATCCAGGGTCAGATGGCCGTCGCGTCGCAGGCGCGCGACCTGCGAGACGCCGCAGGTCCACGTTCCATCTGCGTGGTGCTTCGGCGACGGGTGTTCTTCAAGCAATCCGCGCATATCCATTGCGAGATAACTGGGGCGCTGGCCCCTGGGCGCACAAATTACCGCGCGAGCGTCGTGGACACCGGTAAGAACATGCAGTGCCGGGATTCCGGCCGCAACAGCGCCGAGAATATCAGTTTCGAGGCGGTCTCCGACTGCAATTGGATTCTCACTATCAAGGAGCTCGGCAGCGCGCTGATAGATACCGGGTTCAGGCTTGCCTGCAGCAACCGGGCGCTTCCGGGTCGCGTAGCTCACCGCACGCACAAGCGCGCCATTTCCAAGTGCGAATCCGCGTTCCTGCGGGAGTGTTGCGTCGAGGTTCGTCGCAAAATACTGCGCGCCACGCTGCAAGGCAAAGGCGGCCTCGGTAAGTTGAGCCCAGGTCACCGAGGCATCAAAGCCTTGAACAACCGCCGCGGGTTCCTCGTCAGCACTGTCAACGAGAACATAGCCGGCTTCGCAAAGTGCTTGACGCAAGCCTTCTCCACCAACCACGTATACCGATGCTCCCTCGTCGAGGTGCTCGCTCATCACAGCAATAACATCCATCGCCGAGGTCATGATGTCCTTCGGCTCGGCTTTGAAGCCCAGTTCCTTGAGCTGTTCGGCAACAGTGAGGGGAGTACGCGAAGCATTGTTCGTTACGAAACCGATCTTCAGGCCGGCTTCGCGCGCTTCTTCAGCGGCCGTAGCTGCGTGTTCGATAGGAAGCTTGCCAGAGTAGGCAGTACCGTCAAGATCCAGAAGAGCTGCGTCAAAGTTCGTGTAGAGCGCTCCCTTCGAGCCTTTCAGCGGTGAACGACGATCATCGACATCCGCATCGGCAAAAAGACCAACGTCAACAATGTCGGGATCTTCTTCCTCTTCAGGAATGTTTGCCTCAACCTGATCAGCTTCCTCATCGCGGCCAAGTTCGCGCAAACGATCTGCCTGAACCGACATCAGGCGGCGAAGAAACTCGGGATCAGCATCCTCGCCAAGAGCAGCAATCGCGTCATCGACAATAACGAGGCCGACTTCATTTTGCCCCAAATCTGCGCGCGCACCTGAGGAGACGAGAACCAACTCAACCTGCTCTGCAAGGTCGAGCTGAGAGGTATCCGTCTGGTCAATGATTTCAATCGCTCGCTCAGGACGCCCAAGTCCGCGTTCGCAGTCGGCTTCAATGGCGCGCAAAGAGAGGTCTCCGCGCAAGCGACGCATCGCACGCACCTCACGCAGTGCTTCTTCGTAGTGTCCTGCAGCGTAGGCCGTCAGCGCCGAGGCCTCACGGACAACGTCGACACGGCCTGCGCGAGAAGCTGCAGCTTTAGCGTGCTTGTATGCGAGCTCAGGATTGAGGTCGATCAACTGACCGGCCATAACAAGGTGTCGAGCGACAATGTCGCGGTTGATCCCCGATAGCGTTGCCAGGGAACGCAACGCATCTTTATCGAGTTCTTCAGCTGATACGCCGGCGGGGATAGTCGGTTCATCCCCGTTGGGTGCGGTGTATTCGTCGCGCGAACGAGGTGCGCTGCTGCGCTTCGTATCTCGGAAATCGCGTCCTGTGCCTCGGCGGTCGTCGCGTCCTGAGAAGCGACGGTCGCGAGAATCCCTATCAAAACGCCCCGAACGCTCGCCGTCAAAGCGACGCTCACGAGAATCAGAAGAACGGAAATCGCGCTCAGAACGGTCAAAACGGCGACCATCGCGCTGATCGCCACGATCAAAACGCGAACGATCGGAACGCTCACCCCCACGACGGTCATCGCGATCAAAACGACGGCTCCCTCGGCGGTCATCGCGTCCTGAGAAGCGACGGTCGCGAGAATCCCTGTCAAAACGCCCCGAACGCTCGCCGTCAAAGCGACGCTCACGAGAATCAGAAGAACGGAAATCACGCTCAGAACGGTCAAAACGACGACCATCGCGCTGATCACCACGATCAAAACGCGAACGATCGGAACGCTCACCCCCACGACGATCATCACGATCAAAACGACGACCATCAAAATTGCCACGGTCGCGATCGGAAAAGCGTCCCTGACGGTCGAAACCTTGCCCACCTTCACGCGAGGAACGTCGATCAGAAGAATTGAAACGGCGCGGTCCACGAGAAGAATCGCCGCGAGAGTATGAACCGCCGTCTCCCCTTGATCCACGTCCGCGACGCTGCGAGGAGTCAAACCTATCTGCCACAATTCCTACTTTCTTCGGGCCCTTCGACCGCACCTATCTTGAATTAAAACTATGAACGCATCCAGCATAATGGGCGAGTAGCAAACAAGCCAGCGCGCTTGACAACCTGTGGATTGCCAAAAACTGTGGGATTGGCCTCGTCGACCGCGTTGCGTAAATCGTATCTGGGTGTCGTATCACCCAGCCTAGGCATCGTCGCGGTAGTCGGCCGCTCGCTCGCCTTGCGAGCATCAGTATATAAAGGTTTGGCCCCGGGACCGTGTGGGTTCCGGGGCCAGACC
>NZ_CDRJSY010000005.1:0-208183 GCF_976954355.1 Actinomyces sp. Marseille-QA0893
GCGCCGATGGTACTGCACCTGGGAGGGTGTGGGAGAGTAGGACACCGCCACAACACACTTACGGTGGGGTCTTGGAACACAATGTTCCAAGACCCCACCGCTTTGTCATACCCACAACACACACCATTCCCTGCTAGGCAAGCACGACTTACTCTCTCAGCAACCTTCCTACTCCAGCGTTAAAGTCGAGGTATGAGTGAAGTTTCCGAATCCTTAAGCGCTATGTCGCAGTTCCGTGATGAGTTGAATGCGCGCGAAGTTCTTGCTGAACTTTTCACTGACGCGCACACCGCCTACACCTTTACTGATGAACCGGTTACGGATGAGCAGATTCGCGCCGCTTACGATTTGGCTAAGTGGGCACCGACTGGAGTGAACGGCCAGCCGCTTCGCGTTGCAATCGTTCGTGGTGGAGAAGCGAAAGAGCAGCTGCTGAACGCCCTTCCCCTTGGCAACAGGGAGCAAGCTCAAGGCGCACCTTTAGTGTTGGTGTGCGGTGCCAAGCAGGATTTTCAGCATGACCTTCCTTCGCTTCACCCGCGCGGTGAGCGCTATGAAAAACTGCTCACGGCCAATGAGAAGATGCGCACGCTTATGGCCCATACATCAGCCACGATTCAAGTTGCTTATTTGATTCTGGCTCTTCGGGCACAGGGCTTGGAAACCGGTCCCATGAACCCCGACGACGCACGACTTCTTCATGACTACTTCTTCCCCGGAGAGGACATCGAGCCTATTTTGGTGATTAATGTTGGCCACGCGGGTGCGAATGCATACCAGGAACGCGGGCCACGGGTGGGGTACGATGAGGTGTTTCGCGAACCGCAGGTTAACGCCTGAAGCCACGAGGAGGATGCCATGGCTGATGAAGCACGAGTTCGAAAAGTTCAAGATCGTATCCAGGAGACGGTCGCTTCTCTTTTGGGACGTCGCATCAAGGATCCGCGCCTAGGCTTTGTCACGATCACCGACGTTCGCGTGACCGGAGATCTCCAACACGCCTCGATTTTCTACACTGTGCTCGGAAATGAAGACGACCGTGCCGGTACCGCGCGCGCCTTCGAATCAGCAAAGGGCCTTATTCGTAGCGAGGTTGGTAAAGCCCTTGGCATTCGGCTCACTCCCAGCCTGGAGTTTATCCCGGATGCTCTACCAGAAACGGTAGCCTCGCTCGAGACCGCACTCGCATCAGCGCGTGCACACGATGAAGAAGTCTCACGTCTCGCGGTCGGCGCAAGCTACGCTGGCGACGAGGATCCCTATCGCAAGGCTGATGACGAAGAAGACGAGCAGGACGAGCGTTAATGTCTGCTGCTTCGGTGAGCTCGGGGCTTCTGATCGTTGACAAACCCCAGGGAATCACAAGTCACGATGTTGTCTCGCGCGTTCGTCGCCTCGCGCATACACGCCGTGTTGGTCACGCAGGAACGCTTGACCCAATGGCGACCGGCGTCTTGGTCCTTGGAATCAACAAAGCGACACGACTTCTCACGTGGATCACTGACCATTCAAAACGTTACGAAGCTCGCCTACGCCTCGGCGTGGAGACGACAACTGAGGACGCGGAAGGGGAAGTGACGCTCGCGCGAGGGTGCACCGGCCTCGATAGTGAAGAATTTGCGCGCACACTGGAGCGCTTTCGCGGGCTAATCTCGCAAGTTCCCTCCGCAGTCAGTGCAATTAAAGTTGACGGAAAGAGGGCTTACGCGCGGGTTCGCGCCGGAGAAGAAGTGAAGCTCAAGCCTCGGCAGGTGGAAATTTCCCTGCTCGAGGTCAAGGGCGAATCGCATCCTCACAGCGTCACTTACAACGTTGAAGGGGAAGAACGCCTTATCCCCTGCGTAGATGTCGATATCGTCGTTGAATGTTCCGCCGGAACATATATCCGTGCTCTCGCCCGCGATATCGGTCATGCACTTGGCTGCGGTGCGCATTTGATTGCACTGCGACGCACTCGGGTTGGAGAGTTCTCTCTTGAAAGTGCATACACTTTAGATTCTCTTTTCGAGGCCCAGCACCGCGACGGGGAAGACCTACCGGAAAATGAAGGAGCTCCGCTCCCGTTGACATCGCTCAGCGAGGCAGCGCGTGCAATGTTCCCCGTGCTTGAACTGACGCAAGCCGAGGCTGGTGCTTTCGCCCATGGGCAGGCGCCTCGCCGTTCTGCCCATGAAGTTCGCGACTTTGCTGAGCGATGTGGGGGAAGGGACACAGCTTCGACCTGCGGTCCCATTGCCGCCATCAATGGTGAAGGGGAAGTCGTCGGACTTCTTGAGATTCGTGATTCTCGTTTGAAGACAATCCTTGTTTTTTAGAAAGTGACCACTGTGAAGATTTGGCGTTCGATTGAAGAAATCCCGAACGAGATAACGTCGGTGGTGACAATCGGCAATTTCGATGGGATGCACGAGGGGCATCGTCAGGTGATTGCGACAGCTGTTGCTCGGGCAAGAAATAGGGGGGTGAAGGCTGTTGCCTGCACTTTTGACCCCCACCCCCGCATCGTTCATAATCCTGACACTGCGCTCAAACTCATTTCTCCGCTGAGGGATCGTTTGGACGCGATGGCAGCAACCGGTTTGGATGCGACTTTTGTTATTCACTACGATGCTTCGGTCTATTCCCTCACCCCTCGAGAGTTCGTCGAGAAATACCTAGTGCAGGCGCTGGGAGCAGTTGAAGTTGTCGTCGGCAAAGACTTCCGTTTCGGCCGTGAAAATTCCGGCGATCTTACGACTTTGACGCAGCTGGGCCAAGAATTTGGTTTTACAGTCGAGTCAGTCGAGGACGTTGAAGCTCCTGAAGGGCGCCGCTGGTCATCATCTTGGGTGAGAGAACTCCTTGAAGCAGGCGACGTTTCTGGTGCGGCGCGTGTGCTTGGTCATCTTCACCGCATCCGCGGCACGGTTGAGCATGGGTATAAACGAGGCCGTGAGTTGGGTTTCCCCACCGCAAACCTGTGCAATGACATTGAAGGTGTCGTTCCAGGTGATGGTGTCTACGCTGGATGGCTTGTCAGGCATGTCGGGGACAGTGGTGCGGCAGAGTTCCTTCCCGCTGCGATTTCTGTGGGGACAAATCCTCAATTTGACGGTGAAGTACGCACTGTTGAAGCGCATGTTCTGGGCAGAAGCGACCTGAATCTCTACGGAGAGAACGTATCGATTATGTTCGTGAGTCGTATCCGAGCGATGGAATCTTTTGATTCCTTGGATGCCCTGCTGTGTCGTATGGATGAGGATCTTCGGGTTACTGCGTATGTTCTAGGCGTTGGTGTACCAACGCGCGTTGACCCACAGGCAGTGACTGCGCGCTGAACTGCGCCATAGGCTCTGATCTCGGTTGACGCTCGTGCTACAGATCACGACAAAAGCTTTGAGATGAGATGCTAAACTTGCCTATGCCGTCATGTCGGCCACGGATAGTATGCGCAGGGGATGGCCCTGTGGCTCCGTGCAACAAGTATGAAGGAGAAGCCTGTGCCACTGAGCAAGGACGTCAAGGATCAGATCATCGCCGAGTACGCTACCCACGAGGGTGACACCGGCTCCCCCGAGGTCCAGATTGCGCTGCTGACCCAGCGAATCAAGGATCTGACCGAGCACTTCAAGACTCACAAGCACGATCACCACTCACGTCGTGGTCTGCTGCTGCTGGTTGGTCGTCGTCGTCGCCTCCTCGGCTACCTCGCTGAGGTCGACATTGAGCGTTACCGCTCACTGATCGAACGACTGGGCCTGCGTCGCTGATTGTCATCCGGCTCGATTCCCTGTTGGAATCGAGCCGGATCACTACGTGTGGGCAAGGCGCTCGCACAATAACTCAATAGTTTGATAGAGGCGTGAACGTGCGCGGTTTTCGACAGTGGTTTACGGCTTCTCTGGCGCCCAAAGCGATATGGGAAGAGCCGGATCAAAGCCGTGGACTTCGATCGAAGGCCGATACGAACGCCCAAGTAGTGTGAAACACGTAAATTCAAGGAGAACACACATATGATGGAAGGCGAAGATATCGTCTCTGCAGAGGCGATCATCGACAATGGTCGTTTCGGTAAGCGCGTTGTCCGCTTTGAAACTGGCCGCCTCGCCAAGCAGGCCGCAGGTGCGGCCATGGCCTATCTTGATGATGAAACTGCGATTCTTTCCGCAACCACCGCGGGCAAGCAGCCCAAGGACCAGTTCGACTTTTTCCCGCTGACCGTTGACGTTGAGGAACGTTCCTACGCTGCGGGTCGTATCCCCGGATCCTTCTTCCGCCGTGAAGGCCGTCCCGGAACCGAGGCAATTCTTGCGGCTCGTCTGATCGACCGCCCGCTGCGCCCCGGATTCAAGAAGGGCCTGCGCAACGAGGTTCAGGTTGTCGCAACCGTCCTGGCTGCACACCCGAACGACGCCTATGATGTGCTGGCGATCAACGCGGCCTCCATGTCGACCCAGATTGCTGGTCTGCCCTTCTCCGGCCCCATCGCCGGTACCCGTCTGGCTCTCATCGACGGCCAGTGGGTGGCATTCCCGCGCTGGTCGGAGATGGAACGCTCTGTCTTCAACATCGTTGTCGCAGGCCGTATCGTTACCACTGAAGATGGCGGCGAAGACGTTGCGATCATGATGGTCGAAGCTGGCGGCGGCGAAAACGAATGGGACCTGATTCAGGCAGGCGCCGTTGCTCCTACCGAAGATGTGGTCGCCGACGGCCTCGAAGCTGCTAAGCCCTTCATTCGCGCGCTGTGCGAAGCCCAGATGAAGGTTGCTGCTGTCGCCTCGAAGGAAACCACCGAATTCCCGATCTTCCTCGATTACACGGATGAGCAGTACGCCGCTGTTGAGCAGTGGGTTGGCGACAAGCTCGCCAAGGCACTCCTCACTGAGGGCAAGCTTGCTCGCGAAGAAGCTGTGGACGCCGTCAAGGCAGAGATGCTTGAAGCGTTGGCCGAAGAGTGGCCCGAAGCTGAGAAGGAACTCAAGGCAGCTTTCCGCTCCCTCGAGAAGCAGACCATCCGTAACCGCACTCTGCGCGAAGAAATCCGCATGGACGGTCGTTCGCTGCGCACCATCCGCTCCCTGAGCGCAGAGGTCGAGGTTCTGCCTCGAGTCCACGGTTCCGCTCTCTTCCAGCGCGGTGAAACCCAGATTCTGGGCGTGACGACACTGGCCATGCTCCGCATGGAACAGCAGCTCGATAACCTTTCGCCCATTACGGCGAAGCGCTACATGCACCAGTACAACTTCCCGCCGTACTCGACCGGTGAAACCGGCCGCGTTGGCTCGCCCAAGCGTCGCGAAATCGGCCACGGTGACCTTGCAGAGCGCGCTCTTAAGCCCGTGATTCCTTCACGCGAAGAGTTCCCCTACGCAATCCGCCAGGTCTCCGAGACCATGGGATCCAACGGTTCTTCTTCGATGGGTTCTGTGTGTGCATCGACCCTGTCGCTGCTCCAGGCTGGTGTGCCGCTGCGCGCCCCCGTCGCAGGTATTGCAATGGGCCTCATGACCGGTGAAGTTGATGGCAAGCAGAAGGCCGTGACCCTGACCGACATCCTGGGTGCTGAAGACGGCTTCGGCGATATGGACTTCAAGGTCGCCGGTACCCGCGAGTTCATCACCGCTCTGCAGCTGGACACCAAGCTTGATGGCATCGACTCCCAGGTGCTGCGTGGCGCGCTGGCACAGGCTCGCGATGCACGTTTGCAGATCCTTGATCTGATGGAGCAGGCAATCGACGCTCCCGATGAGATGAGCCCCTACGCTCCTCGCATCATCACGGTCCAGGTCCCCGTCGACAAGATTGGCGAGGTCATTGGCCCCAAGGGCAAGATGATCAACCAGATCCAGGAAGACACTGGCGCGGAACTCACCATTGAAGACGATGGAACCGTTTACATCGGTGCATCGACCGGTGAAGCTGCAGAAGCTGCACGTGCAATGGTCAACCAGATCGCCAACCCGCAGATGCCCGAGGTCGGGGAGCGCTTCGTGGGAACCGTCGTCAAGACGACCTCCTTCGGCGCCTTCGTGTCCCTGACCCCTGGCAAGGATGGTCTCCTGCACATTTCGCAGGTCCGTCGTCTGGTCGGCGGCAAGCGTATTGATTCGGTTGAAGATGTGCTGCAGGTTGGCCAGCAAGTCGAGGTCGAGATTCACGAGATTGGTGACCGCGGTAAGCTCAGCCTGTACGCCGTCGTCGATGGTGAAACCGGTGAACTCGAGGCCAGCGATGAGCAGCCTCGTCGCCGCGAGCGCTCAGAGCGTCCCGAGCGCCGTGAGCGTCGCGAGCGTCGTCCCCGCACCCGCACCCGTCGTCGCCGTGAAGACGACGAGGCCGCGGCATCTGAGGGCTCCGACGAGGAGTGAGACTGCTCTGAGGACGCTGTCCTAGGACGCGTTGACGAACCTTAAACCCTGTGTGGGGCGAAGGAAATCCTTCGCCCCACACGGCATATTTGTGCCTTTGCAACAGCCTGTTTATCGCCATAAGGGTGTCATCTCAGTTATCTAAAAACGGTAATTATCGACGAATCTCGTCTGAAAAAATTTGATTCTTTGGGTCTAAAGACCCCTCATTTTCGTGTGGGGCCATTGATAGCGTTGGGGACGTGGCAGCAATTATTGCCTGTGACATATCGTGTTTCGACACCGATGTATGTTCGCAGAAATTCACCGCCCCCAGTGGTGGGATGCTGCACGAACAAGCCGCAATTATGGACGAATGTAGTCCAGGATATGTGCGGTATCACCCTAGTCTGATGAACTCTATTCTTCAGTGATAGAAAGGTCTTTCACATGTTGGGTTCTGCAGAGAGAAAAGCGAGTGACCTGAGCGCGGGTCACCGCATCTTCCTTCTGATCTTGGTCTCGATCGGTAGCTCGATCATTTACACCCCCGCCTATCTTCAGTATGTCTTCGAAGAACCGCTGGGTAAGGCCCTCATCGCCTCGGGTGGTGCTACGCCCGAAAACGTTGCCACCACGCTGGGTACGCTTCTGAG
The DNA here is from genome assembly GCF_976954355.1 of Actinomyces sp. Marseille-QA0893. Classification (NCBI taxonomy): domain Bacteria; kingdom Bacillati; phylum Actinomycetota; class Actinomycetes; order Actinomycetales; family Actinomycetaceae; genus Actinomyces; species Actinomyces sp. Marseille-QA0893. Next base: position 6,986 of record NZ_CDRJSY010000005.1, read on the forward strand.
CGCATACGCTATGACCGCACTTGTGTGCTATCTGCCCTCCGGTATCGTCGCGGATATTGTTCGCGTTCGTACCCTTTCGTGGGTCGGTTTCGGTCTGACTGCGCTGCTGACCTTCTGGTACGCAATGTTCCCCTCGCTGACCACGATTCGCTTCCTGTTTGTCGCGATGGGCGTCACAACCATCCTCATTTGGTGGGGTATCCGTTACAAGCTGGTGCGCCTGATCTCCGATGAAAATGGCTACTCGCGCAACATCGGTCTTTCTTACGCTTTCTACGGCCTCGCCGGTCTGATCCTGGGCTTCTTCAACTCATGGCTGGTTGCCCACCTCGCATCGCGTGGTGACATCATCCCCATGCGTACCCTGCTCTTCATCCTGGGTGGCCTGATCATGGTCCTCGCTGTCCTCTCCTTCTTCTTCATCCCGAAGTTTGAAGGCGAAATCGGCTCCACTGAAGGCGGCTTCTCGGTTAAGCAGATCGGACAGGTCTTGGCGAACCCCGTCGTGTGGCTGGCAGCTGCCACCTTGTTCTTCGTCTACTTCTTCTACACCGGCGTGAACCAGACCACCGGCTACATGAATAAGGTCATGATGCTTGCTCCCGCAGTGGTTACCATGGTCGCAACCGTCCGTACCTATGGTATTTCTCTGGTCTCGGCTCCCTTCTTCGGATGGGTTGCTGAGAAGGTCGGTTCGCCTTCGCGTGTTATTGCAGCTGCTTCGTTGCTGGTTGCTGTGCTCTTTGCTGGATTCGCTGTCCTACCCTCGGGTGCAAACGCTATCCTCACCGCTGGATTGGTGATCGTCTTGGCCTTCATTGCCAACGGTGTCTTCGGCATTGTTTCCTCGCAGCTCACTGAGGGTAAGGTCGCTCCCGCGGTCTTTGGTACGGCCTCGGGCCTGCTCTCGGTCATCGGCTTCCTTCCCGATACCTTCTCCTACACCTGGTTTGGCTCGATTCGCGACGCCGCAGGTGATGCACAAGAATCAGCGTTCCATCAGATCTTCATGATCCTTGGCGGCGCAGCCCTTCTGGCAGCAGTTTGTGCGATCGCTCTGGTTGTCGTGATTCGTATTCGCGAGAAGAAGAACGTCGAGGCCTGAAAACCACGTACTGAGGAAGGAGGACGTAGTGGCACACAAACTTGATGTTCCCAGCATGTGGAGCGAGCAGATGGGCGCCGTCGTCGCCAAGCAAAACGAGCTGGCAAAAGACGCATACTCGACCGATCAGAGCATCGAAGAGATGCGACAGGCCTATCGCAGTGAACGCCGTTTCTGGAACGAGGGCGGTCCGCATGTAGAAAGCGCGGAAGATCGAATGGTCCCGACGCGCCACGGGAGTATCCCGGTGCGCCGCTACGTCCCCCAGGCCTCGGAAGAAGAAAATAACGAATCCGCTCGCCCCCTGATTGTTTATGTTCACGGTGGCGGCTGGTTGATCGGCGATGTCGATACCCACGATCGCATCACGCGCACGATTGCCTCGCTCACAGGAGCCATCGTCGTTTCAGTGGGCTATACGCTCTCTCCGGAAGCGCAATACCCGCAGCCGATCGAAGAAATTTCAGACGTCACCGACTACATCGTCCAGCACGCTCAGGAGTGGGGAATTGATCCTCAGGATGTCTCCTTCTCGGGGGACAGTGCGGGTGCAAATATGGCATTCGGTGCGCTGCTCTACCTTCGTGATCACGGCAAAGCTGTGAACGCGCGCAGCATGTTGCTCTTCTACGGAGCATACGGCTTGCGTGACTCTCGTTCGATGCGACTGTTGGGTGGTCCTTGGGATGGGCTTACCGAAGCCGATTACGAGTACTATCTCAAGGCCTACCTTGGGGACCTTGAAAAGATTCGCGAACCTTACGTGAATATTTTGGATAACGATATGTCTTCGGCAGTCCCTCCCTGTTTCATCGTGGCCGCAGGCTTGGATCCTCTCAAAGACGATTCCGAGGCGCTCCACGAACTGCTTGATATCGCGGGAGTGGATAACGAATTCGTCGTCTATCCGAAGGTCATCCACGCATTCCTTCATCATTCTCGGATGTTGGATGACACGATGGATGCGATGCGGCGGGCCGCTGACTTCTTCCACAGCCACAAAATCTAAGAAACTCACATATTTCATATCACTGACGATAGGAAGCAAAATGGACTTTTCATTGAGCGAAGACCAGCAATTGATGGTCGATGGATTCACCGAATTGATGGAGTCGCGTAACTGGGAGAAGTACTTCCAGGAATGCGATGAACGCTCCGAATACCCCCAGGAATGGGTTTCGGCCATTTGCGAGCTCGGTTTTGACCAGATCCTCCTTCCTGAGGAAAACGGCGGTCTGGGGGCCGATTGGGTAACGCTTACCGCAGCTTACGAGGCCCTTGGCCGCGCCGGTGGCCCCACCTACGTTCTCTACCAGCTTCCCTGCTGGGATACCGTTTTGCGTGAAGGTACCGAGGAACAGAAGGAAAAGATCCTTTCCTTCGTCGGCACCGGTAAGCAGATGCTCAACTACGCAATGACCGAGCCGAGTGCAGGATCATCGTGGGATGACATGCGCACGACCTACACGCGTAAGGACGGCAAGGTCTACCTGAACGGTCACAAGACCTTTATTACTTCCTCCAAGTACGTGCCTTACCTGGTTGTTATGGCTCGCGATAGCGACAACATGGACACCTACACCGAGTGGTTTGTCGATATGTCCCTGCCGGGCATTACCAAGGAGCCCCTGCACAAGCTGGGTCTGCGCATGGACTCTTGCTGCGACATCTACTTCGATAACGTCGAACTTCGCGAAGAAGACCTCTTTGGAACCGAAGGAAATGGATTCCGCCGCGGAGTCGCCGACTTCGATCTTGAGCGTTTCCTTGTCGCTCTGACCAACTACGGCCAGGCCTACTGCGCCTTCGAGGACGCAGCGCGCTACGCCAACCAGCGTGTTCAGGGTGGACAGGCAATTGCACGCCATCAGCTCATCCAGCTTAAGTTCGCGGACATGAAGGTTGCGCTCACCAATATGCGCAACATGCTCTACGAAATTGCATGGAAGCACGATAACGGTCTGCTTGGCCGTGGTGACTGCTCGATGGCGAAGTACTACTGCGCACACGCAGCATTTGAAGTCGTTGACAATGCTCTTCAGGTTCTGGCAGGCGTCGGTATTACCGGTGAACACCGTGTCCAGCGTATGTTCCGTGACCTGCGTGTTGACCGCGTCAGCGGTGGTACTGACGAAATGATGATCCTCACCGCAGGCCGTGCAGCTCTGAAGGAATACCGCTGATCGGCGGGAGGTGTATCTGATGTCATTACCCGTTGATAAGCCGTCCTACGGCAACCTTGACGGCCTGAAGGTCGTTTACTCGGCAGTGGAAATTGCCGTTCCTACCGCATGCGAAATCATGTCGGAGTGGGGTGCCGATATCACCTGGATTGAGAACACCTACAGTGGTGACTCTGTGCGTGATACCGAGTTCGTCAAGGAGATGGAACGACGTAATCAGCGCTCCATCTCGATGAATCCTTTCACGGATGAAGGAAAAGAGATTATCCGCGCGCTGGTCAAGGATGCGGATATCTTCATCGAATCCTCGAAGGGCCCGGTGTGGGCACGAAAGGGAATCACCGATGACTTCCTGTGGGAGGTCAACCCCCGCCTAGTCATTGTGCACGTTTCCGGTTTCGGCCATGTTGGTGATCCCAAGCGTGTTCACTCTGCGGCATATGATCTGACCGTCCAGGACTATTCGGGTTACGTGTACCAGAACGGTACGCCTGAAGAAGCAATGACGGCAGCTCCCTACACCGGTGACTACTTCAACTCGCTCATGGTGATCTCTTCTGCACTGGCTGCGGTCTTCCGCGCTCAGCGCACCGGAGAAGGTGAGTCGATCGACATCGCAATGTATGAAACGATGCTGCGCGTTGGCGCCTACTACATGATCGACTACATGAATAAGGGAGTGCTCTACCCGCGTGCGGGCGCACGCCATCAGAACCTGTGTGCGATCGGCCAGTACAAGACCAAGGATGGTGTTCTGGGTCTGTGCTGCTACGGCATTCCTCAGAACAAGTACCTGCTCGAGGTCATTGGTCTGGGTGATCTGTGGGGGACAGAAGAGTACCCCGAGGACACCTCAGCGCTGTGGCTTGACGGCCCCAAGGCCTCGTTGATCGAGCAAAAACTGGAAGAGTACCTGCTCACCCAGAACGTCGACGATGTTGAGGCAGATTTTGTTGCCCACAAGATCGCTGCTCAGAAGTGCTTGGATTTCGACGACCTCATGGCCGAAGAGCACACCAAGCTGCGCGGAAACTTCATGGAGTGGGAGAACCGCGAAGGGGAGACGATCAAGGGCCTGAATACGGTTCCTCGTTTTGCGCATCGCCCAGGTGGCTTCTGGCGTCCGATGCCCGCATTGGGTGAAGACACTCGAGATCTCCTCCACCGCAGCGGTTTCTCAGATGCGGATATCGAGCGTTTCAAGGCCTCCGGTTCCATCAAGTTCGCCGAAGAGGACTGATTCGTGACGATTCGGGATGAGATTCACTCGCGCACTAATCTGCGCGGCATCTGGGAGGATGCGGTTAATGCAGCCCCAGAACGCAGCTTCCTCATTTTTGAGGATGTGTGCGCTGGCGTGCGCGTTGAACGCTCCTACCGTCAGACAGATGAGCAAGTGAATCGATATGCGAATGTCCTTCTCAAACTGGGCTTTCGCAGCGGTGACCGCATTGCACTCTACCTGCCCAATAGCATCGAGTTCATCGAATGCTTCTTGGCGATCGCGAAGATCGGTGCGGTCATCGTTCCCCTGGACACGAAGGGAACATCTTTTGAACTTGCGGGGCTGATCGGTGCCAGTGGCGCTCGCGCGGTGATTTGTACCCGAGGCTGTTCGCTGACCCTCGACGAGGCCGTGTTGGCCTCGGGAGTTCAGGTGCTCTTGGTGGGAAGTGATGCCGGTGAGGAGGAGTCTTCTCTACCCGCTCTCAGTCGGAGCTGCTCGCCTCAGCTGGATTACGATCCGCAGCTTGAAGCGCTGAGTCTTTTGGAAATTATGTTCACCTCTGGGACGACCGCGTCTCCTAAAGGTGTCATGATCACGCATGCCAATGCCGTATTTTCAGGAAAATACGTCAACTGGGAACTGGCGATGACCAGTGATGATCGCTACGCGACTTCTATGGTTGCCAGTCACGTGAATTTCCAGCTCTCAGCCTTCATTCCGGTCATCACCGCTGGAGCGACGCTGATTCTTCTTAGCCGTTACAGCGCACATCGTTTCTGGAAATCGGTGTGTCAAACCCGAGCGACTTTGGTCCAGGGAATGGCACTGATTGTCATGACGATGCTTGCTCAACCCGTGGATCCAGAAGAACAGAACCACTGTGTGCGTCAGATGCACTATTTCCTGATGCTGTCTGATGAAGATAAAGAACGCTTTGAAAAGCGTTTTGCTGTTCCACTACTCAATAACTATGGCTCGACCGAGACCCTGGTTGGAGTTGTCACCGATCCGCCCGTGGGGGAGCGGCGCTGGCCTTCGGTGGGACAGGTTGGTCCTGGCTATGAGCTCAAGATTTGTGATGAATCCGGAGCAGAAGTAGCGCAGGGACACAATGGTGAGATCCGCATTCGGGGTGAGATGGGGATCTCGCTTATGCAGGGGTACTGGCAGCGCCCCGATGCGACTGGGGAGGCGGTCATCGATGGGTGGTATCACACCGGTGACTGGGGATACGTTGACCCCGACGGATGGCTCTTCTTCGTCGATCGGCGACACGACCTCATCAAGCGCAACGGTGAGTCGGTGGCCTCGGGTGAAATTGAAAACCTTCTTCGCCAAATCCCGGAAGTGAGCGATGCGGCGGTCGTTGGAGTACGCCACCCCGTTCGCGGGCAAGATATTCATGCCTTCCTCACCCTCCACCCGGGTAAGGAGCTGAGCCCTGACAGTGTGTTGGAGTTTTGCCGCCAACGACTGTCTTCCTTCAAAGTTCCCAACGAGGTACGAATCGTCGATGAGCTGCCTCGCGGTGAATACGGCAAAGTCAACAAAGAATTACTCAAAACCCTGTGAAAGGAACAGGCATGGCAATCAATACGGATATGGTCGGACAGACCTTCGGTCCTTTCGTCCGTGACTACACTTTCCGTGATCTTGAGCTGTTTGCTCTTGGCTGCGGTGCAGGTATCGATGGCAAGGACGGCCTCGAATACCTCAACGAGCACGATGAACGTAATCCTCAGCTCAAGGTTCTGCCCATGTTTGGTGCGATGCTCATCGTGGATTCCGAGGTCACTCGTACCATTGACTACGGCTACAACTATGCGGGCTCCCTGCACTGGGGCTTCGATATTCGTTTCCACCAGCCGATCACTAAGATGAGCGATCACTTGGAAACTATGGTTCGCCTTGAAGGCCTCTATGACCGTGGTGAGGGTCGTGGCCTGCTCGCTCAGCATATTGGCGACACCTACGATTCGGACGGAAACCTGCTTTTCACGAACGAATCTTGGGACTGCCTGATTTACGACGGCGGTTGGGGTGGCCCCAAGCCTCCCAAGGACATCGTTGAGATGCCAGAGCGCGAGGCTGACGTCGAGGTTGTTGAGCGTATTCCTGAGAACCAGGCTTTGATCTACCGCCTGTCGGGCGACTATCACCCGCAGCATATCGACTGGGATTATGCAGCTGAGAACGGTGAGCCTCGTCCCATTCTTCACGCGATCTCTTACGCGGGTGTTGTTATGCGTCATGCAATCAACGCTTTCGTTCCCGGAGAACCCGAGCGCATCACCCGTTTCAAGACCCGCATTACTTCGCCGGTTCTGCCCGGTAGCACTCTGAAGACGAAGCTGTGGAAGGTCGGAGAAGGCGAGCTCCGTTTCCAGCTGGTGGACGAAGATGCTGATGTCACCGGTGCGAAGCCGCACCTGAACTGGGGGATTATCGAATACCGCTGAAGTAACCTTGAAAGCATAGATGCGTGATCACACGATGATCTGCAGTTCTGCTATCGAGGTGTTAGAGGAGATACACGCAGTGAAAAAGGACGTAACAGATCTCGAAGATCTGGATATGTCGGGTGTGCTTTGGCGCATCATCGCATTTTCCAGTGGTGGTCCATTCCTTGAAGGCTATGTTCTAGGAATTATCGGCGTGGCGCTTTCACGCCTGGGTACCGATATCGAGATCAGTAATTCCATGTCGGGCTTGCTGGGAATTGCCGCTTTGGTCGGTCTTTTCTTAGGTGCCGCAGTCGGAGGATGGCTGACGGACCTCATTGGTCGTCACAAGATGTTCATTCTTGACCTGATTGTCATTGTCGTTTTGTCGGTACTGTGTGCCGTCGTTACGTCTCCTCTGCAATTAGTGGCTCTGCGCTTCCTCATCGGTGTGGCAATCGGCGCCGATTATCCGATTGCCACATCGATGATCGCGGAGTTCTCACCGCGCAAACATCGCGCAATGTCGATGGGCATGATCGCTGCTGCATGGTATCTCGGTGCCAATGTCGCAGCTCTTGTGGGCTACGCGCTTTACGAAACCCCTCACGGCTGGCGCTGGATGCTGGCGTCGTCTGCGATCCCGGCAGTACTAATTCTTATCGGACGTTGGGATATCCCCGAATCTCCCAGGTGGTTGGCATCGAAAGGCCGCCAAGAAGAAGCCGATCGCGTTGTCATGAAGCTTTTCGGTGAAAATGTCCGCCTTCCTGCGCAAGAGGTTGCCGAGAAAACTGAGTTTAAGAAGATCTTCAGTGGTGTTTATCTGCGTCGCGTGATCTTCGTTGGTGTGATTTGGCTCTGTCAGGCAATTCCGATGTTTGCTCTCTACACCTATGGCCCCACAATCGTTGGTTCCATTGGCCTTGGAGAGGGACGCAATTCGCTGATTGGTGAGCTTGTTATCGGCACCTTCTTTATGCTCGGTACATTCCCCGCAATGTACTTGGCTGAACGCGTGGGGCGTCGTCCGCTCATCATCTGGTGTTTCTTCGGCATGACGATTGCGCTTGGTCTGATCGGTTTCTTCCCGCAGGGGGGAATCGTTCTGATTTCCATTTGCTTCATCGCCTACGCACTTCTTGCTGGCGGTCCGGGCAACCTCGAGTGGCTTTACCCCAACGAGCTCTTCCCAACCTCCATTCGCGCCTCGGCAATGGGTGTTGCTATGGCTCTGAGCCGAATCGGCACCGTCTACTCAATGTTCGTCCTTCCGGCATTTATCGCCGATTACGGGATCTCGGCAACCATGCTTGCCGGTGCGCTCATTTCGGCACTTGGATTTGGTGTTTCCTTCGCTTGGGCCCCCGAAACCAAGGGACTGAGCTTGGACGTTACAGGATCAGCGGACTTCAAGGGGCGCTAAACGATGTATCGCATTGATTCAGTGGTTGTGAGCGCGTACCGCACGAATTGCTACGCGCTAACGAATGAAGGCGGGACGATTATTGTCGACCCGGGCGACCAAGCGAGCTTCCTACAGCAATGGACGCAGGACTTGGACGTCGTCGGTATCGTGCTCACCCACTGTCATTGCGACCACATCGGGGCAGTTAATGAACTTGTCGCTCAACACGGGTGCTGGGTCGCCTGTGGAGCTGCAGATGTTGCTGGAACGCGCGACTTGCATCTGTCTGGATTCGATGTCGAAGGTATCGACTACGTCGTGGATCACGTTGATCGGCCTTTGAAGGAAGGCGATGTCATTGAGTGGGGGAGCGATCGCCTTGAGGTGATCGATACCCCGGGACACACTCAGGGACATATCTGTTTGATCGATCGCGCCAACTCGATCCTGTTCAGCGGCGACATGCTATTTGCCGGAACGATTGGACGGACTGATTTTCCCGGGGGAGACCGGGCGCTTATGGCCTCATCCTGCGCGAAACTCGCAGAGGTTAATCAGGATCTTCGCGTACTTCCCGGGCACGGTCCAGCCACCACTTTGGCGGCAGAGAAGGCGCAGCTCACGCACTGGGCGCGCGTTCTCTGTCCGCGGGAAGTGGCTCAGGATACTGCGCGTAGTGACGAATTGAGATTGCCATGAAGCTGATCGTCAATCAAAGCTTCAAGGTAACGCGGAACCTTCAGCATGAAGCAGTCGATGTAGTCATCGGGCAGGCAGAAGGTGCGCATCAGAACCGAGCCTTCAATCGCGTCAAGCAGGCGGGTCACCGACAGGGTGTCCTTAATCTGCCCCGCGCTCTTGAACTCCCACAAGCGTGTGCGAATCGCACCCAGGGGGGTAACGAAAATCTGGTTGTGAATCAGGGCGATCGTCGGATCGTTCGTTTCACCAGCCTCGACGAACAGGCGACGAACTGCCCGACGATTCGGCCCAAGGTACTCGCGAAGGCGGAATTCGGCCTCGTTCATCAAAACTTCCCGCGCGCTATTCCCGCGTGGGCCAGGGCAACGAACCAATCGCGCGAAGGCGTCCTTCAGGAGGGCATCGCGGGTTTCCCAGCGTGTGTAAATGCTGGATTTGCCCACTCCGGCAGCGCTGGCGACCTTGGTCAGGTTGAAAGCGGCCCAGCCGACCTCTCCGTAGAGCGTCAGGGCGCTTTCGACGATCTTGGTTTCGACCACTTCATCGCGTGGCCGACCAACTTTGGGCGCGTCTTGTCGAGGATTCGGCACGACTTGCACCTTTCTTTCATAGCTGCTGGTAAGCGCCATATTACTCGCACCTTGCGGGTTAATGCGTGCGCTTTTCGGGAGCTGAGAAAACTTGGGGAGTCTTCCCTGTATCTATCCGAAAACAACACTCAAGAGAGAAGGACACGATGAGTATCGTTGTCGCGTATAAGTACGCTGCAAACCCGCAGGATACAACCGTGGGTTCTGATGGTGTCGTTGACTGGTCGCGTGCGAAGGCCGCGGTGAGTGAATACGACCCCGTTGCCATTCAGGTGGCACGCACTGTCGCAGATGCTAAGGGCGAAGAGCTCGTTGGTATTTCCGTAGGAGACGCACTGGTGTCCTCCTCAATGGCAAAAAAGGCTGCTCTTTCGCGCGGATTCGACCGTGCGTTGGTCGTTGCCGATGATGCCGCTCGTGATCTGAACGCCACTGCGGTCGCAGCTGCGCTTGCCGCTCTGGTTCGCAAGGTTGAAGGCGCGAATATCCTCTTGACGGGCGACTCTTCCATTGACGAGTCCGCCAAGATGATGTCTGCTCTGGTCGCAGGTTACCTGGGATGGCCCTGTTTCCAGGAGGTTTCCGCGGTTGAGGCCAACGGAAATGGATGGACCATCACGCAGGCTACCGCCTCTGGTACACGTACGATCACGGTCGATGGCCCCGTCGTCGTTGCCGTGACAACAGATGCTGCGACCGTCAAGGTTCCCGGTATGAAGGATGTTCTGCAGGCAGGAAAGAAGCCGATGGACACCGTTGCTCTTGCAGATCTGGGTGTCGAGCCGATTTCTGTTGAGGTCACCGGCCGCCTGCGCCCGGTCGCTCAGGAACGTAAGAAGGAAATTCTCAGTGGTGACGACGCCGCTGTGAAACTGGTCGAGGCGCTGCGTAGCGCTGGTGTGCTCTGAGAAAGGACTTGGACAATGACTAACACATGGATCATTACGACATCGAATCAGATTGCATCCCTCGTCGAGGCCGCGCGTGCGATCGGTCCCGTAACCGTCATCGCTCTTGGCGACGAGGCCACCGGCATCGCTGGTGTTGACCGCGTTGTGGCCATCGGTCGTGGAAGCAATGCGCCTCTTGAGGCTTTTGCCCCCGCAGTGAACGCTGTGTTGGAAGGCGCTGGCGCAGATATCGTCTTCGCCGCGAACCGTCCCGTTGAGCGCGTCCTTGCCGGCGCTGTCGCAGCGCGCCTGGGCCTTCCCCTCATCAACGGTGCGCTCCGCGTTTCCGCTGGCGAGGCCGAAGTTTCGCGCTTTGGTGGCCTGACGCAGGAGACCATTTCCTTCCCCGGCGGCGCTGTTGTCGTCCTCGAAGGTGGAGCCCCCGTCGAAGGCGCAGAAGTTGCGCCCGAGGCCGGCTCGGAAGAACACTACGAGGCCAGCGTGAGCGCTGTGGAGCCCGCTGGTTCAGGTCCCGCCAATCTTGCTGCAGCGCGTCGTATCGTCGCAGCCGGTCGCGGCTTCAAGGCCGAGGAAGATCTGCAGATCGCCCGCGACCTGGCCGCAGCACTGGGCGCAGAGCTCGCCTGCTCCCGTCCCCTGGCTGAAGGAACCGCGTGGCTGTCCAAGGATCGCTATGTTGGTGTTTCCGGCATGCACGTTGCTCCGGATCTGTACCTTGCTGCCGGTATCTCCGGTCAGGTTCAGCACACCTCGGGTATGTCCGATTCGAAGGTCGTCGTTGCTGTCAATAGTGATGCCAATGCCCCGATCTTTGAGGTTGCTGACTACGGAATCGTGGGCGACCTCTACGATGTCCTGCCTGCGATTACCGCAGCACTTTCCTGAGGAAGAGTATGTCTGAAGAAGTAGAGGTTGATTTCGAGGTCATCGTCATCGGTGGAGGTGTAGCCGGTTGTGTTGCCGCCTACACTCTTGCCGGACAGGGACACGAGGTCCTTCTCATTGAGCGTGCGATGGAACCCGGTTCCAAGAATCTCTCGGGTGGTGTTTTCTACTGCCGAGTAATGGAACAGGTCTTCCCGGACTTCATTCATGAAGCTCCTGTAGAACGCCGAATCACACGTAATATCGTCAGCCTGCTCAATGAAAAGTCAGCGGTCAACATTGACTACTGGGATCAGCGTCTTGCTGAGCCCGCTAATGCAGTCACAGTGTTGCGCGCAAAGCTCGATTTGTGGCTGAGCGAGAAGTGCGAGGAGGCCGGTGTCACCGTGATGCCGGGTGTGAAGGTTGACTCCCTCATCATCGAAAACGGACAGGTTGTTGGTGTTCGTGCTGGGGAAGATGAGCTGCGCTCCCACGTTGTGGTTGCAGCAGATGGGGTGAACTCTTTCATTGCCCAGCAGGCGGGAATCCGCGCTAAAGAGCCGAAGAAACACCTTGCAGTGGGTGTGAAGTCGGTGATCGCTCTCCCCGAGAAGGTCCTTGAAGATCGCTTCAATGTGCGCGATAACTGCGGTGCAGCCTACGCAATGGTTGGGGATGCGACCCAGGGCGTTGCAGGTGGAGCGTTCATGTACACCAATAAAGATTCCGTCTCTATCGGTGTTGTCATGCGCCTTGATGACTTGGAAGCATCGGGCTTGTCCTCTTCGGATGTTCATGATCACCTGCTGACTCATCCGGCAATTGCTCCTCTGCTTGAGGATGGGGAATTGCTCGAATACGGGTGCCACCTGACCATCGAAGATGGGCCTCAGATGGTGACGCATGATCTCACCCGTCCCGGTTTGGTGATTATTGGTGATGCAGCTGGATTCACTCTTAATACTGGTTTGACCATTCGAGGGATGGATCTTGCTGCGGGATCTGCGCTCGCGGCTTCAACGGCGGTTCATTCTGCCCTCGAATCCGGTGATTTCTCTCAGGCAGCGATGGATCGCTACCTCAGTGAGTTGAAGTCTTCCTTCGTTGGGCAGGACATGCAGACCTATGCGAAGGCTCCCGCTTTCCTTGAGCGTCCTCGCATGTACAAGGACTACGGTCGCCTTGCTGCAGAGGTTTTCTACGGAGTCTTCAACCATGATCTTCGCCCGCGTCGCCACATCATGAAGGTTGCGATGGACGCGTTCAAGGCTTCTGGCCTGCGTTTGCGTGATCTCATTAGTGACGGCTTGGCCGGTATCAAGGCGTTGTGAGGCAGGAGGAACAATGAGCACATTGAAAATTGAGAGTGTTCCCGCCCGTCTTTCGCGTAACACTTACAACCTTGACGAGGAAGAATCTCATATCGAGGTCAACCAGGAGCGCGCTCGTGCCACCGGTGCCGGCAAGCTCTTGGAGCGAATCTGCCCGGCACATGTCTACTCGGTAGAAGAGGATGGGACCGTTGGAGTGGAATATGCCGCATGCCTAGAATGCGGTACCTGCTTGGCTATTGCCCCTGAAGGTGTTTTGAAGTGGCACTATCCCAGGAGCGGTTTCGGGATCATGTTCCGAGAAGGCTAAGGGCTTCTCCATTTGAAGTGGTGGGTTGAAAGCGTCTGCTTTCAACCCACCATTCTTGTTGTGTCCCTCGAATCCATAACTGCCTCAATGCATTCGGTGATATTTCCACGGGTGAGGGAATGACCCTCTGCAGAATTCCCGCCTACATGTAGAGGACGCCATTCAAGTGATGCAGTCTTTCTTTCTCCATGGAGTCTTTGTGGGCCATGAGAATTTAGATGAACCTCAAATATGGGAAGATCCCGAGTCGCTGAGGTGCTTTGACCTATCGGAAACAATCGATGCTCATCCGCATGCGTTCCCGTCGCATGTGCATCGGCGTCGATGAATGTGCACGAGGAAGATTCAGCGCTAAGACATATGAGGAGTGAATGTAAGTGTGATCGCTTCGCGCGCATGACGATATCCGTGCAATCTTCTAGGCACAAATGTTTGGCGGAAGAAGGAGTGGTGGAGAGGACCAACGCTTCCATTCCGCTTCGTCCCAGTTCCCGGGCAAAAGGGAGAAGGAAAGTGCAGGCGGCTTGTTCCACTTCTTTGCGTGCGCCTAAAAGCCCGACACCAACGATGTTTTGGTAACCCAAGCGAAGTGCTTGGGCTGATGGATCAACTCTGTATCCCAAAGTTTCTGTCGCCTCGTGAACGCGCTGGGTGAGCGCATCGCTGACGTGAACGCTTCCCCGCAGGACATGAGAGACAGTCCCAACGGATACTCCAGCAAGAAGAGCAACGTCGGACATTGTTGGTGTTTTGGCCATGAGAGCCCCCTTTCTCTGGCCAACACTGTGCCGTAATCGCACGCCTGCCGGGTGCAGAACAAGTAAATTGTGGAAACACGCCGATGGGGTTCTTCCCTGTGCATAGGGAGACTGCGCCTTGCACGCGTGCATATTAAGCTGGTCATCAGGCGACCCTAGGAGGAGAAATGCTGCGACGCCTGACGGACACGATCGTATGTGGAGTACTGCTGATCTTTGATGTGCTGGCGTGGCTCATTGTCGGAACCTTTTCGGGTTTTGATCGTTCAGAACCGGGAAAGATTGCTTCAGTGTCCTTGAGTGCACTCATCATTGTTGCTGTACCCGCACTTGCAACGTGTATGATCGCGGCGCTCGCTCGCATGATCACAAAGACTTCCGCACGTCGTTTCTACGCGTGGGCGCTCTTCCTGAGCGCTGTGGCTGGGGGATTTTGCTACCTCACCGCAATGGTCTCTTCCTTCCAAGGAATGGAAGTCGGACTGCGCTGGATGGCATGCTATTTCGCAATCCAAGCGATTATCTCCCTGGTCCTGTTGATCGTGGGCCTTACCGGTGGCATCCCGCAGACCGCTGAAGACGCACACGCTTTGAACCAAGCCGCGCTGAAGAGGTCGTCTTCTGCCGCGAAGCCTTCCTCCGCTGAGGCCTCGGCCCCAACCGTGCGCACCTCATCCGCCGTCCCTCCTGTTCCATCAACTAGTTCCACGCAAAAGCCAACCGCTCGCGCAGACGCCGAAGCGGCCTCGTCAGAAGAGAAAAAGGAACGTTCATGACCAACGATGAATTCCGGGTGCTCCCGCTGGAATCGACCGGCGATGGCGCGCAGCAATGGGAGGACTCGGGATCGACGGTGACTCGAAGCGTTCTCGACAATGGACTACGCGTTATCACCCAAAAGATCCCGGCGACACGTTCTCTTGCACTGAGCTGGTGGGTCGGCGCGGGGTCTCGCGACGAAGATCAAGACAGCGCAGGTTCAACGCACTTTCTTGAACATCTTCTCTTTAAGGGCACAGCTCGGCGCAGCGCTTTTGATATCGCACAGGCATTTGACGCCGTCGGGGGCGAATCAAACGCTGAAACCGGGAAAGAACATACAAACTACTGGGCTCGAGTCCTCAGTGATGACACGGCGATGGCCATTGATGTTCTCGGTGACATGATCTCAGGATCGCTCATTGATCCCGAGGAATTTGAAACCGAGCGCGGCGTCATTTTGGACGAGCTCGCGATGTCAGAGGACAACCCTCCCGAGGTTGTTCACGAGGCATACCAACTGGCAGTTTTTGGCGACAACTCACTGGGGAGGCCCGTGGGGGGAAGCCAAGAGACCATTAGAAGTGTCAAACGGGACGACGTCTGGGACTACTATCGACGCGTCTATGCCCCTTCGTCTTTGATCATTGCTGCAGCGGGGGATATCAATCACGACGAAATCGTTGAGAAGGTTTGTCGCTCTCTTAGTGGTGCTTGGTCGGAAGAACTTTCATGCGCTCAAAGCCCCAGGCCGCGACGTTCAACGCAGATGACGAACAGCGATGAATATCAGCCCGAACGCGTGACTCGCTACCGTCATATTGAACAAGCACATGTCATCGTCGGCGGGCCATCCATGCGTGCCGGAGATGATCGCCGTCCCGTCATGTCGGTTTTACTATCGATTTTGGGCGGTTCAATGTCCTCCCGTCTCTTCCAAGAGATTCGTG
The DNA here is from genome assembly GCF_976954355.1 of Actinomyces sp. Marseille-QA0893. Lineage (NCBI taxonomy): Bacteria > Bacillati > Actinomycetota > Actinomycetes > Actinomycetales > Actinomycetaceae > Actinomyces > Actinomyces sp. Marseille-QA0893. The sequence goes on from NZ_CDRJSY010000005.1 coordinate 22,529, forward strand.
AGAAGCGTGGTCTTGCCTATTCGACCTATGCATTTGATTCCGCCTATTCGAACGCGGGTGCATGGGGAATGTATGCGGGGACTTCACCTGAACGAATTACTGAAGTTGAAAAACTCATGCTTGGAGAGTTGGAGAAACTCGCAATTTACGGGCCTAGCGAGGAAGAACTCATTCGCGTGCGCGGGCAACTTCGAGGTGGAATGGCTCTGGGCTTGGAAGATACGCTCTCACGAATGTCACGACTGGGACGTTCCGAGCTTAACGGCCGGTATTTCACTGTTGATGCTGCTCTTGCTCGTATTGAAAGAGTTCAAGCTGAGGACGTTCGCGCGCTAGCGGAAGAACTCGCTGGGCGAAGTGTCTTCACCGCCGAGGTCTTGCCGGGGGAGCGTCAGTGACGAAGCGAAGTGTTCGTCCTGCGCGCCTGAGCGACGTGAACGCGATTGCTGCCCTTGCGCAAGAATCTTTCACAGAGATCTTTAACGCGTGTTCCCTCCCTCTTGACCATCCGCTTCGAGGCCACGTGCTGGGAAGTACTCGCGAGCTGTGGGAACGTACCCTTTCCACGCAGGGAAAGAACGCGGATTCAGGACACACTTTCGTTGCCCTCGAAGGGGAAAGTCCCGTTGGTTTGATCTCGATCATCTCTGCGCCGGTTCAGTCTCTTGAGCTTGGGCAGGCTAAGGAAATTCCTGCTGGAGTAGAGGTGACAACGCTCTATGTTCATCGCAGTTTCCGTCGAAGCGGACATGGATCGCGTTTGCTCGCAGCAATTGTTGATACTCTCCAACCCGCTTCCCTTCGAATGTGGCTGGCACCCGAAGATACGCTGATGCTCCGTTTCCTTCAGGGAAGTGGTTTTCTACCAGCGGGACTGAAGCGCTCGTTCATGTTTGATGAGGCGCTTCAGGTCCGGCGTGATGAGCACTTGTGGTGGGCACTTCGCTCCTAGCTTGTGTTCCGAGTGGGCCGTGAAAGTCTAGACGTGGCACACTTATTGCATGATGCCTCTGTACGACAACTTGCCCGAACCTGCCCCCTTGGAAAAGGGAAGCCTCCGGATTGTCCCCTTGGGTGGCTTGGGAGAAGTCGGTCGAAACATGAACGTTTTGGAGTTCGATGGCAAACTCCTCGTTGTTGATTGTGGCGTGCTTTTCCCCGAAGAATCCCAGCCCGGTGTCGATCTGATTTTGCCTGATTTCTCTTGGCTTGAAGATCGTTTGGATGACATCGTTGGTATGGTGCTCACTCACGGTCACGAAGACCACATCGGTGCGGTTCCCTATCTGCTCAAGTTGCGTGAAGATATTCCGATTTACGGTTCAGATTTGACTCTTGCTTTCGTTGAACCAAAACTTCGCGAGCATCGTCTTTCCGCCGATAACCTGCGTGTAGTCGCCGAAGGGGATCGTCAGGCGATCGGTCCTTTCGACTGCGAATTCGTCGCCGTCACGCACTCGATTCCCGATGCTCTTGCGCTTTTCGTACGCACTCCCGCTGGAAAAGTCCTCATCACCGGCGATTTCAAGATGGACCAGCTTCCCCTTGATCATCGCCTTACAGATTTGCGTTCTTTCGCCCGCTTCGGCGAAGAAGGCGTCGATCTGTTCATGGTGGACTCGACCAATGCAGAAGTTCCGGGCTTCGTTACCCCTGAGCGCGAGATCGGTCCTGTTCTCGATCAGGTTTTTGCCGAGGCCACGGGGCAGATTGTCGTCGCATCCTTCGCTTCTCACGTTCACCGCGTGCAGCAGGTCTTCAATGCAGCCGCTCGCCACGGGCGTCGCGTTGCTCTTGTTGGACGTTCGATGGAACGCAATATGCGCATTGCTCAGGAAAAAGGCTACCTAGCCATTCCCGATGGCTTGATCGTCGATTCCAACGAGATTTCTCTTCTGCCTGCAAACCAACGTGTATTTATGGCAACCGGTTCGCAGGGCGAACCGATGGCCGCACTTTCGCGGATCTCTCAAGGTTCACACCGCTTTGTCAGTGTGGATCCCGGCGATACTGTCATTTTTGCCTCGTCGCTGATTCCCGGGAATGAAAACTCTGTGTACCGGGTGATCAATGACTTGACTCGCTTGGGCGCAAAGGTTGTTCACCAGGCCAATGCGAAGGTTCACGTGTCCGGTCACGCTGCTGCCGGCGAATTGATCTACTGCTACAACATCGTTCAGCCTGCAAACGTCATGCCTATTCACGGGGAAATCCGTCACCTTGTTGCCAATGGCCAATTGGCTGTTCTCACCGGTGTGAAACCCGAGAATGTTGTTCTTGCAGAAGACGGCGTTGTTGTTGATCTGTGTGATGGCCATGCCCAGGTGGTTGGTGCAGTTCCCTGCGAGTACATCTACGTTGATGGTTCTTCCATTGGAGAGATTTCCGAAGACGAATTGGCGACTCGTCGTACCCTGGGATCTGAAGGCTTCGTCAGCGTGTATGCCGTTGTTGAGCGTGAATCTGGGATGGTTTTGGCATCGCCGACGATTCGCGCGATCGGTATGGCCGAAGACTCCTCGGTATTCGACGAGATTCTTCCCGATGTGACGGCGGCCCTAGAAGAAGCGGCTGCTGGTGGAAATGTCGATCCGCATATTCTGCAACAGGCAATGCGCCGGGTCATTGGACGTTGGGTTGGTCGTCACCTGCGCCGTCGTCCCATGATTGTCCCGGTTGTTGTTGAACAGTAGATTTCGTGCGAACGAGCTCAGACAATCTGGAAGTAAAGGTAGGGTAGAACTATGAGCGGTCGTTTTATCTCGACGTATTCGGTTGTTCTCTCACTTCCAATGCGCATTTCCAAATTGCCCGAGCGAGGCGGTTCCATCCATGCAGCGGCGGCAACCTCTCTTCCTGCCGGCGGATTTACTACTTTGTGTGCAGCAGCGAAGCTTGGGGTTCCCACCGCAACTGCGTCTCCGCTGGGGACGGGGCCGAATTCCTTCATGGTCCGTCAGCTTCTTGCCGAGGCCGGAGTCAAGATCCTGATTCCCGAGCTTGTCGGTGATATCGGAGTTGCGATTCAGCTGATTGAGGACGATGGTTCGATGACCTCAATCGTGACGACAGGCGTTGAATCAGAGCCTTCTCGCGAGTCTCTCGACCAGTTAGATCTCCATGATGGGGATCTCGTGCACATTTCGGGTTCTGACCTAGTTAGTGAAACGAGCGCTGAAGTTCTTGTTGGCTGGGCAGAAAATCTTCCAAAGGGAATCACAGTTCTGGTCTCTGCCTCGCCCTCCGTCGCTCAGGTCCCCGCTTCAGTATGGTTGCGCATCCTGAGGCGCGCGGATATCGTTTCGCGCAATATTCGCGAGGCAGGAACTCTATCGGACATTCTTGGTGGCTATGAACCCGGACTGAGTCTGCAAGATGCTACACGGGAGGACGCTGTCATCGTCCGTCGCCTCGGCGTCATGGGATGTGAGGTCTTTTTAAAGGAAACCGGCGAAAAAATCAGCTTGCCGGCTTACGAATCGAATACGGTCGATACCGCGGGGGTCGGAGACACACACATTGCAACAATGTGTGCAGCATTGCTCCTTGGTCATGATCCTGTTGAAGCAGCGCGAATGGCTAACGCAGCTGCGGCAATTACCATCTCGCACGAATCAGCACTTCCTGTTCCCACTTGGGAACAGATTCATGCAGTGATGAAACACGGTGATGTGACGCATTAGGAACGCTGGATTTCGGCGTGCCTTCAGGGTTTCGCGCCTCTCCGGCGGTAGCGTTTTTCTACCATGGCACGAAAATCCCCATCTTCAGCATCTCCGAAATCTTCTTCGCGATCCGGGAAGCCCACTGCGACTCCAGGGCTTCTTGCTCGTATCTTTTCCGGCATTGGTCGAGGCTGTCTTGCAATGATTCGCGCGTGGCGCGCAACCGATGCACAGGTGAAACGCGATGCCTTGGCTTTCGTTGTGATGGCCGCTGCTGTTCTTGTCGCTTTACGCGAGTGGTTTGGCATCTCGGGGCAAGCCGGTGATTTTATCCATCATGCGGCCGCTGGATTCGTCGGCATTTTCTCCGTCGTGCTGCCGATTATTCTTGTTGCCTTTTCCGTCGAACTCGTTCGAGTGCGCGCGGGTAACTCGGCTCTTCCTCACCGGGTTGCGGGCTGCCTTGGGATCGTTTTTTCCCTCACGGGACTTGTCCATGTCAGTAAGGGAAACCCCGCGTTTGATTCTGCGCAGTCCATTGAAACGGCTGGTGGAATCCTCGGATGGTTCATTGCCCGCCCGCTGGTTTTAATGCTCTCGTCATGGGGAGCTGCAGCGATTCTTCTGCTGCTCTTTGCCTACTCAATTTTGCTTGCGACGCGGACTCAAGTTGCCCAGGTCCCTGGGCTGATCCGAGATCTTATCAACCGCCTCTCAAAGAAAACAAAGCCGGAAGAAGAAGCTGATCCGATCGCTCGCGCGCGTGAAGATGCGCGCCGTTCTCTGGCTGCCGGAGATGACCCCTTCCTCGATTCCTACGATGGGGACGAGGAGTTTCGCCGTGCGGTTGAGCCCTCTACCGAGGAGGAATCACCCAAGCGCGTGGATGCCCAGCGTACTAGGCTCATGCCATCGGCCTCGGCACAGGAGGGGACTGCGGAGAAGGCAACGCCTGCACCAATGGATGCGCCGACGGAAGCTATGCAGGTTCCCGCGCTCTCTGTCACCGAGAACATTGAAGAACACTCTGATCCTGAACCTCCTGCGCACACGGAAGAACCCGCCGGAGGATTCCAGGCAGAGCTGGATGAAACGCTGTCCTATACCTTGCCCTCGAGTGAACTTTTGGTTCGAGGCGCTCCGCACAAGACTCGTTCGGCAGTCAATGATCAGGTCGTTCAGTCTCTGCGTCAGGTTTTTGCCGAATTTAACGTGGATGCGCAGGTTACGGGCTTTTCTCGAGGCCCGACAGTCACTCGCTATGAAGTTACGCTTGGTCCGGGCGTGAAGGTTGATCGCCTGACAAATCTTTCAAAGAATATTGCCTATGCCGTCGCTTCGGCCGATGTGCGTATTCTGGCGCCGATTCCTGGAAAATCAGCGATCGGTATTGAGATTCCGAACTCTGACCGCGAAACCGTTGCTCTTGGCGACGTCCTGCGCTCTGGAGCGGCGCAGCGTAACCAGCACCCTCTGGTTGTTGGTGTTGGTAAAGACGTTGAAGGTGGCTATGTTGTCACCAACTTGGCGAAGACCCCGCACCTCTTGGTCGCCGGCCAGACCGGTTCCGGTAAGTCCTCCTTCGTCAATTCAATGATCACCTCGATCATGATGCGTGCGACCCCTCAGCAAGTTCGAATGATCCTTGTTGATCCCAAGCGCGTGGAATTGACGATTTATGAGGGGATTCCGCACCTGATTTCTCCGATCATTACTGACCCGAAGAAGGCAGCGGAAGCGCTGGAATGGGTCGTTAAGGAGATGGACGCGCGCTACGACGACCTTGCGACCTACGGTTTCAAGCATATTGACGATTTCAATAAGGCTGTCTCTGCCGGTCAAGTTAAGGCGTTGCCGGGATTGAACCGCGAGCTGCGCCCCTATCCCTATCTGCTTGTTGTCGTCGATGAGCTCGCCGATTTGATGATGGTTGCTCCTCGAGACGTGGAAGCTTCGGTTCAACGCATTACCCAGTTGGCGCGTGCTGCTGGTATCCACTTGGTTTTGGCAACCCAGCGTCCCTCAGTTGACGTTGTGACCGGTTTGATTAAGGCGAATGTTCCCTCCCGCTTGGCCTTTGCGACTTCTTCGCTAGCCGACTCTCGAGTGATTTTGGACCAGCCGGGTGCAGAAAAGCTGATCGGTCAGGGCGATGCTCTTTACCTGCCTTCGGGAGCGAGCAAACCTATGCGTGTCCAGGGCGCGTGGGTGACCGAATCTGAGATTCATGCCGTTGTCTCTCACGTCAAGGAACAAATGCAGGCTCAGTACAGGCCTGACGTTCTCGCTCCTGCAAAGACCGCGAAGGTCGCTGAGGATATTGGCGACGATCTTGATGATCTTCTTGCAGCAGCAGAACTCGTAATTTCTACGCAGCTCGGGTCGACGTCGATGCTTCAACGAAAGCTTCGTGTTGGTTTTGCGCGAGCAGGTCGCCTCATGGACTTGCTGGAATCGCGTGAAATTGTTGGTCCTTCCGAGGGATCGAAAGCGCGGCAGGTCCTTGTTTCTCCAGAGCAACTTCCTGAAGTTCTAGCGATGCTGCGTGGCGAAACCTCTCCCGAACCCCCTTCGCAAACCCCTGCTGTTCAAGAAGAAGTCACGCAGACTTTTACTGAACAGTCGTCTAACGGGCCTCAGGACGAGTACGATGGGGGTACGTCTCCTTCGGATCCATACACCGGACACGACTTCGGTGGGAGGACTGACTGGGTTGACGAAGAGCCTGAAGACAACGAAGACGCCTGGCAACTGACAGGACGATAGACAGCAAAGGGGCAAAATCGTGGGTACTCACGTGTCGCGTGTCGAGCGCCATGCGAAGGTCTCTGCGATCAATGTGCCGAATGCACTTACTGTTTTGCGTTTGATCCTGGTACCGATTTTTATCTACCTCAAGTTTCAGGATCTGTGGAGTGCGCAGTGGTGGGCGCTTGTGGTCTTTTGTGTTGCCGCAGGTACTGACCAGCTTGATGGAAAGATTGCCCGCGCCTACGGCCTCGTGACGGATTTTGGCCGCGTCGCGGATCCCATTGCGGATAAAGCCTTGACTCTGAGCGCTTTTGTCATCTTGAGTATTCAGGGAGTTTTGCCCTGGTGGTTCACAATTCTGGTCGCAATTCGTGAGCTTGGAATTACGGTCATGCGTGCCTTCTTCTTGAAGCGCGGAATTGTTGTTGCGGCTTCGCAATCAGGGAAGATCAAGACCTTCCTTCAGGTGTTGGCTATTTTCTTGCTCCTGATCCCATGGGACTACTTCTTGGCGCTTAACCTGGCAAATAAGCCGTGGGCCTCGTTTGGTCTGATGACTGCGCTGTGTGTCGCTGGAGCAGCTCTTGCTGCGACTTTGTGGTCTGGTGTTGCCTACGTCCGCGAGGGGATGCGTCTGGCTCGCGATAGTGAGGAGACCCCGGTTCAGGATGCTGAACAGGAGAACTGAGCTTCGGTTCCAAAGTTGAGTGCCATTGGCGCAACTTTGATTTTTGTCGTGTATGGTGGGAATACAACACGATGGGATGACGTTAGGATGGACATGATGAAGAAGCAGAAGAACACTGTGCCAATGTCTGCGCGTCCATTGAATGAATCGATGATGCATAAGGTTGCCCAGACGGGCTATCGTCAATCTATGACACTTTCTCAGACAGCACCGGTTGCGCCTCTCTTGCGCACAGAAATTGGTGATGTGCTGCGCGAAATCCGTCGCAAGCAGGGACGTACCCTTCGTGAGGTCTCCTCGGATGCGCAGGTGTCTTTGGGCTATCTCTCTGAAGTTGAGCGTGGTCAGAAGGAAGCGTCTTCGGAGCTTCTTGAAGCAATTAGCGTAGCTCTCGGCGTTCCTTTGTGGTACATCCTCCGCGAGGTCTCAGAGCGCATGGCGATCCTTGATGGAACTGTTGTTCCCGATACTGTGCCCGATGATTTGCTTCCGGTGGCTTTGATCTCGTGACACTGTCAGAGTTTTGGGATGCCGTCGACGAGGTCTTTGGGGCAACTCTTGGGCGCTCGTTGACGGCAGACCTATATCTGCCCGCGCTACGTGCGACCTGTGTCGAGGCGCTGGAGCAGGGAATTTCCCCGGACGAGGTGTGGGGGGAGCTTGTGCGTGAGAGTGGCAGCGACGAGGCTGTGCGCTGGGTGCATCGAATGAATTCGAAAGATCGCGAAAAGCTGCGTCGAGCGATTCGTCGTTAATGGCGTGTCGGCGTGCGTCGAACATCTGTTCCATTTATTCTGTGGAAGCAGTGAAATGTGGGCAAGTTTTCCACAGAAGAAGAAAACTGTTCGCAAATGCCAGTGGTCGAGCATAACTTCACTGAGTAGTCCTCGGAGAGGGGATCTGCTACATAGACCAGGAGACAGTAATGGCCGGAGAGGCTTCGACGAAAGGTACCACCATGGCAGCGCCGCGTAAGGGCTCCTCATCATCAGCTAATGGGGATCGCAATAAGGCTTTGGAACTTGCCCTGTCGCAAATTGACAAACAGTTTGGTAAAGGGTCCGTCATGCGACTGGGAGACGACTCGCGTCCGCCAGTTCAGGTGATTCCTACCGGTTCTCTAGCGCTGGATGTTGCGCTGGGAATTGGCGGTTTGCCACGTGGTCGAGTCATCGAAATCTACGGTCCAGAATCCTCTGGTAAGACCACTGTCGCCTTGCACGCTGTTGCCAGTGCACAAAAGGCTGGAGGTAACGCAGCTTTTATCGATGCTGAACATGCACTGGACCCGGTCTACGCGCGTGCCCTTGGTGTCGATACAGATAATCTTCTTGTCTCTCAGCCTGACACCGGCGAGCAAGCTCTTGAAATTGCAGACATGCTCATCCGTTCCGGAGGCATCGACATCATCGTCATTGACTCCGTTGCAGCTCTTGTTCCCAAAGCTGAAATTGAAGGCGAAATGGGGGATTCGCACGTTGGCTTGCAGGCTCGTTTGATGAGCCAGGCTCTGCGTAAGATTACCGGTGCCCTTTCGGCCACGGGAACGACTGCCATTTTTATCAACCAGCTGCGTGAAAAGATCGGCGTTTTCTTTGGCAACCCGGAAACAACAACCGGTGGTAAGGCACTGAAGTTCTACGCCTCGGTCCGTATCGACGTACGTAGGATTGAGACGCTCAAGGAAGCAGGCGCGCCGGTTGGTAACCGGACACGTGCAAAGATCGTTAAGAACAAGATGGCTCCGCCTTTCAAGCAGGCTGAGTTCGACATTGTCTACGGCAAGGGCATTTCACGAGAAGGCTCCATCATTGATATGGGCGTCGAAACTGGAATTATTCGTAAATCCGGTTCATGGTTCACCTACGGGGATGACCAGCTCGGGCAGGGCAAGGAAAACGTACGCCAGTTCTTGTCCGATAATCCTGAGCTTGCAGATGAAATTGAACAGAAGATCCTCGTCTCTCTAGGAATTGGACTTCAGGATCAGCCTCAAGATGACGCCGCTGCTGTTGAAATGGATTCCTCGATCGAGGACGCCGGCTTCTAGTCAATGGTCCGCTACTACGACCCGGAAACAACATCTGAGGAAGACGCACGTCCGCGTGAACGCACTCGTAGCCCCGCCCAGCGACAGGCTCTTATGCGTGAACGCAATGCTGCCCTAGAAGGTAAGGCAGCATTTGACGCCGCAAAAGAAGTCGCGCTGCGTCAACTCGATGTGCGCGCTCGCTCACAACACGAGCTCGAAAGCGCGATGACTTCGCGGGGGTTTTCCTCTGAGACCGCACGCGAGGTCATCGAACGCTTGGCAGAGCTTGGTCTTGTCGACGACCTTGCCTTTGCTCGCGCTTTTGCTCGGGGACGTTTTGAAGCCGGAGGAAAAACTGGATCTGCACTCAAGATGGATCTTTCCCGTAAGGGACTTTCCTCGCAGATCATTGCCCAAGTACTCTCAGAAATTGATGCTGACGAAGAGTATTCACGGGCGCATGCGTTGGCAGAAAAGAAGATGCGCTCACTGACAATGCATGATCGACAGGTGATTCGTCGGCGACTTTTTTCGATACTCGCTCGAAAAGGGTACGCACCTCAAGTGTGTATTCGCGTCATTGACGAACTGCTTGAAAGTGAGGACTGCGATGAGCTGTGAAGAAGTATCGTGCGCGGAACTGATTAATTTGCTTGAGGCACACAAGAAAACTATCGCCGTCGCTGAATCCCTTACGGGTGGCTTGCTTGCGGCTGCATTTGTGGAAGTACCGGGTGCCTCTCACGTATTTCGCGGGGGAGTATGCACCTATGCAACGGATACGAAGCACTCAGTGTTGGGAGTAAGTGAGCGGAGGTTAGCAGCTACCGGGCCGGTTGACCCGGAAGTAGCGAAGCAGATGGCCATGGGGGTTCGCTCACTCATGGATTCAGATTTTGCACTCTCAACGACTGGAGTTGCCGGTCCCGGGCCCTCGGACGGGCACCCGGCCGGTACTGTTTTCGTTGCTTGCGCATGGAACGGAGGAAGTACTTCACGGCAGCTGAATCTGTCGGGGGAGCGCGATCAGGTGCGAGCGGGTGCAGTGTGTGGCGCACTTGCTCTTCTCAGCGATCTCCTCAAGACGGAACTTTTGGCCTCGGCACGTTAGAATTTCCGACGATGAGTGTTGAAATGATGGACTTCCCGCGGACCTATGCGGTGCGCACCCTTGGGTGCCAGATGAATGAGCACGACTCTGAACGTATTTCAGGGCTTTTAGAGAAGGCAGGTCTGGTTCCCGTCGAACGCGTACCCGCCGCAGCTGCGCGAGCAACAGATGCGGGAGACATGGGCGCGGACGTTATCGTCATTAACACCTGCTCCGTTCGTGAAAATGCCGCCACACGGCTTTTCGGCAATCTTGGACAATTAGCAGCAGTCAAGCGCGAACGTCCTGGAATGCAGATTGCTGTCGGAGGATGCCTTGCTCAGCAAATGCGTGATGGCATCATCGAGAAGGCACCCTGGGTTGATGCGGTTTTCGGCACTCACAATATCGATGTGCTCCCCGCTCTATTGCGCCGAGCCGAGCACAACCGCCAGGCCGCAGTAGAAATTGAAGAGTCGCTGAAGGTCTTCCCCTCAACGCTTCCTACTCATCGTGAAAGCGCGTACGCGGCGTGGGTATCGATTTCAGTTGGTTGCAATAACACCTGCACCTTCTGCATCGTTCCCCATCTGCGAGGAAAAGAAAGAGACCGCCGTCCCGGTGAGATTCTCGAAGAAGTCCAGGCCGTCGTTGATGAAGGCGCGATCGAAGTCACTCTCTTGGGGCAAAACGTCAATTCTTATGGCGTGAGCTTCGGACAACGAGGTGCCTTCTCTGACCTCTTGCGGGCAGTGGGACAGATCGAGGGCCTCGAGCGTGTGCGCTTCACCAGTCCGCATCCCGCAGCTTTTACCGACGACGTCATCGAAGCGATGGCACAGACCCCGACGGTCATGCCCTCCTTACACATGCCCCTTCAATCAGGCTCGGATGCAATCTTGCGACAGATGCGGCGTTCCTACCGTCGTGAACGTTTCATGGGCATTCTGTCACGCGTACGTGCAGCAATCCCAGACGCTGCCATTACAACTGACATCATTGTCGGATTCCCCGGTGAAACAGAGGAAGACTTCCAACAGACTCTGGAAGTCGTTGAAGAAGCTCGCTTCACCTCAGCCTTTACATTCCTCTACTCGCCGCGCCCCGGAACTCCAGCTGCTGACCGTGACGATCAAGTGCCCCAAGACATCGCACTCGAAAGATACAAGCGCCTCCTTGCGCTCCAAGAGCGTATTTGCGCAGAAGACAATGCGGCTCTGGCTGGACAGGAAGTCGAAGTCCTTGTCGCCGCGGGCGAAGGTCGAAAGGACGGCAGCACACACCGCATTTCTGGTCGCGCGCGCGACAATCGTTTGGTCCACGTCGCTCTTCCTCTTGGTATGAGTGAAGCCGATCGCCCTCGTCCCGGGGATATGCTCCGCGCGCGCGTCACTTATGGCGCTCCCCACCACCTCATTGCCGACTCTGCCTTAGAAGAGGGCGGGCTCTTTGAATTGCGTCGTACACGCGCAGGCGATGCTTGGCAGGCGCGTCAAGCCCATGAGGAAGACTCAAAGATTTCTTTGGGAATTCCGCGGATCCGCGTCGGTTCCTCAGGGGCGTAATGATCGACCGCGAAACCCCAACTGCACGGCTTGGAGCAGAGCGCAACTTAATTGTTGCGCTCGTCGGACCGACGGCCTCGGGAAAGAGCGATCTTGCGCTAGACCTTGCGCAACTACTCCCGCAGGAGATGGGGGCCAAGCAAAGCGAACTCGTATCAGCCGACGCGCTTCAGCTGTATCGCGGAATGGATATCGGCACGGCTAAAACTCCGCTCAACGAACGTCGAGGAATTCCTCATCATCAGATCGATGTCCTTGATATCAGTGACGAGGCCTCTGTTGCCGCATATCAAAAATATGCACGAGCAGACATTGCGCAGATTCACGCGCGTTCAAATCTGGCTGTTGTTGCAGGTGGTTCTGGACTATACCAGCGTGCTCTTTTAGACCATTTAGATTTCCCCGGTACCGATATGGAGCTGCGTAGCAGGCTCGAGGAAGAATCACGAAGTCCTGGGGGAGTGGAGCAGCTCTTTGCACGCCTCGAAGAACTGGACCCTCTTTCTGCCTCACGTATCGATGCGCATAACGCTCGGCGGATCATCCGCGCACTTGAAGTGATCGAGCTGACTGGAAAGCCCTTCTCCTCGTCGATGCCTCAGTATGTGTATGCTGCGCCGGCGGTCATGATTGCTCTACGCTGGCCGCTTGAAGAACTTGATCAACGGATTTGGCTGCGTACACAGGTGATGTTTGAGCAGGGGCTTGTCGAGGAAACACGAGAACTGGACAAGCAAGGTTTGAGGGCAGCAAAAACTGCCGCAAAAGCAACTGGCTATGCCCAAGCGCTCGCGGTTATTGATGGAGAACTCACAACTGAGCAGGCGATTGACTCTGTTGCCCTAGCCACCAGACAGCTTGCGCGCAGGCAGATCAAGTGGTTGCGTCGCGACCCGCGCATTGTGTGGATTGATCGTTCCTCGCGTGACACTTCCATGTCTGCCGAGGCCGCGCTCAGCCTTGCGCGAGAAACCGTCCTTCGCTCCTGCTCTCTTTTTGATATCGCATAGGCCGTAGTTCAAGAAGGCGACTTCGCAGCTATTAGGCCTGAGCGCGCACCTCGATAATCCGGTAGCCCTTCTTCGACGCAATCTTTTCGGAAGGAAACCCTTGATCGCAAAGCCACGAAGTCAAAGAATCCGCCCCAAGGTTCTTTTGAACGACAAGGTAGGCGACACCGTCGTGGCTTAAGAGGGAAAGCCACGTGGTCAGTAACTCGTGGAGAGCTTTCTTACCGATGCGGATTGGCGGGTTTGACCAAATGACATCAAAGGTTACTCCCTGAGCCGCAACGATTTTTAAGGCTTCCTCGGCGTGGAGTGCTTGAACGTTATCTGCCTCATTGAGAGAGGCGTTGCGTGCAGTCAGATCGACTGCACGAGAGTTAACGTCGACCGCCCACACACTGGCCTCGGGAGACTCCAGAGCCATCGTGACAGCAAGGGGACCCCAGCCGCAGCCCAAATCAAGGAAGGTTCCACGCGCGGGAAGATCGGGGGCCTCGGCAATGAGCTGGCGTGTCCCCAAGTCAATGCGTCCGCCAGAAAAAACGCGATCGCTTACCCACATTTCGAGGTCGAAGCCCCGAACATGGTCGCGAAGAAGATGCAGTTCGTCGGCGGAGGCTGGTTGCGAATCGGTGAAGTACTGTTCATCCACGCTGTTAAGACTACTTGACGTGGGGTGGGAGCAGCGAAACAACGCGACTTGTCCACAAGGAAGCCCGAGAAGACAGCAAACATGGGAAAATAGAAAACACTATTCTCACGACTTTTGGAGACGATTGATGTCAGAAGATTCCACTGAGCGGGCACGAGGCGTTGTCGCGCGAATTCTTGCGCGTACCGGAACCGCATTGGAATCGACAGCAGGGCAAGAACACTACTCGCAAGCCGGTGAACTCGAGCGAGAGGCACGAGCAGGTACCAGGCGTATCCAAGGTTTGTCGACGGAACTTGAAGAAATCTCAGAGGTCGAGTACCGGCAAATTCGCCTTGAAAAAGTTGTTCTTGTTGGCTTGCGGACAAGCGGGAGTGAAGAAGAAGCAGAAAACTCGCTGCGTGAGCTCGCTGCTTTGGCACAGACAGCAGGATCTCAAGTTCTTGATGGTGTGATTCAGAAACGAAGCCATCCTGATCCAGCAACTTATTTAGGCTCGGGAAAAGCACGTGAACTTGCCGAACTTGTCGCGGCAGACGGGGCTGATACCGTGATTGTCGATGGAGATTTGGCTCCTTCGCAACGCCGTGGTCTTGAAGATGTCGTCAAAGTGAAGGTTGTTGATCGCACTGCGTTGATCTTGGATATTTTTGCACAGCACGCTAAATCACGTGAAGGCAAGGCTCAAGTTGAGCTGGCACAACTTGAGTATCTTCTTCCACGATTGCGTGGTTGGGGCGAATCGATGTCTCGCCAAGCCGGTGGACGAGTTGCTTCAGGTGAAGGCATCGGTTCACGTGGTCCAGGTGAGACAAAAATCGAATTGGATCGTCGTCGCATTCGTACTCGAATGGCGAAGCTGCGCGAGCAAATCCGTCGGATGGAGCCGGCGCGCCGCGCTCAGCGCGCCAATCGCGAGCGCTCGAAAATTCCGGCGGTTGCGATTGCCGGTTACACGAATGCTGGGAAATCGACACTTCTCAATGCTTTAACCGGGGCGGGAGTGCTGGTTGAAGATGCTCTATTTGCGACCTTGGATCCTACTGTTCGACGCACTCAGACCGAAGACGGACGCGCGTACACGCTTTCCGACACCGTCGGTTTTGTCTCGCGTCTTCCCACTCAGCTTGTCGAGGCTTTTCGCTCGACTTTGGAAGAAGTGGGGCAAGCTGACGTTATCGTCCACGTTGTTGATGCCGCACACCCTGATCCCGTTGGGCAGATTCAAGCGGTGCATTCCGTTTTTGAGACGATTGACGGGGCGCGGGACATCCCAGAACTGATTGTCTTTAACAAGGTCGATCTCGCTTCCTCCGAACAACGAGCATTCGTACGTTCCTTGGTTCCCCACGCCGTGCTTGTCAGCGCGGCCACAGGGGAGGGGATCGCTGAGCTCCAGCATGCGATTGCCGACATGCTCCCACGGCCAACCGAAGTCATTGATTGTGTCGTTCCCTATGCTCATGGCGCTTTGATCCATCGAGTGCACGAAGAAGGAGAACTCATCTTCGAAGATTATCTCGAACAGGGACAACGCATTCGGGCACGCGTTGGGGGTGCTTTAGCTGCAGCGGTGCGCGCTGTTGCCTACTCTGAAGGCTTGGCAGGCGAAGACGCGAGCGGCGCCGAAAAGGATGAGTCGTGAGTCGCGGGTCTTCGCTCAAAGCACTCAATCGAGCTCTCAGCGATATTGGTGGTTCCCCGCGGCCCGGGCAAGAAACCATGGTAAGTGCAATATGTGATGCACTTGCCGCGCCAGAGAACCTGCTTGTTCAGGCGGGGACCGGAACGGGTAAATCCCTGGGGTATTTGATTCCCCTCATGGACTTTGCGATGAATCGAGACGAGCGTGTCCTTGTCTCGACTGCGACAAAGAACCTCCAGCACCAAATCCTCACGAAAGATGCGCCGGTAGCAGCCGATGCTATTGAAGCGACGAGCGGTCGGCGGCCTCGTGTTGCTCTCCTGAAAGGCTGGAATAACTACCTGTGTAACTATCGTCTTGGCGGGGGATACCCTCTCGAAGGAACCCTTTTCGACATGGGACCTGAGCAAAGCGAAGACGAAGAGGGAACCCATACCACTGAAATGGGCGCACAGATACTTCGGCTTCGATCGTGGGCTGGAGACACCGAAACAGGGGACCGCGATGAGCTTGACCCCGGGGTGGATGATCGTGCATGGTCGCAGGTGTCAGTGTCAAGCTTGGAATGCCTTGGAAAGCAGTGTCCAATGATTGACAACTGCTTTCCTCAAATGGCGCGCGAGCTGGCCCAAGATGCTGATGTCGTCGTGACGAACCATTCTCTTCTTGGAATCAATGCCCTAGGCGAGGGGGACCTCTTCGGTCCGATCGGCGCGCTCGCGGTCGACGAGGCCCATGAACTCGCTGACAGGGTGCGCGAACAAGCCTCAGTGTCGCTGTCCGTGAAGATGCTTTCAAGGATCTCGAGGCGCTTGCGTTCGTTGGCTTCGATGGATACTTCGGCTCTGGATAGTGTGGGTGCCCAGCTCGATTCGGTGATTCGCACTCTTCCAACCGGGCTTCTTGATGACCGTGCACCGCTATCGGGGATTCTTTCTTCCTTTGACTCGGCTTGCCGTGATTTGGAGACACAGTCCAGCGCGCAGCAGTTAGAGGCAACAACAAAAGTCATGGTGAAGTCCCTCCTTGACCAGCTTGCGCAGGTGGGAGTTGCGTGGGGGAGAGATCCCGAAAAGAGCGTGACCTGGATTGAGCAAGATGATGATCGAGGCCTAAGCGAACTTGTGATCGCACCTCTTCATGTTGCCCCTGCCCTTGCCGAGCATGCATTTGGGGAAAAGCCGACGATTCTGACTTCGGCAACCTTGCGCTTGGGAGATAGCTTCGAGCCTCTTGCCTACAAGACCGGGGTTATGATGGCGCCTCTGCCGTGGAAGGGGATCGATGTAGGTTCTCCTTTCGATGCGGCCAAACAGGGAATCCTCTATATCGCCGCTTCGCTTCCCGCTCCTCGTCCAGAAGGCCCCAGCGTTGAATCTTTGGAACACATGAGTCGTCTGGTACGTGCCAGTGGCGGTGGCGCTCTTGTGCTTTTTTCCTCGTGGAAAGGTGCCCGTGCGGGAGCTGAGCAGCTTCGAGCTGATGGGATGAAAGATGTCATGCTCCAAGGTGAGGACTCGCTGAGTACTTTGATCAAACGTTTCCGTCGCGAACGTGATTCAGTTCTTGTAGGAACGATGTCTTTGTGGCAAGGCGTTGATGTGGTTGGAGATGCGTGTCGCCTTGTGGTCATTGACAAAATTCCATTCCCACATCCTCACAACCCCATGGTCAAGGCCCTGACGCGAGATGCTGATCGACAGCGGCAGAGTGGCTTTTGGCAGGTGAGTGTCAATCACGCGGCCCTCATGATGGCGCAGGGAGCCGGACGTTTACTTCGATCACACGAAGATCGTGGAGTCGTTGCAGTTTTGGATTCACGCCTTGCGACACGGAACTATGGTGCTTATATCCGTGCTTCCATGCCTAAGCTCTGGCCAACACACGACATTGATGTTGCGTGCTCTGCCCTTGAGCGTTTACAGGCGGATTTGCCAGAAAAATAAAGCGGTACAACTCACCGCTAAGTGGGAGTTTAGCCCTGTCATCCGCTTGAGTGATCTGCAACAATAGACGTGCTCAGTCGTTTAGGAGGTCATTCATGCCCACCCATGCTCAAAGTCTGTATCCCGGATCTTCAGGCCGTCCTTCGAAGATCGCAATTGTTGGTGCCGGTGCGGTCGGTACTGCTGTCGCTTATGCCTGTTTGATGCGCGGGGATGCTCGTGACATCGTCCTTCATGACATCAATAAGCCCAAGGTGGAAGCTGAAGCCTTGGATATGGCGCACGGTATCCAATTCACCCCCTCTGGTTCCGTAGAGGGATCCGACGACGTGGAGATCGTTCGCGGCGCTGACCTGGTGATCGTCACTGCAGGAGCGAAACAGAAGCCGGGGCAGTCTCGTCTGGAATTGGCTGGATCAACCGTTGACTTGATGCGCAAGATTTTGCCCAACCTTCTCAACGTCGCTCCCGAAGCGCGCTATATGTTCATCACGAACCCGGTAGACGTTGTCACCTACGCTGCGCTTAAGATTACGGGCCTGCCTCGTAACCAGGTTTTTGGTTCGGGTACCGTTTTGGACACTTCACGCCTGCGCTACCTAGTCTCTTTGGAAACCGGAGTCGCAACCCAGAATATTCACGCCTATGTCGCTGGTGAACACGGCGATTCCGAGGTGGCACTGTGGTCCTCTGCTGAAATTGGCAACGTTCCTTTGCGTCACTGGGGACCGACCCTGTCCGGCAAGCTCTTTGACGCTGAGCTGCGTCAGCAAATCGCATTGGACGTTGTGAACTCCGCCTACAAGATTATTGAAGGCAAGGGTGCAACAAACTACGCAATTGGCTTGGCTGCCTCGAACATCGCCCGCGCGGTGCTTCGTGACGAAAACCGCGTCCTCACGATTTCGACCCTCTTGGAAGATTGGGAAGGAATCTCGGATGTCTGCATGGCTGCGCCGACACTGGTTGGACGAGAAGGCGCTGGGCGCGTGTTGAATCCGCCTTTGACGCTGGCTGAACGTGACGGTTTGACCGAGTCTGCAACGCGTCTGCGTCAAGTCGCTCGCGATCTGGGGTTCTGAGCACTCAACTGTTCGTATAAAAGTTGTGGCCAAGGCATAGGATGCCTTGGCCACAACTATTTTGTTTTAAAGGGATCGGATGACGGTGACGACTCGTCCCATAATTGTTGATTCATCGCCTGGGATAGGTGCGTAGTTTTCATTGTGGGGGAGCAGCCAGACATGGCCCGAAGTACGTGAAAACTCCTTGACGGTTGCTTCCCCGTCGATCATTGCTGCGACGAATTGTCCGTTGAGTGCTGTTGACTGGCTGCGGATCACGACGAAATCACCGTCGAGGATACCGGCATCAACCATAGAGTCTCCGTGCACTTCAAGCATGAAGAGTTCCCCATGGCCTGTCAGGCGGGTGGGGAGTTCGAAAATATCCTCGATTGATTGTTCTGCCGTGATGGGTGCACCCGCAGCAATTCTTCCGACAAGAGGAATTGCCGAGGCTTCTTCATCAACGTGAGCGGTGGGAATTTCAACAGTGACGACTTTGGTGGAGCCTGGAGTCTTCGGTTCTTTCTCTTCCCCTAAAACCGATTTGCCAAGCTCTGAGACCTCAAGTGCACGAGGAAGTCCGGGCACTTTCTGGAGGAAACCCAAACGCTCGAGAGTGTCGAGGTGATGCTTGACGGTTGATGGGGAAGACAATCCAACGACCTGCGCGATTTCTCGCACTGATGGAGGGAAACCGCGAGTACGTACTTCGGTGTTAATCAGGCGCAGAATCTCGATTTGCCGCTCGGTCAATTCTGTGTCGCTGCTCACGATAATTCCTTCGAGGCTCAAAAGTGGATGGAAATGAAAGTGTCCCGTGGTCCACTCTCACCGTTAAGAATACGGGAGAAATCAGCTAAATCAAACATATGTTCGAAAATGGCTCGACATTTCTCGAAAGAATTGCTATCGTACAAGTGTTCGACGAACATGTGTACGACCGAAAGGGGAACATTGTGAGCACACTGACTGTTACTGCCACTCAAGAGGCAAGCCGTCGTCCGCACCTTGAAATCGTTCGTGATGAACCTCTTGCACATGTCTATGACATCCGAAACGCGCCTTCTGCTCGTCGCCGTCGACAGGTTCTTCGCGCGGACGATCCCTCGATGCGACGCCATCCCGTCTTGGTCCAGCGCACTCAGATCAATCTGCGTCGCGCACTCACCTCAGGTCTTGCATTTGTCACCGCTGTGGGGATTGCGATCGGGGCTGGTCTTGCTCTGCAGACTTCCTCATACGATGGCCCGACGCGGGTTGTGTCCGTTTCCAGCGGGGATAGCGTGTGGAGCTTGGCTCAAGGTGTCGATACTTCTCGTCCCTTGCAGGACGTCGTGACAGACATCGAGCAGCTCAATGACATTCAGGGAGCTCTTCAGGTTGGGCAGGAAGTGCGCATTCCGACTCGTTAAAGCTTCGTGAAGTATCGCCTTGATCCACCGTGTCATAGTTGCGAATCGTGACGATCAACCGTAGCGTTAGAGGGTGCATTGCCCCTTCTGTCACAACCCCGATTCGCGCGTCGTCGATACGCGTATTGCGGATGATGGCGCCTCGATTCGTAGGCGAAGGGAATGTACGTCCTGCAAAAAACGATTCACCACGCTAGAGACTTCATCCTTCCAGGTTGTAAAACGCTCGGGTGTGATTGAGCCTTTCTCGCGTAATAAAGTCGTTGCTGGCGTGCGGAAAGCGTGTCAGGGGCGCCCCGTCAGTGATGACGAATTGGCTCTTCTCGCACAACAGGTTGAAGAACATCTTCGCACCTCAGGGGTCTCCTCAGTGTCCAGTGACGAAGTCGGGAAGGCGATTTTGCCCTTCCTGCAGGACCTCGACGAAATCGCGTACTTGCGTTTCGCCTCGGTCTACCACGCCTTCAACTCGCTTGATGACTTTGCCCGGGCGATTGACACCCTGCGCCAACGCTCGCAAGAAAAAGCTCAAGCCAGCAAAGCGCGCGGCTAAAAACGCGGGGTTATTCGTCCCAATCCTCCATCCCCCGGGGCAGCTCGTGGCATGTGAGCGCGTGTAAATCATGGGTCGCACGCGTGAGAGCAACGAAGAGATCTCCGCTTCCCTGCTCCAAAATTTCCCGAGGTTCAACGACCACTACGGAGTCAAACTCCAAACCTTTGGCGCCTGCTGCAGTCAGGTAGCTCACTCGTTGATCAAGCGCTGAGGCTCCCGATTCATCCGCATGCCACTGGCGTGCCTGGGAATCTGGCACAATGACGCACACTCGGCCATTTCCCTCGCCTTCCTCCAAATTCAAGCGTTCTTCCATTGCGCTTACCGCAGCTTGAACGCGAATCCGTAAATCGGCCTCGTCGCGAGCGCGGGAAGCACGGTAGCAATGCGGAACGTCGCGGACGGCCTCCATGGGATAGAGCACGGGTGAGCCGTGCAATGCCATTACAGACTGCGCGATCCGAGTCAGCGTTCGAGGAGTTCGGTAGGAGATCGAAAGAACAAACTCCTCGCTGAATGCGCGTGCCGCGGGTCCAAGTGCCTGCTTCCATGAAGTCGGACGGCGGTGTCCACGTTTTTGATCAAGGTCGCCGACAACAGTCATCGAACGAGTCGGACAACGTCGAAGAAGACAACGCCACGCCATGGGGGAGAGGTCCTGGGCCTCGTCGATGACGATGTGCCCATAGGTCCACGCGCGGTCGGCGCGCGCCCGCTCAGCCAAAGGAACAACTGCGCGGACCTCTTGGGTCTGACGCATCAGCATCTCAGCAGTCACGATGCCGCCACCTAGGCCCGTTGCCTGCAAAGCATCGTTTGCGCGTTCGCGTTCTTCCTTTTCGCGTTGTTTCTCGGCCCGCGCGCTCTGAGCTGAGGCCACATCAAGGGTGCCCAGAAGCTCTTCGAGCTCGTCAATGAGAGGAATATCAGCAGTGGTGAAGGGCTCGTCGGCACTGCGCTTCAAAGTCGCGAGTTCTTCAACAGACAGGGGAGAGCCAGCGGCGCGATTGGCAGCGGCTAAGAGAGCGGGACGAAACCACAGTTTGCGTAGGAATGCTGGAGCTTGGGTTGGCATCCAGGCAAGGTTGATGGCGCGCCTGGCATCGATTGAATCGCGAATCTCGGCCATCCATGAATTGAGATCGTCAGGATCAATATCGGCTGCGCTGTGAGCGTCCCCCGCTTCGATAATGATCCTGTTCGCCAAGAGTTCCATGAGTCCCAATGCGAAAGACTCGCGGACAACATTGTGGGGGCGTCCGCTGCGGCGTGCGCGCGAAATTGCAGAGCGCACCTCTTCAGCGCTCAAGGTAACGCGTCGGTTCCAGACCTGAAGGACCTGATCGCTGTCGGGATTGCGGGGGATGAGGCGCACGGCCTCGCGAAGGATGCGGGCAAAGGCGGCGCGTCCTTTAATTTCGGCGCATTCGGGCGATTCCTCGCCACGGCTCGACACTCCCGGGACGAGGTCGCCGATGGTCATCTGGACGACTCCGGACTCTCCAAGAGAGGGGAGAACCTGCTCGATATAACGCAAGAAGGTCCGTGACGGGCCAATGATCAGTACTCCCGAACGCTCAAGGCGTTCGCGCTGGGTGTAGAGCAAGTAGGCTGCGCGGTGAAGGGCAACGGCAGTTTTTCCTGTTCCCGGTCCGCCCTGGACGACAAGGATCCCGCGGTCACTTGCTCGAATGACTCGGTCCTGCTCGCCTTGAATCGTCGCGACGATATCGCCCATTCTTCCGCTTCGTGCCGAGGAAAGAGCAGACATCAATGCTCCTTCGCCCTGCAGAGTTAAGCCATGCGTATGGGCCTGCTCGGCGTCCAAGAGCTCGTCTTCCACGGAGGTGACGGTGCGTGCGCGAGTAGCGATGTGTCGCCTGCGAACAACGCCTTGGGGGTCTTGGGCTGTTGCTTGGTAGAAAGGCGCAGAGATCGGTGCCCTCCAGTCGACAAGGAGGGGAATAGAGTGCTCATCAAGCAAAGAAACACGGCCGATATAGTGCCGAGATTGGTCACTCATATCGAGGCGCCCAAATACCAGACGTTCTTCGACGTTATCGAGGCGTGTCGACAGCTCTGCAAAGTGCGAGGCCAAGGCATCGCGCTCGGTCCATCCCTGCGCATTTCCCACACCGTGATTCGCATCGATTTTTTGGCGCTGCTCGCGGTATTGCGTTCGCAGTTCATCAAGGCGCGAATAAGCGCGATCAACGAAGCTTTGTTCTTCGCTCAAGTGATCTGCGGTGCGAGCTGAGTCAGACATCGGGACCTCTCGGTAGAAAAAGTCTGGCGTTCTATTTTGCCGTATCTGGACCCCAAATTCCTGTGATATGCCCTTGGCGCAATTGTGGGATTAACCGCGCTGGAAGGATGTAAACAATGTAGTTTTACTATGAGTAGTGCCCACTGGGGGCGAGTTTGACACCGAAGGAGGGGAACATGACCGAAACCCAGACTCATGGGGATAATCACCAGGCTCCCCACACTCGCGCGCGAATTCTGGTGACGTATTTCGACGGCGCGATGGATGCGGGCGCTTCCGGCCGAATGGCTGTTGAACAGATGCTTCGCTCCCTTCCCGCAACGCATGTTGCAGACTTTGATGCTGAAGACTTCATTAACTACCGTTCGCATCGCCCGGTCATCACAGTGAAGAGCTGGGTGACGGAAGAGGTAGAAACTCCGAAGATCTCTCTTGACCTTTTGCGTGATGACCGCGGAGAGTCTTTCCTGCTCCTCCATGGTCCTGAACCCGATTACCGCTGGGAGACTTTTGCATCCCGCGTTCGAGAAATCATTACCGAGGCCGGGGTTGAGGTGGTTTTCGGGATGACCGGGATCCCTTCCGGTGTTCCTCACACGAGGCCGACTCCCGTCCACGTCCATACGACCGATCCTTCGCTTGTTCCCGCGCAGCCACATATGTCGGCGCGAATCCAATACCCCGGGTCGATGGTGTCTTTCCTTCAGTGGCACCTGAAGAAATCGGGGATCGATGGGATGACTCTTCTTGCGATTGTTCCCTATTACATGTCGGAATCGGCCTATCCTGCGGCTTCTTCTGCTCTGCTTCGTAAGCTCTCCGAGTTTTCTGGTCTCTCGCTTCCCGTGGGGGATCTTGAACAGGGAGCGGCGGAGGACTTTGACGCTTTTGCTGCCCTTGTGGATGCTAATCCCGAGGTTCAGCACACCGTCCGTGCCCTTGAGGAACACTACGATTCCTTCTCCGGCGATGGGTTAGGGATTCCCCTTAATGCGGTGCCCTCAGCATTTACGGTTGGTTTAGGGGCTGAAAAAGAAACTGAGATAACGGGGATCTCCGACGCCATCGAGGCCTATCTTGCCTCAGTGACCGAAGGTGCGACGGGAAACACTGAGCCCTCTGAATCCGACGAGAAAGTTATTGAAGAAAAGCCCTCTGTTGACGATCTTCTTGCCGAGGCCCTCAAACGCGTTGCCGAGCGCAAAGAAGGCTCCGACTCGGCCGTGGGTGCACACGTGCCTCGCCACCGCGGCAGTGCTTCCGCTGCGGAGGACAGTCCCGAACGCGCCGAAGGGCCTGCGCCAGAGAGCCAAGAGGGCTCTGCCGAATAAACCCGAAACTAGGTGCCTGCCAACTCGCGGGGCGCCGGGGAATCTCTGTGAAGGCTAGGCCTCGTCAGACCCCCAACCGATTTCCGCGTCACTCATGGCCCGCGTCCCAGCCTGCCACTTCGATAGGTCTTTGCCGCGCAGAGGGCGGGCGGGAAGAGGAAGCTTGCGAAGAAGACGGTCGAGCTCGGCCTCGTTAACGGATTGCGGCGAATACTGGGCGAGGAAGACGATATTTCCTCGTCGCGCCCCACGCCCGACTTTGGGGTCGCACAGGGCTTGGACATCTGCGAAGCTCTCCCGCATACCTGCCAGGTCAATGCGTGCGTTGTCACTACCTCCGTGCGCGCTGTTGGCCAGCAGAAGACCACCTTCGCGAAGAACGCGATGACACTGCGCAGTGAACTCAAGGGTTCGCAGCTGAGAGGGGACAGATTCCCCGGCAAATGCGTCGCGGACAATGACGTCAAAGGAAGAGCCTCGAAGAGAATCAATGACCGCGCGCGCCTCGCCGATTCGTATTTTGAGGATAGGAGAGCGCGGAAGATCGAAGGTCTCGCGCGCAAAGCTTGCGATCTTTGGAGAAATCTCAACAACCGTATGACGCGATGAGGGAAAGAGTAGCGACCATGCCCAGGGGAGCGCGCAGGCCGCGCCTCCCAAATGAAGAACGCGCAGCGGCGCGGACGAAGGAAATGTTGCTTGGAGCGCACAAGTTGCGTGCTGCATGTACTCAAAATCGAGATAAGTGGGGTCCGACGTGTCGATGCAGGATGATTCGGCGCCATCGACAAGAAGTGTTGCGCGCGGGCCGTCCCACCGTACCTCGAGTGATGGGGAGTCTAGAGTACTCATAGAACAACTCTAAGCGGGAAGGAGGATCCGATGTCGAACGCTCCGCGCGATAAGCGTCGCAAACGCTTTTGGGGAGACGATGATTCTCAAACGAATATCTTGCACATTGACATGGATTCTTTCTTCGCGCAGGTTGAGATTCGTCAGGACCCATCGCTTGTCGGTAAGGCCGTCATCGTGGGGGGAAGTGGGAATCGAGGGGTTGTCACTTCTGCGACCTACGAGGCCAGGGGTTTGGGTGTGCGCGCCGGCATGCCTATTGCTCGCGCACGTGCACTGTGCCCGACAGCAGTATTCATTCCTGGACATTTCGAGCTCTACCGCATGTATTCGTGCAAAGTCATGGAGATTATCGGGCGTTTCAGCCCACTTGTTGAGCAAGTGAGCGTCGACGAGGCTTTTGTTGACGTCAAGGGGTCAAGGCTTCGTTTCGGAACCCCCACTCAGATCGCGCGAGATATCCGTACCCAGATTCGAGGGGACCTCGGCCTGCCGGCGTCGGTGGGGATTGCCTCGACGAAGTCGGTGGCCAAAATTGCCTCCTCGAATGCCAAGCCGGACGGTCTTTTGTTGATCCCCGCCGAGGCCACCATTGAATTCCTTCACGGACTTCCAGTTGGCGCCTTGTGGGGAGTGGGAGCCAAGAGCGGGCAGATCCTTGAACGTGAGGGGATCCAAACGATTGGGGAGCTTGCTGAGCATCCTGTGCAGCGCTTGGCTCGTCTCCTTGGGGCCGCGGCTGCACACCAGCTTCATGATCTTGCGTGGGGAATTGATCCGAGGCCCGTGTGCGTCTCGCGTGAAGAAAAGTCAGTTGGTATGGAGAGAACCTTCGAGCTTGATATTCGTGATCGAGGCGTTCTTGAGCAATTTATTACCAAGGCTGCGCATGAATGTGCCCGCCGATTGCGCGAAGGCGGGTGGGTATGTCGTCAAGTTGCGATCAAAATGCGCGGTGCGGACTTTTCAACGATCACTCGTCAGCAGCGCCTGGCTGCTCCTACTGACTTGGGAAGAGAAATTTCGAGGATTGCGCGCGAATTATTTGCGCGTGAGACTCTTCCGAGCGGGGGAGTGCGACTTTTTGGAGTGCGAGCAGAGGGACTCATTGCTCGAGAAGAAGGTTTTGAAGTCACGCTTGATCAGGACGAACGCCCTGAAGCTGCTGAGCGCGCCATGGATCAAATTCGTGGGAAGTATGGGGCAGGGGCAATCTCGATTGCATCTTTGCTTGACGAAAACAAGTAGAATGGCCCCATGGCACTTTCTGATTACGAGAAGCAAGTTCTTGAGGAGATGGAAGCACAGTTCGACCATCAGCCTTCCTCCTTCCGTGATCACGTGCGCGAAGACGCTCATTCGCCGCGTTCTTCTTCGAAACTTTCCCCCAAGCGGGTTGCTGTTGGCTCCTTGATGATTGTCGCGGGTTTGCTGATTTTGGTTGCCGCTGTCTCTCTGGGGTACTCGGTGCTCTCTTTGATCGTTGGGGTCGCGGGTTTTCTTTTCATGCTTGGTGGTGCTTGGTATACCTTGCAGGCTCCGCGGGTTTTGCGCCCTGGAGCGAAGAGGTCTTCTTTTATGCAGCGTCAAGAGGAACGTTGGGATCGCCGTTCCGCAGATGAATAACTGAATTTTTCGGATGGATGCCTGGTGAGCGTGCTCGCCAGGCATCCATTTTTTGTTGTTGGGTGAAGTGCGCGCTGTCGAACGCAGCGTTTCCCCACTTTCCTCCACCTCTAGTTGCTCGAGCATATTTGTGCTGGTCAGAGGCGATTCCTGAGTTTTTTGACGAGAAACGCTGAAAATTTCCCCCACTTTCCTCCACTCCTATTTTTCCTTGATATTCCGCTGATTTATGTAGTTAATCGGTCACTGTAGCGTGGGAAAAGGTCCCAAAATGGCAAAACGTGGAGTAAAGTGGGGGAAGATGTCACGGAGGGGAAGGCGGTGAATGATGTTCCTTGGCACTTACGAGCCCAAGCTCGACGACAAGGGACGCGTGATTCTGCCTGCCCGATTCCGGGAGGACATGGAAGGTGGCATTGTTCTGACTCGAGGTCAAGAACACTGCATCTACGCCTTTCCCGCCCAAGAGTTTGAGCAAATGACAGTGGAACTTCGACGAGCGCCACTGTCATCCAAACAAGCGCGCGACTATGTCCGTGTGCTGCTCTCGGGGGCGTACAAGGAGGTTCCGGATAAACAAGGAAGAATCACTCTTCCCCCGGATCTTCGTAAATACGCCGGTCTTGACCGCGAACTCACCGTCATTGGTGCCGGGTCGCGCGCAGAGATCTGGAATTCGCAGGCGTGGAACGACTACCTGTCCGTCCAGGAAGACGTGTTCTCACAAACTGAAAACGAAATTATCCCAGGAATGTTCTAGCCCGTCATTCCAGGTCTCCTCCCGATGTTCTGACGTCACTTCCCCGATGGCAGAGCACGGTGGGGGACCTGGAACGACGGGTACCCATCACACAGAAGGAGGGCAGAAGTGTCTGCTGACCGCGATGCATCGCGCTTGCATGTTCCTGTCCTCCTCAACGAGTGCTTGGACATGCTTGCTCCCGCTATTGAAGCTCCCGGAGCGGTCCTCATTGACGCGACCTTGGGGATGGGCGGCCACACCGAAGCAGCACTCAAGCGTTTCCCCCAACTGACCGTCTTCGGCATCGATCGCGACCCCGCAGCAATTGAGCTTGCATCAGCAAGACTTGCGCCCTTCGGCTCCAGGTTCCGAGCATTCCATACGACTTACGACAACATGGCTGAAGTTGCCGATGAAGCGCCTGGTGCAATGGTTGATGGCATTCTCATGGACCTCGGCGTTTCTTCTCTTCAGCTTGACGAAGAAGAACGTGGCTTCTCGTATTCGCACGACGCTCCTCTCGACATGCGAATGAATCCCACCGTCGGAGTGAGCGCTGCCCAGCTCTTGGCCTCGGCCTCGAAAGAGGAAATCACGCGGATCCTTCGGGTTTACGGGGAAGAGAAGTTCGCCTCGAAGATCGCTGCGCGCATCGTTCGTGACCGGGAAACTCAGCCGCTCACGCGAACCTCACAATTGGCGCAGATCGTTCGAGACTCGATCCCGGCCGCCGCGCGACGCACCGGAGGAAACCCCGCAAAGAGGACCTTCCAGGCCTTGCGAATTGCGGTCAACGATGAGCTCACGATTCTCGAGGCCGCACTTCCCGCAGCTCTCGAACGACTTCGTGTGGGCGGAAGAATCGTCATCGAGTCCTATCAATCTTTGGAAGATCGCCTGGTCAAGGACATCTTTCGACGTGGGGCAACAGACCAAGCCCCCGCGGGGATTCCCCTCATCCCCGAAGAACTTCAAGCTCGCTTGCAACTCCTTACTCGAGGAGCGCAGTTGGCTGACGACACAGAAAAATCCCATAATCCGCGTTCCGCATCCGTGCGGCTGCGCGGCGCACAGATGATACGTCCCTGGAAGGAAAGACCATGAGCGGAGCCACCGCGCGCGCACGCGCGACCTCTCGTCCGGCCTACGTAGGTGAGGAAATTCGACCACTTTTGACGGTGGTCGACTCCACGCGTCCTCGTCGCTCGGTCATTCCCATGACGATCATCGCGCTGATCATGATCGCAATCGCTATTGTGGTTCCCATGGTGATTAACACCCACATGGCGCAGACCTCGTACGAGATTCGCGAGTACCAGATTCAGCTCAATGAGCTTGAAGCACAGTCATGGACTCTGCAGACTCAACTTCAAGAAAAGGCTTCTCCCGTTGAACTGGAGAAGGCAGCGAAGGCGCAGGGAATGGTACACGCCGGTAAGCTCGGCACTATTCGTCTATCGGATGGCACAGTTGAGGGCGGTGTCGCCGCGCGATGAGGTTGTGGCAGCGCACACGCAAAGCGAGTGATACCACTGCGAATCGCGCCCGTGGGATCGGGAGGATGTTCACCGTCCTCTTTGCGTTATGCGTTCTTCAGCTATTGGTCATCCAAATTTTCCAAAGCTCGACACTTTCATCGGAAGGTGAAAGAGTTCGTACAGCCGTCAGTGAAATTGGTGCAAAACGCGGCAACATCCTCGATGTGAATGGCGTTGTCTTAGCAGATTCAGTTCAGGCCTATCACATTGCCGTCAACCAGCGAGCAATCACGACCTACGAACACAAAGACGACGACGGTAAAGTAATCGGTCGAGGCCCAGCGGAAGCAGCTAAGCAACTCGCCCCGCTCTTAGGGATGAGTCGCGCCGAATTGGGCGGCATGATGCTGGGGGATTCTACGTATGTCTACCTCAAGAAAAATGTCGATGCGGTGACATACCGTGAGATCCGCAAGCTCGATATCACTGGAATTGAATGGGAGTCGGTGTTCGACCGCGTCTACCCGAACGGTAATACTGCTGCTCCGATCGTTGGCGCGGTGAATTCGCAAAGCGATGGTGTTTCCGGACTTGAGGCGTACTTCAACAATTTCCTCCAAGGAACAGCAGGGGAAGAAGCTTACGAGATCTCGCCCAACGGTGCGATTATGCCCGGTGGGAAGCGCACGACCAAAGAGCCTCAAGATGGTGGTTCAGTACGGACAACCCTCCACGCTGACCTTCAACACCTCGTTCAAGACCGTCTTGACGAACGCGTGCGTAAGCACAATGCAGACTGGGGAGTCGTCGTCATTTCTGATGTGTCGACGGGACGTATTCTTGTTCTTGCCGATTC
Organism: Actinomyces sp. Marseille-QA0893; assembly: GCF_976954355.1. Lineage (NCBI taxonomy): Bacteria > Bacillati > Actinomycetota > Actinomycetes > Actinomycetales > Actinomycetaceae > Actinomyces > Actinomyces sp. Marseille-QA0893. Next base: position 51,756 of record NZ_CDRJSY010000005.1, read on the forward strand.
GGGGTCCACGACGCCGGATGCCGCAAAGCCTCAATCTGTCATGGGGGTGCAGGCTCCCTACGAACCGGGTTCGGTGGGCAAACTGTTAACTGTGGCCTCGGCCCTGGAAAAGGGAACGACTACGCCAACGAGTCAATACAGCGTCCCGTATAGCATTAACCCTCCCGATGCCGGCGGCCCGATCAAGGATTACCACGAGCACGGAACTGAGACTTTGACGTCGACCGGCATCCTTGCGGAATCCTCGAACGTTGGAACGATTGAGATTGGCGAGCAGGTGGGCGATCGCGATCGCTACGACTTCATGACGAAGATGGGGCTTAACCAGCCCACTGGAATCGAGTTGGCGGGCGAGTCTCAGGGCATCATGCGCGATTTCGACAATATTCAAGGCCGAGATCGCTACACGATGATGTTCGGGCAGTCCTACGCCGTTACCGCCGTCCAACAGAATCAACTCATTCAGGCAATCGGAAACCGCGGAGTGATGATTGCGCCGCGAATTATTGACTCAACGGTCGATTCACAGGGGCGTGCCGAGAAAGCTACGGCTCCTCAGCCGAAGCAAGTCATGTCGGCGGATCGCTCAAAAGAACTCATCACCATGATGGAGTCTGTTGTCACTGATGAATTGGGTACTGGCCAGACAGCAAAGGTCGAGGGCTACCGCATTGCTGTGAAGACGGGTACGGCAGACATCAAAGTCAATGGAGCTGACGCGGTCGTATCAAACACTGCCGGTTTGATTCCAGCGGAATCTCCGCGTTTGGCAATTTCGGTTGTTTTGTACAACCCGCGTGTGGGCGGCTTGTCTTCGGATTCTGCGGCTCCGCTGTGGGGAGAAGTCGCGACCGAGGCAGTGCGAAACCTGGGGATTCCTGCATCTACAGAAACTGCCCAGCTGTATCCCACGAGGCCCTAGTACGCTAGTGTGCAGTAAATGGGTGAAACCCTAAGGAGAAGCATGCATAGGTCCAGCAAGTGGATCGCTCAAGCATTGGGCGCACAGCTCCACGGCACTGATGTTGAAGTGACCGCGACAGTTGAAACGGATTCTCGAGAAATTACTCCGGGTTCTCTTTTCGTTGCACGCCGCGGTGAGACTAGCGATGGGCACCAGTATCTTGAAGCGGCGGCTTCGCGTGGTGCAGTGGCAGCAATCGTTGAACATGTCTGTGATTCGCCGCTTCCCCAAATCGTTGTTTCAGACTCAACCTTCGCCTTGGGAGAGCTTGCTCGCGCCTATCTCAGCGAGTTGCGCCAGTCCCAGCCGCTGGATGTGATCGCAGTGACGGGTTCGGCTGGTAAAACCACGACAAAGGATCTTCTCGCTGCAATCATGAGCGAGGATGCACCAACGGTTGCTCCGCAATTGTCTTTCAATAACGAGGTCGGTCTTCCCCTGACAGTTTTGCGTGCCGATGAATCGACGCGTCACCTGGTCCTCGAGATGGGAGCGTCGGGGCCCGGTCACATTGATTACCTCACGCGTATCGCGCCCCCTGACGCAGCCATTGAACTCATGGTGGGTCACGCGCACTTGGGTGGCTTCGGCTCTGTTGAGGGCGTTCGCGATGCAAAGGCAGAATTGATTCGAGGCCTCGTTCCTTCGGGGGTGAGCATTCTCAATCGCGATGACCCGCATGTGATGGAGATGGCTCCACTGGCTCCGGGACGTATCATCACCTTCTCTGCCGCCGGAAATGCGGAGGCTGAGGTCTGGGCTGAAGACCGTCATCTTGATGAGCAGGGGAGGGCTGTCTTTAATCTTCATCTCGACGGCTTGACTTTCCCAATGCATCTTGGTTTGGTCGGTATCCATCACGTCTCAAATGCCTGCGCGGCAATCGCAGGCGCGTGGGTTTTGGGTATCGCGCCGGAAAAGGCTTGCGCGGCTGTTAATGGCCAAGCAGCGTCGAGTCCTCATCGCATGAGCATTCACGAACTCGAGCTTGACGGTCGCCACATCACTCTCATCGACGATTCCTACAACGCGAACTTGGATTCCTTCCGAGCAGGATGCCGTGCTGCTGCGGATCTTGCAGCAAGGCGCCCCCTGGTCATTGTCGCCGGTGGAATTCTTGAACTTGGCGAGGCCTCGGAAGAAACGCATCGCGAAGTTGCGCGGTTCTTTGAAGGTGCGGGTGCGCGCTGCGTGCTTGCTCTCGGCGATGAATCTCAGTTCTACTTCAGTGAGCGAGGCGAGGACGACACACATCGTCGCTTCCGGAATGTTGACGAGGTAATCGACGCTCTGCGCGGCATACTGGAAGATAATGCCGTCGTGTTCATTAAGGGATCCAACGGCTCCGGTGCATGGAAAGTTGCCGATCGCCTAGTGGAGGAGGGCACTTTATGATTGGGCTCATTATTGCCTTTGCAGTTGCTTTAGTCCTTTCGATTTCCCTCACCCCGGTCCTGATCCATTACCTGATCCGGCACCAATACGGGCAGTTTATTCGCCAAGACGGGCCGACCGCGCACATGACAAAGCGCGGGACACCCACAATGGGTGGCCTGGTTATTATCCTGGCGACGGTCATTGCCTGGCTGGCTGGAAACCTGATTAATGGCCATTCGCCTTCTTGGTCAGGCTGGCTTCTTGTTTTCCTCTTTGTTGGTATCGGATTCATCGGCCTTCTTGATGACGCCCTCAAGATCATGCACCAGCGCTCTCTGGGGCTGCATGCATGGGCAAAGATCGTTGGTCAGGTTGCTATTGCCTCACTCTTCACGTGGGGAATCGTGGTCAGGCCGAATGTCCATGGTCGTACTCCTGGAATCTTCGATATCTCAATGACGCGCCCCCTGGGATTGACCTTCACGCAATGGGGAATTCTCGCTGCCGTGGTTCTCATTGTCATCTGGGTGAATTTCATCGTCGCCGCATGGTCGAACGCAGTGAACCTGACAGACGGCTTGGACGGCCTTGCTGCTGGTGCGGGTATCTTTGTTTTCGTCTCCTACACCTTCATCTCTTATTTCCAGCTGCTCCAATCTTGTTGGGGCGATACGGTCAATATTTCCGCTTGCTACACCACACGTGATCCTCTTTCCCTCGCAATTTTCTGCACATCTTTGGTTGGTGCTCTTGCCGGGTTCCTGTGGTGGAATGCATCTCCTGCTCAAATCTTCATGGGAGATACCGGCTCGCAAGCAATTGGTGCGGCGCTCGCCGGAGTGTCGATTCTGACCGACACAGAGTTCCTTGCCGTACTGATCGGCGGTCTCTACGTTCTGACAACGCTCTCAGACGTTATCCAGATCAGCGTCTTCAAGATGACCCACAAACGAGTCTTCCGTATGGCTCCTTTGCATCATCACTTTGAGCTCAAGGGCTGGAAAGAAATCACGATCGTTATTCGTTTCTGGCTCATTGCCGCGCTCTTCGCGGTGATGGGTGCCGGTTTGTTCTATGCAGAATGGGTGTCTCGACTGTGAATTGGCAGGGCCGTTTCGCAATCCTTGGGTGGGGAGTATCAGGAAAGGCATCTGCTCGCGCGCTGCTTGCGCGTGGCGCGCAGCTGCGTGCGTTTGATGGGCGTAGCCCTGATACCTCCTCTCATGGTGAAGCGCTAACTCCCGCTCAGCCAGACGAGCTGACTGGCGTTGAGGTCGTCTACAAGGCGGATGCTCAGGCCCTCTCATGCGAGGCAATTGCATGGAACCCTGATTGCATCGTTGTTTCTCCTGGAATTCCCGCACACCACCCAATTTTTTCTGCCTCTCAAGATGCAGGAATCCCTGTCATCGGCGAAGTTGAACTTGCGTGGCGTCTACAAGAAGATTCTTCTCATGCGGGACGGCCATGGCTGTGCGTGACGGGGACGAATGGCAAGACCACGACCGTTGGCATGCTGGGTTCTATTTTGCGTGCCTCCGGAGCTCGAGTTGCTGAAGTTGGCAACATTGGTTTACCGATTTGCGAGGCCGTTGATACCGATGCGGAGGTTTTCGCCGTCGAGCTTTCCTCCTTCCAGTTGCACACGGTTTCTACGGTTTCTCCTTTGGCTTCGGTGTGCCTCAATGTTGACGCTGATCACCTTGATTGGCACGGTAGCGCGGAAGCCTATGCAGCGGACAAAGCAAAGGTCTACCACGCGACGCAAGTAGCTTGCTTCTATCCCTCTTCTGATATCGAGATCGAGCACATGGTCGCCGAGGCAGACGTCATTGAAGGTGCTCGCGCTATCGGTCTGACCCTTGGGATTCCGTCGATTTCTCAAGTGGGATGGGTTGAAGATGCGCTGGTGGAACGAGCTTTCGTGGAAAGGCGCCATATGCAGGCGCAATTCCTCGCCGAAGTCGATGACCTGCGCATCGCGTACCACGATGGGGTAACAGATGCCGCGCGCATGGATGCCACTGCCGCCGCTGGCCTCGCTCGCGCTTATGGCGTGAGCCCGGAGGCAGTTGCTCAGGGGCTTCGTGACTTCCATCCTGCTGATCACCGACGTGCGGTGATCTCTCACGCCGCGGACGTCACCTGGATTGATGATTCCAAGGCAACAAATGCTCATGCCGCTGCGGCTTCTCTGCGTGGAATTACTCCCGGAACAGCTATCTGGATTGCCGGGGGAGATACAAAGGGCCAAGAATTTGGCGACCTTGTCGCAAAAATTGCTCCTCAACTGCGCGGAGTCGTTGTCATTGGGGAAGACCGCAGTGCGATCCTTCGTGCGCTCGCGCAATATGCGCCGACAGTTCCCTTCGTTGAAGTTGATGGACACGAAGACTGGATGTTCTCCGTTGTGAATGAGGCCGTTGCCCTCTCGCGCCCCGGAGATACTGTCGTGCTTGCACCGGCCTGTGCGTCGTGGGATCAATTCCGTTCTTACGCCCAGCGCGGGGAGGTTTTCCGCGAGGCAGTCGCGCGCCTTGAAGCTAATTGGGCTGAGCAATGACCTCTCTTCTTGAGCGTCTCCACATTCCTCGCTTCGAATTTGCACGGCGAAATGAGGAAGATAAGGTCTACTCGCCTGTAGCGACCTACTATCTCATTGCTCTACCTGCACTGATTTTGACGCTATTCGGCTTGGTCATGGGCTTTTCTGCATCAGCAGTTACGACGATCTCCCAAGGTGGTAGCCCATACAGTACCTTCGCTCGTCAGCTCGCAATTACCGGAATCTCATTCTTAGTCGCAGCGATCATCATTCAACGTATTCCCTCATCGCTGTGGTACCGAGCGGCACCTCTGGTTTTCCTGATCGCACTCGGTTTTCAAGGCCTTGTCTTGACTCCTTTGGCTGCTTCTCAAGGCGGCAATACCAACTGGGTGTCTCTCCCAGGGCTGGGAACATTCCAGCCATCTGAGTTCCTCAAGCTTGCTCTGATCATCGCCCTTGGAAGGGTACTGACTCGAGAAGGCGCAAGGCGCCAAGACTGGAAGCAAATGGCGGTCACGGTGGGCGGCACTGCATTTCTCGCTCTTGTTGACGTCATGCTGGGCAAGGACATGGGAACCGCAATGGTCATGGCAGCGGGAGCTGCCGGAGCAGTGTGGGTTGCAGGATTGCCCAAGCGGTGGTTCCTCACCATCGCAGCAGCTGTGATTCCTTTGGGAGTATTCCTTGTCTTCCAAAACCCAACGCGTTTGAAGCGTATTGCTGCGGTCATGCCGTGGAATCGTCCCGCACGGAACCTGTCTGCTCCCGAACAGATTGACCACGCGCTGTGGGCATTGGGATCGGGCGGCCTAACCGGTCTTGGACCGGGGGCATCGCGCGAGAAATGGAATTACCTCCAGGCCGCGCACACAGACTTTATCTTGGCGATTATCGGCGAAGAGTTTGGCCTTTTGGGGTCCCTCACCGTTATTACGTGCCTGTGCCTGATGATTTGGGGAATGCTTCGGCTCATTCGCACCACGAACTCATTCTTCGCCGCCATCATCACCGGTGGCGTTGCGACGTGGATTGGGATCCAGGCCTTCATTAATATCGCTTCTGTGACAGGGATGGGGCCCGTTATTGGTGTTCCTCTTCCCCTTGTTTCATATGGCGGATCCTCATATCTCTTTACGGTCTCTGCGATTGCCGTCGTTGCTGCCTGCGCACGCGAGAATGCAGGAATGACAATGGGCCTGAAATTCTCGAGTTTGCGTGACCCCCGCGTCTCGTCGCGGCGTCGTCATCCCGGAAAGAAACGTCAACGCTCGACGGAAGGAACACGATGAGTGAGAAGATCGTTCTTGCTGGCGGTGGAACAGCGGGGCATGTGAACCCCCTGCTCGCAACGGCCCTTGAACTGCGTTCACGCGGGTACGAGGTTGTCGCGCTTGGAACGAAACAGGGCTTGGAAACGACCCTTGTTCCGGCAGCGGGCATCGAACTTGTGACAATTGAACGCGTCCCTCTTCCCCGGAAGCCTTCCCTGCAGTTCTTCTCATTGCCGCGTCGCATGAAGCAAGCCATTGCTCAGTGTCGCTCGGTCCTCCAGGGGGCACAGGCACTTGTTGGTTTTGGCGGATATGTGTCCACGCCTGCTTATCTTGCCGCCCGTAAAATGGGCATTCCGATCATCATCCACGAGCAAAATGCGCGGCCGGGTCTGGCTAATCGCGTAGGAGCTCGCTGGGCCTCGGCTTTGGGCCTGACTTTCCCCTCGACACCGCTGATTGCCAAGCAGGGAATTACGGAAGTGACGGGCTTGCCGCTTCGCCCTGCCATCCAGGAGCTGGCCGCTACTCGCTCCAGTGAGGAAGGACGCCTCGCTGCACGCGAGCAGGCGGCCTCGAGGTTGGGAATTGATCCGAAGTTGGAGACCCTCCTTATCACCGGAGGATCTCTTGGCGCGCTCAATGTTAACCGTGCGATGATTGCCGCGGCCGCGCAGCTTCCGCTAAACGTACAAGTGCTTCACTTGACTGGGAAGGGCAAGGATCAGGAAGTTTCTCAGGCGGTGTCTGCAGCTGGCGTTGCACAACGCTGGCACGTGATTGATTACCTCTCAACAATGGAGGACGCGCTAGCTGTCGCTGACCTTGTTGTCTGCCGTTCAGGAGCAGGCACTGTCGCCGAGATGACCGCTCTGGGATTGCCGTGCGTATATGTTCCGCTTCCTATCGGTAATGGAGAGCAGAAGCTTAATGCCGCTGACCACGTTGCTCACGGTGGTGCTCTTCTCGTTGCGGACTCGGATCTGAATTCCCACTACGTTTGTGAGAAGATCTTCCCCCTGCTCGGAAGCGCAGAATTGCAGCAGATGGCGCAGGCATCGCGAGCTCTGGCTCAACCCGATGGTGCGCTTAAACTTGCCGACCTGATCGAATCGACTCTTCATGGGAAGAAGGCTGAAAAGTGACTACCTCACATCGCTTCCACCTGATCGGTATCGGCGGCGCTGGAATGTCAGTGGTCGCAGAGCTTTTGAAAGATCGAGGCCTTGAGGTCTCGGGATCCGATCAAAAGGATTCACCGGTCTTGGACCACCTACGCAGCGTGGGTGTGAAGGTTTTCGTCGGCCACGATGCTTCGCATGTTCCCGCAGATAGCGTTGTTGTCGTTTCGACCGCTGTCCGAGAGACAAATCCAGAACTTGCTTATGCCCGCAAAGAAGGGCTGAGAGTTATCCATCGATCTCAAGCTCTTGCTCTGGCCGCTAGCGGCATGCGTTTCGTTGCGGTTGCAGGCGCTCATGGAAAAACGACGACCTCGGGAATGCTCTCAATGGCCCTGCGTCAGGCGGGCGCTGATCCTTCGATTGCGGTTGGGTCTGTCATCCCTGAACTTGGTTCGGGAGCTCACTTGGGCAGTGGAGATATTTTCGTTGCCGAGGCCGATGAATCCGACGGCTCTTTCCTGAACTACACGCCGTGGATCGAAATCGTTACCAATGTCGAGCCCGATCACTTGGACCGCTATGGAAGTCGCGAGGCCTTTGAACAAGTTTTCGTTGACTTCGTTGGGTGTCTTCGTGACGGCGGAACACTTGTGTGCTGCGGTGAGGACGCGGGGAGCGCTCGCCTTGCTCGTTACGCGAAAGGACGCGGTATTGATACCGTGACCTACGGGCGTGAAGGACAGGAAAGCCCTGAACTTGGTGCGCCCTGCGATGTCGTCATCAAAGACGCGACAACCGATGGACACGTCGCATCGGCTCAAGTTTTGTGGAACGCAGAAACGGTCGAGATTAACCTGCGCGTCCCGGGCCTGCACAACATTGTGAATGCTGTGGCCGCGTGGATTGCTGGTGTTCGTTTGGGTATCGAGGGGCATCTCATGGCTTCCTCGCTCACTGCTTTCAGCGGGACTTCTCGTCGTTTTGAATTCAAGGGGGAAAGCGACGGACGTCGGCTTTATGATGACTATGCGCATCATCCCACTGAGGTCGCAGCAGCCATTACCCAAGCCCGCAGTGCAGCTGGGAATGGGGAAGTAAGCGTTGTCTTCCAGCCTCACTTGTATTCGCGGACCCAGTCTTTCGCGGGGCGTTTTGCTGATGCGCTTTCGCATGCTGATCACGTCTATGTTTGTGATATCTACGGAGCACGTGAAGACCCTGTTCCGGGCGTTGACTCGACTCTCATCACTTCGCACCTACCGAAGGCACGCTACGTCCCTGACATGCATGAGGCCGCTCGTCTGGCTGCTCGCGAGGTCAGCGAAGGTGGGATTCTCCTGACCATGGGTGCCGGATCGATTACCCAATGCGATCAGGATGTACTCGATGAGTGGGAACACGACGGCGCTGGGAGCGCTCAGTGAAACAACCCCCTCGTCCTCGTCGCAGCCGCGCCTTTCCTCCTCAAGAACCGGCGAGCGCCCCGGAATCCGCCCCCGAAGACGATCGCCGAGGCGCAGCTGAGGTGGTCGAGGCCCCGCAGGCCTCGTTGGGGGATGACTCGCGCACCGCTTCGGCCTCGATGCGGGGTGAGGAAAGCGGAAGTGAGCGTGAGGCTCATTTTTCAATGGGTGCACGTGCTTCGCGGATTCGTCGGGGGAGCGAAGCGCGTGATGAGCGCGCGGCGAGGCGTGAACGCAATCGTGAGTTGCGTCGTTCGCGACGCGAAGCAGCAGCTCGTCCAACCAGTGGCGACCTTCTTCGCCGTCCTATCGGTCAGTCGGATGCTGCGACAGTTTTAGGCTCGAGTGATGAGAGCGCGACTGCAGACTTGAGCGAGCGCCGAAAAGAACGTCAGTTAGCGCAGCGTCGATTAGTGCTCACTCGGATCGCGACGGTATCTGCTGCATGCGTAGTGGTTGCTGCGCTCGTGTGGGGGATCTTTTTTTCTCCGCTTTTCGCGCTGGACACGTCCAAGGTTTCGATTGAGGGCTTGGGTGAAGATGGTGCAACAACCTCTGAGGTGCAAGCTGCGATTGAGCCTTTTGCTTCTACTCCGCTCCCACGCCTATCGACCTCAAAAGTGAGTGCTGCTATTGGCCAGGTGCGTTTGGTTCGTGAGGCTCAAGTTGAGCGCACGTGGCCACGAGGCCTAAAGATCACGGTGCGTCCGCGTCAGGCGGTTCTTGCAGTAAAAGAGGGGAACGCTTGGTCCTTGGTTGACGATCAAGGTGTGAGCTTGTCGACCTCTCCTTCCATGCCCGAAGGAATGGCACCGACCACGCTGCCTGATGGAGACGAGCGCTCACGCGCTGCCGGTGAGGTTGCTGCAATTTGGGCGGCAATGGGAGACGAATTGCGTTCTCAAATCACGATGATCACTCATGACGGTCAGACCGTATCGATGACATTGTCGAACTCGCGGACTTTAAATTGGGGAGTCGCTAGCGAGAATGATCTGAAAGCAAAAGTGGCTCAGGTTTTGGTTTCGCAGCGTCAGGCGCGCACCTACGACGTGTCTTCTCCCGTGCATCCTGTCACTTCTTAAGTTCGAGAAGCGACACGCCCACAAATGACCTTGAAGAAGAGGTGTCCTACCCCTACCGTCTTTCCGTCTAAAAGCAGGTCAAACATCAACCTTCCACTTGAGGTTTAAGGTTGGTGCGCAGAAAGAGGGCAGGGTTATGGTCGCACCGCAGAATCATCTGGCGGTTATTAAGGTCGTCGGAGTCGGTGGTGGCGGTGTGAACGCCGTCAATCGAATGATTGAAGTGGGCTTGAAGGGCGTTGAATTTATCGCCGTGAACACGGACGCGCAGGCGCTGCTCATGTCCGATGCAGAAACCAAGCTTGATATCGGTCGCGATCTCACGCACGGCCTCGGCGCTGGCGCAGATCCTGCGGTCGGTCGCCAGGCTGCCGAAGACCACATTGACGAAATCACCGAAGCCCTCGAGGGTGCAGACATGGTCTTCGTGACCGCGGGTGAAGGCGGCGGTACCGGTACCGGCGCTGCCCCCGTCGTTGCAAAGATTGCGCGCACCGCGGGTGCACTGACCGTCGGTGTTGTCACTCGTCCCTTCTCCTTCGAAGGAAATCGCCGTGCCTCTCAGGCGGATGCAGGTGTGGAAAAGCTGCGCGAAGAAGTCGACACCCTCATCGTGATCCCCAACGATCGCCTCCTGCAGATTTCTGACGCGAATATTTCGGTTCTTGAAGCTTTCCGCGCTGCTGACCAAGTCCTCCTTTCAGGTGTCCAGGGCATCACCGAACTGATCACGACTCCTGGTCTGATCAACGTTGACTTCAACGATGTGAAGTCCGTGATGAAGGATGCCGGTTCTGCCCTCATGGGGATCGGCTCTGCAACCGGTGAAGATCGCGCTCTGCGCGCGGTTGAGTCCGCAATTTCTTCGCCCCTTCTCGAGGCCTCGATCGATGGCGCGCACGGCGTCCTCATGTTCTTCCAGGGCGGTTCCGACCTTGGTCTGCAGGAGATCTACCAGTCCTCGCTCCTTGTTCGCGAGGCCGCACACCCCGAGGCGAACATCATCTTCGGCTCGGTTATCGACGATTCGCTGGGCGACGAGATCCGCGTGACAGTTATCGCTGCAGGCTTTGATGAGGTTGCGACGCAGGCAGGCCCGATCAGTGAACCCGTCATCGCGCCTCGCCCCGTCCAGGCTCGCCCCGAAAAGAGCGAACAGCAGCCGGCACCGCAGCGCCGCCTCGGTGAGGTTGCTTCGACTCATACCGCTGCACACCGCGCAGATCCGGAACTGCCGACTCGTACCAACCAGATTCCGATCGCGCGTCCTACCGAAGAAGACGGATCGAAGGAAGTTCCTTCTTCCCTCGAAGTTCCTCGCGTCTTCGAAGAGGAACAGCATTCGGATGTCTTGGACATTCCGGACTTCCTGCGCTGATGAAGCATACTGACCTGCCCGGTGCCCGCGTCTTCTTCACTGAAGTTGGCGCGGGCACCGACCCATACCGGGACAACTATGGCGCGCATGTTCCCGATGACCCTCGGCTTGTTGAAGAACGGCGTTTCGGACTTTTTACTCAGATCGGGTCACCAATCGTTTGGATGAACCAGACTCACTCGGCCACTGTTGAGATTCTTGATCCTGCGAAGATCTCTTGTTATGACTCTGGGCGCATGGGGGAGTGGGGTCCCATCGAGTCTGACGGAATCGTCGTCGATTCTCGTCAATGGGAAACCCCGCCAGCCCTTGCGGTAATGACAGCAGATTGCATGCCGGTATTGTTGAGTTCACGCCAGGGAGTCATCGGTGCGGTTCACGCTGGTCGGGTCGGCTTCCTTCACGGAATCTTGTCGCACGCCCTTGATGCTTTTCGTTGCTGCGGCGTGCAAAATGAAGAAATCTCTATGCTCATTGGACCGTGTATCTGCGGTAAGTGCTATGAAGTTTCGCCGCAGATGAGAGAAGAGAGCGCCGCCAGCTGCTCCGCCATTGCCTCGCAAACGTCATGGGGTACCGAGGCTTTAGATTTGCCGGGTGCTGCCTTGCAGTGGGCCCGCGAACGTGGAGTTAACGCGTCTTGGGTGGGCGAGTGTACGCTCGAGAACCCGGCCTACCATTCCTACCGTCGTTCCCCCGAATGCGGGCGTTTTGCGTCGGTAATTGCGACATGCCGACACTCTTAAGCTGAAGCGATGCTCTGGGGCATTACCTTGTGCACAGGTCCCATTATTTCAAGGAGAGCATGATGTCAGGCTTCGGAGCGAAAGCACGCCAATTCATGGGTTGGTACACCCCGGAAGAGGTCGATGAGAGCACTTTGGACTTCCTTCCCGAAGAGTTTGAGGAGACAGAGGTGGCTCACATTACGCCCACTCCCGCATCGAATGTCACTCCGATCCACCGCGAGGAGCGTCGTAGCTCTCAGCAGGCCGATCTTTCTCGCATCGTGACGGTTCGCCCGCTGAACTACAATGATGCTCCCGCAATCGCTGAGCCCTACCGTGACGGTATTCCGGTGATTATGAACCTCTCGGAGGTTTCCGATAAGGATGCGCAGCGCTTCATTGATTTCGCTGTCGGTCTGACCTACGGACTCCAGGGTGTTTTTGAGCGCGTGACCGATCGTGTCTTCCTCCTGTCGCCCCACAGCGTTGAAGTTACTGGCGACGTCACCGGCTCCAATCGTTCGGCTACCGCGCTCTTCGGACGCTGACAATGCTGTTCCTGTGGTTGGGAGGAGCGATTGCTCTTCTTGCCGGTCTTTATATGCTCGTGCTGATCACGCGCATGATTTTTGACTGGATTCGCCTCCTTTCGCCGTTATGGCGGCCACGGGGAATCATTCTGCTGATCGCGAATGTGAGCTACTTTCTCACAGACCCTCCGATAAAGTTTCTGCGCAAGATCATTCCGCCTGTTCGTTTGGGAGGAAACCTCTCTATCGACACAGCCTTCATGATCGTCTTCTTAGTGACGATCCTGTGTGAAAACCTTGGTGTTTTTATTCGGGGCTTCGGTGTTTGATCTGTGCAGCTGACGCGCGCTCTCGATCCCGTCGCGCTTGCGTGTCACCCGAGTAATAAGTGAAATATGGGGAAATTGGTGTTATTGTGACGCTAGTTCCGCTATTATTCCAGTGTGTAGTTCGGGTCATCCTCATCGGTGATCCGGTGGTGTAAGTGCACTTGCGCCACGTAACAAGTACCGAGAGGTAAACAAATGGCTCTGCTCACAACCGAAGATGTTTTGAACAAAACCTTCAACATCGTTAAGTTCCGTGAAGGATACGACCAGGTCGAGGTCGACGATTTCCTTGATGAAGTTGTCTCCACGATCTACACCCTCCAGGCTGAGAATCAGAACCTGCGCGAAGAGCTTGAAGCAGCTGAACGTCGCGTAGCCGAGCTGTCGAACGGCCAAGCCACCACCTTCACGGCACCCGAAGAACCCGAACCCGTCGTCGAAGAGGCACCTGCCCCCGCAGCTTCTGTCACCGAGACTGTCGTTGCCGCTCCTGTCGCCCCCGCGACCCCGGAGAGTGCAGAATCTGCAACCTCGATGCTCGCTTTGGCTCAGCGTGTCCACGACGAATACGTGCGCGATGGTCGCGAAGAGTCCGACCGAATCATTGCTGACGCCAACGCAAAGCGTGATGAGATCATCGCCGATGCCCAGAACCAGCACCAGAACATCCTCTCCCAGCTGGATCAGGAGCGCTCGCTGCTCGAAGGAAAGATCAACGAGCTTCGTTCCTTCGAAGCCGAATACCGTGCGAACCTGCGTGACCACCTCGAGGGCCTGCTCAAGGAAGTAAACGCCGGTACGCAGAACTGATTGTCTTTTCGACATCCGTTATCTTCCCTATGACGGTGGCGCCTGAGCGGCGTCACCGTCATAATCTTTATGTGAAGAAAAATAACCGCGCAATGCTCATTTGGGCCTACCTCATTGCAATCCTTGCAATCGCACTCGATCAAGCCTCGAAGTTTTGGGCGTTGAAGAATTTAGGAGACGGCACTGTTCGTCCGCTTCTTGGATCTTTTCTCCGCCTTGAACTAACCGCCAATCCGGGCGCTGCGTTTTCACTGGGATCTCATACAACGATCATCTTCACATGCATTGCCTGCGTCGTTGTTACTGCAATCATTATGTATCTTCCCCGCGTTCGTTCGCGCTTCCTTGCCTTTGGCTGCGCTCTTCTCTTGGGCGGGGCAGCGGGCAACCTCATCGATCGATTTATCCAAAACCCAGGCTGGGGTAACGGACACGTTGTTGATTTCATTGGTTACGGGAACTGGTTCATCGGGAACGTCGCCGATATCTGGATTGTCTGCGCTGTCATCCTTCTCTTTATCGGTAGCTTTATCGGCCCCAAACGTAGCGCTCACTGATCATGCCTGAAACTCGCCTCATGCCTGTTCCTGACGCTCTCGTGGGAGAGCGTATTGACGCAGCTCTTTCGCGAATTCTTGGACTCTCGCGCTCGCGCTGCACTGATCTCATCCTTGAGGGCCACATTCGAGTCAATGGGAATCCAGCTTCAAAGTCACTCAAACTTGGCGATAGTGACCTCCTCGAAATCACCATCCCAGATCCGGAAGTTCCTGTCACTCCCGTTGTTGGTATGGATATTCTCTATGACGACGATGACATCGTCGTTGTGAATAAACCCGTCGGGGTTGCTGCTCACTCTGGTCCCGGCTGGACGGGCCCGACAGTTGTTGGCAATCTTGCAGCAGCGGGATATCGCATCACGACACACGGTCCTGTTGAACGTCAGGGAATCGTTCACCGACTCGATGTGGGAACCTCAGGTGCGATGATGGTTGCTAAATCGGAACTCGCCTACTCGGTCATGAAGCGCGCATTCAAAGAGCGCACAGTCCGAAAGATTTACCACGCGGTCGTTGCCGGGCATCCCGATCCGGCCTCGGGAACGATCGACGCTCCCATTGGTCGCCATCCTTCACGTGAGTGGCGGATGGCCGTGATCGACGGGGGAAAACACGCAGTCACGCACTATGACACCCTCGAGTTGATGGCGGGGGCGGCCCTGTTGGAAGTCCACTTGGAAACCGGACGTACCCATCAGATTCGCGTTCACATGGCGGCTGTCGGGCATCCTTGCGTCGGAGATGTTTTTTACGGGGCGGATCCGACGAAGGCGGAGGAACTGGGCTTGGAACGTCAATGGCTTCATGCCGTTGAACTTGGCTTCACCCATCCGCGCACTCAACTTCCTGTAACTGTTCGCGCGCCTTACCCGGATGACCTTCAAAGAGCTCTTGATACTTTGCGTGAAGCCTAAGGCTTGAACTCTCGATTCAATCAGTACGGCCTGAAGAGAAACACTAGACTGGAAACATGGCACCTGTGGACTCGTTCGTGCACCTGCACAATCACTCGGAATACTCGATGCTCGATGGAGCTGCGCGAATCAAACCGATGGTGGCAGAAGCCGTACGTTTGGGGCAGCCCGCAATTGGTCTGACCGACCACGGATACCTCTTTGGTGCCTATGAGTTCTACGACGCAGCAACGAAAGCCGGCATTAAGCCCATCATCGGACTCGAAGCCTATGTGACCCCCGGGACCTCTCGTTTCGATCGCCAAAAAGTCACTTGGGGTGAGCCTTGGCAGCGCTCGGACGACGTATCGGCCTCGGGGTCCTACAATCACCTCACGTTGATCGCCTACTCAACCGAGGGAATGCACAATCTTTTCCGCTTGGGGTCCTACGCCTCGGTAGACGGACAATTCGGTAAGTGGCCGCGCGCAGATAAAGAACTCCTCGAGCGCTTCCACAAAGGACTGATTGTCTTCACCGGCTGCCCCTCCGGAGCTGTGCAGACCCGCATGCGTTTGGGGCAATGGGACGAGGCCGTGGCGGAGGCCGCGGAACTACGCGATATTTTCGGGCCCGAGAACTTCTACGTCGAAGTGATGGATCACGGGATTGAGTTTGAACGCCGTACCCAAAAGCAGCTTCTTGAACTAGCCAAACTCATGGATGCTCCGCTGGTAGCGACCAACGATGCGCACTATGTGAAGAAAGAAGACCGCGGGATCCAAGACGCGCTCTTGTGTATTAACTCGGGGTCGCGGATTTCTGACCCTGATCGCTTCAAATTCGACGGCGATGGCTACTACATTCGTCCCTCCGAAGAAATGCGCTCGATCTGGAAAGAGCTGCCCCAAGCCTGTGATTCGACGCTTGAGATTGCCGAAAGATGCGAGGTTCACTTCCACACCACTGCGGAAGGCGCCTCGTATATGCCCGACTTTCCGGTGCCCGAAGGGGAAGACAAGACCTCATGGTTCATCAAGGAAGTTGAAAAGGGACTTCAGGAACGATTCCCGAAGGGCATTCCAGACGCTGTGCGTAAGCAAGCTGAATACGAGGAAGACGTCATCATCAAGATGGGGTTCCCCGGTTACTTCCTGACGGTTGCGGACTACATCAACTGGGCAAAGAGCCAAGGAATCCGCGTGGGGCCGGGCCGTGGTTCCGGTGCAGGATCCATGGTCGCCTACGCGATGAAGATTACGGAGCTTAACCCCCTCAACCACGGGCTGATCTTTGAACGCTTCTTGAACCCCGAACGTATTTCGATGCCCGACTTCGACGTTGACTTTGACGAACGTCGTCGCGATGAAGTCATCGAGTACGTCAAGCAAAAGTACGGCGAAGACCGTATTTCTCAGGTCGTTACCTACGGTCGAATCAAGACGAAACAGGCTTTGAAGGACTCCGCGCGTATTTTGGGGCGCGACTTCAAAGTGGGGGAGCAGCTGACGAAGGCCCTGCCGCCATCGGTCATGGGCAAGGACATTTCTGTTGCGGGTATCTTCGACGAGAATGACAAACGCTATGCCGAGGCGGCGGAGTTCCGAAAGTATTACGAAGAGAACCCGGACATTCACGAGGTCGTCCAATATGCCCTGGGCCTTGAAGGACTGACGCGTCAGTGGGGTGTGCACGCCTGCGCTGTCATTATGTCTTCGCATACGCTCACGGACATCATCCCGATCATGAAGCGCCCGCAAGACGGCGCAATCATTACGCAGTTTGACTATCCGACCTGTGAAGGGCTCGGCCTGCTCAAGATGGACTTCTTGGGCCTGAGAAACCTCACCGTCATCTCAGATGCTTTGGAGAACATCAAGCTCAATGGGAAAGAAGATCCAGATCTAGACCATGTGGCGCTGGATGACCCGGCAACCTACGAGCTGCTGGGGCGCGGAGACACTCTGGGTGTCTTCCAGCTTGATGGCGGTGGCATGCGCGATCTTCTCAAGCTCATGAAGCCCGACAACTTCGAAGACATCTCGGCTGTCGGTGCGCTGTATCGCCCGGGGCCCATGGGCGCAAATTCCCACACGAATTACGCGCTGCGTAAGAACGGGCGTCAAGAGATCACTCCTATTCACCCCGAGCTCGCGGAGCCACTTGAAGACATTCTTGGAACGACTTTCGGTCTGATCGTCTACCAGGAACAGGTCATGCAGATTGCCCAGAAGCTGGCAGGCTACTCCCTGGGCCAGGCAGATATTCTGCGTAAGGCCATGGGTAAGAAGAAGAAGGAAGTTCTGGACCAACAGTTCAAGGGCTTCCGCCAGGGAATGATCGATAACGGGTACTCCGAGGAATCGATTCAAGCTCTGTGGGACGTCGTTGTTCCCTTCTCTGCCTACGCTTTTAACAAGGCACACTCTGCGGCTTACGGTTTGGTGTCCTACTGGACTGCTTACCTGAAAGCGAATTACCCGACCGAATACATGGCAGCCCTGCTGACCTCAACGAAGGACAACAAGGACCGTCGCGCGCTCTATCTGGCGGAATGCCGTCACATGGGCATCACGGTGCTTCCTCCGGATGTCAATCATTCGATGGGAACCTTTGCTCCTGATGGGCAGGATATTCGTTTCGGTTTGAACGCTATCCAAAACGTTGGAGCCAACGTCGTTGATGCCATCGTGGAGACCCGAAAGGAAAAGGGCAAGTTCACCAACTTCCAAGACTTCCTCGACAAGGTTCCCCAGGTTGTGTGCAATAAGCGCACCATTCAGTCCTTGATTCGCGCGGGAGCTTTCGACTCACTTGGCTACACCCGCCGTTCGCTTCTCGCCCGCTGCGACGAGGCCGTGGATGCAGTGATCGACCTCAAGCGCAACGAGGCAATCGGGCAGTTTGATCTTTTCGGCGGCATGGGGATGGGAGATGAGCCGGGTTCTTCACTGGCCATCGAAATCCCGAATCTGCCTGAATTTGACCGCCGCCAAAAGCTCGCCGAAGAACGCGAGATGCTGGGTCTGTACGTCTCGGATCACCCTCTGCGCGGCCTCGAAGGCGCGCTGGAGAGACACCAAGACGTCGAAATTGCGCAGATCGTTGGCGGGGAAGAATCCATGGTCGACCGAACGGTGAAGATCGCGGGATTGGTTTCCGCGGTCCAAACAAAGGTCACGAAGCAGGGCAATCCTTGGGCAATTGCAACGATTGAAGACCTGAGCGGTTCAGTGGAAGTACTCTTCTTCCCCCGTGCCTATGAGACTGTCCAGACTTTCCTTGCTCCCGACTTGGTTGTTCAGATTGAGGGGCGCGTCAATACGCGTGACGAACAGGTATCGATCTACGGGCAGTCCATGAATATTCTGGAATTGCGCGAGGATGGTAATGTTCCCCTTGACCTGGAACTGGCAGCATCGCGCTGCACACCTGAGCTTTTGCGTGAACTCAAGGAAGTCCTAGAGACTTTCCCCGGGTCGTCACCCGTTCGGCTGCATCTGCGTGAACCCGGACGTGTCACCATCGTTGAGCTGGACTCTTCACTTCGAGTGACGCAATCGGGTCCCTTCTTTAGCCACGTGAAGGCGGTTGTCGGTGCGGATGGTGTTCTGACCTCGCACTGATCGCACGAAACCCGGTAGAAAACGCCGCAAACGGGGGAGCGCGGCATCTTTGCGTGGTGGCCGGAGGCCTCGTCGCTTAATCGACGACGCTCACGCGCGCCGCGTAGGTCCCCGTGGCGGTGTGAAGCTCGACGAGTTCTCCATCCTCGAGGGCGTGTCCGCGCCTAGTCTCTACCTCGCCATTGACGCACACATCGCCACTTTGGATGAGTTCGCGTGCCTCGGCCCCATCTTCAACAAGGCCAGAAAGTTTCAGGAACTGTCCAAGGCGGATAGCCCCGCGAACCTCGATTGTGGGGACCGATGACATATAGACTCCTACGTTTCCAAAGTCTTCTCTTTGCTTCGTATTATCACACGCGCCGCGCACGCGATACGATAGGCCAAGTAATCAACACGAAGTGGGAGGGCCCTGTGTCTGAAGACCAGAATCGGGATCTCGATGCACAATTTCGCGATCTAGTCGCAGGCATGGAAACCGATTTGGACGCGGGCGGTGTGCCGGAAGATGCGGCGGCCAGCCAGAACCCAGCCACTGATGATCTTGATACTCCCGTTGATGAGGCTCTTCACCTTGAGGGGGGAAAGCTCTCCGTCGCATTGATCCTCGCGCCGATTCCTTCCGCTGAGGCCTTGCATTCCCTTCTTGCCCTTTCCGGAATCCACGAGGCCGTGGTCCGTCTGAAACCGTGGACGGGGGTTTGGCTTCGCGTGCAGACCCAGACGACGCAAGAAGACGAACTGGACGTGCTGCTCACCGGGCGTCGAGCAATGCCCGCCGAGGTCGACAAGGTCGCTTCTGTAATCTCTCGACTTTCAAAATACGGAGCTGTGGCGATCATGTCATGGCTCGTCGAGGGTGATGGAATCGAACCGGGAGTTTCGGGGCAAATTACCGCTCAACGCTACGTCAATGGCCATAGTGAAGACGATATTCCAGCGGGGCTTTTGCTTGGAGCAATGCCTCAGGCAACCGAGGATTTACTTCTTGGGCGTACGGTTCCCGCAGACTATCCCGATTCGATTCAAGCTGATGGTAAAGGCGGCAAACGAGGCCGTTTCATGTGGTTCAGGAAGCGTTGATGGTGGATATCGGAGAGGCGCAGAAGAACCGTTTGGCTCAGCGCTTAGCGATGGCTTCTCACAACCGTGAGGATTCTGGTCAGCTTTTGGAAGCAACCGCGCGGGCTCTTCAAAGTGGTGAAGACGGTAGCGCGTCTCAGCTTGAGGTACTGGTTCATGCCTTCGAAAACGAGCGCGTAATTGTCCCGATCCGCGTTGAAGAAGATCCTCGGGTGACAGGGATTCACGCGGGGGAGGCCGGACATGATCCCGTCGGATTTCTTCGCGTTGAAACGGTGGCAGGGCCAGCGATTGCTGCCTTTACCTCCGCGCAGTCACTGGGCGCGTATGACCCGAATGCTCGTCCCATGGCGCTGAGCTTTCGCCGCCTCGCATTGGCTGCATTAGTTGAGAGCGCAGGCAAGGTTATCGTGGATCCTAGCAGCCGCGATATTCTCATCCCTCGCAGTGCAACGAGCGCGCTTGCTCAGGGAGATCATTGGCTCCCAGCATGGAAAGATCAGGAACTACGGGACCTTCTTTTCCGGCAGGCACAGGATGAATGCTCATCGATTATTGATCTGAGCGTCGAGTATGCGGGAATGGGCGTATGCAGGGTCAGCCTCGTCATTGATCCGCAAGCAGTGGAAGAAGCGGATCGTGCGCAGTTGCGCGAAAGAGTCTTGCATGCGATTGACGTTCTGAATTCGAATAAGCGTCTGAGAGCCGTTGCTGATGATATTCAGTGGGTTCCGCGCTGGGGGACAGTAGCCGGATAGGGGCATCACAGGGCGAGCATGTGAGAGATTCCATCGCTGCGGCTTGTGAAGGGCCTTCGCGTTGAATGGAATCTTTTGCTAAGATTGTTTCGACCAATCGGGGATTTCGCCCCGATCGTGCAAGCGGAGTTTCTCCCACCTTGATTCCCGCCCGGGTGACCGGGTTGCCCACGTAGAGCCAGGGGATCGGGTTAAACGGTAGCATCCGGACGGATGTTGTTGCCGGGATAAGCCTTCGTGCGCACAGTGGCACGGAGGCATTTTTCGTGTCACGGATACGACTGTGGAAGGAGCCACTCATTAGCGAGCCTCGCATCAATGAGCGGATTCGAGTTCCCGAGGTACGTCTCGTGGGACCCGGAGGAGAACAGGTTGGTGTTGTCCGCGTGGAAGACGCACTGCGTCTTGCCGAAGAAGCGGGCCTCGACCTGGTCGAGGTTGCACCCGACGCTAAGCCGCCGGTTGCAAAACTCATGGACTACGGAAAGTACAAGTACGAAGCGGCCCAGAAGGCCCGTGATGCTCGCCGTAACCAGGCGAACACCCAGCTGAAGGAAATCCGTTTCCGACTGAAGATTGATGACCATGATTTCTCGGTGAAGAAGGGACACGTTGAGCGTTTCCTTTCTGCAGGCGACAAGGTCAAGGTCATGATCATGTTCCGCGGTCGTGAGCAGTCACGACCCGAAGCGGGCGTCCGACTCTTGCAGCGTCTGGCTGAAGAAGTGGGAGAACTCGCCACCGTCGAATCTATGCCTCGTCAAGATGGCCGCAACATGACCATGGTTCTTGCGCCTACGAAGCGCAAGTCCGATGCGGTGAACGAGCAGCGTAAGCGTCGTGAAGCCGAGCGTGAAGAACGCCGCGGTAAGCGCGCCGAACGCGCCAGTAAGGACCAAGCTCGTGCGGCCTCGCAAGAGGCTGATGCACAGAAGTAGTGAAGGCAGGGGCTCAGCCCCCGTCCGGAAGAAGAAGGATCAAAATAATGCCGAAGAATAAGACGCATTCCGGTGCAAAGAAGCGTTTCCGCTTGACCGGAAAGGGCAAGATCATGCGCGAGCAGGCAGGCGCACGCCACCTCCTCGAGCACAAGTCCTCCCGCAAGACCCGTCGTCTGGCCACCGATCAGGTTCTGGCCACCGCCGATGTCAAGCGCGTCCGTTCCATGCTGGGCAAGTGACCCGCACCTTCGACAAGGAGATTTAGAAAATGGCACGTGTTAAGCGTTCTGTTAACGCCAAGAAGAAGCGTCGCACCGTACTTGACCAGGCATCCGGCTACCGTGGCCAGCGTTCGCGCATGTACCGCAAGGCCAAGGAACAAGTCACGCACTCATTCGTGTACTCGTACCGTGACCGCAAGGCCAAGAAGGGCGATTTCCGTCGCCTGTGGATCCAGCGCATCAACGCTGCTTCCCGCGCACAGGGCATGACCTACAACCGTTTCATCCAGGGCCTGAACCTGGCAGGCGTTGAGGTCGATCGTCGCATGCTGGCCGAACTGGCCGTCAACGACATTGCTACCTTCAATGCTCTCGTTGAGGTCGCCAAGAAGGCTCTGCCGGCAGACGTGAACGCCCCCAAGGCCTGAGCTTTCGGTGAATAACTTTTCTGAACGCCCGTCCATCCTCGATAATCCTCATGCTGAACGCGTGAAGAAAGTCGCGGCTCTGGCCGGGCGTTCGGCGCGTTTCAAGCACGGGAAAATTCTGGTTGAGGGCCCGCAGGCAGTTCGTGAACTAATCCGGCATCGTTCCTCCTTCGTCGAGGACGTTTATTACACTTCGGCAGCGGCACAAACGCATCCCGATGTTATTGACGACGCCGAGAGACTCTGCCGCTGGGTTCATGAAGTCAGTGACGAGGTCTCTGAAGCGTTGAGCCGCGACAGCCAGGGAATTTGCGCAGTTGCACGTGCAGAGGCAATTGAGACCTCCCTGCCCGAAATCCAAAGTGGGGATACCCTCGTCGTCATTGCTCAGGGGAGAGACCCGGGTAATGTTGGCACCATCATACGTACCGCGGATGCGATGGGGGCTCGGGCAATTGTCAGCGTCAAGGGAAGTGTTGATTCTTCCAGTCCCAAGGTCATTCGCTCCTCTGCTGGCTCGGTTTTCCATCTTCCCATCGTCCCCGCTGCGTCTTTTGGCGAGGCCTGCCAGACTTTGCGCGGCATGAATGCTGGAATCCTCGGGACTTCCGGTGCGCAAGGTGCCTACAGCCTGACCTCATTAATGTCGTATGCCGCCTGGGAAAGACGCGGCTGGCTTGCTCAAACCCACGCATGGGTCTTCGGAAACGAGGCACAGGGAATGAGCGATGATGAAATGGCCGCATGCGATGCTCTGGTGATGATTCCGATGAGCGGCCAGGCAGAGTCCCTCAACGTTGCAAGCGCCGCTGCGATGTGCCTCTTTGCGTCGCAGAGCGTTCGCCTAGGCTAGGTCTTCTGCTGGGACGAAGAATCATTCATAAAAGTGCCCGGTGTTTCTTTTGAAACACCGGGCACTTGGTATATGCGAGAGTGAAGGCTACTTGACCTTCTTGATGCGCATGATGAGCCATGCGGCGACCAAAACGACGATAATCGCAACGATGAAAACGACCGTGTAGGCCGAGGTCGGAGTTGTTGTCGTATGAGTGATGTTCTTGACGATGACGACAATTGCAGAGGTCATCAGTGAGCCGATGACCATCGACAGTGTGTTCGCCAGGTTCAAAATTCCTAGGTCCTTACCGGCCTCATCAGGGTTGGGGAGTACCGAAACGTTGAGTGCTTGATCAATTGCGTTGTAAACGCCGTAACCGAGCCCTGCGATGCCTGCGAAGAGGTACATGCCCATCTGGGTATGGAAGATCAAAGGCATTGCGGAACCGATGGCGAAGAGGACGCTTGCAAGCGCCACGGGGAGCTTACGACGGCCGATGTAGTCGGTAATCGGACCCGCGCCTAAAGCCGCGACCAGTGAGACTACCAGAGTAATCACTGCCATCGAGGCAATGAGCTCCGCCGCAAGTGTGGTTGCATTGGAATTACCTGCGAAGATGTAGTCCTTAGCGATGTAGAGCAGGTAGGTGTTGATCATCCAGTAGCCGCCCATCATCAAGGTGCGGCCAACAAGTGCGTAGTAGAAATCAGGAGCGTTCTTAGGTGGACGGAAAGATTCTAGGATGCGCTTCACCGAGAAGCTCTCATCGGATTCGCCTCGGTTGTCGCCTTCGCGGGGCCAGATAATGACGGTGACGATGCCGATAGCAGCAAAGACGGCTGCACCGAGGAGCCATCCGTGTGTCAGCCCGTTATCGACTTTCAGTAGGCGCGCGCCAACAAGGTTACCAATGGTCTGTCCAGCGGCGATGCCTGCACCGTAGAAGCCCGAGATCGTGCCTCGAACCTCGTCGGGGATGCGGTCAGACATTGTTGCCACAAAGGGAGCGAGCATGACGTTGTATCCCAGCTGGGCGGTGCACCACAGCAATAGGATCATCGGGAAGGAGTTCTGGTTCAGTGCAAGCAGGGCCATTGCACCACCAGCAATCAAACCGCCCAGAATGATCCACGGAGTGCGCTTACCGAAGCGAGAACGCGTCAGATCAGAGAAAGTACCGAAAATAACGTTCGCAAGAAGTGCGACTACGGAACCAACGGCGTTGATCGTACCCAGCATCGACTCTTTGCCGGCGGCGTTAATGTTCTCAAGAACGGCCGGTAAAATCACGGAGGTCAAGGCAACCCAGGGGATCGCGCAGGCAACCGCGCTGACGGTAAAACCAATGCTCAAGCGAATGAGCTTGATTCGCTTTGTCCTCGATTGAGGAGTGCTTGTAGCCATGATGAGTTCCTTCGGGGATGACTAGTTAGCGACGGGAGGATTGGCAAGAAGATCGTCGGTCGTGTGCTCGCCCTGACCATCAGTCCAGGACAGGGAAGCAATAGAACCGGTTTCAGACGGGGCGGCTGGATTGAAGGTGAGTCGCGCGCTCGTGCCGGCGCCTTCCCACGCCAGCGTCAGCACTTCGCCATCTCGCTGGTAGGAGAAGTCTCCGTCAAAGGCCGCAAGAGTGTTACGGAACGCGCACAAAGCGTTGAGCGCCTGAACAACTGGACGCTTGAGGTTTTCTTCAACCTCTTCAGCGGTGTAGTAGTGACGGTTGATGTCGCGCCCGACATTGGTGCGCTTGAGCAGTTCCATGTCATTGGCGCCGGCCATTGCACCAACGTAGTAGACCTGGGGGATTCCCGGGAGGAAGAACTGAACTGCACGAGTTGCCAGGTAGTGCTGGTCATTGCAGCCCAATGCCGAGTAGTAGGTCGAATTGACCTGGTAGAGATCCAGATTCGAGGCCGCAGCCCCCGTTGCTTCGCGAGATTCTCCTTGGGTGTTTGCGTGGATTGTTTCGACGAGGCGATCAACATCGGGATCGGGAACCAGTCCCTTGAGGGAGCGATCCAGCTGGTCTGAACCAATGTCGATGACGCCGATTCCATCGTGAGTATCCAAAACGGTCACGGCATTGTTGGGACGCACGTTGATCCAGTGCTCAAGAGCATCGACGCTGCCCGAGAAGATTGAGTGGAGCAAGAGCGGAGGAAGGGCGAAGTCATAGACGCGGTCGACCTTGCTGGCAATGTCGATTTGCTTCTTGTAGTAGGAGTGAACCTCAATGAGGGTTTCGAGGCCCCTCTTTGCGCCCTCTTCCTTGATACGTTCGATCAGTCTGAAGGTCTTAGGAATCATGAAGCAGGATGTACGCGCTTCCTTTGCCCCGTAGCCGACGGCGTCGAGGCGGATTGAGGAAACGTGGCTTGCCCCGAGCTGATCGAGGATTGACATCAGGTATCCCCAGCCCTGGTCAGAATCGGTATCGATGTCGACCTGTTGCGGAGTGAAAGTTGTCCAGACCAGTCGGGTCTTATTGCCCCATGTGTAATGGGTGAGGGGAAGACCTGGACGAGGGCGGTAGATGCCAGCGAGTTCTTCTTCGGTCACACCTTCGGGGAAGATGCTGGACAAGGTCAGGAACATCGGGGCGAAGGGGCTGTCTTCACCGTTCTTCATGACATCTTGGAACTGTTCTGATTCCCAGGAAACGTGATTGACGATGGTGTCAACCATGATTTCGTGGCTCTTTGACAGTTCTGCAACGTCATCCCAAGATCCAAGCCTTGGATCAACCTTGGTGTGATCGACGGGGTCAAATCCTGCATCGGCGCCATCAAAGGGAGTGAAGAAAGGAAGAATGTGAACGCCTTCGTACACCCCCGAGAAATGCCGACGCAGTGTTTCCGTCAGCGAGGAAATCGTGTTGCCGCCGAAACGATCGGCGTAGGTGATGAGCTGAACCTTATTTTGCATGGTTTTCCCTATTCTGGTGGTGTGCGATCAGCGCACAGGCCTCCTCAAAATGGTGTTCCCAAACACATAACATCTGTGAACGTTTTTAGAATAGCGGTTAGTTAACTAAATGCTTCATGGAGTCCACGATCTGCAGCAAGCAAATAAATGCATTTTTGCTGGAAAACTTCTGGGAAGAGTATCTCTTCATCTCTCAAACCGTTTTTGACCTGCACTTTCAGGGAATGGGGTTGCTCAGGTTGATTCTATGGTGGCTGGGACCAAAGGCAGGGTAGTGGAGAGAAGGTAAAGAAAAAGGCCGAACTCGCAAAGCGAGCTCGGCCGATCTCAGTCTGAATCAGGCAGCGCGAACGACTCGATCAGACTTCAGGCACTTGGTGCACACGTTCAGGCGCTTGGGCGTCCCATCGACCAGGGCGCGAACGCGCTGAATGTTCGGATTCCACCGGCGGTTGGTACGAACGTGCGAGTGCGACACGCTCTTGCCGAAGCCGGGTCCCTTACCGCACACGTCACAAACGGCAGCCACGATGTTCTCCTCGGTTTTTCTTACACGATTAGTTGTCTTGACCTTGAAGATCAAGAGGCCATTGGTGACAGGTCACCGCAGGCAACTATGACACCTTATCTGATTTCGCCTCAAATAACCAAGTCCACGGGGGAAATATGCGTGTCAGGTGGCACACATGTGTGTGGGCGCGAAACAATGTCATCATCCCCTTCAACCCACAACAGTACGTTACAAGACGTCGATCAAAGGATAAGTGGTGTCTTTAGACTCTGGAGTGCTCGCACGCAGCTTTCGCATTGCAGCAGACGAGATGACAAAGCTTGCGCCTTTTATCGATGACCTCGATGGTGTCGGCGGTGGCGATTGCGATACGGGAACAAACGCCCGAGTCACTTTTGAAGCTCTCGCCCACTCCCTCAGTGGATTTCCCGAAGACGATCCTTTATCTGTCGGGCTGGATGTCGCACTCCAAGCCGGAGTACGTGCTTCCCTGGGACACTGCGGAATACTGATCGTCTCCATCTTGCAGTCTTGGCGTGTGGCTCTTGGAGAACAAGAACTCACCCCCATTCGCCTGCGACGTATGCTCGTCGCAACCGCATCTGCCTCCTCAACTATCAACGGTCACACCGCGGCCTTCGATGCGATGATCGCTGAAGCTTCCTCAGAGCTCATGGGACTTGGAGATACTCTGCCAGAAATTCCCGAGGAACTCTCCGCCTTCTGTGCCGCTGCGCAATTTGGCCTCGTCGAGGCCACCAGTGCTTCGACGGGAACAATCGATGCAGGAGCCGCTGTCGTCGCACTCATGCTCAGTGCTCTTGACGCAGCATGTCGCGATGATCTTGGAATGCTCGAGTCTCTTGCCGCGATGCTTGCTGAACTTGCCGGACAAACTGCGAGCCGTGTGCGTCCCGGCGCTCCCGCTCCTGATCGTGCCTTCACCGTTGACGTGATTCTTCAAGGAACTCAAGACGATTGTGAGGCGCACTGTCGTCACCTCGATGCTTTAAACGCCCGCTACTCGTGGATCGGTCAGTCTGATCTTTTCGGGCTGGGGGAGTGGCGCTTCCATATTGATACTGCCGCGCCTCTTTCTGTTCGCCCGCACCAAGGACGCACCCTGCGTTTCCATGTCGCCGATGCGCGACCTGACGAAACAATCGGTATCGATACGCTGGCCGATGGCGTGACGCACCGCGGGATCCGCCTCCTCGAGCGCCAACCGATCCGCCGAGTAGAACGCGCTGCAGTAGTGGCTTGCACTCGCATCCCCGGAATGGTTGAAGACCTTGCACTGTGCGGTGCGCACGTGTTCCTCGACCCTCAGCTTGAAGACCTCGAAGCCTTAGTCCAACCCGCCCGCTGTGCCTCCAGTGGCGTGGAATTGATCGTTCCTAGTGATCGTGACTGTCTTGCTCTGGCGCAGAGGATCAGCGTGTCTTACGAGCGCTTGGGCGCAGAGCCGGAACTGAGCGTTCTCATCGCCTCGTCGCACAATGAATTGGAAGCACTCGCGGTCAGTCGCGCCTGCGCACCCCTTTTCGTTCCCCAGCCCGGGGGACGGCAAGTGGCTCCAAGGCTTTGCGCGCTTATTGAAGAAAACGCGCAAAGCGCATTACTCGCCCAGCATTCCAGGCCGATCGAAGCGGATTGGCAAGTCGAGGACATCTCACGTGCTGTTCAAGAACTCATCTCATATGCCCCTTCTCGGTGGGCTCTCCTAGCCGGTAGTGAAGACTCGGGCACTCTTATCGCCGTGCTGCGCCAGCTCTTAGACGGATTAAACCTCGAAGTGAGCGGTGCGGATCTTGAGGTTATCGACGCTTCTCCTCAGGTGCATTCTCTTGTGCAGGCCCTGTCGTGAATCCGCTTGATACCCCGCTGAATCTGCGCCTTCCTGCCAAGCTCGCGAAGAAACTTGAGAAGGCTGGGATCAATACTGTCGGAGACCTGCTTCTTGAAGCGCCGAGGCGGTACTACCACTGGGGTGCGCTGACCCCCATGCATATTTTGCGCAGCGGTGAAGACGTCACAATCTTGGCGGAAGTCGTCAGTACTCGCCTGATCCCGAATCGCTCGCGGGCAGGAGTACGCCTTGAAGTGCTCCTCACGGATGGTACAAGCCAGATGAGTGCCACCTTCTTTGCTGCAAATCCCTACAAGCTCAGCGTTCATGAACGCCTGCTTCAACCGGGAGAACACTTTCTTTTCGCCGGGAAGGTCGGATCATATCGCGGGAATCTGCAGCTGGTGCATCCCGAATTCGAGGGAGTCGAAGACGATCAAGATGATCGTTCCCTCCGCGAGAGATCGCACCGTCCGATCCCCATTTATTCCTCTAAAGGTGGTATCACCTCGTGGGTGATAGCCCGAGCGATTGCTGTTCTCCTTGAATCGATTGATCTCGATTCAATCCCAGACCCTATTTCGGATAGTATCCGCACTCGCTACGATATCGATCCCCTTGGCCGTTCACTCCTCCTTCTTCACCAAGGAACAAGTGACGAAGAAGTGGCACGAGCGAAGAAGAACTTGCGGTGGAGGGAAGCCTTTATCCTCCAGGCTTTTCTTGCGCACAGGCGTCTAGGCAACAATGCGATGCAGGCATGCGTCTCGCCGCATTCCTCGCCCGAATTGACCGCCTTCTTGTCCTCTCTTCCCTTTGCCCTGACCGATTCCCAAAAGAAGGCGATTGAACATATCGGCGCGGGACTGGCGGATTCTCACCCGATGCAGCGTCTCCTTGAAGGAGACGTTGGTTCGGGGAAAACCGTCGTCGCACTGGCCGCGCTTATCCAAGTCGTCGCTGCTGGGCATCAGGGTGCTCTTCTAGCTCCGACCGAAGTTTTAGCTAAGCAGCACGTGGATTCTTTGCGTGCTTTGCTTGCCCCTCTTGAAAAGGCCGGTTTTCCAATCGACCTGCGACTTCTCACGTCCTCGACACCTGCTCCAGCTAGGCGCGAAATTGAACGCTTGCTTGCCTCTGGGGCGCCGCTCATTGTCGTTGGCACCCACGCCTTGCTTTTTGCTCGTAATCTCTTCGCCGACCTGGCTTTGGCAGTGATCGACGAGCAGCATCGTTTTGGTGTCCAACAGCGCGATGCCCTTCGTGAAAGCCGTAGTGATGGCTTGCTGGTCCACCAACTGGTCATGACTGCAACGCCAATCCCAAGAAGCGTCGCCATGACGATTTTTGGCGATCTCGATGTCACCGTCATGAAGGGACTTCCCAAGGGACGCCAGCCCGTTGCTACCTACGTCGTTGACGCGGGAAATGAAGCGTGGATGAGTCGAATGTGGCAGCGCGCTCGTGAGGAAATCGACGGAGGCGGACGCGTTTATATCGTCTGTCCCCGCATCGACGACTCTGATACGAGCGATGCGCTCCTCGATTCTGAATCTTCTGTTCCCCTGGCCTCGGTTTCCCAAACCCTGCTCGGCCTTTCCGAGATCGAACCCTTACGCGGGATTGGTGCAGCAACTTTGACTGGGCGTGACAGTAGCGAGGACAAAGAAGCCATCATGAGTGCCTTCGCAAGTGGTGAGCGCCCGATTCTTGTGGCTACTACCGTCATCGAGGTCGGAGTCGACGTTCCCGAGGCGACCATGATGATCATCTTGGATGCGCAGCAATTTGGCCTTTCCCAGCTTCATCAATTGCGCGGGCGCGTTGGGCGCTCTTCTCGAGCGAGCGTGTGCATGGCAGTTCATCCCAGCGCGATCACCGATACTTCCGCCAAGCGCCTCGAGGCTTTCGCCTCCACGACAGACGGCTTTGTCCTTGCTGAGGCCGATCTTGCGTTGCGTAGGGAAGGGGATGTTTTGGGATCGGCTCAGTCTGGAAAATCCTCTCGTCTGCGTTTCTTAAGCGTTGTTCGCGACGGGGAGATTATTGAGGAGGCGCGTTCGTGCGCGCAGGAGCTTCTTGCCTCCGATCCTGACCTGAGTGAGCATACCGAGTTGCGACAAGCTCTCAATGACGCTTCAAGCGAAGAGCTCGTGTGGATGGAGCGCAGCTAACGTAGTCTTAAACCATGACTCGAATTATTGCTGGCACTTTGAAAGGACGAATCCTCCAGGTTCCTCCTTCAGGGACTCGGCCGACCTCCGAACGCGTGCGTGAGGCAATTTTTTCGCGTCTCGAACACATGGGCGTTATCGAGGACGCAAGGGTCCTTGATCTGTATGCGGGAAGTGGTGCTTTAGGTTTCGAGGCCATCTCGCGGGGAGCGGCATCCCTAACCTTGGTGGACTCATCAGCGGCAGCGATTCGCACTTTAAAGAAAAACCTTCCGCTTGTGCCCGAAGCCCTGGTCATTGGCGCAGATGCTCTTTCTGCGGTCTCCAATCGACTGAGTGGTTCATTTGACCTGGTCTTTGTTGATCCGCCCTACGATGTGGCAAGCCAAGACATCACTGAACTCCTCAAAGCTCTGCTTCCTTTATGTTCTCCAGATGCCTCCATCGTTGTAGAACGATCGACGCGTTCTCCCGAAGTTGAGATTCCAGAGGGATTGATGTGTGAAGACCGCAGGGACTGGGGAGAAACTCGAGTCTTTTTCCTTGCGCCTCCACTTGACGAACAGGACCACGAGAGCGAATGAAAGCCGTTATTCCAGGGAGTTTTGACCCCCTTACAGTGGGACACCTCGACATCATTACGCGCGCTTCGCGCATTGCGGATCACGTGATCGTTGCGGTCGGGGTGAACCCGGCCAAGGCCTCGGCAAGCGAAATGAAATGCCGGCTTGAAAGCGCTAGAGCGGGGGTTGCTCATCTGCCCAATGTTGAGGTCCTCCCGATGCGCGGACTGCTTGTTGATTTTTGCGCTGAAAATGATGTCGACGTAGTCGTGAAAGGGATTCGCACCAGCGCGGATCTGGACTCCGAGATGACTCAGGCCGTAACGAATAGGGAAATCGGTGGGGTAGAAACACTGTGGATTCCTACCGACCCGCGCTATCAGCATGTCTCTTCGTCATTAGTGCGTGAACTTTTTGGCTGGGGAATGGATGTTTCTCGGTATGTTCCTTCCTCAGTTTTGGCTCTGTGGGGAGAAAATAGAGACGTAGTGCACGCGCATCGAGCAACAGGAGGACACAATGACTGAGACCCACGATGAGCAGGCGGATTCGGCGCAGCAGTGGGAGGACCAGACAGTCTACGGCCCCTCGACCGTCATTGCTGCTTTGGATCGAATTGAAGATCTCCTTGAAGCTGCGCGTGCAGTCCCGCTTTCGGCGTCCGTTATGGTTAACCGAGCCGAGCTATTGGATCTTCTCGACCAAGCGCGTGAAGCTCTTCCCGATGATTTGAAGGCTGCGGATGCGGTTGTGGCCGATGCCGACGCCGTGCTGGTGCGTGCTGACTCAGCTGCGGAAACAACTATTGCCGAGGCGAACGCGCGTGCTCGTTCGACAATCGACGAGGCCCGTGAGAAGGCGGACCAGCTGGTCGCCGAGGCTGAAGAGCAAGCGCGCCGTACCCGTGAAAAGGCCGAGGAAGAAGCAGCTCGAGTTCGCGCGCAGGCACAATCGGATGCGGAGAA
Source organism: Actinomyces sp. Marseille-QA0893 (assembly GCF_976954355.1). Lineage (NCBI taxonomy): Bacteria > Bacillati > Actinomycetota > Actinomycetes > Actinomycetales > Actinomycetaceae > Actinomyces > Actinomyces sp. Marseille-QA0893. The sequence goes on from NZ_CDRJSY010000005.1 coordinate 83,701, forward strand.
TACGCTGGCCGATGCAAACGCCCAAGCGGAGCGCTTGATCTCAAGCGAAAACATCAAGCAGATGGCCGAGGAACGTGCGCGTGAGATCGTTTCGCAGGCTCGTGCCCAGGAAAAGCAGATGCGTACCGGCGCTGATGAGTACGCCTCGGCTTCGCTCAGCGAGTTGTCCTCGCTGCTCCAAGAACTCCAACGCCGCACCGATGCCGGTCGGCGCGCCATTGCCGAGCGCAATGGTCGTGATTTGACGAATGTGACTTTAGAACATGAGTGAACGTCCTCTAGAAATTTCCCTTCGCGATCTTTCTCGCTCGCCGGGATCAATGCGCGACTATGAGCTGATGTGGGAAGTCCCCGAGGATCTGGGGACCTCCATCATGCGTGTTGCTCCGGGCAGTGAGCTTCCTATTGATGTTGCAATCACCTCGGTTGATGACGGTGTTTTGGTGCGTGTACACGCTGACGTCGACCTTGAAGGTGAATGCGTACGATGCCTTGACGAGGTGCATCGTCACCACAGCGTCGATATTGATGAGCTATTCTTCGAGCCCAAAGCTGCCCAGCGTCTTCGCCAGGAAAACGATGAAGAAGCCGATGACTTCCTGACGATCTCGGCAAAAGATACGATCGATATCGAATCGATTGTGCGCGATGGGATCGTCACTTTGATGGAAGACCGGCCACTGTGCAAGCCCGATTGCCAGGGACTGTGCCCGGGGTGCGGAGAAAAGTGGGAGGATCTGCCCGAAGATCACGAGCACGTCGTGATTGATCCGCGCCTTGCGGGGCTCGCGGGGCTTTTTGATCAGCTCTCGCACCAGGATGAGAACTGATGGCTCGTCGATCTAAACTCCCAGTTCCACCGCGCCCTCAAACCGATACTCTGCTTGAAGCATGGGGGACCCCGGTACGCCAAGATCTCTTGGACCTTGCACTCATCCATCGCTCCTACGCAAACGAGGCAGGGGGCATCGCGCATAACGAGCGTCTGGAGTTCTTGGGAGACTCTGTTCTTTCCATCGTTATTGCCGATGAACTTTTCCATCGTCACCTTGATGTACCGGAATCTGAGCTCTCACGCATGCGTGCCGCAACCGTTTCTCAGGAACCTCTTGCGCAAGCTGCGAGGCACATTGAGCTGGGGGAGTACATTTACCTTGGTCGCGGGGAAAGCACACACGGAGGACGCGACAAGGATTCGATTCTTTCCGATACCTTTGAAGCTCTTGTCGGAGCAACCTATTTAAGCGTTGGCCTTGAAGGAGCCAGAGAGACGATTTTGCGTCACCTTGGTTTCCTTCTCGTGCATGCAGTCGAACGCGCCGCAGAACAGGACTGGAAGACGACTCTCACCGAGTTTGCCTTCACCCACGATATGGGGGCTGTGACCTACGAAGTGGAGGGCGAAGGCCCCGACCACCAGAGGGTGTTTACTGCGCACGCGCACGTCGCCTCGCGAACTGAGCAGGTTGGCCAGGGTGTCGGATCTTCAAAGAAACATGCTGAAAATGCTGCTGCTGCGGACGCTGTTGCCCGTCTGACCAGGCAGCGCTCGCGGAAGAAAAAAGAAGGAGAAGCCCGTGGCTGAAACAGAAGAAGCAATTGAAACTCCCATCCGCGTCATGATCGTCGATGATCATGAGATCGTTCGCCGAGGTATCGCGGAAATCGTCGATCGTGCAGATGACCTTGAAGTCGTTGCAGAAGCTGGAACGGTCCAAGATGCCCTGCGTCGAGCGCAATTGGTCAGTCCCGATGTCATCCTTGTTGATCTTCAACTCCCCGACGGGACCGGGATCGACATCATGGAATCCCTCGGTCAGACAAACCCTGAGATCCGTCCGATCGTTCTGACATCCTTTGATGATGACGAGGCCTTGGCTGAGTCCCTCGCGAAGGGCGCACGCGCTTACGTCCTAAAGACCGTCCGTGGTGCTGAAATCACCGATGTCATTAAGGCCGTTGCGGAGGGACGGATTCTTCTGGATGAACGCACGCTGACGCGTCGACGTGCAGATCACGACGATCCGACGGCTGATCTGACTCCTTCAGAACGCAAAGTTTTGGAGCTGATCGGGGACGGACTGTCGAACCGAGAGATCGGCGCAAAGCTTGGGGTTGCTGAAAAGACCGTCAAGAACCACATCACGTCTTTGCTCTCGAAAATGGGGCTGCAACGCCGCACTCAAGTAGCAGCGTGGGTTGCCGGGCAGCGCGCTGCCGCTTGGCGTAACTGAAAACCCCGTTTAGGACAGGGGGACGCGCCAGGTAATCCTGGTGCCTTTCCCCTCTAAACCTGTCCCCAAAGTGAATGTCCCACCGTTCAGGCGCGCGCGTTCTGCCATGTTCGCAAGCCCTGAATTCCGTGTGTGTTCGGGGTCGATTCCAACCCCGTCGTCTGCAATGGACACAGTGAGGCTTCCTGAGTTTGTGTCTCCGTGAAGGTCAACACTGACAGCGCCAGCCGTTGCGTGAGCATGACGGGCAATGTTTGACAGTCCCTCACGAACGACAGCGACCGCGTCATCACTGCGTGAGTCGTCGACCCTAGAATCCACCAATTCCACGAGGCAATCTTCGCTCTCTGCTTGCTCGTTGACGGCTTGGCCATCAACGGATATCAACAGTGAGGGGGCAAAACCCAAGAAAGAACGCGAAAGAGAAGACTCTCGGCGGATACGCTCCACTAGGCCCACATTGGAATCTGGCTCACGCAGGTTGTGAACGATCGCGCGGATCTGGCGCACGGCCTCGTCAATGGAAGCCAAGGAGAGGTCGAGGGCGTGAATGACTTCGCTGACCTCAAGCTGTTCTTCACTGACTTTTTGCTTGGTAGCGTCCAACTGCATTCCCGCAGCAAAGAGCTGTTGAATTGCGAAATCGTGAAGATCCCGACCGATACGGTCGCGCTCATCCAGAAGCGAGGCGACGTCTTCCGCGTGACGCGCTGAAGCAAGTTCCAAAGCAAGAGCAGCTTGAGCAGCGAGGGACTCAGCGAGGGCAAGTTCGGAGTAGTCGAATTCTGGTTTGCCTGGTAAGCGGAGCAAAATGAGGACTCCCGCAGGCTTTCCTCTCCCGCGTAGAGGAGCATAAAGCGCAGGTCCGAATTCGGTGAACTCGGGGATACGCATAGTCTGAGCGCGGGCGAGGGAATCAACGATCATGCCGGTTCCCTCATTAAGCACCGACATCGCGCGGCCCTCGGGTGGGAACATCACGCCGAGGAGGCGATCCGCGTGATGCCCATCGGTAATTTCCGCAGCCCACGTGTCTTTGACCGAAGGCAGAACGATAATCGCCGTATCTGCTTGCGAAACCTCGCGAACGGTCTGGGCAATCAGAGTAAGGCCTTCTTCTTCATCCGCGCCCTCAAGCATCGAAGTTGTGAGCTGTTGGGAAGCGCGGATCCACCTGGCGCGGCGCCGCGCATCTGCATACAGGTGAGCGTTTTCAACAGCAATTCCCGCGGCGGATGCTAGCGTCTGGACGATGCGTAGCGCGCTCAGTCCAAATCCTCCCAGGCGATTAACCAAATACAGGCGTGCATAGACCTGGCCTTGGAAAGTCACTGAAACGCCGAGGAAATTCTCGAAACCCGGGAGGTTTTCAAGCAGGCTCGGATCGTTCAAAATAACGTAGCCCTCGTCGGTAATACGCTCGACGAGTTCGTCGGGAAGCTGGTCCGGTGAAGCGTTTCCGGCGGGGGCATCACCGAATTCGACGGACATCGTCGTATCGCCCCAGGTGTCCAGAACTGACAATCCTGCGTAGCGCGCACCGGTTAATGCGCACGCGCGTTCGACGAAGTTTTCCAGAATTCGCTGGAGGTCGAGGCTCGAGGTCACATCGAGTGCAGCCTCAAGAAGTCGAGAGTCGGTCCTTTCCGGGCTCATTGGTCCTCCTGACTCAGTGCCCAACGGAAGTGCTCGTTGTTTTGGGCGAGCTGCTCGAAAGTTCCTCGCGCAATGATCTGCGCTGGGCGCTTGCGAGGATCTCCATCGGGATACCCCATCAGGATAATCTCATCGGCCAGTTGAAGAGCACTCAAACGGTGCGTGACGATGAGTAAGCCGCGCTGACGGGTACGTTGCGCCAAAGTGCGCATGAGCGCGTCGGCTGATTGGGGATCCAAATGCTCACTGGCCTCGTCGATGAGAATGATAGGCGCGGGGGAAGCAAGAGCTCGTGCGACCAAGAGTCTGCGGCGCTCTCCACCGGAAACTCCAGTCGCGCCGGCGCCTATGAGGGTATCGATTCCTTCCGGCAAAGAAGCGCACCACTGCTCGAGGCCGACTGCGCTGAGTAAGTCGAGGGCCTGTTGTTTGTCCAGATCCGGGTTTGCGACGCGGAGGTTCTCAAAAATGCTTGTCGCGAAAATATGGGCATCTTCAGCGGTCACTTGGAGAACTGATGAGCTCTCCTGGTGGGGAATGTCCATGAGACTGACATCGTTGAGGGTCAGGCTTCCCTCTCGCGGTGGAATGAGACCCGCAAGAGTGTAGAGAAGTGTTGTTTTCCCGATTCCCGAGGGGCCGACAATTGCTATGGACCGTCCACGCTCGACTTCGAGGTCGAGTCCTTCAACAAGTTCGGGGCTATTCGGCCACGCGATCGAGAGGTTTTCAGCACGCAGAAGCGGCGAGCTCACCATTTCTGGCGTGATCGTTTCCTTGTGCTTTCCCGAGGCCGCGTGGGCGCCTTGCGTGGGGTCAGCTGTTTCTCGGTCAACGTTCTTTGCAGATAGAAGCGCCCTCGGCCCGATGAGTTCATCAATGCGCGCCGCTGCCTGCGCAGAACGCACGAGCTGTGCGACAGCAGAATTCATCTGAGAGGAGGCTTCGAAAGAAGACAGGGGAGTGAGCGCAATAACGGCTAAAGCCACCGCGCTGAGGATTTGAGCATTAACGCTGGGGATCCCTACGAGCAAGGCTCCGACAACCGCGAAACCCATCGCTGCTCGATCAATGAACTGAGCCCAAGCGGAGGCACGTGCTGCGCCCTTTCGTGAGGACTCAATACGGTCCTCAGCGCGTTCAAGCTCTGCCTGCGCGCGGCCGGCCAAGCCATTGATCGCCAACTCGTCGTACCCGTCAATAACTGTCACAAGGGCAGTGCTCAAGGACGTACGTGCCTCAATACCTTCGACTTGAGCAGCTCGTTGTGCTCGAGCGGTGACAAGCGGAGCGAGGACGCCCGAAGCGATAAGACACAGTGCCAAGATGATTGCCGCTCCCGGTGACAAAAGCGCCAAGGCGCCGACGGTCCCACAGCCGACAACGGCTGCGACCCCGGCGGGAAGAACAGACTTGACAATGAAATCACCGACTTCGTCAACATCGGAACCGATGCGTGCAAGAAGGTCTCCACGGCGCAGCGAAGTGACGTGACTCAGATCTGCCTGCGCAATTTGGTCATAGAGATGCAGGCGAAGGTGATCCATTCCTTCAAGGGCAACACGATGGGCGACAAGGCGTTGAATGTAACGCAGGAGTGCGCGCGAGACACCGAAAAGGCGCACTGATGTCGCAGCAACGGAAAGGACCAAGACTGGAGGCATCTGGGAAGCTCTCGCAATCAACCATGCAGAAGTGGCGCCAAGCGCAATCGAGGATCCGATGCCCAGACTCGCAAGAAGGAGAGCGCTGATAAAACGCCATTTGTCAACGCGCAGCAAAGAAACAGCCCAGCGCAGGGAAGAACGTTCTTGAGGAGTGAGGATCCGCATGACTACTTCCTTCCTTCCACTTGTTCGAGCTCTTCTTCGTTCATCTGCGCGCTCTGGATCTCAATAACCTGATCTGCTGCCTCGATTAACGCTTGCCTGTGCGCGATAGCGATCACCGTTCGCCCTTGCCCGCGCAGGGTTTCAATAGCGCGGAGAACAACTTCTTCACTGGCGGCATCGAGGTGCGCTGTTGGCTCATCCAAAATAACGATGGGAGTGGTGGCCAGGAGCGCACGCGTGAGGGCAAAACGTTGTCGTTGCCCAACGGACAGCCCAATTCCGCCCTGGCCAATTGGGGTTTCCCAGCGAAGAGGAAGCGAATCGAGAACGTCACTGAAAGCGCATAGGGACGCCGCGGCCTCGAGATCATCATCCGAGGCAGGTGGAAGCTGCTCGCGCAAAGTTCCAGGGATCAAAGTAGGGTGTTGCGGCACCCAGGTGATGGTCTTCCACCATTGCTCACGAGCAAGCTCACGCACATTGATATCTGCGCCCGAGGCTTGAGTGCGTAAACAAATCTCGCCGTGATCTGGATCGATGAGCTGCATCAGTGCATAGATCGTGCTGGTCTTTCCTGCGCCCGAAGGTCCGACGAGAACATTGAGCTTACCCGGAAGGACAACGGCATTGGCACCGGCAGGCGCCCACACGCCGCGAGCAGCAATCGAGAGATCGCGGATCACAATCTGCGTCCTCGACCAGTCAATTGAGTCGAGAGTAGAGGGAGACAGTGAATCTTCCTCAGTGACTGCGGAGGTTTCGAGGATGTCAAAGGCTCGCTCGGCTGCTGCGACGCCGTTCGCGGATGCATGAAATTGCGCACCAACCTGGCGAAGAGGCTCGAATACCTCTGGGGCTAGCATGATGACCGCGAGGCCCGTGAAGAGATCGACGTTCCCGAAAACCATGCGCATGCCGACTTCAACGGCGACCAGCGCGACGCATAAGGTGGAGAGGAATTCAAGAACAGCGCCCGAGAGGAAAGCAACGCGCAAAGTCCCCATAGTTGCTCGCGTGTTCGAGGCGGACAGCGCGGCAAGATGCTTTCGAGGGGCACCTTCGCGACCGAGTGCTCGAAGGGTGGGTAATCCGGCAATGAGATCAAGCATCTGCGCACCGAGCTGTTGCATTGATTCAAGCTTTGCTGAGGATGCATCCTGCGTGAAACGGCCGATTAGCGCCATGAAAATGGGAATTAAAGGAACGACGATCGCTGCGATGAATGCCGACCAAAAATCCAGATAGAGAATCGTGGCCAAAGCGAGGGGAGTAACGGTCGCAGTAAGGACAAGCTGGGGTAGGTAGTCGACGAAGTAGGGAGAGAGATCACTTAAGCCGCGCGTAAGAAGTGTCGAGGCCTCGCTGCCGTTTGTTGCTCGCCAACGTGGACCCAATTGCGCGATGTGGTCGATGACGCGTGCACGTAACTCGCGGATCGTTCGGTCTACGGCGCGGTGGCCTAGGGCCTCGCGAATCCCGATGAGGGCTGCCCGGAGAGCAAGTATTACGGCGAGGATGCACAAGGGCATGCGCAGTTGTGCAAGAGTTGCCCCAGAAGTGACCGCGGGGGATAGGGCTGCAGAAAGCGCAAGAGTCTGTGCGATCACAAGGAGCGCCGTCAAAATGCCAAGGATCGAAATGACGATGATGTGGCGACGGGCGCTTCGTGCGTATTTGAGCAGTCGAGGGTCCAGGGGGCGCATTCCTCTATTTTCTTTCCTTTGAGGGGGAGATGCTCGCTGAAAAAACTGGTGGCCCCGGTTTCCCGAGGCCACCAGCTCTGCGGGGATCAGCCCGCGAGGAAATTCTGATCCAGTCTGATCTTGTCGAAGATCAAACCGGTGTCCGTTGACACGTCCTTTGTTGAAACGCGAGAACGGAACTTCCAGTAGGACCAAACAGTGTAGGCGAGAACCACGGGAACAAGGCACAAGGCCACGATCGACATAACGATCAGCGTTCCCTGGGTCGAGGATGCCTGCTCGATGGTCAGTGAGTAAGCGGGGTTGATACTCGACTTCATCACCGCGGGAGCCATCGCAGAGAAGATCCACGCGACAGCACCTGCCATTGCAACGCAGGAGAAGAGGAATGCCAATCCTTCACGACGCAGCGCCTTCTGAGAGAAGGCTGCCTGGGCGATCAAGCACAGGGCTGCAACGAGAAGCGGGAGCCATGCGAAGACATTCGTCGAGTATGCGAATTGTCCCCAGATGACCCAGATTGCTGCCAGAGCGGTGGCCGCAACCGAAGCGGGAGCCGCAAATGTATTTGCTCGCTCGCGCAAGTCGCCTTCGGTTTTCAGTGCCAGGAATTGTGCACCGTGTGCCAAGCACAGGGCAACCAGTACGACTCCACCAAGGAGGGTGTAGGGGGTGAGGAGAGAGAAGAATCCACCGGTGAGCTGGTGAACAGCCGTTGCCAAAGATGCCGGAACATCCTCGGGGGCAACCACCGCATTGGTGCCGTGGGTGACAACTTCGATCTTCATTCCCTGAACCAGGTTGGCGAAGGCAACACCGAAGAGGAGCGGAACGAGGAGAGCTGATACTGCGTGGGTACGATCCCAGACGCTGCGCCACTTCTCGGACTTGATCTTCGAACGCCACTCGATTGCGCACACACGCACGATGAGAGCGAGGAGGATCAGGAAGAGTGCCAAGTACATTCCGGAGAACATCGTTGCGTACCACTCGGGGAACGCCGCGAAGGTCGCTCCACCGGCGGTGAGAAGCCAAACTTCATTGCCATCCCAGTGGGGGCCAATGGTACGGAGCGCTTGAGTGCGTTCGCGATCGTCGCGGGCGAGGAATCCTTGGAGCATTCCAACGCCGTAGTCGAAGCCCTCGAGAACCAGGTACATGGTCCACAGGACGGCGATGAGGATAAACCACAAAATACTAAGTGTCATGGGTCTTCCTTTCCTCAGTACCCGAAGGAGAGTGCGCCAGCGGTCGCTTCCTCATCGGATGCGTCCTTGGAGCGGGAGTGGAGGCCTTCGGCGGCGTAGCGCTTCATGAGGATGAACCAAATGACGCCGAGGACTGCGTAAACGATCGTGAAGACAACCATCGAGAAGAGAACCTGCCAAGCAGGGACAGCGCTCGAGACGCCAGCGGAAGTCATCATCATGACCGAGCCGATGGGATCGCCGCTTTCAAGTCCTGCGAGGTTAGGAACAACAACCCAAGGCTGGCGTCCCATTTCAGTGAAGATCCAACCGAAGGACGCAGCCAGGAAGGGCATCGGGATGGAGACAAGCGCGAAAGTTCCCAACGCCTTCGATGCAGAAACCTGTCCCTTGCGCGTTGCCCACAGGCCCCACAGCGCCAAGAGAGCAGAGAAGGCACCCAGGCCGATCATGATTCGGAAGGACCAGAAGGTCACCATCTGCGGGGGACGGAAATCATATTGGGATGCATCGCCATAGGTCTTGACGAAGTCCGCATTCGAGTTCAGGAGTTCAACCATGCGCTTTTGCTCGTCGGCAACGCCCTTAACGTTGGCCGAGAAAGAATTGTGCGACATGAAGGCGGCAACGCCGGGAACTTCGATGAACTTGGTGGGCTGAGCACCATCTTCACCCAGCGGGCATTCGCCGAACTGTGCAACGGTGAATGCTGCGCCCTGAGTATCGACACAGACACCTTCTGCAGCTGCCATCTTCATGGGCTGAATCTCGACCAGCTCCTGGCCTTGGAAGTGGCCGGTTACTGCAGTTCCGATTCCACCGATCAGGATGACGGCGAGGCCGAAGCGCGCGATCGGGCGCCACATGCGTGCGGCTTCCTTTGCGCCTTCTTCACCGCCGAGGCGCTTTGCGCGAGTCATCCACCACACGGAAAGACCTGCAACGAAGGTGCCGGCAACGAGCCATGCGGAGGTAATGACGTGGGTGTATTCCCACACAAGAACCGGGTTGGCAACGACCTTGAGGAAGCCTGCGGCTCCATCCAGTTCTGCACGCCCGGTTTCGGGGTTGAATCGTGCGCCTACGGGGTGTTGCATCCAGGAGTTTGCTCCGAGGATCCACAGGGCGGAGATCATGGTTCCGATCGATGCCAACCAAATGCAGGCAAGGTGCCAGCCCTTGGAGAGGCGTCCCCAACCGAAGATCCACAATCCCAGGAAGGTTGATTCAAGGAAGAAGGCCAAAAGGGCCTCGACAGCGAGCGGAGCACCGAAGATGTCGCCAACGTAGCGGGAATACTCCGACCAGTTCATGCCGAATTGGAATTCCTGCACGATACCGGTGGCAACACCGAGGGCGAAGTTGATTAAGAGCAACTTGCCGAAGAAACGGGTTGCCTGAAGCCATTCCTCTTTACCTGTCTTGTGCCACACGGTCTGCATAATTGCGACCAGGAGCGACAGACCGATGGTGAGAGGAACCAAGACGAAGTGGTAAACGGTCAGGATACCGAATTGCCATCGTCCCAGTGTCAGCGCATCGAGTGCAGCTGGAGCAAAGGTCATGGTCATAATCCTGTCTCAGGGAAATTGTGTTCAGGGTGTGTCATAAGTTCGTCACAGATGTGGCAAAACTTTAACGACGTTGTGTCAACAAATATAGAACGCAACCGTCTAAAATGCTGCTTTTCTGAATAATCAGGGCACTGTGTCGTTTTCTTCAGCGGCTCCATGGGTGACGCATTGAGCTCGGTGCGAACCGCCGAATGGCAGCTCAAGCATGCCTGCGCACCCTATGAGACAATAGGGAAGACGAAATGGTTGGAGCGCACTCTCTGATCATCACAGCGCATGTTTCTTTGAAAACGCGCATGCCTGTGGTCGCCTCATGCGACTTCGAAGAGACTTCCGCTTAAACGCGTGTAAATACAGACCCAGCAGTGCGAGCTCGGTCAACATACTGACATTGTGAAAGAAGAGGCCATGCCTGAAACGCCAGCAGCAACCCTGCTTTTCCAGGCTCCGACATTCCAGGAACCGACTTTTTCTGCACCGCCAAGTGTGCCCCAGCAAGAAAGTGAAGAAAAACCTCAGCGTCGTTCACGCACCCGCGCGGCGCGGAGTGAAGAAAATGCTGAGGAAGCGACGCCCAAGAAGCGTACACGTACGCGCAAGAAGGTAACTGAGGAGGAAGCTTCCGTCGAACCCGCGCAGACGAGGCGTCGTCGTGCGAAGCGCAAGGAGACAGAAGAAGAAGCTCCGGCCTCGGAAAAAGAAGCGGTAACGCAGGACGCTCAATCTTCGGAAAACGAAGAAACTACAGAAGGCGGCGAAGAAACAAGCCGTCGTCGCCGTCGTCGCCGCGTACGCGCATCCGAAGCTCAAGACGTTAACGATGAAGTTCAAGCCCTTAAGGGCTCGACGCGTCTGGAAGCAAAGAAGCAGCGCCGTAAAGAAGGGCGCCGCGAAGGGCGTCGTCATCATCGCATCACCGAGTCCGAATTTTTGGCTCGACGCGAGTCCGTGAACCGCAAGATGGTCATTCGTGACCAAGGTGGACTCGATCAGATCGCAATTATTGAAGACGACCTCTTGGTTGAGCACTATGTTGCGCGCCGTACCCAAAAGACTGCCGTCGGCAATATCTATATGGGACGCGTTCAAAACGTTCTTCCCTCAATGGAAGCTGCCTTCGTTGATATTGGCAAGGGGCGCAATGCGGTCCTGTATGCAGGCGAAGTCAACTGGGATGCTGTCGGCTTGGAAGGAAAGCCTCGCCGCATTGAATCTGCTCTTAAACCAGGCGATCCTGTCCTTGTTCAGGTGACGAAGGATCCCATCGGGCACAAGGGTGCGCGTCTGACTAGCCAAATCACTTTGGCGGGACGCTACCTGGTTTTGATCCCCGGTGGTTCCATGATGGGTATTTCCCGCAAGCTCCCCGAACGTGAGCGTATTCGCTTGAAGAAGATCCTCAAGCAGGTCGTCCCTGACTCTGCGGGCGTGATTGTGCGAACGGCTGCCGAAGGTGCAAGTGAAGAACAGATCCGCGATGACGTTCGTCGTCTGAGCAAGCAGTGGGACGATATTGAGTCCAAGCTTTCCTCGACGAAGAATGCACCGGTCCTTCTGCGCGGCGAACCGGAGCTTGCTGTCCGCGTTGTTCGTGACATCTTCAATGAGGACTTCTCCGAACTCATTATTGAAGGTCATGAGACCTATGAGACGGTGAAATCTTACGTTGATGAGCTTTCGCCCGAGCTTTCTGACCGAGTTCACAAGTGGGTCGGAACCGAGGACGCTTTCCATGCCTACCGCGTGGATGAGCAACTTGCCAAGGGAATGGATCGCAAGGTGTGGCTGCCCAGTGGTGGCACCTTGATCATTGACCGAACCGAAGCAATGACGGTTATCGATGTCAATACCGGTAAGTTCATCGGTGCTGGCGGAACTTTGGAAGAAACCGTTACGCGCAACAATCTCGAGGCCGCAGAAGAGATCGTCCGTCAGCTGCGGCTGCGCGATATCGGCGGCATCGTCATCATCGACTTTGTCGATATGGTCTTGGAATCTAACCGAGATTTGGTTTTGCGTCGCCTGGTTGAATGCTTGGGACGCGATCGGACTCGTCACCAAGTCACCGAGATTACTTCTCTTGGTTTGGTGCAGATGACGCGTAAGCGTGTGGGGGAGGGGCTCGTTGAAGCCTTTTCGACCACCTGCGAGGCGTGCGAAGGTCGCGGCTTCATTGTTCACCAGCATCCCGTTGAAATCCAAGGGGCCACTGAGGAAGCACCGAAGCGTTCGAAGAAGACTCAAACCCGCGCCCGGGTTGAGGAGTCTCCCGAACATGAACGCGCTCGAGAAGCGCTCACTGCGATTGCTGCGGCGACTGTGCGCGATGATTCCTCATCCCACCAGGAATCAGGTGCCCACAGCGAACAACCTTCGGCAAAGGACTCTGATTCCAGCGTTCACGAGGCTGAAGCATCCAAACCGAAGGATGAGCCCGCAGCGGAGGAACAGTCTGGGGTGAACGCCACGCCGGCAAAGCGTCCGCGTCGTTCTCGCCGGGCAACGCGTCCTCAAGTGGAAGAAAGCGCCGAGGTCTCTACGCCTGAAGAAAAGCCTGAGGCGGCACCTGTAGCGCTAAATGATCCCGCCCAGCTCGCGAGTGACTCTGAGCGTGAGGAAAAGGGAAGTGCACAGTCGGTGGCTGCCTCGTCGCAGACTCGGGAAAAACCAGCACGTCCAGGACGAAGCCGCAGGCGTCGTGCAGCAATCGAAGCAAGTGAACCAGTAACGGTTCATCTTGATCTTCCTGAGCCGGCTGCTCCTGTTGCTGCAGTCCAAAGCGTTCATGACATTGTGATCGATGTGCCTGCTCGCTCCGAAGACAGCGCCCCCATTAAGCGCTCTCGGCGGCGTCGGGTCGCTGTTAGTGCGCCCGCCGCACCGGGTGAAGAACAGTAACAGTGCCCAAGCACACACCCAAATTCTGAAAGTTTTCGCTCTAGCGGTTTGCTTGAGAGTCGATTTTCAGCTAAATTTGATCGTCGGCGCAACGAGCGCCAACGGGCTTAGTGTTTCTTGAAGAGGAACGTTGTTCGAACGTGGAAGCCAAGTCCGTCCAAGTTTTCGAGAAGAGATGAGCTTCAACGTGGTCTACGCGATCGTCAAGGCCGGCGGCCGGCAGGAAAAGGTGTCCGTCGGTGACGTCGTCGTCGTCGACAAGCTGGCAGATGAAATTGGTGCCAGCATCGAACTCCAGCCTTTGATGCTGGTCGATGGCGATGCAATCACCGTCGAGCCCAGCGCACTGGAGAAGGTCACGGTCAAGGCAGAGGTTGTTGACTCTGCTAAGGGCCCGAAGATCTCCATTATTAAGTACAAGAACAAGACCGGTTACCGTAAGCGTCAGGGCCACCGCCAGAAGCTCTCGGTTATTAAGATCACTGAGATCGCCTGAACCGTTCGATATAGAAAGTAGACGTCGAGATGGCACATAAGAAGGGCCTTGGCTCCTCCCGCAACGGCCGCGACTCGAACGCCCAGCGACTGGGCGTCAAGCGTTACGGCGGCCAGCTGGTCAACGCCGGCGAAATCATCGTTCGTCAGCGCGGCACCCACTTCCACCCCGGTGAGGGCGTTGGTCGTGGCAAGGACGACACCCTCTTCGCGCTGCGCGCGGGTGCGGTTGAGTTCGCAACCCGTCGTGACCGTAGGGTTGTCAACATCGTTGAGCCGGTCTCTGCCTGAGACCGACCGCTGATTGGGGGCGTCCGGCACAAGGCCGGATGCCCCTTTTCACTATCCTGATTCGCGCTGGTGCGCACTGGCCAAGACGGGGGACACCACAGTGGCAAGCTTTGTCGATCGAGTAACGATTTTCGCCCAGGGAGGCAACGGCGGCCACGGCGTCGCCTCGGTCAAGCGCGAGAAATTTAAGCCCCTGGGCGGCCCTGATGGTGGTAACGGTGGTAACGGCGGCTCCGTCATCCTCGAGGTAGACCCGCAGGTGACCACTCTTCTGACCTATCACCGCAATCCCCACCAGCGAGCGGAAAACGGTACTCAAGGCATGGGTGACTTCCGTCAGGGAAGGAACGGTGCGGATACAATCCTCCCGGTTCCAGACGGCACTGTCGTCAAGTCAAAGCGCGGTGAGCTGCTTGCTGACCTCACCGGCGCGGGAAGTCGATTCGTCATTGCCGAAGGCGGCCGAGGAGGCCTGGGCAATGCGGCGCTCGCCTCGAAAAAGCGTAAGGCTCCCGGGTTCGCGCTCCTTGGAGAGCCAGGGGAAGAACACAATGTCGTTCTTGAACTCAAGTCTGTTGCTGATGTTGCCCTTGTCGGCTACCCCTCGGCAGGCAAATCCTCACTGATTGCAGCGATGTCCGCCGCGCGCCCCAAGATTGCCGACTATCCTTTCACGACGCTTGTTCCCAATCTTGGGGTCGTTCAAGCAGGAGATTCTCGCTACACCGTCGCCGATGTTCCAGGACTCATTCCCGGGGCTTCCAGCGGTAAGGGACTGGGATTGGACTTCTTGCGTCATATCGAACGCTGCGCTGTCATTGTGCACATTCTCGATACCGCAACTTTTGAAGTCGATCGCGATCCCGTCTCTGACCTACGCACAATTGAAGCCGAACTGGCCGCATACGAGGGTGATCTGGGCGAAATTGAGGGCTATGTTCCCCTCATGCAGCGCCCCCGCGTCATCGTCCTCAACAAGATCGATATTCCCGATGGCCGCGATCTTGTCGATATCGTTCGCCCGGATCTCGAGGTTTTCGGCTGGCCAATCTTCGCGGTTTCCGCAGTGACCCACGAGGGCCTTAAAGAACTTTCTTTCGCGCTCGCTTCCCTTGTTGACGAGCACCGCGCCAAGCTGCCCCAGATTGAATCTGCACGTCAGGTTCTGCGGCCTCGTCCGGTGGGAAGCAAGGACGAAATCACGGTGCGCGCGGTTGAACATGCCGGTGAACTCGTCTACCAGATTCGTGGAACCAAGCCCGAACGCTGGGTGGTGCAAACCGACTTTTCCAACGACGAGGCCGTGGGCTACCTTGCCGATCGCCTTGCGGGAGCAGGGGTTGAAGATCAGCTCATGAAGGCGGGCGCTCACGCCGGCGATACCGTCGTCATCGGTCGCCTCGACGGGGGAGTGATCTTTGATTGGGAACCCACGCTGACAACCGGACCGGAACTACTCGGACAGCGAGGCACTG
This sequence comes from Actinomyces sp. Marseille-QA0893, assembly GCF_976954355.1. NCBI lineage: Bacteria > Bacillati > Actinomycetota > Actinomycetes > Actinomycetales > Actinomycetaceae > Actinomyces > Actinomyces sp. Marseille-QA0893. The sequence continues at coordinate 99,067 of NZ_CDRJSY010000005.1, forward strand.
ATCTTAGGCTTGACCGCAACGAGCGCCGCACGACCGCCCAGCGTCGTGAGCGTTACCGCGAAATGATGGACGCGAAGTCTGCAGCGCGAGAAGAACTGTGGACCGAGCGCTCGACTGGCGTATGGACTGATCCGGAGGATGAGCGCTAAATGACTCCAAGGCACATCGCGGTGCAGCAGGCGCGCCGAATTGTTGTCAAAATTGGTTCTTCTTCGCTGACCCGTGAAGATGGCGGACTTGACCTCAATCGAATCGACTCTGTCGCCAGACTTGTTTCTGCCAAAGCGCGGCGAGGCTGTGAGATTCTGATCGTCTCTTCGGGCGCTGTTGCAGCGGGCCTTGAGCCTCTTGGACTCTCCTCGCGCCCTAAGGACCTAGCAAGCGTCCAGGCGGCCGCGGCAATGGGCCAGGGGTATCTCATGGCGCGTTGGTCATCCGCATTCCAAGCTCACCACCTCCACGTCGCGCAGATTTTGCTCACCGCAGCCGACGTCATGCAGCGCGAGCACTATACGAATGCAATGTCTGCACTCGATAAACTCCTTGCTTTTGGGGTCGTGCCGATCATCAATGAAAATGACGCGGTCACGACTCGTGAAGTGCGTTTCGGTGATAATGACCGGCTTGCGGCATACGTGGCGCAGATGGTTGGTGCGGATGTCTTGGTCTTGCTGACAGACGTTGATGGACTGTATACAGCACCTCCCTCGCAGCCCGGGGCTCGTTTGATCACCGAGGTTAACGCGACCGATGAACTTGGTGGAATCGACGTGCGCGGAGCCGGTTCCAGCGTGGGGACAGGCGGAATGGCGACAAAGCTCCATGCAGCCTCCATGGCCCAGCACGGAGGGATCGGCGTGATCCTCACCAGCGCAGATCGTTTGAACGAGGTTCTTGACGGACAAACGGTGGGTACGTGGTTTGAACCCACGAGAAACCGTCCCGCCTCGCGCACCTTGTGGATCGCCCACGTTGCTCCCTCTGCGGGGCAGATACTGATTGACGCCGGCGCGCGCCGCGCGATTACCCGGGGAAAGAAGTCTCTTCTCCCCGCGGGTATTACTGACGTTCTTGGGGTCTTCTCGGCGGGAGAAGTCATCGATATTGTTGATGACAGTGGATTGATTGCTCGAGGGATCTCCCGCTACGACTCAGATAGCTTAGCCAAGCTCATGGGTCATAAGCAGGAAGAAAAACAGAAGGAACATATGCGTCCGGCTGTTCACCGCGACGATCTTGCCGTTCTTGTTCAGGAGTAAAGGTGAGTAACGAACTGGATATTTTTGAGCTGACCGATCGTGCACGCTGTGCGCAGCGCAAACTTGCCACCTCGACAAGTGCACAGCGTAACGCACTATTGCGGGCAATTTCTGCTGCTCTGATCGCTGAGGTGGAAGAGATCCTCGAATCGAATGCACGCGATTGTGAGCGTGCCCTCGACAAGGGGATGGCTGCAGGCCTCGTTGATCGTCTGCGTCTTGATGACTCTCGCGTGCGCTCTATCGCACAGTCCGTTCTTGACGTCGTTGGCCTTGAGGATCCGGTTGGAACAATTATTCGTGGGGGATGCACCGAAGACGGTTTGCGTGTCTCCCAGATTCGCGTTCCGATGGGCGTTGTCGGCATGATCTACGAGGCGCGTCCCAATGTGACCGTCGATGCTTCCATCTTGGCCCTCAAGTCGGGCAACGCCGTGATCCTTCGCGGTGGAAGCGCTGCACTTTCGACAAACGAGACCCTCGTCAAGGTCATTCGTCGGGCAATTGAGTCATGTGGATTCTCGGCCGACTTGGTCCAGACCGTTGATTCCTGGGGACGTGAGGGTGCACGTGCGATGATGCGCGCACGCGGTGGCATTGACGTTCTTATTCCCCGAGGCGGCGGGGGCCTGATCCGCGCTGTTGTCGAAGAATCCACCGTCCCCGTCATTGAAACGGGAACTGGAAACTGTCACGTCTATGTTGATAGCGGCGCTGACGTTCAAGCTGCGCTGGCCATCATCATGAACGCGAAGACCCAACGAGTCGGCGTCTGTAACGCTGCAGAAACACTTCTGGTGCACCGTGATATGGTCGCTTCGTTCCTCCCTCTTGCTCTTGAAGAACTCACTGCTGCGGGAGTGACGATTCACGCTGACGAGGCTACCCGTGAGTGCGCGGCTTTGGGCGATTTAGTCAGTTCGCAGCTGATCTGCGCTGCAACGGAAGAAGACTGGGCAACAGAGTACCTTTCGATGGATTTGGCCGTACGCGTTGTTGATTCGATCGAAGAAGCAGTTGAGCATATTCGCACATACTCTTCTGGACATACCGAGGCGATCTGCACTCCCTCACTGAAGGCAGCGCACTTCTTCCGCTCCAACGTTGATAGTGCGGCTGTTGCGATCAACGCCTCGACACGTTTCACCGATGGCGGTCAGCTGGGATTGGGCGCCGAGATCGGCATCTCCACCCAAAAGCTTCACGCGCGAGGCCCAATGGGATTGGCTGAGCTGACAACCAGCCAGTGGATTATTGAAGGTGACGGAGCGGTACGAAAGTAAAGGGAGGGGAGTATGCCAACTCTGGACGCGGCCTCGGGAAAGATCCGACGCTCAATCGGGATCATGGGCGGCACCTTTGACCCCATCCACCACGGGCACCTCGTGGCTGCATCCGAGGTTATGGATGTCTTCCAACTCGATGAGGTTATTTTTGTCCCGACCGCAATGCAGCCCTTCAAAGCGGGTAGGAGGGTTACTCCCGCGGAACATCGCTATTTGATGACGGTAATTGCAACCGCATCGAACCCGCGTTTCTCGGTCTCCCGGGTCGATATCGACCGCGGTGGAACGACCTACACGATCGATACTTTGCGTGATCTCAAAGGTATCTATCCGGATGCAGATTTCTACTTCATTACGGGAGCAGATGCCCTGACGCAGATCGTTCAGTGGAAGGACGTTGATTCCCTCTTCGAAATGGCCCATTTCATTGGGGTGACGCGGCCCGGGCACGTCCTCGATGCGAAGAAACTCCCCGCATCCTCCGTGTCTTTGCTGGAAGTTCCGGCAATGGCGATTTCCTCGACAGACTGTAGAAGGCGCGTCGAGCGGAATAAACCGGTGTGGTACCTCGTCCCCGATGGCGTCGTTCAATACATCAATAAGTACCGTCTGTATCGTGCCGAGCGCTAAAGTGCGATGCACCCGCCGGCCGTCGGCGCTCTCGGTGGCTCGCGAGACCAGATAATGGCAGACTGAAAGAAACGAAAGGATAACTGTGGACGTTCAAAGCGACGATCTCATCACAAGTGCGCTTCGAGGCGCTGCCAATAAGCTTGCCCAGGATCCTGTGTTGATTGATGTCTCTCAGCGTCTCGGGATCGCAGAGTCGTTCTTGGTGGTCTCTGCTCCAACATCGCGTCAAGTTCGCGCGATTGCCGAAGAAATCATGGATGAGATCGGGCGCGACTGGCATGTCGTTCCCAAACGCATTGAAGGACGCAGCGAAGGAACGTGGGTTCTGGCCGATTATGGCGATGTTGTGATCCACGTGATGAGCCAAGAAGATCGCGAGTTCTACGCCCTTGAGAGGCTGTGGGCTGATCAAAGGATCACTCATCTAGAACTTCCCGATGTGGCTCCCGGTGCAGTGCGACCGGTTATGACTCCCGCACAAGTGATTGAGGGGATTGAAGAGTGAGCACCAAGGAAACTGAAGTTTCTGCCGAGGCCGTGGCTGGTTATTCGCGCATTAGTGGCGCCCGTCGGATCGTCTTTCTCCGTCACGGACAAACCGATTACAACGTCGAGCACCGCTTTCAAGGGATCATTGATATCCCGCTCAATAGCATTGGGCACGAGCAGGCACTCGAAGGCGGACGAGTTTTGGCAAAGCGCCTCGCTGGGGGTGGCCGTATTGGCGGTTTGAATGCTGATTACGTGTCTGCCTCGGAAGTGAGGATTGTGTCTTCGCCCTTGGAACGCGCCTTGAATACCGCTCAAGCCTTGGCGCGCGAACTTGATGCTCTCGGTGTTGAGGTGGGGGAGATCGCGATCGATAAGCGACTTCTTGAACGCTCCTACGGTGTTTTCGAAGGATTGGATTTCGACCAGATCGCAGAGCAATACCCGCAGTGGCTGCTTGAATGGCGCCAGACGGGGGAGAGCGCGGGTGCGGGGGTTGAACCCGGTGGCGTTGTGGGAGATCGCGTTCGCGAGGCCGTGCTTGAACACGCTGAGTCTGTTCCTCAAGGCGGTACTTTGGTTGCAGTTTCTCACGGTGCGGCTATTGCCCGTGGTGTCATGTCCACGATCGGTCTAGATCCGCGAGACTTCGACTGTATCCGCGGTGTCGATAATGTGCACTGGTCTGAACTTGTCCTTGCTGGCGGAGGCGGTTCGGGGGCATCTGGCGCTGCACGTTGGCGCTTGGCCTCGCACAACGTCGGGGCTGCCCCGGAGGTCTTCGGCGCATAACTGTATCGAGGCAAATGTGTCAGCTCGCACAGCTCCTTAATTTTGCCTCAGGCGACTTCGTCCGCTATTCTTAACAGGTCCGAGCGAGAGATCGCAACGACCCTGGGGCTATGGCGCAGTTGGTAGCGCGCTTCCATGGCATGGAAGAGGTCAGGGGTTCGAATCCCCTTAGCTCCACAAACAAAACCGCTTGGCAATTGCCAAGCGGTTTTTTGTATGTGCCAAGGTGGACATACACCTCGTCTGCTCTCCGTCTAGGCCAAAAAGAGGGGGAGCCAGCATTGCCGGCTCCCCCCTAAAAGTAGGCGAGGATTTAGTGCACGTCAAGTGCTTCCTCAGCCTCTGCCTCGTCGATGGCAGGAGTGCTATCTGTGCGCGAAACCATGCCGCTTGTCCAACGGTACAGCGCGAAGATTGAACCGAAGAAGAAGACGGCACCGATGATGGTCGCGGGAGTGGCGAAAGAATCCCCGACGATGGCCAAAGGCTCGTCGTTTCCTGCAGCCCCAACGATTCCGGCGTAGATCACGCCGAAGAGGCTCTCGCCGACGATCAGGCCGGTTGCCAAGAGCGTGCCCATACGGCGTGCGCGTTCGGGATCCTTGCGCTTTGCGGACCAACGGTCGTAGAAGAAACCGATGACGCCGCCAACGGGGATAAGAATGGTCAACGAAGCGGGGAGGTACATGCCCATGCCGACCGCGAGAGGCGGAAGAGCAAAGCGACCCTTCGAGCTCAGCTTGAGAACCTCATCGATGATGATGACGCCCACACCGATGATGGCGCCCAGGCCCAAGAGACTCCAGTCTTGAGTGCCGCCCACAACGCCTTGAGCCAGCGAAGAAATAAGAGAGGCCTGCGGGGCAGCAAGTGCATCTTGACCTGCTCCAGGAGCCCCCTGGAAGCCGAAGGCGTTCTGCATCAGGTTCAGAACCGGAGGAATGATGAGAGCACCAAAGACAACACCGATGACCAGAGCCACCTGCTGCTTCCAAGGAGTTGCGCCCACAAGCTGACCGGTCTTGAGGTCTTGCAAATTGTCGTTCGAAATTGTTGCGATGCAGAAGACAATCGCTGCGGTAAAGAGTGTGTAGGCGATCAGGGCTGTTGTCTCTGCAGCAGAGGAGCCGTGACCGTGAACCGCAACGATTGCCAGAGCGGTCAAGACCACGACCAAAATACCCACGCCTGAAACGGGGCTATTTGACGAACCGATGAGGCCAGCCATGTAACCACACACCGCGGCGACCAAGAGTCCAGCGAGCAGAGTGAAGATCACGGAAACAGCGATAAGCATCGCTGTATTGTGCGCGATCTCGGTGCCGTGAGTGAAGATCCACAGCAAGCCACCTACGGGAATCATCGATAGAACAATGACCAAGGCGACGATGGTAATCGGAATATCGCGTTCGGTCTGGTCGAGTTCGCCGCCCTCGTGACGGGTGCGAGAAGAGCGCATGGCGTCACGGATTCCCTTGATGATGGGGGAGATGATCTTGACAAGAGTCCAGATTGCCGCGACGGCCATGACGCCGGCGCCGATGTAACGCACCTGGCTGGAAAAGACCGTGTCGACAACGTCAGACAGGGGTGAACCGTCAATCTGTCCGACACTGAAGTATGGAATCAAGATGAAGAAACTGACGAACATGCCGATCAGCATTGCGATGCCGACAGTCAGTCCAACCAGGTGTCCAACGCCGATCAGTGCCAGGGAGAGCGAGGTGCCAATCGATGTTGCACCTGCACCCACGCGGAAGGTTGCGGACAGTGATGAGCTTGCAACCTTCATGTAGGACAGCAAGGACATTGCAGCAGAACAGATCGCTCCCCAGATAATTGCGCGTAAGCCAAGGGTGTTATCGGCTGACTTCTCGTGGGAGTCACCAACCTTGAGGATTTCTGCTCCGGCAACGCCTTCGGGGTAGGGAAGGTCCGAACCCGTAACCAATGCGCGGCGCAAGGGGATTGAGTACATAACACCCAAGATGCCGCCGACCGCGCAGACGGCCATTGTTGTCCAGTAGGGGAATCCGCTCCACCAGCCAACAATGACCAGACCGGGGAGGATGAAGATTACTGCGGAAAGCGTTCCAGCAGCGGAAGCAATTGTTTGGACAATGTTGTTTTCTTGGATAGTGTGATCCGAGAAAAATCGTAGAATTGCCATGGAAATGACGGCTGCCGGGATGGAGGTTGCGAAAGTCAATCCGACTTTCAATCCCAGGTAGACGTTCGCGGCGGTGAAAACCAAAGTAATAATTCCACCGATGACAATTCCGCGGAAGGTCAATTCCTTAAGTGACGAGCGTGAGCTCGTTGCGGGCGTAGACACGTGAATCCTTTCCGTGTGCTGACGCATCGGCCGCACCCTGCGGTCATATGTGTCGGTCCTTGTAGTGATTGACAGTCTAAGTGCCTTATGAAAATTCTGTTTAACGTATGGTCACAATTTGGGAAAATCTGCTGACCAGAGCCAAAAATGAAATGAACAACACAGGAAAATAATGACAGCGCAGCAAAAATCATATTCGCGTGCCGCGGTTTCGACTTCCTTGGCATTCGTCGGCATTCTTGCCATGAGTTTAACTATGCGCTCTGGAGCGACCTCGACCGGGCCACTTCTATCCACGATCTCTCAAGCCTATTCGGCTCGAGAGGGAGCGCTCGGAGTCCTCTCTGCTCTACCATGCCTTGTCTTCGCCGGTGTTGGTCTTCTTGCGGTTCCCCTATCAAAGCGCTGGGGGATGAGCGTTGTCCTGACCGCGGGCACTGCGCTGAGCGGCCTCGGCTTGCTTGTGCGCCCCTGGGCGGGCAACTTCATGCTCTTTTGTCTTCTCAGCGTCGTAGCACTCATTGGCCCAGCCCTTGCGAACGTCCTTGTCCCTGCCTGGATTAAATTCCACGAGGCCGGACGACGAACGCTGCTCGTCACCACATACGGGACGGTCCTGTTGATCGGAGGAGCGGCTGGTTCTGCTTTCGCCGTGCCGCTTTCTGGTCACGATGGTCAGCTCTGGCGTTCTTCGCTGGCCAGTTGGGCGATCTTCGCTGTCATTGCAGGCGCAATTTGGATCAAGATCAGTGTTCTTGTTCGTCGAGATTCCCCAGATGGAGGCGCCCGAAGCGCGGAAACTGGCTCCTCTGAAGCGAGCATGCGGCGCCCGATCTACCACTCGAGAACGGCAATTGCTCTGGTTCTTGGATTCGGACTTCAAGCATTAAACGCTTATGTTCAATTCGCTTTTCTCCCACAAATTTTGATGAATGCCGGCTACTCTGCTGGATTTGCATCCATCATGACGGCTCTTGTGAACTTGTGGGCAGTCCTCGGAGGACTGGTCATTCCCTTCATGATTGATCACATGGCGACGCATATCCCGTGGCTTTCCATCATTTTCGGTCTGCTGACATTTGCCGGCTGGATCGGTTTGTTACTGGTGCCCGGGTCTTTCGCATTCCTTTGGGTGTCTTTCTTGGCGATTGGGGGATTCACCTTTCCCCTAATCATCGCTCTCATTCCCGCCCGTTCTCGCGAGGCAGCTGTTACGGCCGAACTCTCGGCCTTGGTGCAGCCCATTGGCTACGTGATTGCTGCGCTTGGCCCTATCGGTTTCGGGATCCTCCTCCAATTCCTTGGAAGCGAGACTATTCCCTTGCTGGCGATGGCAGTCACGGGCCTGCTCATGGGAGTGACGACCTACGTCGGATCTGGAACGGGAATAATCGATGACGAACTTGCCGTCCTTGGCAAGTAAGTTCAGTCAGCACCGGAGAATGTGCGGTGCGAATCGCCGAGCAATATAAGAAGTTGGGGGCTGCCAAAGAAGCAGCCCCCAACTGATGAATCCTGTGATCAGGCATCAGCCGCCTGAGCGCCGAGCATGCGCTCGGTGGTTGAAATCTGCTCGCGCAGGAGTCGAATCAAGGCCGCGGAGGCATCCTGGTGCGACTGAATCCAACGCGTTCCCTGCGCAACCAGATCAAGGCCTTCCACGTAGCCGGCGAGGGCCTTCGGGAACATCAAAGTGACGATGTCCTCTGCAATGTGGAAGGTGTGATCTCTCCAGATCTGCTGGAGGGAGTCGAAGTAATCGGCAACGACCGGGACGTACATCTCGGGAGTTGTACGAGCTTGCGCCCAGAAACCGGAAACCATCGCCCAGCGAGTATCGTTCGGGATCGAGGTATCACGAAGGACCGCGTCCCAGACCTGCTGCTTCACAGCAATGTCGGCAACTGCAGCGCGGGCAGCAGCTGCCTTCTGATGTCCGGTCATCGTGTCGTCTTCGGCCTCAAGAGCCGCGATCTCAGCTTCGCCAGCAACCCCGCCGCGGACAAGTGCCGTGAGCAGTGTCCAACGCAGGTCGACGTCAAGGTCGAGTCCCATGAGGGTTTCGGTGCCCTCGTACAGGCCACGCACCGCCTCGAAGTGCTCGGGGAGAATTGCGCAGTGCGCGAGCTCGCGGACGAAGAGTTGCTGTTCGTCGGAGTGAGCGCTAGCAGTGCGAGCCATGATGAGTAGCGCCGAGGCAACACGCTCTTGCAGTGCACGACGACGCGCGGGTGCAACATAGGTTTCAAGCGCCTGCTCGAGGTGGCGCAAGTACAGTCGCAGCATGGTTGCGTTGCGCTCTGCGGGTAGTGCGCTGAGCAGAAGCAACAGGTAGTCGCGCGCGGGCATTTCACCATCGCGGGTCATATCCCACGCGGAAGCCAAGATCACGCCTCGGGTCAAAGAATCCTCAAAGCGAGCGATGTTGCGGATCGCAAAGTCCAAGGACTGCGGATCCAAGCGAACCTTCGCGTATGCCAAGTCCTGATCGTTAATCAGAATGAGGTCGGGGCGTGCGATGCCAGTTGCCTCGGAGACAACGGTGGAGGAACCATCGACGTCAAGCTCTTGGCTGAATACGCGTTCGATAGATCCATCCTCTGCCTGGCTGTAACCCGAAACAATGAGGCGGTGGGGACGCAGTGACGACCCTTCGGAGAAGGGCTCCTGAATGACCTTGAGCTGGGTGATCGCACCGTTGTCATAGACGTCAATCTGCGGGCGCAGCAGGGTGATTCCGGCTTCTTCAAGCCAGACGCGCGACCACTGCTTAAGATCGCGGCCCGATGCCTTTTCTAGCTCGCCCAAGAGGTCTGCCAGTGTTGCGTTCGAGTAGGAGTGCTTCGTCAGGTACTCGTGCAGACCAGCAAAGAAGTGTTCGCGGCCGACGTAAGTGACCAACTGACGCAGGACCGAGGCGCCCTTCGCGTAGGTAATTCCATCGAAGTTCACTTCGACATCGGCGAGATCGCGGATTTCAGCGGTGATCGGGTGAGTGGTCGGAAGCTGATCTTGGTTCATACCCCAGTCCTTGCGGAGCATGAATCCAGTCCAGCCTTCGGTGTATTCGGTGGCCTCTGCAAGAGCCAAGTGGCTCATGAACTCAGCGAAGGACTCGTTGAGCCACAGGTCATTCCACCACTTCATGGTGACCAAGTCGCCGAACCACATGTGAGCGAGCTCGTGGAGAATCGTATTCGCGCGAGCTTCGAGGTCAGCGGTCGTGGGACGAGTGCGGAAAATGTATTGATCGCGGAAAGTGACGCAGCCAGCGTTTTCCATTGCGCCCGCGTTGTACTCGGGAACGAAAATCTGGTCGTAGGTCTTGAAGGGATAAGGAATCCCGTAAGCGTCTTCGAAGAAAGTGAATCCCGCACGCGTGATATCCAAGATCCGATCGGAATCCAGAGAATCAAGCAATGATGCGCGGCACCAAACACCCAGAGGAATCGTGCGACCATCGCTGGAAACCAGTGAGTCGGTCACGCCCTGGTAGGGACCGGCGATAATCGCGGTGATGTAGGTCGAGATGCGTTCGGTCTCTTCGAAACGGTAGGTCCACGAAGACTCGTTCATCTCAGGTTCAGGAGTCGCCGAGTTCGAGAAGACCTTCCATCCGGCGGGCACCGTTACCGTGAAGGTGAAGGTCGCCTTCAGATCGGGCTGTTCGAATGTCGTGAACACGCGACGAGCATCCGGAACTTCGAACTGGGAGTAGCAGTAGGCCTGCGAGTCAGCAGGGTCGACGAAGCGGTGGAGGCCCTCACCGGTGTGCATGTACTGGCAGTCAGCCTCGACCGTCAGGGTATTGTGTGCAGCAAGTTGCGGAAGGGCAATGCGGTGATCTTGGTGGATGAGCGGATCCAGGTGCTCACCGTTGAGGACAATCGAGTGAACATTGTTCGACACCAAGTCCGCGAAGGTTGTTTCTCCTTCGGTCGCGCTGAATGTCACGGTTGTGCGCGAAAAGAAATCCTTGTCTCCGCGCGTGAGGTCGAGTTCGACGTCATAGTGATCTACGCAGATCACGTCTGCGCGCTGGATGGCTTCCTCGCGCGTCAGGTTCAGGCCAGGCATTGCTCACCTTCCGATTGTGTTGACGATCAGGACGCGCGGATGCGCGTAAACGTCTTAATTTTTACATGTTTGCCCTTGTGGCGCGAACCTTGCCGCGCCACAAGGGCAATTGTTGTATCGAATTGAAACCTTGGTTGTCCTGGCTACCAGATGTGGACGCGCTCTTCGGGGGCGATCCACAGATCATCACCGGGGGCTACATCGTAGGCCTCGGCGAAGGGGTCCATATTCGCAACGATCTGATTGCAGCGGAATTCTGCGGGGGAGTGAGGATCGATACTCAGGAGCTGTTTGGCGTACTCGCGGCGGATCGCCGTCCTCCATCCGCGAGCCCACGCGGTGAAGAAACGCTGAGCTGCGTTTTGCCCGTCGATTTCAGGGGCAGATTGCGGGGTGAGTCCCTTCTGCGCAAGGCGAGCAACATAGGCCTGCCATGCGATGGAAAGCCCCGCCAAGTCACCAATGTTCTCGCCCAGAGTGAGTGCTCCGTTGACATGGAGCGGGGGTTCTTCCCCTTGGAGATCCCGTGGGGTAAGCGCGTCGTATTGATCAACGAGGCGCTTGGTGCGTTCCTCGAAACGCTCCCGATCCTCATCGGTCCACCAATTCTCCAAGTTACCTTCCGCATCGAAGCGTGAGCCTTGGTCGTCAAAACCGTGCCCGATCTCGTGCCCGATCACTGCGCCGATTGCGCCGAAGTTCGAAGCATCATCTGCATCCGGATCAAAGAATGGCGCTTGCAAGATTGCAGCAGGGAAGACGATTTCGTTCATCGTCGGGTCGTAGTAGGCATTGACGGTCTGAGGCGTCATGTGCCATTCGCTTCGATCGACGGGGCCACCGAGTTTATCCCAGCGGCGCTGAACGTGGAAGCGGGTTGCTGCCTCGACGGCATCGACCAGAGAGTCTGAATCGAAGTGCAAGGATGAATAGTCAATCCATTGGTCGGGATAGCCGATCTTGGGAGTAAAGGTACTGAGCTTCTTCAATGCTTGAGCGCGGGTTTCTTCGCCCATCCACTCGCAGTGGGTGAGTGCTTGCTCATAAGCGTCGAGAAGGCTGCGGACGAGGCCGTCCATGATTTCTTTATTGGCGGGCGGGAAATGGCGGGACACCCAAATTTCGCCCATGGCCTCGCCAAGGAGAGAAGAGACCAAGGAAAGGCCGCGCTTCCAGCGAGGGCGCAGTTCCTGGGTTCCTGAAAGAGTTCGTCCGTGGAATTCGAAGGAGGCATTGACGAAATCTTCGGAGAGCAAGGAGGCATACTCGTCGATGAGGGAGTGCTCCATCCACATCTTGAGGACTTCAAGATCGGTGTTATGCCACAGCTGAGTCGCACCCTCAAAAAACTCCGGATGTGACACGTTGAGTGTCTCGATCTTTTCCAAGGGAAGCTTTGCGGCCTTCGCCCACAGGTCCCACGGGAACAAGGGGTAATTTTCACGCAACTCATTCCAGGTCATGGGGTGGTCAGCTAAGAGCGGATCGCGGTTTGACACTGCATCGCGATGGAAAGAGGCAACTTGTGTTTCGAACTCGCGCACAGCACGCGCGTGAGACATGGCGTCTTCTTCACTGGTCCCGACCAGAGTAAAAAGCTTGGCGACGTAGGCCTCCCAGGCTTCGAGAACTTCGCGATGCTGTTCTTCGCGGTAGTAGGCCTCGTCTGGCAGAGAGATGCCGCCCTGGTACAAGTCGAGCATGTGCTGACTTGAATTGTGTGCGTCGGTGCCGACGTAGCTTCCGAAGAGGCCAGCGATTCCCTCGTAGCGGAAGGTCCCCATAAGCGTTGCGAGTTCGTCATGGCTCGCTACTGCTCGCAGACGTGTGAGCTTGTCAGTGATGGGGGAGAATCCTGCTTGGTTGGCAGCGTCTTCATCCATAAATATTCCGTATAAATGGGCGATAAGTTCCCCGTTGTGACCGGGAACTTTACCGGCAGCTGCTTCCTCTGCGATTGCTTTTTCCCACAGCTCAGATTGATCAAGGAGCTCATGGAAGGTTCCGTGTATGGGGCGATCGGCCGGAATTTCGTGGGTCGCGAGCCACTCGCCGTTGGTGTAGCGGTAGAAATCGTCCTGTGGACGGTAGGTCTGCTCTTCAGTCATAAAGACACTGTACGTTGCGGCTCCTATGCGGCGCACGCCCGATTTCTTAGGAAGACCTAAGTTTGTTGTGAATGATTACAGGCTTCAATGAGTAATGTGCACATATGTGCAACATGCCTTGGGAAGATGTGCAGAGGCCCCAAAAGGGTCATGATTAATAAGGAAACAATCAGAAACTCTCTAAGGAACAACGTAACACTATGAGGACGATGGAGACTGATGTCGTAGTCATCGGTGGTGGCTCGACCGGTGCCGGCGTTGTCCGCGATGTCGCAATGCGCGGATTCCGTGCCATTCTTCTTGACCGGGCCGATATGGCTCAAGGAACTTCTGGCCGCTACCACGGATTGCTCCACTCAGGCGCACGCTACATTGCGTCCGACCCTGAATCGGCAACCGAATGCGCGGAAGAAAATGCAATCGTTTCCCGCATCAATGCTGATGCCGTGGAGAAGACCGGCGGTCTCTTCGTGACAACCTCTGTCGACGATGAAGACTACGCCGATCAGTTCATCGCTCGCGCCAGAGCCGCTCATGTTCCTGCAGAAGAGATTTCTCCCGCCGAGGCGCTTCGTCGCGAGCCTCGACTTGATCCGGGACTCAAGCGCGCATTCGCAGTACAAGACGGAACCGTCGACGGCTGGCGTATGGTCTGGGGCGCAGCGCGCTCGGCCATTGCCTATGGAGCGGAGATCCTCACCTACACCCGTGCAACCGGGATTGAACGCAGCCAAGACCGTATCGAAGCGGTCTACGCGCGCGATGAACGATCGGGCGAAGACATCCGAATTGACTGTTCCTTTGTCTTGAACTGTGGTGGTCCCTGGGCCGGACAAATTGCGGCCCTCGCGGACTGCCATGGAGTGGAAGTTGTCCCCGGTGCGGGGATCATGATCGCCATGAATCATCGTCTTTCGCACAACGTCATCAACCGCTGCATTTGGCCCGCTGACGGCGACATCTTGGTTCCCGTCCATCCCGTTTGCATTATCGGAACGACCGACTTGCGCGCGGAAGACCCCGACAAGCTGCCCATTCTTGCCGACCAAGTCCAGCAGATGCTTGACGCGGGAGAAACCCTGATTCCTGGCTTCCGTAAGTCCCGTGCTCTCCACGCCTGGGCGGGAGCTCGCCCGCTCATCAAAGACACTCGCGTCTCCGAATCAGATACCCGTCACATGGCCCGAGGAATGCACATCGTCGATCACCTGAGTCGCGATGGCGTTGATGGCATCTTGACCATTGCCGGCGGTAAGCTCACGACCTACCGCCTCATGGCAGAACGCATCGTCGACATCATGTGTCAGCAGATGGGGGAGGAGCGGCCCTGCCGCACTGCCGACGAAGTTGTTCCCGAGGCAGAAGGACACTCCAACTACTACATCGGCCACCGCCTCGACGATGTTGAACACCATGGCGAGTCTCCCTCCAGCCAAGAGATCATCTGCGAATGTGAACTGGTCACCCGCGAAATGCTCGAACGCACAATGGACGTTCTTCCCGGCGGTCAACTCGATGACGTGCGCCGTCAAGTTCGCCTCGGAATGGGACCATGCCAGGGCGGTTTTTGCTCCCAGCGCAGTGCGGGGATTGCACATGAACGCGGTGACATCGACGCGCCTCGGACAAATGAACTGCTTCGCCTATTCCTCAAAAACCGCTGGATCGGACTGTGGCCCATTCTCTTCGGCAAACAAGCCCGTCAGGCTGCTCTGGACAACTGGATCCACGAAGGAACCCTAGACGTCGAGCACCTGCCGACCGCTCCCGACGCCATTCCTCATGAATGCGCGTACTGGGATGCTGTCGAAAGTGGGGAAGAAGCCCTGGAAGATGGAGAAGAAAAGGAAGGACTCACCCATGCGTGACGCAGTCGTTATCGGAGCGGGCCTTGCCGGTCTTGCTGCAAGCATCCGACTGGCGCAGCGCGGGGCTCAGGTCACTCTTGTCACCAAGGGAATCGGTGGCCTCCAACTGGGGCAGGGGACAATCGACGCCTTGGGGTACGCCCCTGAATTCGTTGAGCGCCCGCTAGAGGCAATCACACAGCTCGCCGCCGATCACCCTACTCACCCCTATGCACGCCTCGGGGCATCATGTGTTGAGCAATCGCTTGAGTGGATTCGTGAGCTTCTTGGACCCGAGCGCCTCCTTGGCTCGGCCGATACGAATGTCCGTATTCCAACAGCGCTTGGCGCACTGCGTCCGACCGCCTTGTACCAGCCTTCGATGCAAGCCGGTATCCCCGTCGGGCAAAGCTATGTGATCGTTGGTTTCAAGCGTCTGAAGGACTTCTACCCCTCCCTTGCCGCCGAGAACATGCGTCTCCAAAAAGACGCCAACGGGCAAGCGATTGTGGCGCGTTCGGCCTATGTTGATCTTGATATTCGCAGGCAAGAACGAGACACAACCGGCACGAACTTTGCGCGCGCGTTGGACCATAAGGAGACCCGCGAACGTCTTGTTGCACTTCTGAAGGAAGTTGTGCGACCCGGCGAAACCGTTGGCCTTCCTGCCGTTCTTGGTCTGAATGATCCGGGCGCTTGGCTCGACATCCAAGAAATGCTCGGCCAGCCCGTATTCGAGATTGTTCTTCAGCCGCCCTCGCTTCCCGGTATGCGCCTGAACCAGGAACTCACCGAGATCGCAAAGGCAAACTGCCGCGTGATGCTGGGATCGTCCCTGGTTTCATACGAGGTCGAAGACCAGCAGGTGCAATCCGTGACCATCTCGACCGCTGGGCACGCTCGCACGATCCCGACCAAGTCCGTGATCCTCGCTGCGGGAGGGTTCGAATCGGGAGCACTTGAGATCGATTCTTACGGCCACGTGAGGGATACGGTCATGGGTCTTCCACTGACAGGTGTTGATACGAGCTTGCTCAATGGCGACTTCTGGGGCAGTGAACAGCCTCTCTTCAAGGTTGGCTTTGAGGTCGACGACAAGATGCGCGTGTGCACTCCGGGAGCAGGTCCTGTCTACTCCAACGTTTATGCGGCTGGTGGGAATCTGGCTGGTTCAACGCGCTGGAAGGAAAAGTCGGGCGATGGTATCGCTCTGGCAAGTGCGCTGCGCGCAGCCGATTCGATTGTGGAGGTTCTTCAATGAGTCTGGAAATTGTCCCCGGCATCGAAGAAGCCGATGTTTTGGGGCTCGAGGGTGATGACTTCGGTCTTCGTGCTTCCCTTGACGCCTGCGTGAAGTGCACGATCTGTGAAACGCAATGCCCCGTCATGCGCGTGACCGATCTTTTCGCTGGCCCGAAGTACTCCGGTCCACAGGCAGAACGCTACCGCCAAGAAGGCCAGTTCGTTGATCACTCGATCGACTACTGCTCCTCGTGTGGAACATGCTCTTTGGTGTGTCCTCAGGGCGTGAAGGTCACCGAAATGATCCACCACGCGCGAACCGACATGAAGAAGAAGCAGGGAATCCCGCTTCGCGACCAACTCATTGGACGCACAGGCCTGATCGGTAGCGTCATGACGCCCTTCGCTCCCATCGCCAACTGGGCGCTGGATGTTAAGCCAATTCGTGTCGCGATGGAAAAGATCATTGGCGTTCACCGCAATGCCCCCATGCCTCGTGCCTATGGCCGCACCTTCGAAAGCTGGTTCAAGAAGCACACTCCGCTTCCCAACTCCGGCACGAAGGGACAAGTGATCTTCTTCCACGGTTGCGCAGGACAGTACTTTGAGGTCGAGACCTCCATTCACTCCGTGCTGGTACTTGAGCACTTGGGCTACGAAGTCCTTGTTCCGCCGCATGGATGCTGTGGCTTGGCTCTGCAGTCAAACGGTCTTTACGATGAATCGCGTAAGTACGTTTCGCGTCTGACCCATGACCTGCGCAAGGCGAATCGGGACGCACCGATTATCTCTTCTTCTGGTTCGTGTGGTGGAATGCTTCGCCATGAGGCTCACGACATTTTGGAAATGGATACCCCTGAACTTGAAGATGTTGCTTCGCGTACCTGGGACATTTGTGAGTTCCTCATCGACCTCTACGATCGCGGCGAGCTCGACATGAATATGGAACGCATCGACGTGACCATTCCCTACCACGCGCCCTGCCAGCTCAAATCGCAAGGTTTGGGTATGCCTGCTGTAGAACTCATGAGTTTGATCCCCGGGGTGACAGTGAAGGAATCCCAGCAGCCCTGCTGTGGCATTGCCGGAACCTACGGAATGAAGAAAGAAAAGTACGCGATCGCCCAGGCTGTGGGAGCTCCGGTTTTCGACTTCGTTAAGCAGGTTAATGTTGAACTCGCGGCCTGTGACACCGAAACCTGTCGCTGGCAAATTCGCACGGCAACCGGTGCGAATGTTGTTCACCCAATCTGGCTGATTCACAAGGCCTACGGTCTACCCGAAGGCTGAAATAAAAGAGAATATCCCCGGATGCGCAGATGACGACGCGCGCCCGGGGATATTACTGTTGCACCATGAGTATCTCTCGTCGCGTCGTTGTCACCGGAGCTTCCAGCGGAATTGGAGAAGCCACCGCCCGTCTTTTGGCGAATCGGGGCTGGAACGTCGTTGCTGTGGCCCGGCGCCGCGAACGCCTCGAGGCCCTCTCCGGCGAGATTGGTTGTGAGTATTGGGCGGCGGACCTCACCGACCAAGTACAGGTGGAGGAAATGGCCGCGCATGTCCTAGAGGGCGGCCCCATCGACGCTCTCGTGAACAACGCGGGTGGGGCCATTGGCGTTGATCGGGTCGCAGATGCAGATCCTTCCAAGTGGAGTGCGATGTTCGAGCGCAATGTCCTCACGGCCTTGCACTGCACGCGCGCATTTCTCCCATCGATGCGCGAGCGGGGAGGCGACCTCGTCTTTCTGACGTCAACAGCCGCCCACGACACGTACCCGGGAGGTGGCGGCTACGTTGCCGCCAAGCACGCCGAGCGCATCATCGCGAATACCTTGCGTCAGGAGCTGGTGGGTGAGCCCGTTCGTGTGATCGAAATTGCCCCGGGTATGGTGCGCACTGAAGAGTTTTCTCTCAACCGCCTCGGCTCTCAGGAGGCTGCCGACCGCGTGTATGAGGGGGTTGCTGAGCCCCTCGTCGCCGAGGATATCGCCGAGGCGATCGTGTGGACCCTAGAGCGGCCGCGTCACGTCAACATCGATTCGATGATCGTGCGCCCGGTTGCGCAGGCGACGAATACTCTTGTATCTAGAACTGCGCCCGAGGTCTAGAACAGACGCGCCGGTAGCGATTGTTCCCTTGACTTTTGGTTATGCGCGTAGCGTGGCGAAGGCACTCACGCTTGCAACTCCGATCAGGAGAACAATAAACGCCCATGCGAGTGCGGTAGAACTTACCCGACGGGTAAGCTTTGCCCCGAGGATGCCTCCGCACATCGAGGCCGCAGCGAAGCAAGCGACCATCATCCCGGCCTCGGCGCTGATATCCAAAGTTCCCCCCAGCGCGCGCGAAGCCAAGCCGAAAAGCGCTGTGATGAGCATGATCAACAGAGATGTCGCTGATGCTTTCTTCATCGGGTAACGCAGGACAAGGTGAAGCGCAGGAACGATAGCGAAACCTCCGCCCACACCAAAGAAACCGGTGAGAAAACCGGTCACGCTGGCTAAAAGAACCACTAAGGCTGCCTTCTTCAGCGTCGAAGCAAGCGAGCGTGGGGAATCCCCAGGCGCGGCCTCGTCAATTGATGAAGGGGAGGGGGAAATGTCAGCGTGTGCACGCAACTGTCTATGCACCATAAAGATCGCAACAAACGCCAGAAGAACGCAAAACTCCAGCATGAGCGTTCGCGCTGATACCAAGGGGTTGAGCGCGGAGCCTCCCCAGGTGCCAACAATCCCAGCGAAGGCGAAAAGGCTTCCTTGCTTCCAATCAACGTGACCACTGGAGGCGCGAGTAATGAGAGAAACGCAAGCGGTTGCGCCCACGATGATCAAGGATAATGTCGCAGCTTGATGAGGGTTTTGACCCAGGAGATATACCAAGACGGGGACCGACAAAATGCCGCCACCCGCGCCGAGCGCTCCAACAACGATGCCGATCAACACGCCAATGAGCGTGGCTTCAATGAGCACGATGTTCCTCCTTGGGCGGGATATGGACTCCCAATGTCTGAGCGACCAGGGGATTCATGATTTCTTGAGCGCCTCGTCCACGCGAAATCAAGAAAGCCATTGCGCGAAGTGCGGGCAGCGCGTGCGCATAAAAGGTCTTATACCCCTCACACAGGTAGTTGTGGTCCGGGCCATTGTCTTGAGCAATAAAACGATCCTTGGGGCAGCCTCCCCAACACAAACGCAGGAAGGGACAGCTCCAGCATTCATCATCCAGATCTTGCTTCTTCGTATCAAAAGCACGCATCTTTTCCGAAGTTGCAAGGGTCGCGAAATCCTGTGAATCGATATTCCCGACAAGCCACTCCGGCTCGACCCAGTGATCACAGGCGTAGACATCGCCATTAAACTCCATTGCCATATTCGCACCGCATGAAGGCGCATGAACGCATACACTCGCGGAACCAAAAAGCGCAGAGAGCGAAGAATCAAAGTCTTGGACAAAGACCTGTCCAACGTCACGAACAATCCACTCGTCGAAAATATCGGACAGGAAACGACCATACGATGAAGGAGTGGTCGATCGTGAGGTCACGCAGTCTCCATCTTGACGATACAGGAGCGCAGAGCTTCCACTTCGCCACCCAAGTTCGGCTTGGCGCAGGTGCTCGCGGGGAACGCGCTCGACGATGGGGATAAATTGCATGTACTGCGCCCCGAGTTCATCGCGGAAATAGCGGTAGACCTCAAGGCCGTGGTCTTCGTTAGCAGCGTGGACCGTGCACAAGATGTTGGTGTCGACTTCGGCGTTGCGAAGCTGCTCCCACCCGCGGATCACCATCGAGTGAGTTCCGTGCCCGCCACGGTTGAGACGGTAGGCGTCATGGAGTTCTTTCGGGCCATCGATCGAGATTCCGACCAGCACGTCATTGTCTTTGAAGAAATGCGCCCACTGCTCGGTAATCAAGGTGCCGTTGGTTTGGACAGCGTGATGAACCACTTGTGCGGGGCGTCGATACTTCTCGCATAGTTCAATGAGGCGTTCAAAGAAGGGGAGTCCTCGCAAGGTTGGCTCGCCGCCCTGCCAGAGCATCGTGACATCCCCATCGGGGCTTGCCGCTAGGAAGTTCTTGACGTAGGTCTCAAGGGTTTCTTCGCTCATCGACTGGCGTTTTTGGT
The DNA here is from genome assembly GCF_976954355.1 of Actinomyces sp. Marseille-QA0893. Taxonomy (NCBI): domain Bacteria; kingdom Bacillati; phylum Actinomycetota; class Actinomycetes; order Actinomycetales; family Actinomycetaceae; genus Actinomyces; species Actinomyces sp. Marseille-QA0893. The sequence continues at coordinate 119,265 of NZ_CDRJSY010000005.1, forward strand.
CGTAGAGGAGTTCTTTCGACAGGAAGAAACAGTACTGACAGTCCAGATTGCAGGCGGCGCCCGTTGGCTTTGCGACAACCGAGAAGGGGATAGGGCGAGCGGGGGAGAGCGTCATCGGGTTCCCTCGTGTTCCTTCTTGATTGACGAGGCCGTGGTTGTCGCCGCATAGGCAGCTGCTTGCGCGGCGGCAAGGGGGCCAAGTTCAGCGCGAACGACGTCGATATTCCATTTCATTGCGGGGATTAATTCTCTTTCGAGGCCGTGGGCAAGCATATCGGAGACCTGGGGGATCGCCTCGGGAAGTTCCCCAGCCACTATGATCGCACGAGGATTGATGAGAAGAGCAGCGTTTGCGCAGCAAGCACCGACGGCATCCATCGCATGTTCGAGAATTGATAGTGTTCGGGAATCCCGATTGCTGACTTTCCTTGCCAATTCGCTCAAAGAAGAGACATCGCATTGAGCGCAGAGCGCGGGAATGGATGCAAGGGTTTCCAGGCACCCCTCTTTTCCGCATGCGCATGGGGTGTGAACGTCGGGAACACGCATATGTCCCAGTTCCCCTGTGAACCCGAGGTCTCCGCCAGAGAGGTGGTATGAAACCACCAAGCTGGCGCCGATGCCGTTGGAGAGTCGAACGTAGAGGATTGATGGGTACCCCTGTCCTGCTCCCCATAATGCCTCGCTCAGGGCACAAAGGCGCGCAGTTGTATCGATGAGAATGCTTCCCTTCCAACGACGCGAAATGATATCGGTGACGCTCTCGCGGCTGGGGTAGGGGGAATGCGGCGAGTGAGAAACATTTGAGCCCATGGGTACGGGGAGACCAACCCCGATGGTGTGTACATAATCGGTAATGACGCCGTGAGTGCGTGCACGCTCAAGGAGGAGCGCCCCTGTGGCGTCGAGCGCCTCAAGATAGTTGATGGGATGCGTGGCGGGTATTGATTGGGCGATCAGGACATCGCCGCCGCGGTTGAGTAGAACTCCAGCGAAAGATGCTCGGCTAATGACAATGCCGAGCGAGTATGCGCACGAGCGTGCTGATGTGAAAAGAGTTAAAGGGCGGCCTGCTCCAGTCTTTTCTTCTCCTTTGAGGGAAATAACAGCGTGTGCATCGATCAGCTTCGTGATCGCGCGCCCCAGCGTTGTTCTCGAAACCCCAAGGGCCTCGCAAAGTTCTGCACGTGACGCGGGGGGATTCTCGCCAAGATAACTGGTGATCTGGTCTTCCAAAGAGGGCACGGCGGCGTGAAGATCGTAGTCCATGTCCTCTCCTTTGATGCAGTGTGGTGTGGGCCTCCCGCACGCCCCGGAAGGCCCACACCGATGGTGTGTTACTTACCCATGACCTCGTCAAGATCGCTTCGAGCGGTGTTGACCAAGGGAATATCGAAGTCCGTCATGGCCGCCATCCACTTTGCGAAGGAGTGATCCCCGCGCTCGCGGAGTTGGAGGTATAGGTTCGTTGCGAGTTCACGGCGAATGTCGTCGTAGACAGGCACCGTGTATACATTGTTCATCTCTGCGGGATCAACTCTCAAATCGTAGAGCTCATTGATGGACTCCGGTGAGATGACGAGTTTGAATTCCTTGGTGCGTAGCATTCGCTGTTGCAGCGGGAAGTGATGTCCGTGAAATTCGCAGACGATGTCTTCACGCCAGCCGGGCACGTCTTCACCTCGCGTCAGGTCAACGATCGAGCGTCCGTCTTCGACCAGGGCTGGATCGAGGCCAGCGATATCGAGGACGGTTGCAGGAAGATCGATCAAAGACACGAAGGCGTCCGATTGGCCGACCGCAGAAACCCCGGGGATGTGTGCGATGAAGGGGACGTTGTAGATGTCGTCGTACATCATCGGGCCCTTATCGTTGAGCCGGTGGGAGCCGGTGAATTCACCGTGGTCAGCGCAGAAGAAGACTGCGGTGTCGTCGAGAATTCCCAGTTCGCGTGCCACATCCATGATTCGACCGATTTCGAAGTCAATCATGGCGACGTATCCCCAGTAGACAGCGATGAGCTTCTTCCACTGATCGTTATCGAAGGAGGATGTCGACCAGTAGGTTGCGTAGTTCTGCTGGATCTGCGGCTTACCGATGAGCGAGTCACCGAAGTTTTCGGGCAAGGTGACATCGTTCGGATCGATCAGGTCGAACCACTCGTCGGGGAGGAAGTAGGGAAGGTGCGGGCCAAAGAAGTGAACGTCCAAGCTGAAGGGTTGTCCGTTTTCCTTCCAATCGGCCGCATATTCGCGTAGCTTCTCGATTGCTCGATCGGCCAAGAAACGCTCGAAGGTTGCTTCTTCTGGTTGATCGAGGCGTGCTGCGATGATGTGTCCATCGCGGCCTCCGGGGAGCTTTCCTCGCCAGAAGTCGTGTGCCCGAACTGGCGGAAGGCCATGTTCGTTGAGCCACGCGACGTACTTTTCGTTTGCGACGGGGTTTTCTGCACCCCAGTAGGTATCGTCGTCGGCGCCGAACTTGTCGGGGAGGTTCGCTCCGCAGTGATACTTTCCAACGATGCCTACGTTGTAGCCCGCATCGCGAAGTGCCTGAGTGTAGGTCCAGGTCCCAAGGGGAATCATCGTCTGGTAGGCGATATTCCATTCAGGATTGGCCAGAACCAGGTGCTTTCCGGGGCGCTTTCCTGTCAGAAGTGATGCGCGTGCGGGTGTGCAGATCGCGGTGGGAGTGAAGCAGTTGGTGAAGGCGAAACCGTTGCGTCCCATTTCGTCAATGACGGGAGTTTGGGCGTGTGGGTTACCGAGGCATCCGATCGTATCCGTGCGATGCTGGTCAGTCATGATCACCAGGACATTGCGGACATTGTCCGGGATGTCACTGGAGCGTTCGTATGCGTCAGACATGATGATCCTTTCACTTCTCGGAAGCAGCGAGTTTGTCCATGTCTTCGAGTTCAGTACCGGTGGTTTCCTTCAGGTACTTTGCGGTGAAGATGACGGCTAGGACGCCGAATGCGCAGTAGATCCAGTAGGTGCCTGCCGGCGACCACGAAATCAGGAAGGGGAAGAGCAAAACGACAAGGAAGTTGACGAAGAAGTCTGCTCCCGAGGCCATGGACATTGCGCCACCGCGAATCGAGTTGGGGAACATTTCTCCCATGACGATCGAGAAGATCGGTCCCCAAGAGGAAGTGAAGCCCAGCAGGAAGGTACACAATGCTGCGACGGCGAGGAATGCCAAGACAGGGTTGTCTGCAACGTCGGGCTTTCCGTCCACAACGGGTGCCAGCGTGAAGACGGTTGCAACAACGCCAAGCGAGACAAAGATCAGAGTGCCTCCGTAGATAAGCATCCTCTTACGTCCGACGTGGTCGACAAGGAGAATACCGGAGACAACACCGACGATCTTGAAGCCCGTAATGAGTAGGGTCTGCTGCAGTGCCATTGATTCGTTGAATCCCACTGCTGCGAAGAGTGAGTTTGAGTAGAAGAAGACGCCGTTGATGCCGGTGAGCTGCTGGAATGCGGCGATCATCATGCCAACAAGAACCAGTCCGCGCCACTTCGAGGAGAAGATTTCACCAATGCTGAGCTTGCGTCCGCCAGTTTCTTCCATTGACGCGGCGATTGCCTTGACGCGCGCTGCCGGGTCGTCTTCACCGCTGACCTTTGCAAGGACAGCTTCAGCTTCCTTGGTTTTCCCGACTGATACCAGGTAACGAGGCGACTCGGGGATTTGGGCGGTAAAGATCACGAAGAGGAGAGCGGGAATGATGAGGCATGCGAAAAGAACTTGCCAGGTCTGCAGTCCCCAGAATGCGGGCTTTGCCGCGCCACCGGTCAGGCGTACGACACCCATATTGATGAGGCCGGCGAAGAAAAGACCGAGGATGATGGCCAGCTGACGGAAGCCGATCAGGCGGCCTCGGATGTCAGCAGGTGCAATTTCTGCGACGTATCCGGGGGCAACGGTGGTTGCTGCACCAAAACCAATGCCGCCGACAATGCGGGTGAGGAGGAGGAAGGGGTATCCAAAGCTTCCCAGAACTGGTGAGATCGGTCCAAGGAGTGCTTCGAAGAGGAGGAAGGGGCCAACCCACATCAGGGTTGTTTTGCGTCCGATCTTGTCGGAGATACGTCCTGCTCCAAGTGCGCCGATGAGGCCGCCGATTACGCCCGCTGCGCCGGCAACGCCTTGGAGGAATGGGCCGAGGTGGAAGGTGGTGCCGACCGCTTTAATTGCGGCGTTGAGGACCATTCCTTCGAATCCGTAGAAGAATGGGCCCAAAGTAGCAATGAGTGCCAGGAAAGTTGCGTATTTCCGCGCCCGACGTTGGGTTTCAGTCAGCGGAGCTGCCGTACGTGAGGTTGACATGAGGTCCGTCCTAAAGGGGAGAGGAATGAACTCATCGGATTGATCCGTGATGCCTCATCTTTGAGGCACTTACACGCTAACCCTGAGTGAATTTTGGGCGTTGACGTGGACAAAATTATTTTTGTGATGCGCGTCATATAAGTTGCTTTTCTCTTCACAGGAAAACCTTAGGTGCGACATAAAACAGGCATAGAGGTGGTCCGTAGCTTGATGACCAAGACGACAGGGCGGACGCCCCAGAGGAAAGGAACGCACATGAGTGCAGAAGATATGAACAAAGACCACCTGGACGAGACCCGAGTCATCGACGCTCAAGCTCATGACTCGCAGGAGCAGGATGCGCATGCTGACAAGACGACCTACGTGAATGTTGCCTACCAGAAGGAAGACGGAACCTACGAAGGTGCTTGGCTTCCCGCTGATGAGGTTGTTCCTCACGAGGCCGCGGCAAAGCCCTCGTGGAAGAAGAAGGCTGCAGCCGCCGGCGCAGCAGCAGTTTTCTTGGTTGCAGGTTTTGGCGCGGGTTGGGCAACGAGCTCGGTTGCATCTCCCGCTCCCGCGCAGCAATCGCAGGCCGCGCCCGGACAGCCCGGTCAGGGTGGTCCTGGTGGCCAGCAAGGCCAGGGCGGTCCCGGCGGTCAGGGTGGCCCCGGCGGACAAAATGGCCAGCAAGGCCAAGGTGGCCCCGGTGGACAGGGGATGCCTGGCGGTCAGCAGGGTCAGAACGGCCAGCAGGGCATGCCCGGCGGTCAGGGCGGTCCCGGCGGACAGCAGGGCCAGGGTGGTCCGGGCTCTCAGAACGGATCCTCCAAGAAGGGATCCGAGAACTCAACTGCAAAGAAGAAGGCGGCAGAAAACTCTTCTCAAAGCTCTGACTCCCAAAACTCTGATTCCTCGTCTAAGTAATGAGGAACTCCCGGTAGGGGTGCTCGACGCTACCATGGCGTCTGGGCGCCCCTACTTCTTTTCGTAGACGAAGGGGGTATCGGGCGGATTAACGGGAGTAATGTTCGTTGCCTTCAGATAGAGGGCTTTTGAGTTGCGGACTTCTAAGGTTCCTTGAACGCGAACCCATTGATCTGCCTGCGGTACGAATGAGGTTGTGTTATTTACGGCAAAACCTAAGGCATAAGCATCGGCCGCACAGCACCACATGGTCATTCGGGATAGGCCGAAGCTGTCATTGGGACCGAAAGGAGGCATCCCTGCCTCTGAAGAGGCTTTATCTTTTGGCAAGACGAAACCGGTCACCTCGATTGTTTTCCCATCCCACTGATCGGGGTGAGTCACCATATCGATGACGCTCTCGTAGTAATTATTTGTGTCGATCACGCGGTCGGCGTGGAACTGTGCTGCGGAAGAAACATCTGAAGATGAAGGGATGGTCGTCGGCGAAATAGCACTCGCTGAGCTCGTTGACCCAAGGAAACTAGAGGGGGCCAGAGAAAAAGGCAGGGACCAGGCAAGGACTGGAATGAGAAGATATACCGCATTCGCGCGTGTTCGGTGAGTATGTTTTTCCTGCCTACGTGCAAAAAGGTCGACAACGGCCCACACAATGAAGACGACACACAAGAAAATGATCAGCGGAAGGAAACGAGGCGGGAAGAAATAGACCCAACGCCTCGAAAAGAAGAGGAAGCCTAAGCTCACTGCAGTGAGCACAAATACCAAAGCGCGTGCCCTCACAATGTGCCTCCCAAACCCCACCAGGTCAAGACGAGCCCTGCCAGCGCAACAACTGTGGTGATCGTTGCGCAGATGCGAAGAGTAAAGCGCGTCGAGAAAACAGCTGACAACATGAAGACGTTCTTCACATCAAGCATGGGGCCCATGAGCATGAAGGTCATGAGCGCTCCTGGGGGAAGCAGACTTGTCATGCTCCGCGCGACGATCGCATCTGATGATGAGCACTGAGAGAGAATGAAAGCCATCAACATTGCGACGGCAATGGACACATATGAGGAAGTATGTCCCGTCATAAACCCAGTAGGGAGAAGCCCCTGGATGACGCTGGAGAGAGCGGCTCCGATCAACATATAGGGCACGACGCGTAGGAAGGCCGAGGCCGACGCGGAAGAAAATGAAGAAAAGCGTCCTTGCGTAGCGTGCGCCGCGTGAGCGCCGCATCCATGTGAACAATCACAGGAGTCATCCGACTCGCTCTGGCGCAAAACCGCCGTCAGAGACGGCATGCGGATGCTGAGCAAAAGAGCAATTGTCATGGTGCAGACGATGGCGGCAGCCAATCGTAGCGACACTGCTTTCGGTGACGGGCCAAAGGCATACCACGTTGAAAACAGGACAAGCGGGTTGATGGATGGCGCCGCAAAAAGAATGATGAAAACAGTGCGCGGGGGAATGCCTCGTCGGAGCAGCGTGCGTACAAGAGGAACGGTTGAACAATCGCAGACGGGAAGAAGCGCGGAATAGAAGAAAGCAACGACGCAACCCGCAACGCGGCCTCGTGGGAAGAGGCGTGCAAGTTGGCGAGGGGAAAGAAAAACCTCGATCGCAGCGGCAATAAGGGAGCTGATCGCCAAGAAAGGCAAGGACTGAAGAGTAATCCCTGAAAAGATTGCAATCATGCGGGAAATGGGAATACCTGCAGCAGTCAATGCCTCTTGGAAGCGGTAGGCGCACACCAAAGCAAGGCATACGAGTGCTGTGACAGCCGTCGAGGGACGGGAAATGTCCATGTGCCTTCTTCCTTGTTGTGTGGCAGGGTATGCACCGTTAACTCTATCGCGATGCTGATCTCATTTTTGAGCTTGAGGCGAGATAGAAGTGCCTTGGGAGCGTGCTTTGCGTAAACTAGGACAGGCGTTGATCCGGCTACATCAGTAGGAATCACCGGGGAGCATTCGGAAGAACGGGCGAAAGCCTCAGTAGAACCGAACGGGTAAGCCCGTCACAGCTGTTAATGAGCGGCTACGCGGCGCGTAGCAAGCGGGGTGGTACCGCGGGAATCGGCAACGCTGATCCTCGTCCCTGTGGACCTGCGACACAAGGACGAAACATGACGAAGCACGGCTTCTACCCGCGCCATCGCGATGAGCAAGTGGATCCAAGCCCGTCCTTCCCTCAAATGGAAGGACAGACCCTGGCTTTCTGGGCCGCTGATGACACCTTCCGTAAATCCATTACTCGCCGTCCCGCCGGTAAGGGCGGTCAGAACGAATTCGTGTTCTACGACGGCCCGCCTTTTGCAAACGGCCTCCCGCACTACGGTCACCTGCTGACCGGCTACATCAAGGACGTTGTCGGTCGTTACCAGACCATGCTCGGACACCACGTTGAGCGCCGTTTCGGCTGGGATACCCACGGTCTTCCCGCAGAACTTGAAGCACAACGTCAGCTGGGAATCGAAGACGTCACCGAGATTACGCGTCCCGGCGGAATCGGTATCGAGGCCTTCAACGCGGCCTGCCGCTCCTCCGTGCTTCGCTACACCAAGGAATGGGAAGAGTACGTTACTCGTCAGGCCCGTTGGGTCGATTTCGATAACGACTACAAGACCTTGGATATGTCCTACACGGAATCGGTCTTGTGGGCATTCAAGCAGCTCTACGACAAGGGCCTTGCCTACCAGGGGTACCGCGTTCTGCCGTACTGCTGGCATGATCGCACTCCTTTGAGCAACCACGAGCTCAAGATGGACGACGATGTGTATCAGGATCGTACTGATAACACTGTCACCGTCGGCCTGCGCTTGGAAAAGAAACTGCGCGAAGACTCTGAGCGTCCCGAGCTGGCGTTGATCTGGACGACTACGCCGTGGACCCTTCCCTCGAACGAGGCCATCGCTGTTGGTCCGCAGATCGACTACGTCCTGGTTCAGGTTGCTGCTGATCATGCGGGCAACTTGGCAGGGGAGCGAGTGCTGATTGCGGCAGACCTGGTTTCCGCTTACGCCAAGGAACTGGGCGAGGACCCGCAGGTTGTCGCCACCTACAAGGGGCATGAGCTGGTGGGGCTTCACTACCACCCGATCTACGATTTCTTTGATACTCCGGAAAATCGTGCAGAAGGCGCAGCGCCTGGCCCCAACGGTTGGTCGATCATTGCTGCAGACTACGTGACGACGACGGATGGTACCGGCCTCGTTCACCAGGCTCCCGCATTCGGTGAAGACGATATGTGGACTTGCATGGAATACGGAATCGGTGTGGTCTTGCCTGTCGATGAAGGCGGCGTTTTGACTTCTGAGGTTCCTGACTACAAGGGCTTGCAGATCTTCGATGCAAACCGCTACGTCGTGGCAGACCTGCGCGAGCAGGGTGGACCGATCGCCCGTCGCGCGCCTGAAATCCGCGCTGTGCTGGTGCGTGAGAAGTCCTACGTGCACTCCTACCCGCACTGCTGGCGCTGCCGCAAGCCCCTCATGTACAAGGCCGTGTCCTCCTGGTTCGTGCGTGTGACCGAGATCCGTGATCGCATGGTGGAGCTCAACCAAGAGATCACCTGGACTCCCGCACACATCAAGGACGGTATCTTCGGCAAGTGGCTGGAGGGCGCTCGCGACTGGTCGATTTCGCGTAACCGCTTCTGGGGCGCACCGATCCCCGTGTGGGTATCGGATGACCCGCAATACCCGCGTACCGACGTTTACGGCTCGGTTGCAGAGTTGGAAGCCGACTTTGGCGTGAAGGTCACGGACTTCCACCGTCCCTTCATTGATCAGCTCACCCGCCCGAACCCGGACGACCCGACGGGCAAGTCGACGATGCGCCGTATTTCCGACGTCTTCGACTGCTGGTTTGAGTCCGGCTCGATGCCCTTCGCGCAGGTTCACTACCCCTTCGAGAACCAGGAGTGGTTCGAGAACCACTACCCGGGCGACTTCATCGTCGAGTACATCGGTCAGACGCGCGGCTGGTTCTACACGCTGCACGTCCTTGCGACCGCGCTCTTCGATCGCCCGGCGTTCCGCTCGTGCGTCTCCCACGGCATCGTTCTTGGTGACGACGGCCTGAAGATGAGCAAGTCCCTGCGTAACTACCCGGACGTGGCCGAGGTCTTCAACAAGTATGGTTCCGATGCCATGCGTTGGTTCCTCATGTCCAGCCCGGTCGTGCGCGGCGGAAACCTCATGGTCAAGGAAGAGTCAATCCGCGATACGGTTCGCCAGGTGCTCCTGCCCATTTGGAACACCTACTACTTCTTTACCCTGTACGCAGGTGCGTGCAATGGGGGAGCGGGCTACGAGGCCAAGCGCCTTGACCTATCGGATCAGGCAGTTGTCGATGCTCTGCCTCAGATGGATCGCTACCTGCTTGCTCACACACGCTCCTTGGCTGAGGACGTTCGAGGCGCATTGGACGCCTATGACGTTGCCGGTGCCTGTGACGCGATCCGCGACTACCTGGATGTGCTGACGAACTGGTACGTGCGTACTCAGCGCCAGCGTTTCTGGGACGAGGACAGCGCTGCGTTCGATGCCCTCTACACCGCCTTGGTCACCCTCATGGAGTTGGCAGCCCCCTTGCTGCCGCTGCTTTCTGAGGAGATCTGGCGCGGTCTGACGGGTGGGGAATCCGTGCACTTGGTGGACTTCCCCGTGATTTCCGAGGCCGTGGCTGACTCTGCGCTTGTCGAGGCCATGGACGAGGTTCGTTCCGTCGTTTCCGCTGCTCACGCCCTGCGTAAGACTCACCAGCTGCGTGTGCGTCAGCCTTTGGCTTCCTTGCAGGTTGTGTCTGAGCACTTCAAGGAGCTGGAGCCCTTCGCGGATCTCATCGCTTCTGAGGTTAACGTTAAGTCGGTTGTTTTCGCGTCTCCCGAGACATCGGGCCTGAGTGTGCGCACTGAGCTTTCGCTCAACCCGCGTGCCTTCGATCCTGCTTTCCGTAAGCTCACCAGCCAGCTGTTCAAGGCTCAGAAGTCCGGTGAATGGGAGGTCGTGGACGGCGAGTGCCGCTTCGCTTCCGTTGAACTGGATGGGAAGCCGCTGGTGCTGACCGGTGACATGTTCTCGGTGTCTACCTCCGTGGACGCGGCCGAGGGCCAGGTTGCCGATGTTCTGCCGTCGGGTACCTTCGTCGTGCTCGATACGGAGCTGACTCCTGAGCTCGAGGCCGAGGGCTACGCTCGCGATGTCGTTCGCGCCGTCCAGGATGAGCGTAAGAATGCTGGCCTGCACATTGCGGATCGCATCGACCTGACGCTGACGGTTCCGGCTGAGCATGTGAGCGATGTCGAGACTTGGAAGGACATGATTGCTTCCGAGACTCTGGCATTGTCCCTGTCGGTTGAGGCAGGGGAGAAGCTCACTGTGAGCGTCTCCAAGCACTGAGTCTGAGCGCTTTCAATCGGTCAAATCCGCGGGGTGGGCCACACAGATGTGTGGCCCACCCCCCTTTGCGCATCATTGCGGTGTGCTTTATCCAACCGCGTCGACAGCTTCTTTCGCTGTCTTTAGGCCAACGCCGGTGCGGTCTCGGTAGGCCTTGACGGCTTCGAGCTTGCGTCCATTGAGCACCAGTGCGCGTTCAGATGGGCTCAGTGCTAGGTCGATGGCTTCTCCGGAGGCTTTTAAGAGTCGTTCGAGGTGTGCAACTCGCTCCTTCAAACGCTCATTTTCTTCGCGCAGCTCTTCGAACTCGCGTGCATCCCCAATCCAGATACTCATATGTGCCCTCCTTTGGGCTGTGTTTGAGTGACACGGGTGATTCTATCAAGGAGCTTATCTGCAAGGAAAGCATTATTGTGTGCCAGATAACAGAGTTATAACGTTTTATGAAAACGTTTTAACTCGCCTCGGTGCACGCGCTACAGTATCGACATGGCCTCACGGGTCCGACTTGTCGACGTTGCGAGAAACGCTGGAGTTTCACCGACTACCGCTTCACTGATCCTCAGCGGTAGTCGCGCTGACGCGTTCGCTTCCGCAACCCAGAAGAAGGTTCACGACGCCGCTCGAAGCCTTGGCTACACTCGCTCTCTCCTTGGCTCTTCCCTGAAATCCGGTGCCACGCGTACAATCTGCTTTTTCTACACCCCTCCCATGGACCGCTTCGTCGAGAGATTCCAACTGCACGCGAGCGCGCGCCTCGAAGAAGAAAACCTCCACCTGGTATCGATCCCAGTGCGCATCGGCGAAGAACAACAGATCGTCAACGCCCTGTCGTGCGGCCTCTACGACAGCGCATGCCTCGCCTGCAATCCCACCAGTGCCAAGGCCCTCATGGAGTTCCTTCCAACCCCGCCAATCCCCACCATGATCTTTGGCACCCTCCCGCCAAACCCCTCCTACATCGGGGTAACCATTGACGAAACCGCGGGGATCACGCAGGCTCTCAGTGGCCTCGTCAATGGGGGAGCGAAGAAGATCGCCTACCTCACCCAGCGCCGAAGCGTCGAAGAACTCGAAAACGAACCGCGCTGGCACGCATACACTAAATTCCTCAAGGATTCACACCTGGGTACTCCTCAAGTTTTGGCGTACACGGAGGGGAGCATTCCCTCTGCTTTCCAGTGCGCCACCACGATTTTCACCGGTCGGGATCCCCTTCCCGATGCGGTGTATTGCGATTCTGATCGAGTTGCCATTGGCGCAGTCCTTGCAGCAACTCAATGCGGAATCGCAATCCCCGATGACCTCCAAATCATCGGCACAGGCGCCTCCGTCGATGGCGGCGACCTTCACCCCGCACTGTCCACAATCGGCCTCGACAACCGAGACCTGGATAGCGCGGTCACTCTACTGTCCACACTCAGCGGTGAAGAACCGGAGTCGACAACGCTGACCCTTCGGTGGCACTACATGCCCCGAGGGACGACGCACTAAACGAGAAAGAACATAAGGAGCGCAACGATGCGACACAGCTCTTCTAAGCGGCTCAGCCGCACTCTGTCGGTATGCGCGGCTTTTGCCATGGCCGCTTCTCTTGCCGCGTGTTCAACGCCTGGTGGAGTTGGACAACAGTCCTCTGACTCCTCGAGCGAATCCTCGCAGTCGCTGGGAATCCAGGGCGATCGCACCGGTAAAGAAATCCTGATCTACATGTCGGCTGGCCGCGATTACAAGGCCTACACCGACACCTTCGCGGCCTTCGAGAAGGAACACAACGTCAAGATCAACGTCCAGTACTACCAGTGGGGCGACCTGCAGCAAAAGCTCACCGCCGACTTCCTCTCCGGCCAGACCCCTGACCTCGTCGAAGAAAACGGCGGATGGTGGTCCACTCGCTGGGGCGCAGACGGCAACATCATGTCCCTGGACCCGTTCCTCCAAAAGGAACCCGGATTCCTCGATGACTTCGTCGAATCAGGCCTTGCAAACCGTCAAGCCGACGGCAAGACCTACGGCATTCCTCTCCACGTGACCATGGGCGGCCTCGTCTTCGGTAACAAGGAAATGATGGACAAGGCCGGCGTGAGTATGCCCAAGACTTGGGATGAACTGCGCGAAGCCTCCAAGAAGATCCAGGAATCCGGCGTTGAGTACGGTCTGGCTCTGAACAACGACGCCTCCTACACCGTTCCCTTCCTCATGCAGGCCGGGGTCACCTTCACCAAGGATGGCAACGAGCCCATGACTCCCGCAGCCAAGGCAACCGAAGCCATGCAGTTCCAGTACGACCTGATCTACAAGGACAAGCTGGCCCCGGTTCCTGTTGCCTCGAATGACTACGCCGCACCGCGTAAGGTTTTCACCTCCAAGCGAGCAGGCTTCATCCTCACCGGTCCCTGGGATATTGCAGCAGTCCGCAAGGAAGATCCGAACTTCCCGCTGACCGTTGGTGAACCTCTCAAGGGCGATGTCCAGAAGACCTACCTGGCTGGCTCGGGCATGATGATCCCCTCGAAGTCGCAGAACGCAGAGCTCTCGTGGCAGCTCATCAAGGAGATGACCAGCCTGAAGGTCCAAGAAGCCGTCACCGCTGAGACCGGAATGGCAATGTCGCGTAAGTCGTGGGCGAACTCCGATGTTGTGAAGAACGATCCGATTCTCTCCGTCGTTGCCAAGTCGCGTGAATACGCCGCGACCCCCGACAAGGCGTTCTGGGGTAACGAAAATGCCGCGAAGATCTCGGACGCTCGCAAGGTGATGTACGAAGAGATCATCCTCAACGGAAAGGACCCGGCTGCTCAGGTCCAGACCTACGAGACCACGGTTGCTGGACTCCTGAAGCAGTAACTCATGTCCGTCTCGTCTCGGAGCCGGGGGCGTCGGGGAGGGATGCGCGCACGCCAAGCGCGTACCGCGTATCTCTTCCTGACCCCCGCGGTCATCTACTTCGTTCTCTTTATGTTCTGGCCGCTGATCCAGGAATTTCAGCTGTCCTTCACGCGCGGCTTTACAACGCTGCGCCCCGTGGGATGGAAGAACTATTCCTCGATCATCCGTGACCCCGAAGTACAGCACGCCTTCGGAATCACCCTGATCTACGCGGCCTCCGCACTGATTTTGGGTGCCTGCGTGGGCTTGCTCCTGGCTCTCATCCTCAACCAGAAATTCCGTGGGCGCACCCTTGCGCGCACGATGATCCTGACCCCCTACATGACCTCGGTGGCCATCGTTGGCTTGATGTGGCGCAATATCTTGGACCCGACGACGGGTATCTTGAACTCGGTGCTCTCCAGCCTGCACCTTCCCACTCAGCAGTGGCTGACCACCGCGCCCTTGGCAACCCTTGTCGGGATCACCGTCTGGCAAGAAGCCGGCTACTTCATGCTGCTTTTCTTGGCTGGCTTGCAGGGAATCGATCCTCAGATTTACGAGGCCGCGCGCCTCGATGGTGCATCCCCGTGGAAGCGCTTCTGGTCCTTGACCCTTCCGCTCCTTGCGCCGACAACGCTCTTCGTCGGTCTGGTCGGAATGATTTCAACCCTCCAGCAATTTGGCCTCCCGTACTTGGTGACTAATGGTGGACCCGGAAACGCCACGAGCTTGTACGTCTACCAGGTCTACCGTGAGACCTTCCAGAGTGGAAACCTGGGCTACGCCTCTGCCATGAGCTTCGCTTTCTTGGCAGTCATTATGGTTTTGTCCCTGCTCCAGATTCGGACGGGACGAAGGAAAGAGGCACTATGATGTGCGTACCTACCCCGCCCCCGGCCTCGGCAGTCATCAAAAAGAAGAAGAGCATCGCTGAGGATGAACTCTTCCCCGGGGCGCGTCTGATTTCGCTGATCTTCATTTGGATTGCCGCAGCGATCGCTGTTGCCCCGCTGCTGTACATGATCTCCTTGGCTTTCCAATCCGACGCGGAAGTTTCCGGCGGATCAGCGGTGTTGATCCCTGCGAAATGGCAATGGGAGAACATCGGGAGGCTCTTTGCAGCCGCGCCTTTTGGCCGTTTCCTCTTCAACTCGATCTTGGTCGCCGGACTGATCACCTGCTCGCACATCGTTTTCGCCCCGCTGGTCGGATACGTTTTCGCGAAGTTTGATTTCCCGGGCAAACAGGTCTTCTTCATTGCGATCTTGTCGACCATGATGATCCCGCTCTTCGTGCGTATGATCCCGCTGTATGTGTGGTTCTCGCAGATCGGATGGCTTGATACCTATCAGGGCCTGGTCATGCCATTCCTCATGAGCGCTTTCTCGATCTTCCTCATGCGCCAGTTCATTGCGGGCGTGCCCGACTCTTTGATTGAGGCCGCTCGCGTCGACGGGGCCAATGAGCTGCGGATCTATCGCTCGATTGTTCTCCCGCAGTGCAAACCCGCACTGACGGTCCTGGGATTGTTCACCTTCGTTTTCCAGATGAATGAATTCCTGTGGCCTTTGATTGCGACCAGCTCGCTGGAGATGCGAACAATTACTATTGGACTATCAATCTTTAAGAGTGAATCTTTCACCGCTTGGAACCTGACGGCAATGGGATCCCTCATGCTGTTTATCCCCGTGTGCTTGCTCTTCGTCCTCACGCAGAAGCACATCGTTCAGGGCATCGCGATGACGGGTATCAAGTAGGAGTAACCGTGAGTGAGAACCATCCGAATATCGTCCTCATCGCCGTTGACCAATGGAGGGGGGATTGCCTGTCGATTCTCGGACACCCCGACGTGCGCACCCCCTATCTTGATCAGCTAGCTGGGGGAGGAGCTCAGATGACGCAGGCCTATGCGGCTTGCCCCACCTGTGTTCCTTCTCGGATGGGACTCATGACCGGAACCGCCCCAACCACGCACCGCCGAATCGGCTATCAGGACGGAATTACCTTCGATATGCCGGTTACGCTCCCCGGGGCACTTCGCGATGCCGGGTACCAGACCCAGGCAATCGGCAAGATGCACTACTGGCCAGAGCGCGGTCGCATTGGCTTTGATGATGTGATTTTGCACGACGGCTATCTTCACTACTCGCGTCACCGCGAGCGCGATTCGCGTATGTACGACGACTACCTGACGTGGCTGCGCGAGCAAGAGGGCGCAGGTGCCGCGGAGGACTACATCGATAATGGCCTCGAATGTAATTCGATGGTTGCGCGTCCCTGGGATAAGGCGGAAAAACTGCACCCCACGAATTGGGTCGTCACCGAGGCAACGCAGTGGCTCTACCGGCGCGACCCCACCTGTCCCTTCTTCCTCTACCTGTCCTTCCATCGTCCGCACGCTCCGCTTGACCCGCCTCAGTGGGCTTTCGATAGCTATGACCAGGACGAACTCACTCTTCCGGGCGAGGACAATTGGTCGGATGAGTTGATGAGTGAGGAAAGACGGGATTGGGATCCGACCGCCCTCGCTGCCCACTATCGTGAGCGGGACGTGAGGCTCGCGCGCGCCGGCTACTACGGGCACATGACGCACATTGATTCTCAGATTTCCAGGTTTATTCAGACGCTAGGGGAGTTCGGCCTCGCTGAGAATACTGTGATCGCTTTTATTTCCGACCACGGAGATATGATGGGCGATCACGGACTGTGGCGAAAAGGTTACCCTTACGAGGCCTCCTCGCACGTTCCCTTTATTTTGTACGGTGCGGGGATCACCCCCGGTGCACGCGTAGACAGTGTGGTTGAGATCCGTGACGTGATGCCGACCCTGCTCGACGTTGCCGGCGTGGAGATTCCTGAGGAAGTTGAGGGGCGCTCAGTGCTCCCCTTGATTGCCGAGGCCGATGGTGAAGTTCCGTGGAGAGAGTACCTTCACGGGGAGCATTACTTATTCGATCAATCGATTCAGTGGATTCGTTTCGGATCCTACAAGTACGTGTGGTTCTCCGGTTGGGGAGTCGAACAGCTCTTCAACATCGATGAAGACCCCGAGGAATTGGTCGATCTGTGCAAACTTTCCGCTGATGCGCGAAGCGGCGAAGTTGGCGACGCGCTTCTTTGTGGAAGAAACTATCTGATCGCGGAACTTGAAGGACGTGAAGAAGGATATGTGTCTGAGGGACATCTAGTTCCCGGACGTGAGGCCGTGAAGGTCCTGACACATTCCTATCCGCTTCGCGAAGAAGCACGTTAGGTCTATAGCCAACCCGCTGCCCGCGCCAAGGATGCGGCCTCCGCGCGGGTGCGTGCCTCCATCTTGAGCATCGCTGAGGAGACGTGGTTACGCACGGTTCCTTGACTCAGTCCCAGCGTACGGGCAATGTCAGCGATCGTGCCGCCGCGCTCAACTTCACGCAGAACATCTGCCTCGCGCTGGGTCAGTGATGACGAACCAGTTGAGAGTGCCTCGACTGCAAGACTCTGATCGATTGCGCGACCACCTGCTGCGAGCGTGCGCACTCCCTCGGCCAAAGCCTCGACCGGCGCGTTCTTCACCATGAAACCCGTTGCCCCCGCATCGAGGGCGCGTTGCAAGTAACCCGGCCGGCCGAATGTCGTGACAATCAGTACGCGTACCCCGGAGAAACGGGCGCGAATTGCTTCAGTTGTCGTGATGCCGTCCATGTGAGGCATTTCGATGTCGACAATTGCGACATCGGCGGGAGAGGCTGGGCGTGCAGAACTCGTCGGTTTTGCGTCGAGCGAAGCGTCTTGCGTTGCTAGACGAGTCAGTTCCTCAAGAGCCTGCACTCCATCGGCGGCCTGAGCGACTACCTCGATGTCACGCTCCAAGTTGAGCAGCCCCGCCAAAGCTCCCCGAATCATTGCCTGATCGTCGGCCACAAGCACACGAATTGTCACGCTCACCTCCTGCGTAGCCATCTGGGCTACTAGGTTAGCGCAGTTGGGGGCGCTATTCCTTGCGCTGGTTCACCATATCGGAGGATGTTTCCTCTTCGCCGAGAGGCATAGAGGGGAAAGTGAGGGAAATCGTCCACGTATGTCCCGATGCGCCCCAGGTCAAGGTTCCCTCATCACCGACGAGCTCGGATAGCCCAACGAGGCCTGATCCCGATCCTGCTGTAGAAGCGGCGTAGGCGGCAGAATAACCGTCATTCCAGACACTGACACCCTCTGGAGATAAATGAAGACGGACGAGGGAAGGGTGAGCGTGAAGGAGAGCATTCGTAACTCCCTCGCGAATGACATGGGCTGCAGCCGCCGAGCGCGGTCCCGACGCAGGCTCCCCATCGTTTGTGATCTCGGCATCAATGCGTGCGACCTCAAGCAAAGATCGTGCCTCTTGGAGCTCCTCGGAGGGGGATAGTGCGCGCGTGGCCGCAACGATGCGGCGAACGTCAGCCAAGGCCTCGTTTGATTGAGCAGTAACTGAACTGATTTGTTCACGCGCTTCCTCATTGTGTCCCTCGTCCAAAAGACGACCGGCCAATTCAGAAATCATCGTGATGCCCATCAACGAGTGACCCAAGATATCGTGCAGGTCAGTGCTCATGCGCGCTCGCTCAGCTGCCTTTGCGCGCTGGATTGCATCTTGGCGGCGTAGACGTTCGCGAGTCGAGCGCTCCATACGCCAGCGAGCCATGCCCACAAAGATGCCAACCAACGCTAGGTAACACCCCGCCCACAGGGGCTCACCCTCTGCGTAAGCAAATACGCCAGCGATCGCAACGATTGGGACGATCCCTGCGATCACGTAGCGGCTTGGTGCTTGGAACACCCACGCAACCAGGAAGAAGGAAGTCAACATGAAGGCGTAGGGGACACCGACACGGATCGCGTAGACGAGATAGCCCAGCGTTGTGAGCGCCAGTGCCCCATGGGAGAGGATGAGCGGCCTCGTGAAGGAGTTGCGAGCGGGCAAGGGATTGGCCAGCCACGTCGCCGAGTTAGCAAGCGCGAGGAGCACGCACAGTCCGATGATGCTCGCGCGCTGCGTTGAGGAAGGCAATTCCATGGCGTAGGCGAGGGGAAAGCCCAAGAACAGCATCCACGGGGCCGCCCACGCCAGGGAAATTAAACGTTCCTTCATGGCAATAGCCTAGCGAGCCGTGTCGTGGGATGCGCCCCACCAGGCAATTCCAGCCGTAATAACTGCCCAGCCGGCGATGTTGAGCCACGCGGATGTGGGCATTGGTACGGTTCCGGCGACCGCATAGATCGCCTGCACGGCGCCATACAGGGGAGTGAAGGGTGCGATCTGTGAGACAAAGGGCGGCAGCTGGTCCAGCGGGATGAACATGCCGGACACGAAGGCACCCATGAGCATGACGAAAGCGGAGGCACTATAGGCGTTCTCCCCCTTGATCGTGTAGCCGCAGGCAAGGCCAATGAGTGCACCCAAGGTCGAGAGAGCAACGACGACGAGCGCGCTGATGATCCAGGCACTTGTCTCCATCTGCGAACCGGTTGCAAGCCCCACGCTGAAGCAGATGAGTGTGATGAAAGCGCTCAGTGCCACTAGGGCGGTCAGGCGCACCACGAGGATCACCCACGGCTGGATGGGGGTCAGGGCATACATGCGTGAGATGCCGGTCGTGCGTTCAACGGAGAGTGTCGCGCCAAGAGAGCCACCCACCAGGATGACGCCGTAGGTGGTCATCATGACGACCATGGCAGCGGCGAGGTTCCCGCGTCCGGTCTGCGTAGTGCGCGCGGCCTCGGTCATGCCGAACATCGCGTACATGAACAGTGGGATGGCCAGTGCGAATGCCATGTTCCACGGATTGAGGATGTGAGAGAGAAAGGTCGAGATCCAGAGTTTCCCCGCGCCCTTGAAGGGGGAGGGGATGGGGCGACTGGTTGCTCGTGCGGGTGCTTGGGTGGTCATGATGCCTTCTTCGTATGGTGTATCTGCGTTCGTGGGCGAGGCTTACTCTGCGTCCGCGTGGGAGGTGATGCGCTCGAAAACGTCTTCAAGGTCTTCGTTGTCGGCCACGACTTGCTCGGTCGGTGCGTCGAGGAGCACGCGTCCCTCATCGATGATGACGATTCGGTCTGCGTCCTTGCGGGCCTCGGTGAGGTAGTGCGTGGCGAAGAGGAGGGTGCGACCTTCTGCGGCTTCGGCGCGCATTGTCTCCCAGAATGCGCGGCGAGCGAGCGCGTCCATTCCCGCGGTCGGCTCGTCGAGGATGAGGAAGTCCGGGTTGCCCGCCAGTGCCAGGGCGAGGCGCACACGCTGGCGCTCACCTCCGGAGAGCTTGTCGATCGGACGTTTGGCCAATGCGGTGAGCTTTGTGCGTTCAAGGAGTTCGTCAGTGGGGATCGGGTTGGCGTGCATTGAGGCCACCAGATCGATGGTGTAGCCGACCCTGCCGTCTCGAGGCATTGAGCCAGTTTGGAGCATTGCTCCGACGAGGGAACGGCGCACGGCCTCACGTGGACTCATTCCGTAGACGCTGATCTCACCCGAAGTTGGTGTGGCCAAGCCAAGGACGATGTCGAGGAAAGTGCTCTTGCCTGCGCCGTTAACGCCGAGGATCGCAACGATTTCGCCGGGCATCAGGGTGAGGTTGACTCCTCGCAGTGCCTCGACGGGGCCGAAAGACTGGTGGATGTTGGTCGCCTGCAGAGCAGGGGCTGCTTCTGTATTCATGGTTCAAGTGTGTGCGCCCATGAATGAGGCCAGAAGTGTTCTTTGATGCAGGAGTCCCCATGACAAATGTCATGGGAGCTCCTGAGCTGGCAACACGCCTGCTGGAGATACTCAGAGCACATAGGGTCTTTGGATGAATAGCCTAGGGCTGAGGTTTTTCGTCGAAGATGATCTCTTCTGTTATCCAGACATCACTCCATCGAGGGTGAGTGATGTATTACCGTGGAACGAAAAATGCCCCTCACTCAATCGGATCTGTCCCAATAGAAGAATCCTCTGTCTTCCACGCGTCACCGTCTTTTACATGGACGACCGTGCAGCGAGCTTCATACTTGGTCTTTCCTTCGAAGGCATGGCCCTTGACGTTATACTGCTGGTCACCATTCGAACGCGTTTCGCCGATCTGAATTTCGTCGACAAAGACGACGTTAATGGGGCGACTGCTGTTCAGTTTGGCAGTGATCGAACAAGATTTTTCGATGAACATCGCAGTTCTGTCATCGATTCCCTCGTGGCCAGTTTTAGAAGGGCTAGGCGAAGAGGATTTAGCTGTGGAAGATTTTACAGGATTTTCGTGCACAGTGATCTCTTCCGTTGCCCAGATTTCACTCCACCTCGGGTGAGCGACCTTGCACTCAAGAAGGTACTGAGTATCGCCTTTGTATCCGGAGACCGAAACAAGGAAATTCATGTCTCCATTCGGAGTCTCCGACCTATGCATGTCTTTGATTTCGGTTCGGTCGTACTTCTGGTCAACATTCTGTTTAATGGCATCGGTGCAGCTATTCTGAACGAGAATCGCCGTGTTGTAGTCGATGCCGGGGAAACGAGTAGGTGTCGGCGTAGCAGAAGTCTTTTTCTTCGTTGGAGAAGCCGACTGGGACGCACTTGACGTTGGTTCGCTTGGAACAGGTGACGCAGATGTCGGCGCAGGAGTCGGTGCCACCTGAGGTGTGGAACTGCGCCACAAGAAGAAGACGGCAATCAACGCCAGGACTGCAACAATCGCAACCCAGATCATGAGCGGCCCTCTATTTACTGGGGGCTTTGGAGGGGCAGGATATGGGGATTGCTGGGGCTGGTATTGTCCCTGGAACGGCGGGTATGCTCCGCCTTGTGGAAACTGTGGTGCTTCCTGGGGATGAGG
Organism: Actinomyces sp. Marseille-QA0893; assembly: GCF_976954355.1. Classification (NCBI taxonomy): domain Bacteria; kingdom Bacillati; phylum Actinomycetota; class Actinomycetes; order Actinomycetales; family Actinomycetaceae; genus Actinomyces; species Actinomyces sp. Marseille-QA0893. Next base: position 140,589 of record NZ_CDRJSY010000005.1, read on the forward strand.
GGATTCGGGGTGAGGCGTGAAATCAGTCATGGGGTCTTCTTAACAACGGGTGTCGGAGTTGAACTATCTGAGACAGCGGGGGTTGAAACAGGCTTGGGCTCAATCTCTACGCTGGTGGTATCGAAGACAAAGCCGAGCTCGACCTTAGCTGGTTCGTCTGCCACAACAGTGGTACACGTCATTCGATAGGTTTCTATGGCATTGGATTCGCTTGATCCTGAAACTATACCGGTCATCATGTATTGGGTGCCGACATCACCGTAGCGTCCGATTTCTTTGATCGTCAGCGCCCGGATTCCTTCGAACTTGGGGAACCGAGAGGTGTTTAACACGCCGATCCTGCAGTTAGTAACCACACTTTGTCCGATGAAGTCGTCAACTTTTTCTTCGGTGTTAGAAGAAGCAGTGGCATTCGATGATGGTGATACCGGGGTTGGGGTCGGAGATGCTCCCGGAGTTAAAGCTCGCCAGGCGAATAAGGCTGCGACCGCAAGAAGTGCGACGACAACTGAAATCCAGACAATGAGCTTGATGATGCCCTTTGACGTTGCCGGCAGTGGATTCGGCGTTTGCGGAGAGGGATATTGTCCCTGAGGCGGTGGATACACGCTTCCTTGGGGGAACTGCGGGCTGCCTTGGGGAGCCGGGTAGCCCGGGGTAGGAGAGAAATCAGACATGAGTTCCTCGTTCATTGGATCGGATTCGGGTCAATCTCTGCCTTCACGTCATATGAATCATCTGCCTTCATATGAGTAGCGGTGCACTTCATTTGGAAGAGGCTTGAAGAGAAATCGGTAGATTCCTTGTACTTACGTTCTGCATGAACTTTTCCAGTCAGCTCGTACTCCTCGTTGCCATTACTCAACGTCGCGGTTTTCTTGAGGTAATCGATTGACACTGCCATGACTTTGTAATCGTCACGAATAGATTGCGTGGAAGCGTTTGAGCACTTTTCAAAGATGATCATCCATGTTTTCTCATCGATGTCATCATCGTGGAACTTCCTAGTCGGTGTCGGAGCCGGTGAAGAAGATTGTGAAGGATCGGCAAGCGGCGTAAGACCCACATCTCCTACAACATTGAACGTGTTACTTGATTGAGTGTGAACAACGCTGCAGACGATCTCGAAGCTGCTCGTTGAAGATGAACCCTTTGCGTAGCCGGTCAAGGTGCCCGTGTACGTGTACTTCATGTCGCCGTTGCCGAACTTTCCTTCAAAGTGCACTGACTTTGTTTTAATCTCCTTGACGGCGTCCACCTTCCCAGACTTGGTAGCCTCGCTCCAGCACGCACCGCGGCTCCCCGAAATGGTTTCTTCATCGATCCCATCATCGACGGACTGTGAAGGGTTCGGATTGGGGGTGGCAGATGAGAAAGACGAGGGATCAGGGGCACTTGGACTTGGCGAGGGTGAGGTACCGCGGCCGGACGTGTGCCACAAGAAAAAGACAACAACCAATGCAAGAACGGTCAGTACCGCAATCCATGCGATGATCGGCCCCTTTGAACTGGGGTTCTTCTCAGGTTCGACATACGGAGCTTGAGGAGCCTGATAAGGAGCTTGTGGCTGCGGGTAGGCTCCGCCTTGAGGGATCACAGGAGGGCCCTGGGGAGCTGGGTATCCGGAATTTGGTGGAAAATCAGACATAAGCTCCTCGCACATCTCCCTCGTTTAACGATTAAGTGGTCTCAGTCTACGTTCCAGCACGCATCTGGGCGAAATCTCTTCCTTCCCATCCACGCAACGATACCCACAAACGCGGCGCCCCCATGGCCTCGTCGATAGAATAGGCCCAGCTCAACTTAGGGAGGACTCATGACCGGGGAATCATTCTTCGCGCATCATTCGCATGACGAGGCAGAGCAAGCCGCTCCCGCTTCGCAAGAAGAGCAGCGTCCGGGGACAATTCCAGCTGACCTCATTCCCTATCTCGAAGAAGCCGATCGCGTCGACGAAGAGGACTTCGACAATGAGTCAGCCGATAGTGAGCCTGACGAACGCGATCTTGCCCTCGAAGCGCTGGCGCTGAACTCCATGCTCCTAGGCCCAGATCCTTCGATCCTCGCCGAGCTTGAAGGCGACTACTCCCAGTGGGGAGAAGACTGGGAAGAAGAACTTGCTGAGCGGCGCGCAGAAGACGCACACCGCGAAGCTTTGACGGATGCTGCCCATAGTGCTCAGATGGAAGCGCGCGTTGAGGAAATCTACCAAGAAATCATCGCGAGGGTCCCCGAACATCAGGTTCAACCGACCTTGGATCGCGTGAAAGAAACACTCGATATCTTGGGTGATCCCCAAAATAGCTATCCCAGCGTGCACATCACCGGCACCAATGGAAAGACCTCAACAACGCGCATGATCGATGCGCTTCTGGCGGCAAGCGGCGTGCGAACCGGACGATTCACCTCTCCGCACCTCGTTGATGTCCGCGAGAGAATCACCATCGAACAAGAATCGATCTCTGCAGAAGAATTCGTGCGCACGTGGGACGATATTGCTCCCTATATCGAAATGGTCGACCGTGCCCACGCCGAAACAGATGGAACCCGACTGTCATTTTTTGAAGTCTTTACGGTTATGGCTTTTGCAGCCTTTGCTGACCACCCCGTTGACGCTGCCGTCGTCGAAGTTGGAATGGGAGGCAGATGGGACGCGACGAACGTTATCGATGCTGGAGTCAGCGTCATCATGCCCATCGCGATCGACCATGAAAAGTGGCTTGGATCGACCATCCGCGAGATCGCAGAAGAAAAGGCAGGAATCATCAAGCCCGGTCAGATCGTGATCGTTGCCCGCCAAGAGGAAGAAGCCCTGCGGGTGATCGAAGAGCGTGCGGCCAGTGTCGGTGCAATTGTTCGCCTCGAAGGTCGAGACTTTGAAGTCCTTGATCGTCAGCTTGGGGTCGGCGGGCAGATGATTACCGTCCGCACCCCTGCAGCAGTCTATGAGGATGTTTTCGTTCCTCTCTTTGGTAGCTACCAGGCAAACAATGCTGCAGCTGCGATCGCAGCCGTCGAGGCCTTTATGGGTGGGCGTGCGCTGGATGCTCGCCTTGTCGAGGCCGGGATGCTTGCCGCTACTTCACCGGGGCGCCTTCAAGTTGTGCGCCACTCGCCGACGATTATTGTTGACGCTGCGCACAATCCTGCCGGTGCACACACCCTGGGTGAATCCATTTCCGAGGCCTTCGACTTTGAGCGCATCGTCGGTGTCTATTCGGGGATGGGGGATAAGGATATCGAAGGAGTACTCGGCGAGGTTGAGCCCTATCTTGATTCCCTCGTGGTCACACAGATGCCCGGAGTGCGCGCAAAACCCGCCGAAGAAATCGCCGAAATCGCGCGCGATGTTTTCGGGGAAGACCGCGTGGAAGTCCACGAGGATATCCTCGAAGCAATTGCCGCTGCCGTTAATCTTGGCGAGGCCGGGGATGAGAGTGCCCCCGCAACCGGCGTTGTCGTTTTTGGCTCGGTCCTCTTAGCTGGGGAAGTCCTGCGTCTCATGGGAATTCGCCCCTAGTAATTTCACTGCGAGCATGGCATGATTTTGAGTAAATCCAGCTCAGGGGGTAGATAGGGTTGACTCACTCGCGCACAGAGCTTGCCGTGAGCTCATCACCCTCTGTTCCTGTCGCCGTGATATCTGGTGGTGGCGGGGGACATGAACCCATGGATTCAGGCTTTCTTGGCCAAGGGATGCTCAGTGGCTGCGTGACCGGAGAACACTTTACTGCGCCTTCTGCCCCGGATATTGCTCAGCTCATCACTCGAATGATCGAAGAGACTCCTGCGGAAGAAGTCCTTGCTATCGTCAAGAACTACACCGGGGATGTGCTCAATTTTCAACTGGCAGTGGAGCTTCTTGAAGACACGGGCGTTGCCTGTACGCTGGTATACGTTCATGACGATCTAGCAACTCGCGGGGTTTCGCAAGGAGCGCGCGGGATTGCAGGCACACTCCTTTACGAGAAAATTCTTGGTGCCGGTGCATCGCTTGCAATGACAAGCGAGGAGCTCGGCCAGCTTGCGGCCGAAATTGAACAGACGATCGTCAGCTATGGGATTTGTTTCCGTGCCCCTACAACGCCCGACGGAAAGCTCTCCTTCGATCTTGCCAATGGGCATGCCGAAATGGGAGTTGGAATCCACGGAGAAAAGGGGATTTCAACGCTTTCGTATTCGGCGCGCTCCGAGGTCATTTTTCTAGCTGTTCAGGAAGTTTTTAGCCAACTTCCTCCAGGCCGCGAAGAAGTGATCGTTCTGGTAAATAACTTGGGAACTGCCCCTGAGGAAGACCTGAAATTTGCGTGCTCCGCAATAGAAGAATATGCACGTTGCACTGGCGAAACTATCGCTCGTATGAAGAGTGGGCGTTTTGTCACCAGTGACGATATGGACGGTCTGTCGCTGACCTTAATGCGCGCGCGTCCGGATATCCTTACCCTTTATGATGCTCCGACCCTTGCCCCCGCATGGAGTGAATGAAATGAACACCATCAACACACAGTGGTTTACCCAGTGGATGCGCCTGTGCGCAGCCTCCTTGCTTCGCGAAGAAGAACGCCTGACCGAACTTGACCGTCAAATCGGTGACGGTGACCACGGTACGAACATCACACGTGGTTTTACCCAGGTTGAGAACGCCCTCGCAGATTCCGAGTGGAATTCGCTGTGCGAAGGACTCACCTTGGTTGCGAAGACTCTGATGACTCATGTTGGGGGTGCCTCCGGGCCCCTATACGGCACTGGTTTTCTCAGAGGTGGCCGTGCCCTTGCGCAGAATTCAGATTGTCCGGACAGTGAGGCGATCGCAGTCTTGTATGAGGCTATTGCCGAAGGAATTTCACAGCGCGGTAATGCAAGTGCTGGCGATAAAACCATGCTCGACGCATGGCTTCCCGCGGCCCAAATCGCACGAGAATTGGCCTCGCAAGGAAAAAACGTTAACGAGGTACTGCAAGCCGCTGCGCATGCCGCGCAGCGTGGAGCTGCACTGACCGAAGGGATGAAGGCGCTCAAAGGACGTGCGTCTTATCTTGGAGAACGCTCGATCGGACACGTGGATCCGGGGGCTGTTTCTTCAGCAATCATCATCATGCAGGCAGCCCGCGCTGCCGCCGACGATTAGGACATAACAATGGCGTGTGTTGCATTCGTGATCATCTCGCACAGTCAGGAACTTGCTGAAGGCGTTGTTGAACTTGCCTCTCAAATGGCTCCCGATATCCATTTCGAGATTGCTGCGGGGGAGGATACTGGCGGTTTAGGCACGTCTATGAGCAAGGTCGAAGATGCCCTTGATCGAGCGCTCGCACGCATTCATAAACCCGGTAGCGACTCGTGTCGGCGCGGTGTGCTTCTCCTGACAGACTTGGGTTCTTCGACCATGGTCGCCCAGACCGTCCTTGAGCTACGCGGTAACCCGAAAGATTGCATGTGCGTGACTGCCCCCTTGGTCGAGGGGACGGTTGCTGCTGCGGTCGCAGCCCACGGTGGTAGCGGGCTTGCCCAAGTTGCGGTTGCTGCCTGTCAAAGCGCCATTGACTTGGCGGAGCGCGCCCGCACTGAAATTGCGCAAATCACGAGTGTTGTTCTGGAGCCATCTTCTTCCCGAGTTTTTGAAATTACCTCGCAGCAGATTCTTGAAGAAGAAATGACAGTCAGTGACCCTGCTGGCCTGCATGCCCGTCCTGCCGCACTTCTTGTCCGAGCGCTTGCTCCAATGGATGCGCAGGTCTGGATCAATGATGTTGATGCCTCCTCTGTTTTAGAGCTCATGTCCTTGGGGGTTCGCCAGGGCCAGCACATCCATGTCCGCGCGCAGGGCCTCGAGCGCGAAGAAGCAATGCGATGCGTCCGGGAAATGCTCCAAGGACACGGAAGTTGATCGAAATTCTGCTGAATATCTTCAGGAAGCTTTAGGCTTAGATTCGTGCACCTTAAAACACTTTCACTGAGAGGATTCAAATCCTTCGCAAGTGCAACGACTCTACGCCTGGAACCCGGGATCACCTGTGTGGTTGGTCCGAATGGTTCTGGAAAGTCCAATGTCGTCGACGCTTTAGCGTGGGTGATGGGGGAGCAAGGTGCAAAAACGCTTCGCGGCGCGAATATGGCCGACGTCATCTTTGCCGGAACATCAGGTCGCGCACCCTTGGGACGAGCACAGGTCGACTTAACCATCGACAATAGTGACGGCCTCCTTCCCATCGACTACTCCGAAGTCACCATCAGTCGCACTCTTTTCCGAGGCGGTGGCAGCGAATACGCAATTAATGGAACTCCGGCCAGGCTCCTGGATATCCAAGAATTGCTTTCTGATACCGGTATGGGCCGTCAAATGCACGTCATTGTCGGGCAAGGGCAGCTCGACACGATCTTGTCGTCAACGCCGGAAGAACGCCGCGGTTTCATTGAAGAGGCTGCGGGGGTTCTCAAACACCGCAGGCGAAAAGAACGCGCATTGAAAAAACTTGGGGATATGGATCAAAACTTGGTCCGGGTCCTCGACCTCACTTCAGAAATCGAGCGTCAGCTGCGTCCTCTTGCGCGCCAAGCGAAGATTGCGCGTCGAGCCTCGCTCATTCAAGCGCGTGTACGCGACGCAAAAGCGCGTCTTCTTGCCGATGATCTGGTGATTGCTCGAGATCGGCTTCAGCGCGGATCTGATGATGCTGACGTCCAGCATGAGCGCCTAGCACACCTGCAAGAAGAAGAAACACTCAGAAGCGCCGATATTCGACGCTTGGAAGAAGAAGAGCGCCTCCGGCACCCGCAGGTCGCACAGGCAATGGAAGAATGGCAATCGCTCACCGCAATTGCCCAGCGTCTTGACGCGACCATGACGATTGCTCGTGAGCGTGTGTTGACCCATTCCCAACCAGAATTGGCCCCTCAAACCGAAGACCCCGCATCCTTGGATGAACGAGCGCAAGCCGCCAGCCACGAGGATGCACAGATTCTTCAACGAGTTCAAAGCGCCCAGAGTCGAGTCGACGAGGCTCTTCGTCTTCGCGGCGAAGCCGAACGCCTCGATGATGAGGCCCAGCGTGCCTTGGCACAAGCAAACCGACTTCTCGCCGACTATCGCGAGGCCAGTGCGCGCCTCAGTGCGGGGCTTGCCTCGGCATCGTCACGCTTTGATGCCGCCCAGGCGGAAGCAAAGCGCGCAAAGACCCAGGTAGACGCGGCCCGAGAGCGTGAGGCGAAGGCCGCTCAGGAGGCGCAAGCCTATTCGGAAGATCATCCCAGCAACGATTCACTCGCCTCGAAAGCGCTCAACGCTGCACAAAAAACTCGAGAAGAAGCACGCGAGAAGGTCGATGCGCTGCTTGCACTTGAACGCGACGCTCGAGCTGAACGCGCGCGTTGGGAAGCGCGCCGTGACGCACTCGCTCAAACTCTCACTCCCAGCGACGGTACCGCCTCGTTTATGGAAGCCAAGGGATCGATGGGCGATCTGCCCAGTGGCGTCCATGTCGATGCCGGATATGAGAATGCAATTGCTCAGCTGCTTTTCCCCTTCTCAGACGCGTTGGTGATGGATACACACGAGCACGCGTGGGAGAACGTTCGCGATGCCGACGAGCGTGGCCAGGGACAAGTCCGTTTTCTCATCGCAGATTGCGCGGCGACTCACCGCAAGCCGGCCCCACTTGAGGGAATTCCTGGCAAATGGGCCAGAGACGCCGTCACCTCGGAGCGTTTTTCTGCTCTTCTTGATGTGCTCCTTGACGGTGCGTGGGTGTCGCAGACCATTGAAGAAGCGCGAATCGCTATTGCCCGCCCAGAAATTGAGTGCGTGGCAACTGTGCGCGGGGACCTCGTGACGAATTCATCCGTGCTGGTAGCGGGGGAGGAGAGCGCTTCGCCCCTTGCCTTGCGGGCACAGTACGAGGAAGCAGCGGCGGCTGCCGCGGAAGCATTAAAGCGGGAAAGTGATGCTCAAGAGCAACTGAGTGAAGCCAACGCTGCTCTGGACCAAGCTGTGCGTGGAGCAAATGATGCACTCAAGGCGCTTCGTGAAGAGGACGCGCGTCAAGCGAAGATCGCACAGGAGGCGGCTCGCGTTCACAGCGGCGCTCGTGCCGCTCACGCGGAAACAACGCGTGCTGAAGAGACCCTGAAACGCGCCGAAGAACAACTTGAACACGCGCGCATTGCCCACGAAAATGCGCAGGAACGTGCGCGAACCGGCGCACTTGAAGCTCCCGATGTTGATCTCGAGGCCGCGACTCGCCTCGCCGAAGAACGCGCAGCTGCAGCGCGCGCGGCGCGGGAAGAAGAGACGCAGGCACGCCTTGCTTTGCGTGCAGCAGAAGAAGAATCACGAGGCGCAGCCTCGCGCGCCCGTAATCTTCGACAGGCCGCTGCCCGTAGTCGTGAGGAAAGAATTGCCTACCAGCGCAGGGAAGAACGCCGCAAGCGTGAACTCGCACGTGCTCAAAGCGTTCTAGAAGAGGCACAGCGGGGCTTCGAATATGCGCAAAGGGCAGTTGCCGCCGCAAAGGGACGCCGCGACGACATCGAAGTGGCACGGCGTGAAGATTCGGAGAAACTCGCGGGAGTTCGCGCTCAACTCGATGCCGTTCGCGCTCAGATTTCTGAGCTCACTCTTGCCGCCCAACAGGCTCAGATTCTGCGCGCGGAATTACGGATGCGTGTCGAGCAACTTGAGGGGCGTTCTTTGGAGGAAATCTCCATGGAAGCAGATGACCTCATCGAACACTATGGCCCGCATAACCTAGTCCCCATCCTCACCGAGGACGCACTCAACCAGGCCAGCCCAGAGGACGTTGATTCGAATGAGGAAGGACAGCCTGCCCAAGAAACAGAAGATTCTGTGCCTTCACGGCCCTATGTGCGCGAAGAACAGGTCAAGGTCCTTGACCAAGCCCTCAAAGAACTCGAGAAACTGGGCCGTGTCAATCCTCTTGCTTTGGAAGAACATGCGGCTTTGGCTAAGCGGCACGAATTCCTCGTCGCCCAAGTACACGACCTCAAAAAATCTAAGGCAGATCTTCTCCATATCGTCGAAGATGTTGATCGCCTGGTTCAAGAAGCCTTCGAAGAAGCATGGAAGGACACAGCGAAGCATTTTGAACACACTTTCAATGTTCTCTTCCCAGGTGGAGAGGGCCGTCTTGTCTTGACTGATCCCGATTCGATGCTCGATACGGGGATCGAAATTGAGGCCCGACCTGCCGGCAAGAAAGTCAAACGCCTCTCACTCCTCTCTGGCGGCGAGCGTTCTCTTGCTGCCTTAGCTTTCCTCGTTGCGATCTTTAAGGCGCGGCCCTCTCCCTTCTATGTGATGGACGAGGTTGAGGCAGCCCTGGATGACATTAATCTCTCGCGCCTGCTGGAGATCTTCAAAGAATTGCGCGCGACCTCGCAGCTGATTGTGATTACGCACCAGAAGCGAACAATGGAAATCGCTGATGCTCTGTACGGCGTCACCATGAGGGACGGTGTGACTCGCGTGGTCTCTCAACGCCTGAATGAATAGGGCGTGCACTTGGCATAGCTGCGTCACTGATGGGAAAGTTAAGACATGATTGAAGGAATTGCGGTCTACATCGTCACCATGATCGTCATGCTTGCTATTGCCGCAGCGGTCATCTTGGGCTTCGCCCTGCACAGGCGTAGTGCTGATCAATGGAAAGACCATTTGAAGAGTCAATCCAACCAAGAGATTCCGACCCAGATTCCCGAGATCAGCGTCCGTGAAGAGAATATGAGAAACGTGCTTGATAGCTCTCGTAGTTCTCGCGGTTACATGGTTGCCGATGGCCTCCCTGGTTTTGAGGCTGTTGAAGCAATGACCGAACGTATTGAAGACATTGCAAGCCGTCGAGGCTCTCACGCGAAGTCTCGCCCTCGCCAGCAAGGAGAATCGCAAAGCGGTGCCTCCAGCGACGTTGCGCCGACAGAAAAAGCCTAAAAAGGAAGACCTGAGGAAAGATTGACCCATGCAGGCTCTCATGGATTTTGTTCATAACCCGGTGGCACCCATCATTTTGGTGGGAGTCATTGTTGTGCTCGTTGGTGCGATTCTTGCCTTCGCGCGCTCGCGTAAGCCGAAGGATGCCCAGCTTCCTCCCGCTACGCCTACACAGGTGCCTGCCGAGGCCGCGCCTGAAGAACCCCGTGAAAGCGAGGTGGGCGACTCCGATCAAATTCGCGCCGGGCCGGTTGCCGACGAAGAGACCGCTGCGGAGGGGGACGCGGGCGTTGAGCCTGCCTCGACCTCGGAAGAAGAACCTGCCCAAGAAGTTGAGGTTCCCGAGTCGATTCCTTCGCGCATGGGACGCCTCCGTGCGCGTCTGGCGCGCTCCGGTGCGCTGGGCAAGTCCCTACTTTCCCTTCTGTCTAGGGGAGACCTATCGGCTACCGATTGGGAAGAGATTGAAGACTCCCTGCTGATCGCGGACTTGGGATTGGACGCAACCGAAGAGCTCATGGAGGCACTCCGTACGCGCGTCAAGGTTGAAAATACCTCGGATCCGCAGGTCGTTCGTGCTCTCTTGCGCGAAGAACTGCTCAAGCTTGTTGGGCCAGACATGGACCGCTCCGTCAACCTCGGTGTCCGCGAGGTCGACGGTGTTCGAGTCCCAGCAACGATTTTGATGGTGGGCGTGAACGGTACCGGTAAGACCACGACGACCGGAAAGATGGCGCGTATTTTCCGCGCTGAAGGACACGAAGTTCTCCTTGGTGCGGCTGATACTTTCCGCGCAGCTGCTGCCGATCAGCTTGAAACCTGGGGAAGTCGCGTGGGTGTTGGCGTTGTCCGTTCTGAGCGTGAGGGAGCGGATCCCGCATCAGTTGCTTTTGAATCGGTTGAAGAAGGCATTCGTCGAGGCTGTGACATCGTCATGGTGGATACGGCTGGTCGACTTCAAACGAAGTCTGCGCTCATGGATGAACTTGGCAAGGTTAAGCGCGTGATGGAAAAGCACGCGCCCGTGAGCGAAGTTCTTTTGGTCTTGGACGCAACTACCGGTCAAAACGGCTTGCGACAGGCAGAAGTGTTTGCTGAAGTTGCAGGGGTAACAGGTATTGTCTTGTCGAAGCTTGATGGCTCAGCGAAGGGCGGAATCGTCGTTTCTGTCCAGCGCACTCTGGGCGTTCCTGTGAAGTTTGTCGGGCTTGGAGAAGGCCCAGACGACCTCGCACCTTTCGACCCGAACTCGTTTGTTGATGCGATCGTGGGCTAGAACCCACTACCCTTAAAACCTGGTTCTGTATTTTTGTGCTCGTGAGGAGTAGTCACAGTGGCTTTCTCGGATCTGTCTGATCGTTTGACAGCGTCTTTTAAGAGGCTGCGTTCGCGCGGTGTTTTGACCGAGTCTGATGTTGATCAGACCATCAGCGAGATTCGACGCGCACTCTTGGATGCCGACGTCGCGCTGCCCGTTGTTCGCGAGTTCACAACGCAGGTTCGCCAGAAGGCCTATGGTGCCGCTCGCTCTCGTGCCCTCAATCCTGGTCAGCAAGTCGTTCGAATCGTTCACGACGAACTGGTCGAGATTCTTGGCGGTGAAACCCGAGAACTCCACTTCGCTCAGCGTGGCCCCACAGTCTTCATGCTCGCTGGTCTGCAGGGTGCAGGTAAGACGACTTTGGCCGGAAAGCTTGGAAAGTGGCTGCGCGAAGAAGGCAAGTCTGTCTTGCTCGTTGCTTCAGACCTCCAGCGCCCCAATGCGGTTGGTCAGCTGCAAATCGTTGGTGAGCGTGCGGGCGTTCAAGTGTGGGCGCCACAGCCCGGTAATGGTGTCGGCGATCCGGTTCAAGTAGCTCGCTCGGGCCTTGACTATGCGATTACGAACGGTATCAACGTTGTGATCGTTGATACCGCGGGTCGCTTGGGCGTTGACGAAGAAATGATGGCCCAGGCCATTGCCATTCGCGAGGCCGTCAACCCCCACGAAGTCATGTTTGTCCTAGACGCGATGATCGGTCAGGACGCTGTTAATACGGCGACGGCTTTCCGTGACGGTGTGGGCTTTACGGGCGTTGTTCTTTCCAAACTCGATGGTGATGCCCGAGGCGGTGCTGCGCTCTCTGTCCGAGGCGTGACGGGTGCGCCCATCCTCTTTGCTTCAACGGGCGAAGGCTTGGACGACTTCGAGCGTTTCCATGCAGATCGCATGGCCAGCCGTATCCTCGATATGGGCGACATCATGACGCTCATCGAGCAGGCCGAAAAGCGCCTCGATGCTGAAGAAGCAGAGAAGATGGCCAAGAAGGCCATGTCCGGTGAACTCACCTTGGACGACTTCCTCAGCCAGCTCCAACAGGTCCGCAAGCTGGGCTCAATGAAGAAGGTTCTGGGAATGATTCCCGGAATGGCCCAGATGCGTGATCAGCTTGAGAACTTCGATGAACGCGAGGTGAACCGCGTCGAGGCGATTGTTCGCTCGATGACCCCCGCCGAACGCGCAGATGTTTCGATTCTCAACGGCTCACGCCGTGCTCGTATTGCTCGCGGTTCCGGCGTCACGGTTGCTGAGGTCAATAATCTGGTCAAGCGTTTTGAAGCCGCGAAGACCATGATGGGGCAAATGGGGCAGATGGGACCGGGAGGAATGCCCGGAATGGGATCCATGCCCGGAAGCGGCGGAAAAGCAAAGCAGAAGGCACAAGCTCGTAAGGACCGTGCTCAGCGAGCACGCGTGGCCAAGAAGGCGCGTAGTGGTAACCCTGCAAAGCGTCGTCAACAAGAACTCGAGGCCCTACTTCCTCCCGAACAGCGTTCAAGTGCGCCCTCGGGTTCGGCTTTTGGTGTGAGTGAAGCTCCGCAAGAAGGCCCTCGCCCGACTTTGGATGATCTTCCCGAAGATATCCGTCGAATGCTCGGCCGTTCCTGATGTATTTTGACGGGCATTTATTGACCGAATCGGGTTGGGTTCGCGGTGTGTGGGTCCTCGCTCCGGTCATTTCGCCCGTTGATACTATTCCGCGAGGAGCACAGGTTGCACGCGGGTGGGCTACCCCCGGCCTCGTCGATGCGCACTGTCACATCGGTGTTGGTCACGGTGCCCGCGTTCTGAGTGCAGATGAACAGCGCGGACAGCTTCGCACTGAGCTCAGTGCGGGTGTGACACTTCTGCGTGATTGCGGTTCTCCCGTCGATACCTCGTGGGTTCAAGGCGAGGCTGGTCTACCAGTCCTTATTCGATGCGGTCGTCACATCGCTCGCCCGAAGCGCTATATCCGAGGTCTTGCTCGCGAGGTTGAGGATGCCGGGGATCTTACTGCGGTTGCACTTGAAGAGTTGGCACGTGGTGACGGTTGGGTGAAGATCGTGGGGGACTGGATCGATCGCAGTAGGGGAAGTGATGCGGATCTTGAGCCTTTGTGGCCTCGCGGTGCGCTTGTCGAGGCCGTCGCGGCGGTGCACGAGTCAGGTGGCCGCGTCGCTGTTCACGCCTTTTCTCATCGCGTCATTGATGATCTCTTAGAAGCTGGAGTGGACAATATCGAACACGCCAGCGGAATGGATCGAGACCAGATTGCTGAGGCGTGTTCCCGGGGCGTAGCAGTGTCAGTCACTATGCTGCAACGCGAGCTTTTTGGGGAGTTTGCTGAGCAAAGCCGCATCAAGTATCCGCGTTACTCGGCGACGATGATGGGGCTATCGAAGAATCGATATGAACAGGCGCAGCTTCTTTTCGACTCGGGGATAACGATTTTGCCGGCAAGTGATACCGGCGGTTATCAAGAACCTGGGAGTATTCGCGGTGAGCTTGACGCATGGGCCAGCTTGGGAGTTCCGGCCGATGAGATCCTGTCGCGTGCAACGCTCAAGGCTCGACAGTATCTGAAATCCACTGCGGGTTTTCTTGGCGGGATCGCAGATCTGATGATTTATGAGCAATGCCCTTCGCGCTCGGTTGACGCTCTTCTTCATCCGACGCAGATCTGCCGCGGAGGAATGCTTGTTGCCTCGGTGTAGGCTCGGATTCAATCCTGGCGGTGATGAAGACCACCGCCAGGATTGAAGTCTTTATGCCAATCGGCTTGGAATAACCTTTTATTACTGGCATAATTGTTCGCTGTACTCGACGTGCGAAGAGCCCTCTCATCTGAGTTCGTCGCGTCCCGGGATAATCATCGTCTGTGTTTCCCTACCTGACGTATGTCTGTCCCACACCGATTTGAAACAGGAGTGACCACAACAGTGGCAGTTCGCATTCGTTTGAAGCGCATGGGCAAGATCCATGCACCCGTTTACCGTGTCGTTGTCGTTGACTCGCGCAAGAAGCGTGACGGCCGCGTCATCGAAGAGGTCGGTCTGTACGATCCGACCCCGAACCCCTCGACCATCGAGATCAAGTCTGACCGCGTGCAGTACTGGCTTGGCGTGGGCGCACAGCCCTCGGACCAGGTTCGTAACCTGCTCGTCCTGACCGGCGATATCGCTCGCTTCAATGGCAAGGCTGACGCAGTGTCCCGCGTTCAGTACGCAGATGCCGACAAGGCAGCCGCTGCTGCTCAGGCCATCAAGGACGCCGAAGCCGCTGCTGAAAAGCGCAAGGCAGACGCCTCCGCCAAGAAGGCTGAGGAAGAAGCTGCTCGCAAGGCTGAAGAAGAAGCCGCACAGGCTGCTGCCGCTGAAGAAGCTGCAGAAGAGCCCAAGGCTGAAGAAGAAGCTGGCGAGGAAGCCTGATTATGCTTGCTGATGCACTCGAACACCTGGTCAGCGGAATTGTTGACCACCCCGAAGACGTGCGGGTTTCATCCCGTTCCATGCGTCGCGGGCAGATGCTTGAGGTTCGCGTGAACCCGGAGGATCTGGGACGTGTCATCGGTCGTGGTGGTCGCACGGCTCGTGCGCTACGCACGGTGGTCAACGCACTCTCCCCGCGTGGGAATGTTCGCGTTGATGTCGTTGACACCGACCGCGAGTGACAACGCAGTGATCTCAAACGGGGACCTGGCTCGATCAGGTCCCCGTTTGTCGTTCCTATGACAAGGACTTTCCCATGCTTATGACGGCAGCACTGATTGGCCCCGCACACGGACTGCGCGGGGAAGTGATTCTCGATATCCGAAGTGATGATCCCGAACTTTTCATCAGCGGGACAGTTTTTGAAACCTCGGAGCAGTCCATGCCCGAGCTGACGCTTCGCTCCATCCGTCAGCATAAAGAACGCGTGGTCGCCTTATTCGAGGAAGTGAGCGACCGCGAAGGTGCAGAAGCTCTTCGAGGCGTACGTCTGCTGACCGACGAACGCGAAGAAGAAGATGCCTGGTATCCTCACCAGCTCAAAGGCCTGCAAGCACTTGATCTGCAAGGCCAGACCTTGGGAACCGTCAAGGGAATTCAAATGGGAGCGGCCCAAGATCTGCTCTTAGTCGCAACTCAGAGTGGTGTTGTGATGGTTCCTTTTGTTCACCAAATCGTTCCCGAGGTCGATGTCGAGGGTGGAACCGTCACCATCGATCCGCTGCCTGGTCTTTTTGACGACGACGCTGTTGAAGCACGCTGATTCAAGCAGGGAAGAAACCACGAATGCGCATTGATCTGATCAGTATTTTCCCGCAGTACTTTTCTGTTCTTGACCTTTCCCTCATGGGTAAAGCAAGAACTAGTGGGCACTTAGATATTCGCGTTCACGATTTGCGCGAATGGACTCACGATCGCCACCGAACAGTTGACGACACCCCCTACGGTGGTGGCGCCGGAATGGTCATGAAGCCCGATGTCTGGGGTGAAGCGCTCGACGATATTATCGGTGACTCCACAAATTGCGTTTTAGCCGTCCCCACTCCCTCCGGTATTCCTTTTACCCAAAAGAAAGCCCAAGAATTCGCAGCTTTTGATCGCATCATTGTGGCGTGCGGGCGCTATGAAGGAATCGACCAACGCGTCGCTGACCACTACCGAAGCCGCGGCCTCGTCGTTGAAGAATTTTCGATCGGCGATTATGTCCTCAACGGGGGAGAAGTGGCCGCGCTCGTGCTTGTCGAGGCCGTTGGACGCTTGCTTGACGGTGTGATCGGGAATCCCGATTCTTTGGTTGAGGAATCACACAGTGGCATTGGACTCTTGGAGTACCCGGTCTACACGAAACCTCAGTCATGGCGAGGACTTGAGGTTCCATCGGTTCTCATGAGCGGAGATCACGCGAAGATCGAACGATGGAGGAGTGACCGTTCGCTTGAACGAACAACTCTCCGACGTCCCGATATTATTTCGCGTATCGATCCACATCAGCTTTCAACTCGCGACCGTGAAGTTATTGCGGCGCACGGCTTGCTCGTTTGCGATGATGGACTCAAGACTGTTGAAATTCGTCGCGCAAAGAAAGAAGAGGCTGAGGCGATCAGTGCGCTTGCCTCACGCACCTTCCCCCTCGCAGTGCCCGACATGATCCCCGCCGAGGCCGCGCAGGACTTTATCCGCACGGGGCTGACTCCCGAGGTTTTTGCGAAGTATCTTGCTGATGAACGCGCGCGGTGCTTTGTTGCCTGCAGCGACGGAGTACTCATTGCCTATTCTCTAGTCTTCCTTAATGCCCCAGCAGATATGCCGAGGGGAAATGGGAAATACCCCCTTGACGAGCATGCGGCATACCTATCGAAGTGCTACGCGGATCTCGATGTGCACGGCAGCGGAATCGCGGGAGCTTTGCTTGAGCACACGATTGACGCAGTTCGCCAAGAAGGCGCGACGCAGATCGTCTTGGGAACCCACATCTACAACGAGCGCGCGCAGCGTTTCTATCGCAAACACGGTTTCAAGAAGGCCGGGCGACGTCATTTCCGACTCAATGATCACGTCGATGCCTCCGATGTGGTCATGGTTCGCCCTGAAGGCGTCTAACTCGCTCTTCCGTAAGGCAAATCACCGTTTTTCGGGCAGGTTTTTTCTCTTGGCACTGTTCTTTTCCTCAAAGAATGTGGCAAACTTGAACGGTCTGTGTGTGGCGTAACCTGCCGTGGGGGGCCGCCGGATCATACGGACATATTCACGATCGCAGGCTTTGACCTGCCGAAGAGACGTGACTGACCTGCGGCAGAAGCGTCAAGGAGTAAACATGCAAAAGCTGGACGCCGTCGATGCAGCTTCGCTGCGCGAAGACATCCCTGCTTTCCGTTCCGGTGACACCGTCAAGGTTCACGTGAAGGTTATCGAAGGTAACCGTTCGCGTATCCAGGTTTTCCAGGGCGTCGTTATCGCTCGCCGTGGCCACGGTGTGTCCGAAACCTTCACCGTCCGTAAGATTTCCTTCGGTGTCGGTGTTGAGCGTACCTTCCCCCTGCACGCACCGACGATCGACAAGATCGAAGTTGTCGTCAAGGGCGATGTGCGCCGCGCAAAGCTCTACTACCTGCGTGAGCGCCACGGTAAGGCTGCAAAGATCAAGGAGCACCGCTCCGGATCTGCCGAGTGACACTCACTCGCGATTTAAGCCCGGTATCCTTAAGGATGCCGGGTTTTCGCATACGTGTGAGAATTTACGGTAGTAAAAGGAAAGGGAACCGAATATGAGCCGCCGTGGAACGCGCGAAAAAAGTGTACGAATGCCAGTCGCTCACGGCCCCTCGATCAAAGACATCGAGCGTGCTGAGCGTCGCGCACGCAAGAACCCTCTCAATTGGCTGCGGGAGATGGCGATCATCATCATCTGCGCCCTTGTCATTTCTTCGCTGCTTCGCGCTTTTCTTGTGCAGGTCTTTTGGATCCCTTCCGCCTCGATGCGCAACACCTTGATCGAACACGATCGGATCGCTGTTTCTCGAGTCTCGCAGTACACCGGTGATATCCGACGTGGTGACGTGGTCGTCTTCGATGACACTCTAGGGTGGCTGTCGAAAAATGATACGAAGAGCTCAAGCCCGCTTCGAAAGATCGCCGAATTTACGGGAATTCTTCCTGCCGGCGGTGAACAGACCTTGGTCAAGCGTGTGATTGGACTTGGCGGGGACCATGTCACCTGTTGCACGGCAGAAGGCAAGATCGAAGTTAACGGTGTCGCGATTAGCGAACCCTACCTTGCCAGCTCAGGTCCGGCCTCGTCGATGACTTTCGACGTCACTGTCCCCGAAGGGCACCTGTGGGTGATGGGGGATAACCGAACGAACTCGGCAGATTCTCGCTACCACATGGGCAACGGACAATCTCCCTACGTTCCCGAAAGCGCAGTGGTGGGGCGAGCATTTGCGGTGATTTGGCCGACCAACCGCCTTACGTGGCTTGGAGATCGCTCGGTTTTCTCCGGAGTTCCTGATCCTCAATGACGTCCTCTTCGCAGGCGCCTCGACGGCGCTCAGCTAAGCTGCAGCCCACGCGTGAGTGGGAGCAAGAACTGCAGTCTCGTTTCGGCGTTGTTGCAGGAATGGACGAGGTCGGGCGAGGTGCACTTGCAGGCCCGGTGTGCGTTGGTCTTGCTTTTGCGCCTCCTGCCGGAGTCGATGTCCTTCCCGGGCTTGCCGACTCAAAAATGCTCAGTATTCGTGCGCGCGAGGCCTTATATGAGCCGGTTTATCAGTGGAGTCCTTGCATTGAAATCGGGCAGGCCAGTAACGCTGAGATTGATCGTTTTGGAATTGTTGCGGCCTTGAGGCTGGCGGGGCGTCGAGCCATGAAGGCTGCACAGGCTCGTGGTTTCAATGCAGATGTCATCATTTTGGATGGAAGCCATGATTGGCTGAGCGACTCGCCGGATCTTTTTGCCAGTTTTGACGGTCCTTCCTATCCCGATATCGCTGTTCCACCTGTTGTGACACGGGTAAAAGCGGATGCACATTGTGCGGTTGTATCGGCAGCGTCTGTTGCAGCGAAGGTGTATCGCGACCGCTTGATGATGGAGTGTGAGGACCCGGGGTATGACTGGGCCGGGAACAAAGGGTATTCCTCCGCGGCTCATATTCGCGGGCTCCGCGAGCTGGGAGCTTCTGACTTTCATCGACGCTCGTGGAAACTTCCGGGTGTCGACGAATAAAAGACACTGCGGCCCTCTAAGATACTGAGAGCAACACAGGAGGCCGTCATGTCGAACGATATTGAATCTTACGAGAATAATCTCGAACTAGCGCTTTTCCGCGAATATCGCGACGTCATCGGACTCTTTAAGTACGTTGTCGAGACCGAACGCCGTTTCTACCTGTGCAATCACGTTGATGTACAAGCTCGACCTGTTGGCGGCGATATTTTCTTTGAGTTGACGCTGACCGACGCTTGGGTCTGGGATATCTATCGTTCTTCGCGTTTTGTTCACTCTGTCCGCGTTGTTACCTACAAAGACGTCAACGTCGAGGAACTCAACAAGCCGGAACTTCCTCTTGCTTAAGGACGGTATAGCAAGGTTCCGCCGCAGGAACCTGGCGACCTGTTGTTGTTCAGGAAACGGTTTTATCCACAGGGTGACCTCTGAACGGCGTTTCCCACAGATTCCCCGTCCTACCTAACTTTTGCTTGCTGTACCTGCCATTCTTCCTCTCAAGGGAAGGAGCAATGGTGGATCACAGAAAATACCTTGGCCAGGCAGGGGAGGAGTATGCCTGCCGATTCATCGAAGATAACGGCCTAGAAGTTCTTGAACGGAATTGGCGTGATTCGCGGCGCGGAGAACTCGACATCCTTGCGCGTGAAGGGCGAACAGCTGTTGTTGTCGAGGTACGCACACGAATCGGCACAACGTATGGGAGTGCACTGGAGTCTGTTGACACTCGCAAAGTGCTCCAGTTGCGGCGCCTTGCTGCCCGATGGGCGCATCAGCACTCCTCCTTTTCCAAGCTCCGCATTGATGTCATTGCTCTGACTGTCCCTCGCGGGTGCGCAGAAGAAGTGCGCGAAGGCGGGAGAGCCGATTTCGATCGCTATCCACCGAAAATCGAGTGGGTGAGGGGCATCGCATGAGTTCCTTCCTTGCACGCACGCGAGCTGTCGCTTTGGTTGGCCTCGATGGGACCATCGTCGATGTCGAAACACACGTGGGGCGCGGACTAGTGACCTTTACTCTCGTTGGGCTTCCAGATGCCTCTCTGCGAGAAGCACGTGATCGCGTTCGCTCAGCGCTTCAAGCGTGTGAACTGGAAGTACTGGATCGCCATGTGACAGTGGGGCTTTCACCTGCCGGTTTGCCCAAATCAGGTTCGGGTTTTGACTTCGCGATCGCTGTATCCATTCTTCTTGCCTCGTCAAAGATCAGAGCTCAAGGCGTCGCTGGAGAGGTTTTCATCGGTGAACTGGGACTGGATGGGAGTCTTCATACCGTTCCTGGAGTCCTGCCAGCAGTGATTGCGGCCAGGCGCGCTGGGATCTCTCGGGTCTATGTTCCACAGGAGGCGCGCGAAGAAGCTTCACTTGTGCCGGGAATTGAGGTGCGCTCCTTTGCCCATCTTGCAGATTTCGTTCGCGCATGTGGAGGAGAAGCAACCCGAGCTCGGATCGTGGGCGTTTCTGGAAACACAGGATCGCGGCCACAACGAAACGAATCAGGAGAAAAATCGGGTCTGACTCGCGCAGAGATCGACTTCTCTCAAGTTCGCGGGCACAACGCCGCCGTGGACGCTGTTGCTCTTGCTGCGGCGGGCGGCCACCATCTGATGCTGATTGGTGAACCGGGAAGTGGGAAAACGATGATCGCTTCTCGAATTCCTTCGATTCTTCCAGCGTTAAGTGAGAGCGATGCTCTGACCGCAAGTGCGATTCATTCCCTTGCTGGGGATCTTCCTGCAGGAGGATTGCTTGACCATGCGCCTTTTCAATCCCCTCATCACTCGATGTCGATTCCAGCGATGGTCGGTGGTGGAAGTAGCTGTATTCGTCCGGGAGCTGTGTCTCTTGCCCACGGGGGAGTTCTCTTTCTCGATGAGGCCACTGAATTCGCGCCTGCGGTCTTGGACTCATTACGCCAGCCCCTTGAATCTGGTTGGGTCAGAATTCAGCGTTCGGGTCATATCGCGTCCTATCCCGCGTCCTTTCAATTAGTTTTGGCGACGAATCCATGCCCGTGTGGACATCTTGGCGGGAGAGCGAAGAGCTGCACATGTTCGTCCGTGCAACGACGGCGTTATCTGGGGCGCCTCTCTGGGCCCCTCATTGACCGTATTGACATTACTTTGTCGATGAGGGTCCCCACACAAGCCGACTTGAAGTGCGCAGCAGACTTCACTTCCGCATCGTTAAAGGAACAAGTGTGCGAGGCACGTGAGCGGGCGTTACGGCGATTGCGAGATACTCCTTGGCAGCTCAATCGGGATGTGGAGGGTTCGTGGATCCGTTCGACTCACCCACCTTCGGAACGGATTTTGTCTCTGATTGATCGCTCTGTTGACCGGGGAGAACTTTCCATGCGAGGCGCAGATCGCCTCCTTCGATTGATGTGGACCTGTGCTGATTTCTCTGGAAAAAATACGATCGGGCTGGAGGAATTCTCCTGCG
This sequence comes from Actinomyces sp. Marseille-QA0893, assembly GCF_976954355.1. Classification (NCBI taxonomy): domain Bacteria; kingdom Bacillati; phylum Actinomycetota; class Actinomycetes; order Actinomycetales; family Actinomycetaceae; genus Actinomyces; species Actinomyces sp. Marseille-QA0893. The sequence goes on from NZ_CDRJSY010000005.1 coordinate 161,989, forward strand.
CACTCCAGCTTCGCCAAGGAGGCGAACACTATGGAATCGGATAATCAACAACTGCTGGACGAGGTGTGGTGGAACTGCATCAGCGAGCCCGCGGATACCCAACTTGAAGTTCTTCGATGCGCATTGGGTGATGAAGAGGCGAAGCGCTGGCTCCTTGCGGAACAGGTCTCGATCCCTGGCGCGCTCAAAAGCCTTGAAGACACTTACAGGTCGTGTTGGAAAAGATGGAGGCCTCGGGCTCTTGCAGCTCAACCAGACCTCGAGCTCAATATCTTGGAAAAAATCGGTGGCCACATCGTCTTGCCAAAGGATGACAAGTGGCCGAAGGGCTTCGTCAAACTTGGGCAAAATGCGCCTCGAATGCTCTGGGTTCTCGGGGAACTCTCGACGCGTTCTTCAATTGCGATTGTGGGCGCTCGCGCGTCTTCAAATTACGGGAACAGCGTTGCTCGTGAACTTTCCCGAGAGCTTTCTCATCGGGGGTTCGGCACTATTTCTGGCGGAGCGATCGGTATTGACTCCTATGTTCACCAGGGGAGCGTTGACGTGGCTGGCTACACATGTGCGTTCATGGCTGGTGGATTGGGTAATCTCTATCCCGCATGCAACACGGATCTCTTTCGAACAATCCTTGCCTGTGGGGGAGCGCTCATCTCTGAAGTTCCATGCACATTCCGTCCTGCAAAGTGGCGATTCTTGGGAAGGAACCGCTTGATTGCTGCCGCTGCAAGCGGAGTTGTCGTTGTCGAGGCCTCGCCGCGTTCAGGGGCGCTGGCCACCTCTCGGTGGGCGCTCGAGCAGGGAACACCCGTTGGTGGAATCCCCGGATCTATATATTCGGAAGCATCGCGCGGGGTCCATGATTTGCTTCGCAATGGGGGAACTCTAATCCGTGACTATGTCGATGTCCTCGAAATGATAGGGGAGGCAAACGCGCCAGAGATCCACGAGCTTCCATTGTTCGGAGATCCTACTGCTCCTGATGGTCTTGTTGATTCCCTCGAACCGCTACTACGCCGGGTTTATGAGGCCCTTCCCCAAAGACGCTCCATGACGACCGAGCGTCTTGCTGTTGCGGCTGGCCTCGATGAAGAATCCGTTAAGGTCGCTCTTGTTCGACTTCAACTCAGTGCATTCGTCGGTGTCGATGAGCGCGGCTGGCATCGCAGTCTCGGGCAAGGCCGATAGACTTGCCCCGTGGAGGAGTCTTTGATCGATGCATGGGGCGTGTATTTGCGCGCCAATCTCGCGGTATCAGAGCACACCCTTCGCGCCTATGTCAGTGATCTGCGTTCATTCACTACTTATTGTCAGGTCGATGAACTCTCAACAGAGAACATCCGCAGCGTCGTCACTCTTCGGGCAATTCGCGCCTGGCTCGCCAGTTTGGTTCAACAGGGGAAATCGCGATCGACAATCTCACGCAGAACCGCTTCAATTCGTTCCTTCACCGCTTGGGCATATCGCCGCGGGTACCTTGACAGCGACCCCGGCTTGCTCGTGACCAGCGCTCGCGGGGACCAAAAGCTTCCACAGGTTCAGACCCCTTCCGATACGGCCGAGCTCCTGTCTTATGCAGCCACTCGCGCACGCGAGGAGAATTCGCCGGCGGCGATACGCGATTGGACCATCCTTGAGACGATTTACGCGACCGGTATTCGCGTGAGTGAAGTGTGCTCGCTGGATACGACGTCGATTGACCAACAGGGCATGACATTAAGAGTGATCGGTAAAGGCAACAAAGAACGAGTTGTTCCTTTTACACGCGCGTGTTTGTCCGCACTGCAAGCATGGCTTTCTCATGGTCGCCCGAGTTTGGCGATTCCCGAGGCGGGACGAGCTCTCTTTGTTGGAGATAAGGGACGGCGCATTGACCCTCGTGTGATCCGCGCGATGATCCATCGAATGTGCGCACAGGCAGGCGTGCGAGACCTCGCCCCTCACGCCCTTCGCCACACTGCTGCGACCCATATCCTGGCTGGAGGTGCAGACCTTCGAGCCGTGCAAGAAATGCTTGGACATTCTTCACTTCAAACAACTCAGCGTTATACGCATGTGGATGCTCAGCGCCTGAGCGCTATCTACAAACAAGCGCATCCTAGGGCTTAGCACTCATTGAAGAGTTTTCAACCGCGGGTGTCCTTGGAGCATTCTGAGCGGATTGATGTAGCGGTAACGACTAACTTTCGCACCCCAGTGAAGATCGCCCTTCCGCATGTGCGAATCCCCCTGCTTGGGCGGGGCAAGCTCACCGATGCGCTGCCCGCGCTGCACGGCCTCGCCAATGTGGAGGGAAGAAGTTGCTGGCTCAAAGGTGGAATGGATGCCCGAGCAATCAATGGAAAGGACTTCGCGTCCGGCGAGCATCCCGGAAAAGACTACGGTTCCGTTGCACGGGGAGCGAAGCGAAGGATCCTCACTTCCGATGTCGATCCATATTCCTCGTGAACCTGAAAGCCATGGCTTATCAGGTAGGGCAAAACCTTGAGTAAGAGTGAAAGGCTGAGAAAAAGGAAGAGTCCACACGGAAGAAGCGCGTGGCATGGCTGGTGTTGCTATTCTAGGGAAACAAAGGCTCCAAGCGAAGATGAATGTCGCCACAGCAGGGATGAGCCGCAGAAAGCCATACGTACGTTGATTCATGAATCCAGCCTGCACATAGGGAAACGATGGGGCTCGTGCAAAATGAAATCTGTGGAAAACGCCGAGTGAATATCCTTCCTGTGGATAAAGGCATGTGAGCTATTGCAAGTGAAATTGCTGCATTTTGTACCCCGCTGGGTCCGACGAGCTAGGTGAGATGAGATAAGATTGGACAGCATTCGCTGTGCGAATGACTTCGCGTGCTATTTTCCGAGCACCTCACGGAAGTGAAAGTGCCGGGGCAGTTGCGTCACGGTCCAATGGGTCGCAACGTCATAGCACCAGGGCCGAAAAGGCACATTAACCGAGAAAACCGGGGGAAACCCCACGATCCCGCCCAGCGGGGAAAGGACGATGCAATGGCAGTCGTCACCATGCGCCAGCTCCTGGAATCTGGCGTGCACTTCGGGCACCAGACCCGTCGTTGGAACCCGAAGATGAAGCGTTTCATCCTCACCGAACGTAACGGCATCTACATCATCGACCTCGAGCAGACCATTGCCGATATCGATATTGCCTTCGATTTCGTGAAGGAAACCGTTGCTCACGGTGGAACCATCCTCTTTGTTGGCACCAAGAAGCAGGCTCAGGAAGCTGTCGCCGAGCAGGCACAGCGCGTTGGCATGCCTTACGTGAACCACCGTTGGCTCGGCGGTATGCTCACCAACTTCTCTACCGTTTCCAAGCGTCTGCAGCGCCTGAAGGAACTCGAGCAGATTGACTTCGACGATGTGGCATCTTCCGGCCGCACCAAGAAGGAACTGCTCATGATGCGCCGCGAGAAGGACAAGCTTGCTCGCACCCTCGGTGGTATTCGCGATATGGCCAAGGTTCCCTCCGCAGTGTGGATCGTTGACCCGAAGAAGGAACACCTGGCGGTTTCCGAAGCTCGCAAGCTCAACATCCCGATCGTGGCCATCCTCGATACCAACGCAGATCCGGACGAGGTCGACTACCGTATTCCCGGCAACGATGACGCCATTCGCGCCGTTGCACTGCTGACCCGCGTGATCGCCGACGCAGTTGCCGAAGGCCTGCTTGCACGCAGCGCCGGCCGCAAGAATGCTTCCGAGGAAACCGCTGCTGAGCCTTTGGCTGAGTGGGAGCGCGAGCTTCTCGAAGGCGAAGTTGCCGCTGACGAGGCAGCAGCACAGGCCGTGGCCAACGAGTCTGAAACCCCCGCACAGGACTGAAGCTCAGAAAGAAGGAAATCAGTAATGGCTAATTTCACCGCTGCTGATGTGAAGGCTCTGCGCGAGAAGACTGGCGCAGGCATGATGGACGTCAAGAAGGCGCTCCAGGAAGCCGACGGCGATGCTGAAAAGGCTCTCGAAATCATTCGTCTGAAGGGCCTGAAGTCGCTGTCCAAGCGCGAAGGTCGTCAGGCATCGGCCGGCCTGCTGGCTGCCTCCGTTCAGGACGGCGTGGGCGTTATGGTCGAGGTCAACTCCGAGACCGACTTCGTTGCCAAGAACCAGAAGTTCATTGACTTCGCACACTCTGTCCTCGAGGCCGCTGTTGCCTCCGGCGCATCCGACGTTGACTCGCTGCTTGCAGCTCCGATGGGCGACTCCACTGTCAAGGAACAGCTTGACGCAATGGCCGCAGTCATCGGCGAAAAGCTCGAAATCCGTCGCGTGATTCGCGTTGAGGGCGAGAACGTTGATCTCTACCTGCACCAGACCAGCCCCGACCTGCCCCCGCAGGTTGGTGTCTTCGTCGTCACCGACGCAGCTGGAGCTGGCGTTGCACACGATATCGCGATGCACGTTGCTGCCTACATGCCCGCTTACCTTGACCGCGACTCGGTTCCGGCCGATGTCTTGGAGAAGGAACGCGCCACCCTCGAGAAGATCACCCTCGAGGAAGGCAAGCCTGAGAAGATCGTCCCCAAGATTGTTCAGGGACGTCTTGAGGCATTCTTCAAGGACAACTGCCTGGTCGATCAGGCATTTGCTCGCGATCCTTCAAAGTCCGTCGGACAGGTTCTGCGCGACGCTGGTGCAAAGGTCACCCAGTTCGTGCGCGTCCACGTCGGCGCCTGATTTTGTGTGATGGCCCCGCTTAATGCGGGGCCATCACCCTATCTCTTAGGACTCAGCACTCATTCAAAGGAGAAGTACTCATGCCAGCTGCTCGTCGCGTCCTCCTCAAACTCTCAGGTGAAGCCTTTGGCGGAGGTTCCGTCGGCCTCGATCCCACTGTCGTCCGCTCAATTGCAGAGCAGATTGCCGAGGCAGTTCACGCGGGGATCCAGGTTGCAGTCGTCGTTGGCGGTGGTAACTTCTTCCGCGGAGCCGAGTTGTCCAGGCAAGGTCTGGACCGCTCACGTGCAGACTACATGGGAATGCTCGGCACAGTCATGAATGCCCTGGCGCTTCAAGATTTCATCGAGCAGTCTGGTGTTCCCGCTCGCGTCCAAAGTGCAATTGCAATGCAACAGGTCGCAGAGCCCTACATTCCGCTGCGCGCTATTCGTCACCTCGAAAAGGGGCGCGTTGTTCTCTTCGGCGCAGGTGCAGGATTGCCCTACTTCTCTACCGATACGGTCTCCGCGCAGCGCGCATTGGAAACTCATTGCGATGAACTTCTTGTTGCAAAGAATGGTGTTGACGGCGTCTACGATGATGATCCTCGAGTCAACCCGAATGCGCATAAGCTTGACTTCGTCACCTATCAAGATGCACTGAGCCGTGGTCTGAAGGTCGTTGATGCTGCTGCCTTTGCGCTTGGCCAGGAAAACGGGCTGACAATGCGAGTCTTTGGAATGTCAGAACCCGGTAACGTTACCGCCGCGCTCCGTGGCGAAAAAATCGGTACGCTTGTCCTCAGCGAATCACACTGAAAGGAAGATTTCCGTGATCGACGACATCCTGCTTGAAGCAGAAGAAAAAATGGATAAGACGGTCGAAGCAGCCCGTCATGAATTCGGTAATATCCGGACCGGACGTGCAAATGCTGGCATGTTCGAGCAGCTCCTTGTTGACTACTATGGAGCCCCGACCCCGATGCAGCAGCTGGCTTCTTTCCAGATTCCTGAAGCTCGTACCGTTCTGATTTCGCCTTTTGATCGCACGGCGACCCAGGAGATCATCAAGACTCTGCGCGAGTCCGATTTGGGGGTCAACCCGACTGATGACGGAAACGTTGTACGCGTTGTTTTGCCCGCTTTGACTGAAGAACGTCGTAAGGAATACGTCAAGCAGGCAAAGAACAAGGCAGAAGATGCCCGCGTTTCGGTTCGCTCTATCCGTCGTAAGGCAAAGGAAAGCCTCGATCGTCTGAAGAAGGACGGCGAAGCAGGAGAAGACGAAGTCGAGCGCGCAGAAAAGGCCCTCGAGGCTGCAACGAAGGCTCGCGTCGAATTGATCGACCACCTTCTTGCAACTAAGGAAAGCGAACTTCTCACCATCTGATGTCCACCACATCCCATCAACACGGTCCATCGGTGTTTTCGCGCGTCTTTTCACCTCAGCCGCGCGAAAACACCCAGCCACTAGCACCAACGGGGAAGGCCGGTCGCAATCTTCCGGCAGCGGTTTCTTCTGCTGTAGTCCTGATTGCCTTGCTCGTCGCCTCGCTACTTGTCGTCCAAGGGCTCTTTGTCGGCTTCGTGTGCTGCATCGCTCTGCTTGGATTGTGGGAGTTGGGAGGAGCCTTCGCTCGGGTTGGCACTCATATCGCCCTTGCTCCCTTGTACCTTGGCGCAATCGGCATGATGGTCTGCGCGTGGCTTCTTGGCCCCGAGGCCCTCACCATGGCCCTCTACCTCACTGTTTTTGCGGTTGTGGTGTGGCGCCTCATTGATGCCCCCACGCCTTCTCGGATTGCTGACATCACGGCCAGCGTGTTTAGCGCAATCTACGTTCCTTTCCTCGCCTGCTTCGTTGTCTTGATGCTGCGCGAGTTTCGCTCGCCTGCAGTTATTGGGGTCTATGTTGCGGTGACCTGCTTTAACGATATTGGCGGCTGGCTTGTCGGTATTCTCTTCGGAAAGCATCCGATGGCGCCGCGTCTGTCCCCAAAGAAGTCGTGGGAAGGATTCGTTGGATCGCTTGCGTTCTGCATCGGTATCGGCGTTGGCGGCTTCTATCTTCTGGGCGCACCGTGGTGGTGGGGTTTGATCGCCGGTGCGTGTGGCTGTGTCTGTGCGACGATCGGTGACCTCACTGAATCCTTGATCAAGCGTGAAGTCGGTTTGAAAGATATGTCTGCTTTGATCCCCGGGCACGGCGGCGTCCTTGATCGCGTGGACTCTCTTGTCATGACGGCCCCCGTTTTCTATGTGATTTTTCTTCTCGCACTTCGCTAAGCACAGCTAGCGATGGACGAAGATGCCGGTGGGAGCGATTAGGCTATGCACGTGGAAAGGAGGCCGTTGCGGTGAGCATAGAACAGCACAAGCGACGTGAGGTACGTCCAACAGATCAATTGCCCGAAGGTGCGACATCGCCTGATGCGAAGCCTCAGGTGACTTTTGCTGCGCGTAGGCGCGGAAAAGCCCCTCGTCATCTTGCTGATTTTGACCGAAGTGAACGCAAGGCTTTTGTTTCCGAGGCCGGGCTGCCTCCTTTCCGCGCTGACCAACTTTCGCGTCACTACTTTGAACGCCACGTGAGCGATCCCGCGCTGATGACGGATATGCCGAAGAGCGCGTATGACGTCATTTCTGCGACACTTCTTCCTTCTCTTGTACGTGAGGTCGCTGTTCTTGAGGCCGATCGTGGAGAGACTCTTAAGCACCTGTGGGAACTCTACGACGGGGCCCGCGTGGAGTCTGTCCTCATGCGTTACAGCGATCGGACGACTTTGTGCATTTCTTCCCAGGCTGGGTGTGGGATGGGCTGTCCTTTCTGTGCCACAGGTCAGATGGGGCTGACACGTAATTTGTCGACGGCCGAAATTATTGACCAAGTACGCTGCGCACATCAAGCGTGTGAACAGGGGATGGTTGGTGGATCGCCCACGCACCTATCGAACATTGTGTTCATGGGAATGGGGGAGCCTCTCGCAAACTACAAGGCGGTTGTGGGGGCTCTCCATCGAATCATTGATCCTTCGCCAAGCGGTTTCGGTATGTCGGCACGCAATGTCACTGTATCGACGGTCGGTCTGGTTCCTGCGATTGATCGCCTCGCGCAAGAAGGTCTGCCCGTGACTTTGGCCGTGTCCCTGCATACTCCAGACGATGACCTCAGAGATGAGCTCATTCCTATTAATTCTCGCTGGAAGGTCGGCGAGCTTCTTGACGCCGCGCGACGTTACTTCGTTGCGACTGGACGTCGCGTATCTATTGAATACGCCTTGATTAAAGATATGAATGATCAGGTTTGGCGTGCACAACTCCTTGCTGACGAGCTCAACAAGCGCGGCAGGGGATGGGCACATGTCAACCCAATTCCTCTCAATCCAACTCCGGGATCCATTTGGACAGCGTCCACTCGTCGTGCGCAGGATGCATTCGTACACACACTGCGAGACAATGGAATCTCGACAACGATTCGCGATACCCGCGGCTCTGATATCGACGGTGCCTGTGGGCAGCTTGCGACGGCTGTCAATAACCGCGAGCGCGCGCGTCAAAGTGCGCGTGAGAATAATGCACATGAAGAGGAGATGCGATGAGCGACGCTTTCCCGACGACGGGAATTTTCCGGCGTGGTTACGGTAAGGACGCCGTAGATGACTTCTTCGTCGATGCTCGTCATGCCTACGAGGGAGGCCTTCCTGCTGAGCAATTCAGTGCGGAGCAGGTCCGGCAGGCTTCCTTCCCTCGGCAGCGCAACGGTTATGACACGCAGGCTGTCGATGCAGCGATGAGCCGCCTTGAAGCTGCTTTTGTTCAGCGTGATCGTGCTGACCACATTGCAGTTAACGGAGAGGCTGCTTGGTACGAAAAAGTCGCCGACCGTGCGACCACCTTGTACCCGCGATTGCTTCGTCCCTACGGGGATCGCTTTGCTCACCCAAAGTCCGGAATTGGCTACGATGCTGAGCAAGTCGATGATCTTTTGGATCGGATCGCTGCCTTCTTCGATGATCGTGAGGAACTTCTGGCTGACGATGTTCGCCATGCCTTGTTCAAGTCCGCGCGCGGCAAGAAAGCATATGCGATGGGGCCAGTTGATGCCTATCTAGGCCGTGCAGTCGAGATCCTTCTCTCCGTGAATTAAACGATGACACAGCAAGTTGTCCTTCTAGGCTCAACGGGATCCATCGGCACCCAGGCCCTGCAGGTTATCGACCAATACGCAGAGCGTTTCGATGTTGTCGCGCTGAGCGCGGGTGGACATTCCCTCGAACTCCTTGCTCAGCAGTGCGTACGCTATCGCCCACAAATCGTGGGTATCCACAGCGGTGACGTTGATGAACTCGCTCAACTCATTCGCTCCAAGGGGGGAACTCTCCCGGAAATCTTCCACGGCGTAGAGGCCTCGACGCAGATCGCTGGATCTTTCCCCAAGGCCGTGGTTTTGAATGGGATAACCGGAGGCGTTGGCCTCGGACCTACACTCGCTGCACTTGAAGCGGGTGCAACCCTAGCCCTGGCAAATAAGGAATCCTTGGTTGTTGGCGGTTCCTTGGTACGCAGGTGTATGCGTCGACCTGGACAGATCGTTCCCGTTGATTCAGAACATTCAGCGATTGCTCAATGTCTGGAAAGCGGTGTGCATGAAAAGGGATTGACTGCTTCTCGCGTGACAGGAAAGAGCGAGGTTGCCCAGCTTGTTCTCACGGCCTCGGGCGGTCCTTTCAGAGGAAAGAAACGCCATGAACTCACGGATGTCACTCCCCAGCAGGCTTTGGCACACCCGACGTGGAGCATGGGACCCGTTGTCACCATCAATTCCTCAACGCTGGTCAACAAGGGCCTCGAACTGATCGAAGCGCACCTTCTTTTTGATATTCCAGCAGATGATATTGTGCCGGTTGTTCATCCTCAGTCCATCGTTCACTCGATGGTGACGTGGAAAGATGGCGCAACGATCGCCCAGGCTTCTCCGCCCGATATGAAGCTCCCGATTGCTCTGGGACTCACTTGGCCTGAGCGGCTTCCTGATATTGAAAGACCCGTTGATTTTCTCCGCGCACAGGAGTGGACCTTCGAACCCGTTGATTTCGAGACTTTCCCGGCCCTCACTCTTGCTCGCACAGCTGTTTCAGAATCGGCAACGCACCCGGCAGTCTATAACGCGGCGAACGAAGTTTTCGTTCAAGCCTTCCTCGAAGAGAGGCTTCCCTATCTGTCGATTGTCGACCTTTTGGCGCAGGTTCTTGGCGAACACTCTGGTATTGCGCAGCCAAGTGTGGAAGATATTCTCGGCGTTGAAGAGTGGGCGCGAAATCGGGCTGAGCACTTGTGTGCTTACTGATTGTGTCTGCGGATACGTACTAGATGCCGCTAGGCTGGAACAGGCTTAATAGGTCGGGGCAGTAGGAATACCGTCGCACGCATTGGATGAGGACGAAGGACGAACGTGGGAATTATCGGTGTAGTCATTGTCATCGTGGGTTTGCTGATCTCGGTTGCCCTGCACGAATGCGGTCACATGCTTCCTGCCAAGAAATTCGGCGTTTACGTTCCTGAGTTCGCTGTCGGTTTTGGCCCCAGACTTCTTGCGTGGAAGAAAGGCGACACGACCTATTCCCTTCGAGCAATTCTTCTGGGCGGCTACGTCCGTATTGTCGGAATGTTTGCTCCGGCGCGTGAGGGGATAAAGACAACGAATAGCAGGGGAAAGCCCACTCTCGCCCAAGAAGCCCGCGAAGCAAGCATGGAAGAAATTCCTCAGGGCTACGAATCTCGCGCATTTTATCTCCTTCATCCAGCCAAGAAGATCGTTGTCATGCTGGGTGGGCCGATGGTCAATCTCTTCCTATCCATCGTGCTCATGACAGTTGCTTTGGTCGGGATCGGAATTCCTCGCGCCTCGTTGACCCTCGGCGATGTTCCCCAAGAACTGTCCTCGCAAGGAACAAGCGTCCAAGCTCCCGCATACGCGGCTGGAATTCGGCGTGGGGACACGATTACCGCGATTAACGGAACAGGTGTTCAGTCGTGGGATGAGATGCGCCAAGCGATTGCAAGCTCGCAGGGTGAAATTGGCGTCGACTATCTACGCCAAGGCCAGAGCTATCACGTGCAGATCGACCCGCTGCGCACGGCTGATTCTGTGAGCATTGGTGTGATAGCCGGAATCGAATACCATGCGGCAAGCCCAGCGACCGTAGCCTCGTCAGTGTGGCAGACCTTTACCGGTACCGTACAAGTTGTCGTTCGCTTGCCACTTGCCTTGTGGGATGTTGGGCAATCGCTCGTTAAGGGCACACCGCGCGATTCTGCAGGCGTGATGTCGGTTGTCGGAATTGGTCGAATCGCAGCAGATGCGACTTCTTCGGAGGTCACTGCTTCCAGCGGGGGATGGATGCGCTCGCTTGCACTACTTCTGTCGATTTTGGCTTCTCTCAATATGGCGCTTTTTGTTTTTAATCTTCTGCCTTTCCCCCCGCTTGATGGTGGGCATATTGTTTCCGCGCTTTACGAGTGGATTCGGCGTGGGATTGCTCGTGCCAGAGGCAGGCAAGTTCCGCCGCCCGCCGATACTGCTCGCTTGATGCCGCTGACATATACGATGGGCGCACTCCTGATCGCTATGACAGTCTTGCTGGTCGCAGCTGACATCATTGCGCCAATTTCTTTGCAATAGAGCTGAGCCCGCGTGCCAGCCAGTTTCGAGTGGGAGATAATAACAAGGTGACTGAGATTAACTTAGGGATGCCGAGCGTCCACGAAAGCCCGTTTCCGCGTCGAAAGACTCGTCGAATCATGGTGGGGGATGTACCCGTCGGTGGTGGGGCTCCCGTTTCTGTTCAGTCGATGACGACAACGAAAACACACGATATCGGTGCGACACTGCAGCAGATTGCAGAGCTAACCGCAGCGGGCTGCGATATTGTCCGCGTTGCCTGCCCGACCGATAAGGATGCTGAGGCGCTCCCGATTATCGTTAAGCAATCCCGTATTCCCGTGATCGCCGACATCCACTTCAATCCGAAGTATGTTTTCGCGGCGATCGAGGCCGGTTGTGGTGCAGTTCGCGTGAACCCGGGAAACATTCGTAAGTTCGATGACCAGGTGAAGGAAATTTGCCGCGCGGCTTCCGATCATGGAACGTCACTGCGTATCGGTGTGAATGCTGGGTCTTTGGATCCGCGCCTTCTCAAGAAGTATGGCCGAGCAACTCCCGAGGCCCTGGTTGAGTCTGCCGTTTGGGAAGCGTCGCTCTTCGAAGAAAATGACTTCCACGATTTCAAGATTTCCGTCAAGCATCATGATGTGCTCACGATGGTTCAGGCCTACCGTCTTCTCGCAGAGAAAGGCGATTGGCCTCTTCACTTGGGAGTGACCGAGGCCGGCCCCGCATTCCAGGGAACAATCAAGTCCTGTGCGGCTTTCGGTGTCCTTCTTGCCGATGGAATCGGCGATACTATTCGCGTCTCTCTTTCTGCGCCTCCCGTAGAAGAAGTCAAGGTTGGCACGAAGCTTCTTGAATTTATGGGGCTGCGTGAGAAGACTCTTGAGATCGTCTCGTGTCCTTCGTGCGGGCGTGCCCAAGTTGACGTGTGGACGCTGGCAGAAAATGTCACTGAAGGCCTCAAGGACCTTACTGTTCCCCTTCGCGTTGCCGTCATGGGCTGCGTGGTGAATGGCCCCGGCGAGGCTCGTGAAGCTGACCTGGGTGTGGCCTCGGGAAATGGCAAGGGACAGATTTTTATCCGCGGAGAAGTTGTTGAGACCGTTCCCGAAGACGACATCGTCCCGACCTTGATCAAGCACGCTAATCTTTTGGCTGAAGAAATGGGCTTGGAAGAAGGGGAAGGCTCTGTCGAGGTCATGCCCATCATCCGCTAGGGGAGTTGCGCGATTGCGCTTCACGTATCCTTCACTACAAAGAAAACAATTGCTACTACCGCTTCAATGAAGGGGATTGTTATGAAGATTCGTCACGTATTGGCTCTGGGCGTGCTGGGGTGTGCGGGTGCGATTTGCGCGACGGGTTTCCCGCGCCGTATCGGATTGACCCGTTCCGAGGCCGCGGTTTCTCTGCCCGGAGACCTTGAGCTGCCTAACGCTGATGTCGTCGTCGATCGCTCGGTCGTTATCGATGCTCTTCCGACGCGCGTCTGGGAAGTTTTGGACGCTGCTTTTGAAGAGGATGAAGACGGTCGTGTGTTGATCCGCCAGGAAAACGATTGCTTGGTTATTCGCGTTCCTGCCCCCGGAAGCAACCTTGAGTGGGAAGACCAGGTTGAGGACTACACCGGTACCTGTACTTTTGCTCTTCTTCCCGAGGCCAACGATCGTACTCGCCTGCACCTGCGTGAGCGTCATCAGGCAACTGAGTCTGTTCCTGCGTGGCGCCTGTGGGCTGGAGTGTGCGCTGAGTCGTATTCCACCATGTCGATGCTGCGTGATTTGAAGGAAGCAGCAGAGGCTTTGTGAGCTGAACAATATGCCACGGCGGGTGCAGGCTTCGTGCCTGTGCCCGCCGTGCTTTAGGATTGAGGTGTGTTAAGAACTCTTTCCTCTTTTTTTCTGCGTACTTTGCGTGAAGACCCGGCTGATGCCGAGGTAATTTCGCATAAGCTCCTTGTCCGTGCTGGCTACATTCGTCGTACAGCTCCTGGTATCTACACGTGGCTTCCTTTGGGCCTGCGCCTGTTGCGTAAGGTTGAAGACATCGTTCGTGAAGAGATGGATGCGATGGGCGCTCAGGAAGTTCATCTTCCTGCGCTTCTCCCGGCGGATCCCTACAAGGAAACACATCGCTGGGACGAGTATGGCCCCACGCTGTTCAAGCTTCAGGATCGTAAGGGCGGGGACTACCTGCTGGCCCCGACCCACGAGGAGATGTTTACCCTCCTGGTGAAGGATCAGTATTCCTCCTACAAGGATCTTCCTCTGACCATCTACCAGATCCAGACAAAGTATCGCGATGAAGCGCGTCCGCGTGCAGGTCTGATCCGTGGCCGTGAGTTTGTCATGAAGGATGCGTATTCCTTCGATATCGACGATGCCGCGCTGGATGTTTCCTACCAGAATGAACGCGATACCTACGAGCGTATCTTTAAGCGTCTGGGCTTGGAATACGTCATTGTCTCAGCGATGTCGGGTGCGATGGGCGGCTCTCGTTCCGAAGAGTTCCTTCATCCCAGCCCGATCGGTGAGGATACTTTCGTGCGTTCCCCTGGTGGCTACGCCGCTAATGCCGAGGCCGTGGTGACCCCCGCGCCGGAGCCGATTCCTTTCGACGGTATTCCTGCGGTTGAAATGCGTGAGACGCCCAATGCCCCGACGATCGATGCTCTGGTGGAGCGCTCGAACGAGCTCTATCCGCGTGAGGATCGTCCGTGGCAGGCCTCGGATACATTGAAGAGCTTTGTGGTGACCTTGACCCATCCCGATGGGGAGCGCGAGGTTGTGCTGCTCGGCGTGCCTGGGGATCGTGACGTTGATATGAAGCGCCTCGAGGCCTCGGTTGCTCCCGCTGAGGTGGAAATGTCGACACCGGAAGACTTGGCGAAGTACCCCGAGTTGGTTCCGGGCTACATCGGTCCCATGGCCGCTGGTCCGAACTCTCCCGCACGTCATCTGGATGAAGACGGCAACCCGGTTGGCGGGATCCGTTTCCTGGTTGATCCTCGCGTTGTTGATGGAACGACGTGGATTGCGGGTGCGAATACTCCCGGTAAGCACGTTTATTGGTTGACCATGGGTCGTGATTTTACGGCTGATGGAACGATCGAGGCTGCTGAAGTCCGTGAGGGGGATCTTGCTCCCGACGGTTCTGGTCCTCTGCACCTGGAACGTGGCATCGAGGTCGGTCATATCTTCCAGCTGGGACGCAAGTATGCGAAGTCCTTGGGACTGACGGTGCTTGACGAGAACGGTAAGAGCCAGGTCGTCACTATGGGTTCCTATGGAATCGGTGTCTCTCGTGTTCTGGCCGCGCTTGCAGAAACCAACAGCGATGAGCGTGGTCTGGCATGGCCCGCGAATATCGCTCCCTTCGACGTACACGTCCTGGCCACGGGTAAGACAGACGAGATTTTCGATACTGCGGCATCGATTTCCTCGGCCCTGGACCGCGATGGTTTGGACGTCCTTTTTGATGATCGTCGTAAGGTTTCCGCAGGTGTGAAGTTCGCGGACGCCGAGCTCGTGGGTATCCCGGTTTCGGTCGTCGTTGGACGAGGCCTTGCTGAAGGCAAGGTTGAGATTCGCCTGCGCGCGAGCGGGGAGTCTTTTGAAGTTCCGGTCGAATCTGCGGTGGAGCGTATCGAGCAGATCCATCGTGATCTTTTGGGAAGGTGAAGTAAATGGCTCTTCGCGAGATTCGAGTGATCGGTGATCCGGTCCTGCGCACTCCTTGTGATCCCATTCGCGATATTGATCAGAGCGTGAAGGCGCTGGTTGAAGATCTCCTCGAAACTGTGGATATGGATGGTCGCGCTGGTTTGGCTGCGAATCAGATCGGTGTTGGGCTGCGCGCCTTTTCTTACAACATTGACGGCGAGATCGGCTACGTGCTTAATCCCCGGATCGTTGAACTCAGTGAAGATGAGTATCAAGACGGGGACGAGGGCTGCCTTTCTGTACCGCAGTTGTGGTTCCCCACTCAGCGTGCATGGTATGCGCGTGTGGAGGGCATCGATTTGGATGGCAAGCCTGTTGTCGTTGAAGGCGAGGAGCTTATGGCTCGTTGTCTTCAACACGAATGTGATCACTTGGACGGGATGCTCTACATTGATCGCTTGGATCGTAAGACTCGCAAGCGCGCGCTGCGCGAGATTCGTGAGCAGAACTACTAAAAGCAATATGTGAGTATCTATCTCGCGCAACTGCGGCGGATCCTCTGGGATCCGCCGCAGTTTTTAGGTTAGAATAGCTTCACACCGTTTGTTTGTGGCATTGACGTAAGAGGACGTAGGGGAAGACGATCCTCAAACACAGGAGGCCACAATGCGAGGGACCTATACCCGCGGTGTACTTTTCGTACACTCAACCCCGCCTGCTCTTTGTCCGCACATCGAGTGGGCCGTTGGTGCTGCCTTGGGAACTGAAGTTCACTTGCAGTGGACTCCGCAAGAAGCTGCTCCCGGGATGTTGAGGAGCGAATACTCGTGGGTGGGCAGTGCCGGTTCTGGAGCCCGCCTCGCATCTGCGCTTCGCGGTTGGGAACATCTGCGCTACGAAGTGACCGAAGAAGCAAGCCCGTCATGCGATGCTGGCCGGTGGTCTCACACGCCGTCTTTGGGAATCTTCCACGCCCAAATGGATAGCGTGGGCAATGTTGTTGTTCCCGAGGATCGCGTTCGCGCTGCAATTGAAAACGCCACTTCCTATGAGGAACTGCGTGAAGGATTAGATCTTGCTCTTGGCCAGGCATGGGACGATGAACTTGAACCCTTCCGTCATGCTGGTGCGGGTGCTCCCGTACGCTGGCTGAATCGAGTGGGCTGACGGATGGGGACCATTGGCGATCTCCTAGGAGATGCACTCGGTCAAGCCTTGGCCTCGAATGCCGAAAATACTCCCGTAGACGCGATCGAGGGGGCACGCGAGAAAGCGCAAGAAGAAAGAAGTGCGCATGTTCGCGAGGTCGTCGTCAGTGCGGTGCGTGCACATACTTCTATCGAGGAATCTCAGCTCCACGATGGCCTTTCATTGGAGGAGCTCGACCTCGATACTCTTTCTCTCTATGCGATTGTCACGGCAATTGAACATGAACTGAACATCAGTATTGAGGACGCCATCATTGCTGACTGGCACACTTTTGGGGATATCTTCGCTAGCGTCGATGAGCTGACTCACTAGTTCTCAATTCGTGTCCTAAAATCAAAGAGAGCCATAGCTGACGCACTGAATCAAGGAGATAACAGGTGGCACGTATCGAAGAAGATCTGCTGGGCACGCGTGAGGTTCCCGATGATGCGTATTGGGGGATTCATACCCTGCGAGCTCTTGAGAACTATCGGATCAGCGGCCGCAGTATCAATCAAGTTCCTGAACTGATTCGTGCCATCGTCCAAGTGAAGAAAGCCTGTGCGCTGGCGAACCGCGAATTGCGTGTGATTAGCGCGAAGTCTGCGGATGCGATTGTTGCCGCGTGTGATGACATTTTGACGAATGGTTCATGCATGGACCAATTCCCAATCGATCAGTTCCAAGGCGGCGCGGGGACAAGCGTCAATATGAACGCGAACGAAGTCATCGCTAACCGCGCACTCGAAATGATGGGGTTGCCTCGAGGGGATTACTCGGTCATTAATCCCAACGATCACGTCAATCACTCGCAGTCCACCAACGATGCCTATCCAACGGCATTCCGTCTAGCCTTGCACGGTAAAGTCGAAAGACTGCGCACTGCCATCGAAGACCTCGCAGGGGCTTTTGACGCAAAGGGAGAAGAATTCCACGACATTCTCACCATGGGTCGTACGCAGCTTCAGGATGCTGTTCCCATGACTCTTGGACAGGAGATGACAGCGTTTGCAGTGACCTTGCGCGAAGAGGATCCGCGTCTCGAGGCGAACTCGGAGTTGCTTCTTGAAACTAACCTGGGTGCAACCGCTATTGGCACTGGGCTTAATACTCCTGCGGGTTACCAGGAAGCAGTCGTGCGTCATTTGGCTCAGATCAGTGGGGCTCGAGTAAAGGCAGCAACCCACTTGGTTGAGGCGACGTCGGATACTGGCGCTTACGTTTCGATGCACGCAGCGATCAAGCGTACCGCGGTGAAGCTTTCGAAGATTTGCAATGATTTGCGCTTGCTTGCCTCCGGTCCGCGCGCAGGATTGAACGAGATTAACCTTCCAGAAATGGCAGCGGGTTCATCTATCATGCCAGCGAAGGTCAATCCCATCATTCCCGAGGTCGTCAATCAGGTCTGCTTCAAAGTCATCGGAAATGACCAGACTGTAACGATGGCTGCTGAAGCCGGCCAGCTGCAACTCAACGTGATGGAACCGGTCATCGCTCAGGCGATCTTTGAATCGATCGATCTTCTGGTCAACGCTTGTGACACTCTTCGTGAGCGTTGCGTGAAGGGGATTACTGCCAATGCCGATGTGTGCCGAGCCTACGTCGAAAACTCGATCGGCATCGTCACCTACTTCAATGACGTGATCGGACACCATCTGGGTGACATCGTTGGGAAACGCGCCGCTGCTGAGGGGAAGACTGTGCGAGAAGTTATCGCAGAGATGGGGCTTCTCTCTGACGAAGAAGTCGAAGCGATTTTGTCGCCGGAGAACCTTGCAAACCCGCATTACAGGGGCGCTCACGTCGACTGATTAGTCTTGATAAGACGCTGCTACCCGAGGAGTTTGCGCCCCGGGTAGCAGCGTCTCACGCTATTTGCATGTATGAGTGAAAAGTTGGATCAATGACAAAAGTGGGTGCGAATCCCGTTTGGGATCCGCACCCACTTACATCAACTGCCCATCGGTCAATATGAGCCTTCGAGAGGATCTTTACTCGTCGCCGGCGTGATCGTTTCCGGAGATCGAGTAGTTGAAGAGCTGGTAGCGGTCGATCGCCTCTTGAACGAGGGAGCGATCAATCTGTCCGCGGTCAGCCAGAGCCTTGAGGACTCGAACAGTCATCGACTCAGCATCGATATGGAACCAACGGCGCGCAGCACGGCGGGTATCCGAGAAGCCAAAACCATCCGCGCCCAGCACGTGGTAGTCGCCCGGGACCCACTGACGGATCTGGTCAGGGAGCATGCGATCGAAGTCAGAAGAAGCCACGAAGGGTCCTTCGCTTCCCTGCAACTGAGAGGAAATGAAGGGGGTGCGTGCCGCTTCACTTGGGTGGAGGAAGTTGAATTCTTCCGCCTCCAAGGCCTCTCGACGCAATTCTGTCCACGAGGTGACCGACCACACCGCAGCGTCAACGCCCCAATCGCGGGCGAGCAGTTCGCGGGCCTCACGTGCCCACGGAACACCGACACCGGAGGCAAGGAGCTGTGCCTTGGGGCCTCCGAAGTTCTGGTGGTCATCCAAGCGGTAGATTCCCTTGATTAGACCGTTAACGTCGAGGTTCTCCGGCTCCGCGGGCTGGTGGATCGGTTCGTTGTAGACGGTCAGGTAGTACATGACATTCGGGTCGCGTCCGCCTGCATCACCGTACATGCGCTCCAGGCCATCGCTCATGATGTGGCGCAATTCGTAGGCATAAGCGGGGTCGTAACACACGAAGGCGTGGTTCGTTGCCGCGAGCACCTGAGAATTACCATCCATGTGCTGGAGGCCTTCACCCGTCAGGGTGGTGCGACCAGCAGTCGCGCCAATGACGAAGCCCTTCGAAAGTTGATCGCCGGCAGCCCAGAACTGATCGCCTGTGCGTTGGAAACCAAACATCGAGTAGAAGATGTAGAAGGGGACCATGGGGAGGTTATGGGTCGCGTATGCGGTACCGACTACCTGGAAGGCTGCAGCACTTCCGGCCTCGGTGATACCGGTGTGCAGAACCTGGCCCTGCTCGGATTCACGGTAGGAGAGCATCATGTCCGCATCAACCGGAGTGTATGCCTGCCCCGTCGTATTAAAGATCTTCGCAGAGGGGAAGATCGCATCCAGACCGAAGGTACGAGCCTCATCGGGAATAATCGGCACGAAGTACTTGCCGACATTCTTATCCTTGATGAGATCCTTAATGAGGCGCACCAAAGCCATGGTCGTTGCCACCTCAAGCTTGCCTGAGCCCTTGGAAAGAGCCTCGAAAGGCTTGGTGGGAAGCTCGGGGAGCTTAGGCTGGTGGTCTCGACGCTCGGGCACCCAGCCGCCCAGCTTTTCACGAAGTTCCTTCATGTAGAGCAGAGCCGGGTGATCTGCCGGCGGCATGTAGTAGGGAGGCATGTAGGGATCGCGTTCGAGTTCCTCATCTGTGATGGGGATTTGCAGACGATCACGAAGCTGCTTTGCGTCTTCCAAGGTCAGTTTCTTCATCTGGTGCGTCGAATTGCGACCAGCGAAGTGACTGCCCAGAGCGTAGCCCTTAATGGTGTGTGCGAGGATGACGGTGGGCTGACCGGTGTGTTCCATCGCAGCCTTGTATGCAGCGTAGACCTTACGGTAGTCGTGGCCGCCGCGCTGCAATGCCCAAATCTGGTCGTCGGTCCAGTTTTGAACCATGGCCTTGGTACGCGGGTCGCGTCCGAAGAAGTGCTCACGGATGTAGGCGCCGTCGTTAGCCTTGAAGGTCTGGTAGTCGCCGTCAAGCGTTTCGTTCATCAAGTGAACAAGGGCATCGTCCTTGTCGGAAGCGAGCAGCTGATCCCATCCGCGGCCCCAAATCACCTTGATGACGTTCCAGCCGGCGCCCTTGAAGAAGGCTTCCAGTTCCTGAATGATCTTGCCATTACCGCGGACCGGGCCGTCCAGACGCTGCAGGTTGCAGTTGATGACGAAGGTCAGGTTGTCCAAGCCCTGCTGGGCTGCCAGCTGGAGCATGCCACGGGACTCGGGTTCGTCCATTTCGCCATCGCCGATGAAAGCCCAGGTGTGTTGGAGTGAGGTGTCCTTGATGCCGCGCAGGTGAAGGTACTTGTCGAACCATGCCTGGTAGATGGCCTCGGCAGGGCCAAGACCCAGCGACACCGTCGGGAACTCCCAGAACTCGGGGAGCTGACGCGGGTGCGGGTAGGAGGGGAGGCCGTGCGCGGTGGAAACTTGCTGGCGGAAACCGTCCATCTGTTCTTCGGAGAGACGTCCCTCGATGAAGGCGCGTGCGTAGGGGCCGGGGGAGGCGTGGCCTTGGAAGAACACGTGGTCGCCGCCGCCGGGGTGATCCTTTCCGCGGAAGAAGTGGTTCAAGCCGACTTCATAAAGAGTGGAGACCGAGGCGTAGGAGGAGATGTGTCCGCCAACCTTGACGCCGGGGCGCTGTGCGCGCGTCACTTGAACGGCTGCATTCCAACGGATCCAGCGGCGGTACTGGCGCTCCATGGCCTCGTCGCCGGGGAAGTAAGGTTCCTGGTCAACGGGGATGGTGTTGACGTAGGGAGTCGTGTATTCCTGGGGGAGCTGAATGCCCTGGCGCCTTGCCTCATCCAGCATGTGCAGCAGGATGTAGCGTGCGCGCGGACCGCCCTTTTCCTCGATGAGACCACTTAGGGATTCGACCCATTCGGAGGTTTCAGCAGGGTCGTTATCGGGAACCTGGCTCAATAGGCCGTTGACAACGGGATGGTTCTCGCTCACTTGATCTCGAACTCCTCTGGTTGGTTAATGGAAGCGTTTTATCGGACACGCCCTCGTGGTTACGGGTCTATTTTCGTCCCTCGGGACAGAAAAAGCGAGCGAGAATAGGACTTCTGGCCCATGATTCTTGCCTCATTTGTTGCGGTGATAATTTCCGTGACACTGGGAAAATGACCGGAAAATGGAGAAAGAGAAAATTATTGCTCTGAGTGCATTACGATAAGACCCGTGATAAGCGAAGAAACACTGACAATGTCGTGGCTCAAAGGGGAACTCCGGTGAGTGTCAAACTAGGGTTCACAAAGGGCCAGATTATTCAAGAGTTTTATCTCGACGATGATGCGGATCAGAGCTTGCGCCAACTCGCTGAGGAGGAATGCGGCAACGAGCTAGTTGATCCCGACTACGAAGATGTCGTTGACGGAACAATCGTGTGGTGGCGCGCGGAAGACGCTGAAGAAGAAGATCTTGCCGATCTCCTGGTCGATGCCATGTCGAATCTTGATGACGGTGGCTTGATTTGGGTGCTTATTCCCAAGCCGGGCCGTCCTGGTGCAGTTCCTGTTTCCGATGTTGAAGAGGCTGCACATACAGCCGGTCTTCACGCGACTTCTGCAAGTGCGCTTGCGCCGGAATGGGCAGGGATTCGTCTTACTGCTCGTTCAAGGACCCGCTGAGGATTTCGCGCGATACTGTCTCGGCAAGGCAGTGCGTGCCGCATGTTTTACATGCGCGCAATGAATCTCACAGCATCTGATTCCAAGTAATAGCTGCTTGTACTCTATGCTGTACTGGTGCGTTCAACACTGGGCGCGCTTTGGGCCTTTAGCTCAGTTGGCTAGAGCATCTGGTTTACACCCAGAAGGTCATCGGTTCGAGCCCGGTAGGGCCCACTCAATGAGAAGGACCGGAAGCGAATGCTTCCGGTCCTTTCATGTATTGCGATGCAAGAGAACCTCTTGCGCGCAGACCTAGGATTGCGGCTCAGATTCGCTGTGCTCGTCTTGAGCAGAATGAACCAGTTCCTCCACGACGTCCTCACCGGCCACCAGCTTTCCAGATACGCCACTTCCAAGCTGTTCCATTGCGAGGCGTGCGACGAGCTGCTGGTTTGTTGTGGTCCTTTGCGAGCGTGCTCCGGAGAGGAAGCTGAAGAACCAATTGACCAGGGTGCCTACTTGGGACTTGAATCCGACGATATAGAGCAGGTGGAGGAAGCACCATGAAACCCATGCTGTAAAACCGGTCAGACTCACCTTGCCCATTTTGACGACCGCTTTGAAACGTGCGATCGTCGCCATTGAGCCCTTGTCGAAATAGGAGAACTCTGTGCGCTTGGGCGCGCGACCGGCTAGGCGTGCTCGTACGGTGTCTGCAGCGAAACGCGCCGATTGAATGGCGCCCTGAGCAACTCCCGGAACACCCGGGAAAGCCATCATGTCACCAAGGACGAAAATTTCGGGGTGGTTCGGAAGGGTAAGGTCCTTGTTGACTTCGACGCGTCCTGAGCGATCAACTTGGGCACCTGTTGCCTTGGCAAGTTGAGCTCCCAAGGGACTCGCGGACACACCTGCCGCCCAGACCTTGCAGACGGATTCGATCGTTTCTTCTTCCCCGGACTTGTACTTCAATGTGACGCCATCTGCATCGACATTCGTCACAAAGGCATCCATCTTCATCTCGACGCCGAGCTTCTCAAGCTCGCTTCGAGTCTTCTGCCCGAGTTTTTCTCCAAAGGGCGGTAGGGGATAGGGGGCTCCGTCGACGAGGATCACGCGAGCCTGCGTGGGATCAATTTGACGGAATTCACCCTTGAGAGTTTTCGAAGCAAGTTCTCGGATTTGGCCGGCCATTTCAACACCGGTAGGACCTGCACCAACGACAACAAAAGTAAGCAGTCGTTGAATTTCGGCTGGATCTGTGGCGATCTCTGCCTGTTCGAAAGCGCTAAAAATGCGCGCGCGCAGTTCGAGCGCATCATCGATAGTCTTCATTCCTGGTGCAAACACGGCAAAGTGGTCATTACCGAAGTAGGACTGTCCAGCGCCCGCTGCGACAAGGAGAGTGTCGTAGGAAGTTTCGTTGTATTCGTTGTGGTTACGCCACCGAACAATGCGGTTCTCGACGTCAATATCTTCGACCAAAGCCTGTAACACGCGAACATTCTTCTGCTTGCGTAAGATTTCGCGGGTCGTGGGGGCAATATCTCCCTCTGACAAAATTCCTGTTGCGACCTGGTAGAGGAGCGGCTGGAAAAGGTGGTGGGAAGTTCGTGCTAAAAGCGTGATATCCGCATCCGCATGCTTAAGACGACGTGCGGCGGTGAGCCCAGCGAAACCGGAACCGATAATGACGATGTGATGACGAGACATTGACCTTCCTTAATTAGGTAAGGTCAATCTTACTAAAATGCGAAATGCTGTGCTAGAGGCGGATGCGTGGTGCTCGTTATAGTCTTTCGACTTTTCTGCGACTAACTCTGGGATGACAGGGTTGATGCTCGCGCGACCAGCTGAGGGTCTTGATCGGAGACCGTCCGAGCTTCTTCTCCCTGGAGCTGTTCCAAAAGAAGCTGTGCGCCCGTATGCCCCATCGTTGCAGGGTTTCGTGAAATCGCGGTAACCGCAGGAGAAAACATGCGGAGCATGGGGGAGTCTTCGCAGGAGCAGATTTTAATGTCTCTTCCGGTCTTCAATCCGCTCTGGGCGATGGCTTGGAAACCCCCTAGCGTGAGGATTTCATTCGCGAAAATGATCCCCTCGGGCATGGAGGGACCGTCGAGGAGCGCTCGCGTCGCTTCCAGTGCCGCGGCCTCAGAAAATTCGTTTTCGGGCGAGACAGTAACCCGTGCGCCTCGTTCTTGAGCGAGGCGCTGCAGCGTGGCGATGCGCTGCTGGATGTGAGTGAATGAGGGAGATCCGCACACGAAGGCGATGTGTCGGCATCCCTGCTCAAAGAGGTGTTCAGCGAGGAGGCGAATAATCAGTTCGTCATCAGCGATTACTGCGCCGCATTTGTCAAACTTCTGGCCAATGACAACGGTGGGTAGAGAATACTCGTTGAGTTTTTGGGGGCGTGGGTCACCATCTCGAGGATCAACAACGATGACGCCATCCACGCGGCCCTGTGCCCACCACTCCTGATAGGCCCGAAGTTCTTCCTCCATTGAGTGTGAGAGGCGGAGAAGTAGGTCGATGCCTGTGCTATCTAGTGCTTCTTGGACTCCGGTGATCAAGTCAAAGAAGAACCTTTCGGATGAGTTATTGACGCGTGGTCTTTGAAGAACGAGGCCGATGGCATTTGAGCGCGAGGAAGACAGCGCCCGCGCAGTTGCGTTTGGTCGCCATCCCATTCGGGCTGCGATGTCAAGAATTTTTGCTCGGGTACTCGGCGATACGCCGGGGCGATCGTTGAGGGCAAAGGAGACTGCTGCTCGGGAAACCCCTGCTTCGCGGGCGATATCGCGGATTGTTAAACGCGCCATTGCGAAACTCCCTTAAGGTGTGATCGGATTGTTATGAGTTTAGCAGGAGCTAAACCGAATTAGTTGTTAATCTGTGATCAGAGCCGCAAAGCAGCGGTAAGGCAGAAACGGAGTCGTGATGCACGACAATAAAGAAATCCTGATGCAGCGTGTCACTCGTACGCTCAAGGAACGCATCCTTCCTTTCGAGTACACAACAGTGTCTTCGCTCGACGTCAGTCAATGGCGTCAACCCTTAGAAGACGGGGTGATTTCGGAACCAGTGCGCTTTAAGGAAGCCCTTCAAGCAAACTTTGTCCCCTTCGAGCTCGGACAGACATGGGGTGGAGCGTGGCAGACCACCTGGTTCAAGCTTCACGGACAAGTTCCGGCCGACCTTAGCCTCAGTGATGAACAGCGTTTTGAAGTGCGCGTTGACCTCGGCTTTGAAGAACACTTTGTCGGTTTCCACGCCGAAGCACTTGTGCGCGATGTAAATGGAAAGACCATTAAGGCCTTGAACCCGCGTAGCCGTTGGCTTCCGGTAGCTCAAACTCCCGGATCAACGATCGACTTCGTTGTGGAAGCTGCTGCAAACCCCTTGATCCTTGGAGTTCCTCCCTTCCAGCCGACTCTGAACGGGGACAAACTCACGGCTTCTCATGAGGAGCTCTACCACTTCCGTCAGGCAGACCTCGTCATTGTGAATAAGGACGTCTACGGACTCGCCCTTGACATTCAAGTACTCCACGAGATGATCGAGGCTGCGCCTCACTTTGGCGATTACGAGTGGAACCTTCTCTTTGGATTGAACCGCGCTTTGGACTGCCTCGACCTGGATGATGTTGTTTCCACTGCAGGTGCGGCGCGAGAAGTCCTCAAGCCTTTCATGGAGGCGCCGGCACTTCCCGGTGCACACCGAATCAGCGCTGTTGGGCATGCACACATCGACTCCGCATGGTTGTGGCCACTGCGCGAAACCCGCCGCAAGGTGAATCGCACTCTTGCCAACGTCGTTCGTCTCATCGAGGACGGCTCATCCCTGATCTTTGCTCTTCCTGCTGCCCAACATGCAGCTTGGCTCAAGGAAGACGACCCAGAACTCTTCGAACGAGTTCGTGACCTTGTTGCACAGGGACGCATCGTTCCTGTCGGTGGAATGTGGGTCGAACCCGATGCCGTTCTTCCCGGTGGCGAGGCCATGTGCCGCCAGCTCGTAGAAGGCCTGGACTTCTTCGAAAATGAACTCGGCGCATCTTGCCAAGAAATCTGGCTGCCCGACTCCTTCGGGTATTCCGCAGCCCTCCCGCAGATCGCGCGTGAAGCTGGAATCGAGCGCTTCCTCACCCAGAAGATTTCATGGAACCAAGTCAACACTTTCCCGCACCACACTTTGCTGTGGGAAGGCATCGACGGTTCGCGAATCTTCACGCACTTCCCGCCCATGGACACTTACGGTGCGGAAGTAACGGGTCAGAACTTGACCCACGCTGTCGAGAATTTCAAGGACAAGGGTCACGCAAGCGTTTCGCTCATGCCCTTCGGCTACGGTGATGGCGGCGGTGGCCCCACCCGTGAAATGCTCGAGCGCATCGATCGTTTTAGCTCTCTTCGCGGTGCTCCCGAAGTTGTCATGGAAACTCCGAAGCAGTTCTTTGACCGTGCACGTGAAGATGCTGATCAAATCCCCGTGTGGGTGGGCGAACTGTACTTGGAGCTCCACCGAGGAACCTTCACCTCTCAGATCGACGTTAAGCAGGGTAACCGTCGTGGTGAGTCCATCCTGCGTGAAACCGAGCTGTGGTGCTCCTATGCAGCCGTTAAGGGGCTCATGGACTACCCCTACGAAGAACTGCGTTCCTACTGGCGCACACTCTTACTGTGCCAGTTCCACGACATTCTTCCCGGCACGTCGATCGCATGGGTCTACCGCGAAGTTCGCGAACTTCACCAGAAGATCCAGGACGGGTGCGAAGCCCTCATTCAGCAGGCCCTCGCAGCGCTCACGGGTACCCAAGAAACCGGTCAGGCGCGCGCTTTGCTCGCCAATGCCTCGTCTTTCCCACTCCACGGGGTCTCCCCGCTGTCTGCGGGCATTGCAGGCGAAGAAAAGGACAGTGCGGGAGTACACCTCCTCCAAGTAGAGGACGGCTACGAGGTCACGAACTCCTTCTACAAGGCTCGCATCTCAAGCAGCGGTGAGCTGACGTCGCTACGCGAAAACACTGGCGGTCGCGAGTGGATCCCCGCAGGGCAAAAAGCTGGCGAATTCCACATTCATCAGGACTTCCCGAATATGTGGGATGCCTGGGATCTAGATCCCTTCTACCGCAATTCCCTGCGCGTTGTTTCTGATCGCTCAGTGAGCAACGTTGTTGTGGAGCATGATCGAATTGAAATCCACACACACGCTCGTGTTGATTCCTCCACGATGGAACTCGTGTGGATCTTCCGATCTGGGGTCGCGGGAATCGACGTTCACGTTGAAGCTGACTGGCACGAGCATGAGAAGCTGCTCAAGCTAGCTATCCCGGTAGAGATCCACACGGACCACGCTCAGTACGAAACTCAGATGGGTTACATCACGCGTGCAACCCATGAAAACACGTCCTGGGATGCCTACCGTTTCGAAGTATCGGCACACCGCTGGGTGCGCTTGGAAAATGCATCGCGTTCGTGGGCAATCGCAAATGATTCGACCTATGGATGGGACGTTACACGCCACCAGAGCGATCGTCGTGGTACCTGGTCGCAGGTCCGTGCAACCCTCGTGAAGTCGGCGCGCTTCCCGGATCCCCAGCAGGATCAAGGACACCACGAGTGGAACTTCCGCATTGTTCCTGACGCCTCAGTTCTTGATGCCGTCGCAGCTGGTCAACAGCTCAACCTGCGTGAGCGTGAGGTCAGCGGTCTTCCCTTCGAAGCACCCTTCACCATTAGCGGCGCAGTGGTTGAGTCCGTTGCGATGGCTCCTGATCGCTCTGGAGACCTCGTCCTTCGCGTCTACGAGGCCCAGGGTGGTCCTTCACAGGTGACCTTGACTGCGCCCGAGGCAACCTCAGTGACCGCCTGCGATCTGCGCTACCGGCCCAGTGAAGAGGAACCGCATCTTCGCGGTGGCGATGGACAGTGGTCCTTCGATTTGTCCGCTTTCCAGATCACGACGCTTCGACTTTCCTTCACCAAGTGAAGAGAAAGAAACGATGAAGTTTGGTGTGAATTACACCCCGCGGCGGGGATGGTTCCATTCGTGGCTGGATTTTGATGCCGAGGCCGTGCGTGATGACTTCCATGCCATCCGCGCCATCGGTGCCGACCACGTTCGGATCTTCCCGCTGTGGCCACTTCTGCAGCCCAATCGCACCCTTATCCGACATCGGGCAATTGGCGATGTTGTGAGAACGGTTGAAATCGCGGGGGAGTGCGGACTCGAAGTGACGGTCGATGTTCTTCAAGGACATTTGTCGTCCTTCGATTTCCTTCCCTCGTGGGTCACGTCGTGGCATCGCCGCAACCTCTTCATCGATCCCGATGTCGTCTCAGCACAGCGGAATCTGGTCGCTGAAATGGCGCGGGCGTTACGTGGGATTCCTGCGGCAGCTGGGCTATCTGTGGGCAACGAGTTCTTCCAATTTGCTGCATCGCGTCATCCTTTCGCGCACGAGGTGAGCGAAGATGACGCGATGCAGTGGCTTAGGGGAATTCTTGAAACGACAAAACAGGAGTGGCCGCACGGGATTCACACTCACAGTCATGATGATGACCTGTGGTTTGAAGACGATCAGCCTTTCACTCCTGCGTGCGCAACTACCGTAGGTGACCTCACCACTGTGCACTCATGGATCTTCGGGCGCATCGGACCACGGCTTGGAAAACAAGCTCCACAGCTTGTCTGGTTTGCCAGATATTTGTGTGAGCTTGCCGCCGCGTGGAGCGAGGATCCGGGCAGAAGCGTATGGCTTCAAGAAATCGGTGCTCCTGAGAACTATGTGGACCAAGACCAGGCTCCGCAGTTCCTCATGGAGACCCTTGAAATTCTCATGGGAGAGCGAGGCGGGGGAGTATCCCCTGGCCTTGAAGCAGTCACTTGGTGGTGCTCTCACGATGTCTCCCGTGAACTATCGGACTTTCCGGCCATCGAGTATTCCTTGGGGCTGCTGGGACAAGACGGCAATCCGAAACCAATCGGAGAGGCCTTCCATCGTGCTGCTCAGCGTTGGGCGGATCTGCGAGTTCAGGGTGAGCAGCGTTCGTCCCTCCTACTGACTGCACAGGAGTGGACGCGCGTCGATACTGATGCTCGGCACGAGTATTTCGATCGATGGATGGAACTTGCTTTGGCAGGAGACGTTCGTTGCATCGAATTGGACCGTTCCCGTTATCTTCCTCGTGGAGATCACGGGAACAGAGGAAAAGAAACTTTCCTCTCTACGTGGGACTCGTAAACCCGCAGCGTTCTCAAAGTAGTTTCTTCGAAGGAGAAGACTATGCGTAAGTCGCGTACTTTCCTGACTGCCGTCGCACTGAGTGCGGCGTTCAGCCTGGCCGCTTGCACCGGCGGTTCCGGAGCAAGCTCCTCCTCGAATGCTTCTGCTGCAAACGCTGGTGTTGGCGAGATTTGATTCGAGAGGTAATCGCTCAAGAACGATCGTTTTACCCCTAGTTCGAGACGCTGATCAAGGATTTCGAAGCAGCATACCGGGTGACATTGATCCCTCTGATCGTTCTCTTCGCATGTGCTTAGAAGTTCTTCTTCAAGGGCTAAGAAAGTCTTTCTTGCGATGTGTTTGCCGCGGGGTGTGGGCCCACAAAGCCCACGCCCCGCTTCTCTATGCAAATAGGGCTTGAGCCTGGGAAAAATCCACTTTCCCTGTCGTTGTCTTCGGGAGAGCCTCAACCCAGCGGATGCGGCGAGGATGCTGCCAAGGAGCCAAAGAATCTTTGACTAGATTCCTCACTTCTTTGAGGGAGGGCTCTTCATGAGTCGCTGGAACGAGCGCCGCTGCAACGATTTGTCCCCATCGTTCATCATCGAGGCCGACAACGCAGGCATCAGCCACACAGTCCAATGCGCGAAGAGCTTCTTCAACGTGCGCGGGGGAGACGAGCTCTCCACCCGTATTGATAACCCGTGAGGAACGGCCGATCATATGCATGCAATGATCCTCATCGAAAACGGCGATGTCTGAGGAGGAAAACCACTCATTCTCGCGTTCTTCTTCACCCCAATAACGCGAGGCAACTCCCGGGCCGCGTACTTCAATGATCCCGGCCTGCCCGGCCTCGGTAATGAGGTGACCCTGCACGTCGCGCAGACGGCACTGGATGTATGGGAAGGGGAAACCAATCGCACCCGGGTGAGCAGGCCAGCGCTCGGGACTCAAGAATGTTCCGGCGCCTCCTAGCTCAGTCATTCCCCACACATGAATGGGGGACAGGCCCATGCGTGACATTTCGTCAAAAAGTGATGCCCCCATGGCATCTCCGCCGACCAAGGGGTGCGTCCACGAGGAGAGATCGATTGTGGCCTCGCGTGCGGCCTGCACGAGCATATGGCACATAGCGGGTACCGCAAACATGATCGAGATACGCCATTTCTCGATGCCCCGAGCCACCTCAAGCGGGTCGAAAGAGGCGAAGACGACGAGGGTTCCTCCGTGAGTAAAGATATCCATCGAGGTGCCGTTGAAACCGCCGATATGAGATAGTGGCGCGACTACCCCACAAACCGCTGATCCGGGACAATATTCGAACCCATCCCTAAAGCACTGAGAAGCCCACCACAGGTTCGCATGAGTGAGCTGAGCTGCTCGCATCTTTCCTGAGGTACCGGAGGTGAAAACTAAAGCGGCAGTCTCATCGTGGCATGGGAGCGGAACGAAATCTGCTGGGCATTCGCTACTGGCTTCACGCGAGAGGGTGTCGAGCTCCTCAAAAGACAAACATGCCAGCAAATTTCTTGTGTGAGGCGTGCCGGTTCGGGGACCGATAATGAGCGCAGGTGCGACTTCGTCATACAGGCGCCTGCGCACTGCCTCGGGGAGGAGTGGCGAAATGGGAACAGAGACTGCATGAATCCACGAAGCGGCCGCGTGAATCAGAAAATGCCACACACTGTTGGGAGCGCATACAACGATGCGGTCCCCCGCATTCAACCCCAGAGTCGTGAAATACCAAGCAAGCCTGCGAACGCAGCTGGCGCTCTGCGCAAGAGTAAACGTGCGTGCGCTTTCAGCATCGATCAGGCTGAGTCGGTCTGGATGCTGATGGGCTGCAGACAGCAGCGCGTGGGCAGGCGAGAGATCGGGCAAAACTTCCGCCTGGCACCCGGTGTTCATCGAGCGCCGGCCATCTGGCGGTGAAGTTCTTGGCGTTTCTTCAAACGCTCAAGGACCGATCCCGCTTCCTGCAAGGTCGAACCGGAGTTCTCGATGTGTGCGAGTTCTTCCGGAATTTCAAAACCGCGGGCGCGCATTCCCTTCGCCCACAGCAATCCCGCGCGATAGGAAGAACGGACGAGGGGGCCGGCCATGACCCCGGCGAAGCCCATGGCCTCGGCCTCGGCAGAAAGCTCGATGAACTCTTCGGGATGCACCCAACGGTCGATTGGATGGTGCAGGGGAGAGGGGCGCAGATACTGCGTGAGAGTCAGCAGATCGCAGCCGGACTCGTGCAGGGCGCGCATTGCCTCAAGAATTTCCTCGCGGGTTTCGCCCATGCCCAAAATCAGGTTAGATTTCGTGACCATTCCACCGTCGTGTGCGCGTTTAATCATTGCGAGTGAACGCTCGTAACGGAAGGCTGGGCGAATTTTCTTGAAGATTCGCGGGACCGTTTCGAGATTGTGAGCGAAGACCTGGGGAGCGGCTTCGATAACCATATCGATGGACTCAGCGCTGCCTCGGAAATCGTCGACGAGAAGTTCAACTCCTGTTCCCGGGCTCTTTTGGCGGATTTGGCGCGTGGTTTCTGCATAGAGCCAAGCCGCACCATCGGGGAGGTCATCGCGGGTGACACCGGTGATCGTCGCGTAGCGAAGCCCCATTTGAGCGACCGATTCGGCGATGCGTCTGGGTTCGTCTTGGTCGTATTCCGTGGGACGCCCAGTTGCAATATCGCAAAAATCGCACCTTCGCGTGCAGATTGCACCACCCAAGAGGAAAGTTGCTTCACGGTCTTCCCAGCATTCGTAGATGTTCGGGCATCCAGCTTCTGCGCATACGGTGTGCAGCCCTGCGCCGCGAGCAAGAGAACGCATGTCCTGGTAGTTTTCACCCGCGCGTGCGGTCGTACGAATCCACTCGGGCTTATTCTCGATGGGAGTTTGCGCGTTACGAACCTCGACGCGCAAAAGCTTGCGTCCCTCGGGATCGGGGAGAGTACTCATTGGGTGCGTCCTTCCGAATTTTCCATTGCCGAGGCGGCCGGTGCGAATGCGTCGATGGGGGCAGTTTCCCAGTGGAGCGGCTCTGGAGCTGAGTGAAGCTGAGAGGTGATCGATGCGATCATGTGCGGGACTAAAAGCTGAGCAGCCTGGGTCACATCGCTGGAGATTCCTTCCCATGACAGGGAAGCAACGTCTGCGTCGGTCAGGCCGCAGGGAATAATGCCGCTGAAGGCATACTGGGGGTCGATATCGACATTAAGAGCAATTCCGTGCATGGTTGCGCCTCGTGCGACCTTCAAACCGATTGCACAAATCTTTCGGTCGCGGCCTTGGTCGCCGCGAAGCCATACCCCTGCGCGGCCTTCAATGCGTTCTACGGGAAGTCCCCATTCTTCGCGCAGAGTCTCAAGGACCCCATTTTCAACGCTGCGGATCCATGCGTATAGATCGACGGGCTGACGAAGGCGCACGATCGGGTAAATAACGACTTGCCCGGGACCATGCCATGTCGCGGAACCCGCACGATCAACGTGGATGACGGGCAGCGTTGAATCGGGAATATCTTGGGGTTTTGTATGGCGTCCTGCTGTCCATGCCGGGGCAAACTCGCCGACGATCAGGGTGTCTTCCGCCTCGCCGCGGGCGACCTGGTCATGAAGCGCATGCTGGTAGTCGTTCACGGCGGAGTAATCAGTCAGTCCACTGGGGATGAGATTCAAAATCCGCACTCTTCGATTTTAGAGGCGTGCTAGGTGCATTTCCTGAGCTTAGAGTGGGACATTCGTCCCACTGCTGTGACCTATCATGCATCCGGTTAGACTGAAGCCATGACGCAATGGACCGTTGACAGCATGCGAACGCTGATGAATCAGTGGTATCCGCCCTCGACGGCGCATGGGTGGGACAAAGTTGGACTCATTACCGGCGCGCCTCAGGCACCGGTTCACAAAGTGCTTCTGGCATTAGACCCCACGCAAGCAGTGGTTGATGAGGCATGTCAGTGGGGCGCTGACATGGTCATCACCCATCACCCGCTCCTCCTCAGGGGAGCGTCGTTCCTTTCGGAAGAAAGCGCGAAAGGGCGAATGGTCGCCACTCTCAACCGTTCACACATCGCTCTTTTTAACGCGCACACCAACGGGGACGTTGCAATCGACGGGGTGGCGCAGGCCTGTGCAGACGTCATCGGTCTGAAGGACACCGAAGTTTTAGCACCCGAAGGGACGAATGATCAGGGGCACATGATCGGGCTTGGGCGCATTGGTACCGTTTCTCCGATGAGCCTACGGGAGTTCGCGCGTGTTGTTGCACAAGCCTTACCAGCAGGCCCAACAGGACTACTCGTCGGCGGTGATCTTGACGCGACAATTCACCGAGTTGCGGTGAGCCCGGGAGCGGGAGATAGCCTACTTGACCTAGTCCTCACCAGCGGGGCAGATGTCTTTATCACCGCTGATCTGCGCCATCACCCCGCCAGCGAATTCCTCGAAGAAGGGCATTGCGGCCTAATTTGTGCAAGCCACTGGGCAACGGAGACACTGTGGATGCCGGTACTTGCTCGCAAATTGAGGGAAGAAGCACGCCGATCAGCTATCACCTGTGAGGTGAAAGTCTCTACCATTGTGACAGAGCCGTGGAACGTTCATTTGAATACGGAGGGAAGTTACCTGTGAAAGCGCCTCACCCCCAGCAATTGGTCTTACTCGAGCTGCAAAAGCTCGACCAGAAAGAATCTTCGCTCCGCCACCGTCGTCAAGCCCATCCCGCACATGAAACTGTGCGCGAACTGGCTGCTCGTCTTGCTGATCTGCGCCGTGCAGCAGTGTCGCAAAGCGCTGTGATTTCAGACTGTGAGCGCGAGAGCGCCCGTATCGAAGAAGAGATTGAACGCGTGCGCCAACGTCGCGATCGTCAAAGTGAGAGAATCGAAAAGAACCAGGTTCCCCTGCGCGATATTAATTCCATGCAGCACGAGATCGCGCAGATGGACGAGCGCATCAAGCGCCTCGAGGAAGACCAACTTTCCGCAGAGGAACGAACCGATGCGGCAAGAAACGCTCAAACTCAGATGAACGCTGAAGCAGAAGCAATTGAAGCCGATATTGAATCGACGAAGGCTCGTTTCCTTGAAGAAACCGCCGAACTTGATGATGAACTTCGCAGCGTGATTGCGCAGCGTCGTGAGCGTGCTGCTCAGATTGATGCTGCTCTTCTTGAAGAATATGAGGCCGCGCGTGACAAGAATGGTGCCCTTGCAGTGATCGAGGTACGCGACGGTAACGCTATGGGCTTTGCTGAGCTTTCCCCGATGGAACTTGAGCGTATCCGCCTCACTCCCAGCGATGAACTCTACTTCGCGGAAGACACCGGGCAGATTGTCGTTCGGACCCGAAGCTAAAACAAAGAAAGGCCCCGCGATGCGGGGCCTTTCTTTTAATCCTCAGCGGTGATCAGAGTCAGAGTGCGCGTACTTCCACGGAGTCGAGTTGAGCGCGGTGGCGACACTTCGATCGCCTTCACGCGGCTTGTCACTCCGCGTGCATCACAGGTACAAATCCTGGGAATGATGTCGTGGAGGGCTTCTTTAAGTTCTATTTCCTGAGTGATGGTGGAGGACGCAGGTGCCAGCGCGGCAGCGAGGATTCCGCGCCACTTCTTCGCATTGTGCGAGACAACGCTTCGTTTCCCGTTTTTCTCGCGCTCAACGCGGACATCCCACAGATGCGCCCACTGAGCCGAGCAAGCATTCTTGTAGTCACTAGAGCGGCAGTCAAGAATCGTGTGCTCAGCATAGTGATCCTTGAGTTCTTCGTTGAGGACTCGGCGCCACAGGGCAGAGACTTTGCCCAACGTAGGCAAAGTTGCGCCCATCGCGAGGCGGTGGAGAGGAATCATGTCATCAGCACGAAGCACTCCAAAAATTCCCGAAAAGATGAGGATGTGTCGGGCTTCTGGTCCTTCCCAGATCGTTGGGTTGTGCTCGCGAAGGGCTTCGTAAAGCACACCAGTAAATACGGTTGACGCTGGGGCGCATGGTTGGCTCATGAGAGCACGGTTGGCGGCAAGCTCTGCTTCGTGCTTCGCACCGATATTGAAGACGCGCTGCGCTGTGTGCGTCTCGGTGATTTGAACGCAGGCCTTTATTATTTCCGCGCGTGTCGAATTCAAAATCGGAAACGATAAAGAATCAAGGTTCAGATTGGGGCCATCGCTGGGTGCATTCTTGCCTTCTGAGGGCGGTAACCAGATATCCACGACTCCACACTAGTGATAAACGCGCTAAACTTCCCTGTGCATACGAGTTGGCTGGGCGGCCGCGCGACTTTATGTTTCGAGGAACGTCCGGGCTCCACAGGGCAGGATGGTGGCTAACAGCCACCCGGGGTGACCCGCGGGAAAGTGCCACAGAAAAGAAACCGCTGCGTAAGCAGTAAGGGTGAAAAGGTGAGGTAAGAGCTCACCAGCGTTGCGGGTGACCGCATCGGCTTGGTAAACCCCATCCGGAGCAAGACCGAGCAGCAGACGTAAAGAATTGCCCGTTCGATGTCTGCGGGTAGGTTGCTTGAGGCCATCGGCAACGGTGGTCCTAGATAGATGGTCGCCACTACGGAAGTAGGACAAAACCCGGCGTACAGGCTGACTCGAATGCACTTGAGGGCCGCTTGGCAATCCAAGCGGCCCTCAAAATTATGGTCGAAAGGGAGAAACCCCTGTCCTGTGCTACGCGCGAGACTCGCGTGCGGCCTCGAAAGCTGCTCCGACGATGCCTGCAGTGTTGCGCAAGATTGCAGGCACAACGGGAGTACGCAGGTTCAAGAGCGGGAGGAACTTCTCGTGGTTGGCGCTCACGCCGCCGCCGATGACAAAGAGATCGGGGGAGAAGAGCATCTCAACGTGCGAGTAATAGCGCTGAAGACGACCAGCCCACGTGACCCAATCCAGATTCTGTACTGTTTTTTGGCCTGCCGAAGCCTGAGTCTCGGCATCGTGGCCATCGACCTCGAGGTGGCCGAGCTCCGAGTTGGGGAGAAGGATCCCGTCATTGATGATCGCCGAGCCGATTCCAGTTCCGAGCGTCGTCACGATAACGACACCGGGAACGCCTCGTGCGGCGCCGTAAATGGCCTCGCCAAGTCCCGCAGCATCCGCATCGTTAAGGGCGACGATAGTGCGCCCCAAATGACGGTCCATGAGCTCGACGACATCGATTCCTGCCCATGAAGGGTCGAGGTTAGCCATGAAGGGAACGCGCCCGTGCACGATGGGGGCGGGGAAGGTAATTCCAACCGGAATTTCTGGGGTGACGCCAAGTGTTTCAAGGACCTGACCGCACACCTGTGCAACAGCATCTGGCGTTGCAGGGGAAGGCGTTTTAATAAGAACACTCTCGCCGGAGTATGTTCCGGTTGTGAGGTCGACAAGTGCGCCTTTGACGCCTGAACCGCCGATATCAATTCCGCATGCGAGTTTCATGTTCTTCTCCTTTGAGTGGCCGCATCACTAAGAATAACTGCGATCACAGAGCGGATAAAAATTTGCTTCCGTATCAGGGGAGAGTCAGGATTTCTGCACCGTCTTCAGTCACGACGATCGTGTGCTCGAATTGTGCCGATCGGCCGCGGTCCTTTGTGACGACAGTCCAATCGTCATCCCACTGTTCCCACTCAATTCCACCCAAGTTGAGCATGGGTTCGATGGTGAAAACCATACCTTCTTCCATGACTTCGTTATGTGCAGGCGCCGCATCGTAGTGAGGGACAATCAATCCTGAGTGGAATGCTTCACCGACTCCGTGCCCGGTGAAATCGCGAACGACACCGTAGTCAAAGCGATGTGCATAGGATTCAATCACTCGACCAATGACGTTAATCTCGCGGCCAGGACGCACAGCTTTGATGCCGCGCATCATTGCGTTACGGGTACGTTCAATGAGGAGATGGGACTCTTCATCCACATTTCCTACCTCGAACATCGCACAGGTGTCGCCGTGAACACCGTCGTAGTAGGCCGTGATGTCGACATTGACAATGTCCCCGTCTTCGAGGGGACGATCATCGGGGATGCCGTGGCAGATTACTTCATTAATCGAGGTGCACAGAGACTTGGGGAATCCCATGTACCCCAAGCATGACGGGTAGGCATTGTGCGAAATGATGAACTCGTGACCTATACGGTCCAATTCGTCCGTCGTTACCCCGGGACGAACTGCTTCACCGACTACCTGCAGCGCCTGAGCAGCGATACGGCCAGCCACACGGATCTTTTCAATCGTTTCGGGGCTTTTAATATCGCCGGCCGTCACGACTTCGGGACCGGAGTGATACATGTACTCAGGACGGTCGATGTGTGCGGGAACCGCACGTCGCGGTGAGATCTTACCGGGCTTCAAAGTTCCAAGCGGAGCGCGCTTTGCGCCAAGTGATTGCGACATTGTTTATTCAACCTCATTCACTACGGTAGTTATCTGAACCGGGAAATTCGCCACTGCGAACGGCAGAAATATAGCTGCTTGCGGCCGATTCAAGTTCGCGGCCGAGTTCAGCAAAGCGCCGGGCAAAAGATGGGGACCATGAGGTCATACCAGCCATATCGGACCAGACGAGGACCTGCCCATCCGTATAAGGGCCTGCTCCGATCCCGATCGTGATAATGGATAGTTCTTTTGTGAGCTGCGTTGCGACGGGCTCAGGAACCATTTCGAAAACGACTGCGAATGCACCGGCGGCTTCTAATGCGCGAGCATCTTCCATCAGCTTCTTTGCGCCTTCTCCGCGTCCCTGCATACGCGGTCCCCCCAAGGAATTTTCGGATTGGGGAGTATAGCCGAGGTGCGCGACGACGGGGATTCCTCCGCCTGCAAGCAGAGCGACAGTTTCAGCTCGCGCCGCGCCTCCTTCGAGCTTGACGGCGTGCGCACCGGCTTTCATGAGTCGTGCTGCACTGGCGAAAGCCTGCTCAGGTGAGGCCTCGTAGGTGCCAAAAGGAAGGTCAGCGACGATCAAAGCACGGGAAGCTGCTCGCGCAACTGCGGCAGTTGCGCGTTCCATATCATCGAGAGTCACGGGAAGAGTCGAGGAATACCCGAGCACAACATTGCCTAGCGAATCCCCAACCAAAATCATATCGATCCCCGCGCGATCAAAGATCGAGGCGGTGAGAGCGTCATAAGCGGTCAGCATCGATATTCTGACGCCCTGTTCTTTAGCCGCTTGGAGATGCTGAATACGGATGCGCTTCTTATCCAGCGGTCCACGTCCGGGCTGTGGCGAGACTGAAGGCAGGGGAGCTGAAGCAGTTGAATCGTCAGCGAGGTAACCCGTCATTGTTGTCCTTTCGTCGCCCTTTGAGAGTAGTCCGCACTGCGGCTTCATTCCAGCCGGAAGAAGCTGTTGACCTACAATGGAAGAAATCCTCGTCCTGTCACGAGGCAAAATGCTGACCCAATCATAGGAGAGTAGGACATGACCGGCACCGCTGGTGGCCTCAATCCCTTAGATGAGCACGCAATCGAAGAGCTTGTCACTCAGGCAACCCAGGCGATCGCTCACACTGAAGACCTCGATGAATTGAAGGCCGTGCGCCTGGAGTTTATGGGAGACTCAGCTGCTCTCGTCCAGGCAAACCGCGGTATCGGCAAACTTGACCCGAAAGATCGCGGTCTTGCCGGTCGTCTGCTGGGATCTGCACGTTCGCAGATTAATGCAGCTCTGCAGGAACGCCAGGAACTCCTTCAAGAGCGTCACGATGCGCAAGTTTTGGTCAGCGAGGCCGTGGACATCACAATCCCGACCGCTCGCGCTCGCGCAGGCGCCCGTCATCCCCTCGAAACGATCATGGAAGAGATCTCAGATTTCTTCATCGGAATGGGATGGCAAATCGCCGAAGGACCGGAAATTGAACACGAATGGTTCAACTTCGACTCCTTGAATTTCGATATTGATCACCCCGCACGTCAGATGCAGGACACCCTTTACATCGATGGACGCAGCGTCGGGGGAGACAGTGAAGAAGACGGTCACCTCGTGATGCGTACGCACACTTCTCCTGTGCAATCGCGTTCGATCCTTTCTCGAGGCGTGCCGCTGTACATGGCGTGCCCCGGTAAGGTATTCCGCTCCGATGCTCTTGATGCAACGCACACCCCGGTCTTCCACCAGGTTGAGGGCCTCGCAATTGATCGCGGGCTGACAATGGCGCACTTGAAGGGCGTGCTCGACCACTTCGCCCGTCACATGTTTGGCCCCGATGCGAAGACCCGTTTGCGTCCCTCTTTTTTCCCCTTTACCGAACCCAGTGCGGAGATGGATTTGTGGTTCCCCCAGAAGAAGGGCGGAGCCGGATGGATCGAATGGGGTGGCTGCGGAATGGTCAACCCGAATGTTCTTCGAGCAACGGGTATCGATCCTGAGGTTTACACGGGTATTGCATTTGGTGTTGGTGTTGAACGCACGTTGATGCTTCGTGACGGTATTGCCGATATGCACGACATCGTTGAAGGAGATGTGCGTTTCTCCGAGCAATTCGGTGTTAACGGAATGGGAAGGGGCAACTGATATGCCAATGGTTCCAATGAGCTGGCTGCGTGACTATGTCGATGCAGACCCGGCAATGACGACCGAAGAACTCGCGGCTGCTTTAGTTCGCGTCGGACTCGAAGAAGAAACCATCCACCCCGCGCGCGTTACAGGGCCTCTCGTCGTGGGCCGTGTGCTCAGCCGCGAGGAATTCGAAGCCTCGAATGGTAAGACGGTCAACTACTGCCGTGTAGACGTCGGAGAACATAATGATGCGCCCGGCACTGGAAAAGAGCCCAGCGATCTTCCCTCGCGCGGCATTATCTGTGGTGCGCACAACTTTGATGTCAATGACCTAGTTGTTGTTTCCCTGCCGGGTGCTGTTCTTCCCGGACCTTTCGAGATTGCCGCACGAAAGACTTACGGCCACGTCTCTGATGGAATGATGTGCTCGGCGCGCGAACTTGGCTTGGGCGAGGACCACAATGGCATCATCGTTTTGCAGAAGGATTTCCCGGATGCAGATCTTCCCGCTGTTGGCCAGAGTGTGATTTCTTTCCTTGGTTTGGGCGAGGAAGTTCTTGAGATCAACGTGACGCCGGATCGAGGGTATTGCTTCTCGATGCGAGGAGTCGCGCGCGAATTCTCCCATTCGACGGGTTCGGCTTTCCGTGATCCGGGTCTTGTGGGGACTCTCGTTGAGTCCGTTCCTCAGGCGAACGAGGCCGGATTCCCCGTTGTTGTCGCTGACGATGCCCCTATTCACGGACGCTGCGGCGCAGATCGCTTTGTGACTCGAATTGTGCGCGGCGTCAATCCTGCAGCTCCCACGCCTCGTTGGATGGTTGAGCGGCTTGAAATGGCGGGAATGCGCTCGCTTTCTTTGGCTGTGGATATCACCAATTACGTGATGCTTGACCTTGGTCAGCCGATGCACGCCTACGATCTTGCTGCTCTTGAAGCTCCGATCGTTGTTCGTCGCGCACGTCCGGGTGAAGAGCTGACGACTTTGGACGAGGTTGCGCGCACTCTGGATCCTCAGGATTTGGTCATTTCTGATTCGCCTAGTGGCGAGGAAGGATCGCGCCTTCTGGGGATCGCCGGTGTGATGGGCGGTGCATATTCCGAGGTCGAGGATTCGACGACGGACATCCTTCTCGAGGCCGCGCACTTCGACGCGGTATCGATCGCGCGTTCCTCTCGTCGTCATAAATTGCATTCCGAGGCCGCGAAGCGTTTTGAACGTGGAACTGACCCGCTTCTTCCCGCGATTGCAGCACAGCGCGCTGTCGATCTCCTCGTTCAATACGGTGGCGGTCATGCGGATCCTGCGGTCTTTGACCTCAATAATTTGCCTGAACCGACGAGCTATGAGTTCGCACTCAGTGATGCTGAGCGTTTGACCGGTGTTGCCTACACGCCCGAACGCGTCCGTCAGCTGCTCGAAGAAGTTGGTTGCGCTATCGAGGCCGTTGACGATGAACGTGTACGCGTGACGCCTCCCTCATGGCGCCCCGACTTGACGGGAGCCGCTCACTTCGTCGAGGAAATTGCGCGTCTTGATGGTTACGACAATATTCCTTCGGTTCTTCCGACAGCTCCCGCTGGAACAGGCTTGACGCTTGCCCAGCGAGCACGACGTTTGGTCGCCCAAGGACTTGCGCATGCAGGCTTGACGCAGGTAGAGAGCTATCCCTTCGTTTCTGATTCTTTCGA
This sequence comes from Actinomyces sp. Marseille-QA0893, assembly GCF_976954355.1. Classification (NCBI taxonomy): domain Bacteria; kingdom Bacillati; phylum Actinomycetota; class Actinomycetes; order Actinomycetales; family Actinomycetaceae; genus Actinomyces; species Actinomyces sp. Marseille-QA0893. The sequence goes on from NZ_CDRJSY010000005.1 coordinate 202,982, forward strand.
TCGCCAGGGAATGAAGGAAGACGATCCTCGCCGTCAGGCGGTCAAGCTGCGTAATCCTCTTGCTGATGATGCGCCCTTGCTGCGTACCTCAGTTTTGGACACACTTCTTGACGTAGCGGCCCGCAACTGCGCGCGCGGGATTCCTTCGGTTGCAATTTATGAAGTTGCGAAGGTGGTGCACAGTCAGGGTGTCGTTCCTACGGGACTGATTTCGGCCGAGCAACGTCCCAGTGACGAGCAGCTTGCTGCATTGGAAGCTGGAACTCCTCCGCAGCCGTGGCATGTTGGTGCTGTTCTTGCAGGACAGGCACTCCCGGCAGGCATTGTGAGCACTCAGCGTTCTTTCGATTGGGCGGATGCAGTCCAAGCGGTGCGATCGATTGCTGATCAGCTGGGCGTACGTATCGAAGTGACGCGTGCGTGGCTTGCAGAGCCGATGACCCACAAGGGGCCTCGTCTCCCCGAGGCAGCAACGGATCCCGCTGAAGTTGCTCCCTATCATCCGGGGCGGGTCGCGCGAATCTTTGCGCGAAAGGGTAAGGATTTCGTCGAACTTGCCTTGGCGGGTGAGCTCTCACCGAAGACCTGCAAGGCTTTCGGACTTCCGGCGCGTTCATGTGCCTTCGAACTGGACTTGGATGCACTGATCGCTCTCATCAGTGATGAGCCTTTGCAAGTCAAGCCGGTTTCGACGTATCCGGCAGCGAAGGAAGATCTTGCTCTGGTTGTTGCCAATGACCTGCCTGTTTCTCGCGTTGAGCAGGTTATTCGCCAGGCGGCGGGCGCTCTCATCGAGGATCTTTCGCTCTTCGACGTATACGAGGGCGACCAGGTTCCCGAAGGATTCCGTTCTTTGGCCTTCTCTTTGCGTCTTCGCGCCAGTGACCACACTCTGACTCCCGATGAGGTACAGAAGGTCCGTGCGGATGTCATCGCAAAGACGGAGAAGGTTTTAGGGGCAACGCTTCGCGGGTGATCTGGTTGCGCCTTGTTAGGATGAAGCCAGGCTCGTGTGTGAAGGAGTATCAATGAAGGTTTTGCTGACTGCAGCTTCGCAGCATGGTGCAACCACAGAAGTTGCAGAGGCGATTGCTCGCAGGCTGAAGGCTGATGGCCTCGAGGTTGTCTGCAAACCGCCGCAAGACGTTGACTCTCTTGAGGGATTTGACGCTGTTATTTGCGGTTCCGCTGTCTACATGACTCAGTGGATGCCCGCCGCCCATGATTTTATGGAGCGTTTTGCGCAGGAACTGCACAAGGTGCCGGTGTGGGCTTTTTCCGTCGGTATGAACGGTGTCCCCAAGCATGTCCCGCAGGATCCCAGTCGGATTGGTCCTGTGCTGACGCGTATCGATGCGAAGGAGTTGCGTTCTTTTGCGGGACGCTACGATCCTTCTCTTCTTTCGCTGCGTGAAAGGGCGATCGTTCGCCTCGCGGGTGCAGTGGAAGGTGATTTCCGTGATTGGGATGCAATCGATGAATGGGCTCACGGCATTGCTCAAGAGCTGACACGTCAATAACTTTGATATTCCACGGTTGAATGTCGATGGAAGGGGGCCTATGCGATCCGATTTTCGCATAGGCCCCCTTTCTTCCCTTATACTTGCCTGAACGGGAGTGGAGTCAACGTCGATTCGCGACTAATTAAGGGGATTTTGATGTCATCTGAAGCGACACCGCAGACGAAGGCTGGGCGCCATGCAGCAATTCGCAATCTGTTAGTCTCCCAAACTATTAGTTCTCAGGAACAACTGCGTTCTGCTTTGGGGACTCTCGGTATTGAGGTCACCCAGGCAACTTTGTCGCGTGATCTTATGGAAATGCGCGCGACGAAAATGCGTGACCGCTCGGGTACGTTGATTTATTCGGTCCCAAACGCAGATGGTTCTCAATCGCACGAAGCTGAGGCCAGCGTTGAGCGCTTGCAGCGGTGGCTTCAGACCCTTCTTGTGACTTCAACCTGCGTAGGCAATCAATTGGTTTTGCGCACTCTGGTTGGCGCGGCAAACCTTTTGGGTTCAGCTCTCGATGTGGCTCGTATCGACGATGTCGTGGGAACAATCGCGGGTGACGACACGGTTTTGATCATCTGCACTTCCGATCAGGGAGCGCTCAACGCCCAGGAATATTTGACCTCTTTGGCCGGAGGCGGATCGCATCAAAGCGTCCTGTAAGAGGCTGTTTTCTTGAAGAGAATTGCTGTGTAGAACATGCCCGTTAGCCGTGTGGCTAGCGGGCATGCCTTCTTACGGCTATTCTCCCTACTGGAACTGGTTCTAGTCTTGAGGAATTACGTGAGTACAACAGTGAGTTCGAGGGCCGAATCTCTACTGCCGGCCGTAGGCGTTGCGATATTCTTCTTGGCTTTTGGCGGCCAAGGGGTACGTAATCTTTTTGGCTGGGTCGGTTTCGGGGTGATTGCGGGGATCGTCCTCATTGCCGCGTGGGTGATTTTCTTCCTAGCGGGGCGCGCAGTGACGCTGCGCCGATTGTCTCTTTCGGTTTCTTCCTACATTCTGGTCTGCTGTCTGTCGGTGATATGGAGCCAGTATCGTTTAGAGACTTTTGGCTCAGCCTTGATTACTCTGGCGACAAGTTCGGCGGGGGTTCTCGTTGCGATTGCATTTCCGCTTCGACAGATGTTGGATGTCTTCACTCAGGCGATGAAGATCATCGTCGCTGCCTCCTATGCCCTTGAATTATGGGTTTCTTTGGCGGTTGGGCATCGCATACCGCCGGTGTATATGCGCAATTGGAAAGAAGTCCCGGAGCTTTATTACTGGGTGAATGACGCCCTCTTTAAAGGCGGGCCGATTCAGGGCTTTGTTGGAAACCGGAATCCTCTTGCCTTCATTGCGCTTCTGCTCATGCTCTGTGTTCTGGTTCTTTGGGCCGAGGATAGAACCCATCACCTGCGTAACGGAGCGTGGCTCCTTGCGTGTGTGGGTATTTTAGTTTTGACCGGCTCTGCAACCGTTTTCGTTGCCATGCTCGTCTCGGTGAGCGCCCTTGTTTTCTTCTTGATTATTCGCCGCTTGGGCTTTTATGAACGTCGCTTCGCTGTCCGCGTCGCTCTTACTGCCGCGGCAAGTTTCCTCTTGGTCGCCGTGATCATGAAGGACCAAGTCACTATCTTGCTGGGTCGCAGTTCTGATATGACTGGCCGAGGTGTGATCTGGCAGAAGCTCTTGGAGCTGTGGCAGCAGCATCCCTTCCTTGGATGGGGCTGGGTTGTTTTGTGGCCGCCGTGGTTGCCTCTGTTTAAGAACCTGGTTGTTCGTCCCGATGGCACTCCCACAATGCAGGCACACAATGCCTACATTGAGGCTCTGTTCCAGACTGGAATCGTCGGTCTTATGCTTTTGGCCTTCGCTGTTTTGTGGGTGATGATTCGTATTTTCCGAGTTGCGCTGCGCGATCTTGAAACTGATTTAGTGCCTACTTTGGCTGCAGTTCTGATGCTGGCGATGTTTGTGCAGTCTTTTACAGAGTCGCGTCTCTTGACGGAAGGCAATTGGGTGCTCTTCGTTGCCTTTGCAACTTGGTTGAAGGTTCGTGCAGAGTCCTATGATTTCCGCCCTCCCCGCCGAGCAGTCCCTGGCGGCCGGACTAGCACCACCGCGGCCTCGTAAAGGCAAAACGAACGCTTCCACAGAGGCGAACACTTATCGCGTAAACTATGACTTGTATGTCATTCCAATAGGAAGAGGAAAATTCAGTGACCGATATTATTGACGACCTCCAATGGCGTGGTCTGATTGCTCAGCACACCGACCTTGACGCGCTTCGCGCTCACTTCGCTGCGGGCCCGGTCACTTTCTATTGCGGCTATGATCCCACCGCTCCGTCTCTTCACCATGGACACTTGGTTCAGCTGATCGTTATGCGTCACTTGCAACTGGCTGGACATAAGCCGCTTGCTCTTGTTGGCGGTGCGACGGGCCAGATTGGTGATCCTCGCCAAAGTGGCGAGCGTCAGCTTCAACCGACTGAAGTTGTTCAGGGCTGGGCAGATCGTTTGCGCGCGCAGATTTCACGATTCTTGGATTTCGAGGGGCCTGCAGCTGCTCGCATGGTGAATAACCTGGACTGGACTCAGGAGATGAGTGCAATCGATCTTCTGCGCGGGATCGGTAAGTACTTCCGCGTGGGCACCATGCTGAATAAGGACATTGTTGCTCGTCGTATCGCTTCTGACGAAGGTATTTCATACACCGAGTTCTCCTACCAGGTTCTTCAGGCGAACGACTACCTCGAGCTTTTCCGTCGTTACGGTTGCACGCTCGAGACCGGTGGAAACGACCAGTGGGGCAATATGGTTGGCGGCGTCGATCTGATTCACAAGGTCGAGGGTGCCGATACCCACGTCATGACGACGCCCATTATTACTAAGGCTGACGGAACAAAGTTCGGTAAGTCCGAGGGCGGTGCAATTTGGCTCGACCCCGAGATGATGAGTCCGTACGCCTTCTATCAGTTCTGGTTGCAGGTTGCTGATGACGATGTCGTTCGCTTCTTGAAGATCTTCACCTTCTTGTCGCGCGAAGAAATTGAGGCGCTTGAGGTTGAAGTTGCCGAGCGTCCTCACGAGCGTGCCGCCCAGAAGGCCTTGGCTGCGAGCGTGACTGCTTTGGTCCACGGTGACGAGGAGCTTGCGCGCGTACAGGCTGCGACCGATGCGCTGTGGGGGAGCGGAGATCTTTCTTCCATTGACGAGGCCACCCTGGCAGCAGCTACCAGTGACCTTCCCCGCGCGGAGCTTTCTTTGGGGGACTCTCTTATTGACGCTCTTGTTGAGACCGGACTGGAGAAGGGGCGTAGTGCTGCACGTCGTACCCTCGCGGGTGGTGGAGCTTACGTCAATAAGGTCAAGGTCGAAGACGAAGAGGCTGTGCTGCGTGCCGATGACCTCTTGGCAGGTGGCTTGGTTTTGATTCGTAAAGGTCGCAGGAATCTGGCTGTTGTTGCGGTCCGATGAGCTGTTTTTCAAGGTGTGCTCGTCATCATAGTGTTTTGATTTGACGACGAGCCCCTAAACGGCCTAATCTATAACTCGTTGCGCTGAGGGCGACGGAAACGTTGCAAAGCGCGAAAGCCCCTTTGAGATTCACCTCGGGTGAATTGCAAATGTGGGGGTGTTGTTTGTGAACTCGATAGTGTGTTTGTTTTTTGTTTTTATGCCTGTTTTTTGTTTTTGAGTAT
>NZ_CDRJSY010000006.1:0-188747 GCF_976954355.1 Actinomyces sp. Marseille-QA0893
AGTTTGGCCCCGGAACCCACACGGTCCCGGGGCCAAACCTCTAGCGGTGGGGTCTTGGAACACAATGTTCCAAGACCCCACCGCATTTCTTACACCCACAACACACACCACCCCAGCTACCACTAGCACGACTTGCTCTCTCAGCAGCCTTCCTGCTCCAGCGTTAAAGTCGAGGTATGAGTGAAGTTTCCAAATCCTTAAGCGCTATGTCGCAGTTCCGTGATGAGTTGAATGCAGCCGCTTAGACGGGGACGAGTAGGCAACGTTGCCGCGAGAAAGAGGCAAGTTCAGCGCCGCTCGAGGCAACATTACTCACACTTGAGAACCTCAAGATTGACTCTTTGCCGTGCACTTTGAGAAGCGCTGTACCCATGAGCGCGGACATAGGTTTCGTATCTACAAGGACGTAGGCACTTTAAGCGGCACTGAGTCGCTGAGCTAGGTTGTTGCCAACGGGGCGAGCAGATGACGTGTGCTGGCCAAACGAGTACCGTCGTGCGCTTTCAGCGGTGGGATTAGAAGTGCCCGCGAACGGAAGTTCGCGGGCACAACGGCATCTACCAACAACGGCAGATCACTTTAGATCCACGTCGGGAACCACATGTGGAAGTGCCAGAAGTTATAGGAGATCAGATCTCCTCGCCAGAGCGGCATGAAGAATACCGCGGAAGCGGTAATGAGCGCGGTAATTACCAGAGCTCCTAGCGCCCAGCGCTGACGGACACCGGCATCGGCGCCCATCCAGCGGTAATCGCCGGGTTCAAGGGGCTGAGAATCATACATGCGGTCTGGATCAACCCAGGTGCGTGTCTGGTCCAACATATAACCGAGCAGCCAGGCGACGCTCAAACACACAAAGGGAACGAAGGCGATCGTGTAGAAGTTGAAGATCGTTCGGTTCGCATTGAGATACCACGGGAAGTAGAGCGCCAGGTAACCGCAGACGACGAATCCAGTGCGCCAGTTGCGATCCCGCAGCGTGACAAAGAGCAGGATAAAGAAGGCCACGGCCCCGACCCACCACAGGAGCGGATTACCCAAAGCTAGAACCGCGTGGACGCAGTCTGACTTATCGCAGGCGCCAGACGCGACCTTGTCCCAGGCAAAAGACGTCGGACGCGCCTGAACAAACCACTGCGCAGGATGCGCTTGATAGGTGTGAGGTGTCGTCAGCCCAGTGTGGAACTTGAACATTCCCACGTGGTAATCCCACAAGTCTTGGAAGGCTCCGGCAATGCCGTGATTGCGGTGACCATACGCATTCCAATGAGCAAACCAACCGAACCACGAGGCGATATAGGTAATGATCGCCGGAGGAACCATCGCCAAGAAAGCGACTGAAGTGTCGTTGATGAGCGTTGCAGAAAAAGCCCGCGGATGACCCATTCGCCTGCGAGTCATCCAGTCGCGGACGGCAACAAATAAACCGAGAACAGCCAGGACATAGAGGCCCGACCACTTGACCGACATCGCCAATCCACTCAAAATACCAGCAGCGAGGAGCCACCAACGTGAACCTGCGTGAGGTCCAATTCTCTTGGGATCATCGGGATCGGGCGTCCATTCGGAGAGCCTTGAGACCAATCGCGGATGAGTAATCTCTTGATCTTTCAGCACCGCCAAGAAAGCCGCTGCGGCGAACATTGCTAAAAAGACGTCCAATAGGCCCGTTCGCGACAAAACAATCGCGATGCCATCGGTAGCCATGAAGAATCCGGCAAGTGCAGTAATAGCAGGGGAACGGAACAGGTGCTGTGCAATACGAGCAGTCAAGAAGACCAAAATGATTCCCGCGATCGCGGCGCTGATGCGCCAACCGACAGGATTCGTCGGACCAAATGCCCGCATTCCCAGTCCGATCAGCCACTTTCCTACCGAAGGGTGAACGACGTAGCCTCCCTCGGCAGAAAGTCCCGAAAAATCGCCTGAAATAAATGCGGGGTCGGTATCTTTCGCCCAACTTCCTTCATATCCCAAAGCGATTTGAGAGTAGGCGTCCTTGACGTAGTAGGTCTCGTCAAAAATGAGCGTTCGGATAGTTCCAAGTCCCGGAAGACGAATAAAAGCGGCAAGAATCGTCGTCACCCACGTAGCGATCCAACCCGCACGCGCAGACATGGGTAGCTGCGCCCAACGGGGGATAGCGACGGGTTTCCACCTGTGCGCCTCGGCCTCGCTCACTTCTTGGGAAGACTCAATCTCTGCAGATTCTTCCCCGCTGTCCGAGGCCGACTCCTCGTCGTCTCCATCAACCGTCGTACCGGCATCCGCAGCTCGCGCATCAGCCTCGGACTCAGGCTTTTCCTGAGACGCAGCCACGGGAGGAGCTGAAGCGCTGTCGTCACTATGTGCGAGCTCTTCTGTGTGCGCGTCGCCAGCTGTCGCCTCGGCTTCAGGGATATCTGAATTGGAAAGAGTTTCGTCGTTCACCAGTTCAGTCTACCGATGCCCACCCTCAACTGGAGTAGTACACCCAAAGGTGGGACGATTGGTCCGTGAGTGAAGACCAGGATTTTATTCAGGCCCCCGCCTCGATTCTTCTAGCAGCAACCCCAATCGGTGACGTACGCGATGCCTCTTCGCGTCTGGCCCCAGCCCTCGAGCAAGCCGACATCATCGCCGCAGAAGATACACGCCGCCTTCTTGCCCTGGCCTCGAGAATGGGAATCCACCTCAGCGCGAAACTCATCAGCCTCCACGACCACAACGAATCCGCCAAGGCCTCGGCAGTCGTCGAACAAGCGCGGGCCGGCGCACGCGTCGTCATGGTCTCCGATGCGGGAATGCCCACCGTCTCAGACCCCGGGTTCCGCCTCGTTCACGAGGCCACTGCCGCTGGAGTTCACGTCAGTGCCCTCCCTGGTCCCTCCGCGCCGGTCACTGCGCTCGCGGTTTCAGGGCTTCCTTCCGACCGCTTTGCTTTTGAGGGTTTCCTCCCGCGCAAGACGGGGGAAGCGACGCGCTACCTGAAGGCGCTTGCCGCCGACCCACACACCCTGATCTTTTTTGAATCCCCCAAGCGGGTTCATGAAACCCTGACCCTTATGGCTGAGGTTTTCGGCGCAGACCGCGAGGGAGCGCTATGCCGGGAACTCACAAAGACCTATGAAGAGGTGATTCGCGGAAGCCTCGCGGAACTGGTTGAAGCCACCGAAGGAGAGGTCCTCGGGGAAATCACCTTGGTTATTGCTCCCGGGCGAGCACAGGGCAATGCCGATGACCACGTCGAGGCCGTGCTGGCCTTGGCGGCAGAAGGCATGCGGCTTAAGGACGCTGCAGCGGAAGTCGCAGAAGCGACAGGATTACGCAAGAACGAGCTGTACCGGGCAGCTCTCGCCCGCACGAACTAGGGGAGTGCGGTAGGCGAATCAGGCCTGAGAGGGGACCAGCTCAACTCCGGCCTCGGCCATACGTGCGGCGGCAAGCTCGCCCAACTCGGGGCTGACGGGTTCGGTCAAGTCGGTGAAGACTCGCACCTTAAAGCCATCCTTCACCCCGTCCAACGCGGTTTCACACACGCAGTGGGATTGAGCAAGGCCCACGACGTCCAAAGAATCGATGCCGTTGTCTCGAAGAAGTTCAAGCAAGGGACGCTTCGTTGCCACGTCCTCGCCATCGAAAGCGGAGTAGGCGGCCTCGTACATGCCCTTGTGGATCGTCACATCGGCATGGAGGTCGGCAAGAGCGGGGTGGAGCTCGGCCTCGGCGGTACCTGCGACGCCGTGAGGGGGCCACGTGTCAACGAAATCGGGATTGTCAGAGAAATGCGAACCCGGATCGATGTGCCAATCCTGCGAGGTTACGATGCAGTCGTAATCCGAGGCGTGAGCGGCAACAAAGTCCGCAACGCGCTGAGCACAGGCGTTTCCGCCCTCAACGGGAAGAGCTCCTCCCTCGCAAAAAGTAGGCTGAACATCGACAATGACAAGCGCGCGGGGCATTGGATCCTCCCGAAAAATAAGCGGCAGATACCTTGAGAATAGGGCAGAGACGACTCGAGCGCCAATAGGCATTAAACTAGGGGACCATGAGTCGAATTTTGTCTGCCGTTGCTTGGCCTTATGCCAACGGTCCCCGCCATATTGGTCACGTCGCCGGTTTCGGAGTCCCCTCCGATGTCTTCTCTCGCTACATGCGAATGGCCGGGCACGACGTACTGATGGTGTCCGGAACTGACGAGCACGGAACCCCCATTCTGGTTGCCGCCGATGGCGCGGGTATCAGCGCGCGTGAGCTGGCCGACCAGAACAATCGACTCATCGTCGAAGACTTGGTCCAGCTGGGCCTGTCCTATGACCTCTTTACGCGTACTACTGCGGGAAACCACTACCGCGTCGTCCAGGACATGTTCCGAACTGTTCGCGATAACGGTTACATGATCGAGCAGGTCACCCGCGCGGCAATCTCGCCTTCGACCGGACGCACTCTTCCCGACCGTTACATTGAAGGTACCTGCCCGATTTGCGGTGCGGAAGGCGCTCGCGGCGATCAGTGTGATAACTGCGGTAACCAGCTCGATCCCACCGATTTGATCAACCCTCACTCGCGAATCAATGGCGAGACCCCCGAATTCGTGGAGTCCGTCCACTACTTCCTGGATCTTCCCGCACTGGCCGATGCGCTTTCAGCATGGCTGGATGACCGTGATCGTTCCGGCACATGGCGCCCCAACGTCATCAAGTTCTCGAAGAACTTCCTTGAGGACATTCGCCCGCGTGCAATGACACGCGACATCGACTGGGGTATCCCGGTTCCCGGCTGGGAAGATCAGCCCGGAAAGCGCCTCTACGTCTGGTTTGACGCGGTCATCGGCTACCTGAGCGCCTCGATCGAGTGGGCACGCCGCACGGGGGATCCCGAAGCATGGCGCAAGTGGTGGAACGATCCCGAAGCCCTGACCTACTACTTCATGGGCAAGGACAACATCGTCTTCCACTCGCAGATCTGGCCGGCCGAAATGCTGGGTTACAACGGTCAGGGAGCAAAGGGCGGCCAGCCCGGCGATCTGGGCGTTCTCAACCTTCCCACTGAGGTCGTCTCTTCTGAATTCCTCACCATGGAAGGCAAGAAGTTCTCTTCTTCTCACGGCATCGTCATCTACGTGCGTGACATGCTCAGCCGCTACCAGGCTGACGCGCTGCGTTACTTTATTTCTGCTGCGGGTCCTGAGTCCTCTGATGCTGACTTCACCTGGGCAGAATTCGTGCGCCGCACGAACGGTGAGCTTGTCGCCGGTTGGGGCAACCTGGTGAACCGCACTGCGTCGATGATCCACAAGAAGTTCGGCGAGATCCCCGCGCCGGGCGAACTCCAAGAGATCGACCGCGCGCTGCTGGATGCTATTGCCGCAGGCTTTGACGAGGTCGGGGACCTGATCCGTCACCACCGCCAGAAGGCTGCTCTTGCCGCTGCGATGCGTCTGGTTGGCGAGGCCAATAAGTACGTTGCCGATACCGAGCCCTTCAAACTCAAGGCACCCGAAGAGCGCGAGCGTTTGGCGACCGTGCTGTGGACGCTGGCGCAGGCAGTGGCTGACCTCAACCTCATGCTTTCGCCCTTCCTTCCCCACGCGGCAAATGATGTCGACCGCGTCATGGGTGGCGCGGGTGAGATCGCTCCCATGCCTTACATCAAGGAAGTTGAGGAGTTGGACCCCGAGGTTCTTCCCGCCGATTTCGCTGGTCGTACAGGCTACCCGGTCATTACCGGCGACTACACGAATGTTCCCACGTGGGAGCGTCACGACATTGTCGTTGGCACCCCGATCGAGAAGCCGACCCCGGTCTTCCAAAAGCTTGACGAGGCCATCGTAGAAGAAGAACTCGCGCGCTACGCGGAGTCTCGCCCCGATGACGTGACCGGAGCGTGACTGAGGCTTCGTTGAGCCACTGATCTGGCTAAGAGTTGGCGCCAAGCAGACGGTGTATTCCGCTGTTTGGCGCCAACTCTTTGTGTCGAGAAGTCCTTTTCAGGCATTCGTCCTTACTTGCTTGACCCCTTCTTTCGCGATGTAAACGAACTAATTCCCGCAATTGTCATGAGTAGAACGCCCAAGACAGCCAGGGTGGAGATCGCAATCAGAGCGAAGTCCATCATTCGCGCAAAGGCCAGTGCGATGAGGACAACGCCTGTGAAAATGACGATGCATGCCCACACCAGCTGCCCGATGCGTACTCCGCGATAGGGCGCTTCCTTGAGTTCCTCCGCAGACCAAACTCGGGTGGGAGGAATAACACCTGAGTGAGGCGTTGAGTGTGGTGTCTGTGTTTGGTCCGTGCTTGTTGCCCATGCCGCAGCCCCGCTCGCAGCGCTCGCCCCAGCCTGATGGCTGGTGTACGTCGAAGACGCGCCTGAAGATGCGTGAGGCGCGCTCTCACTGGGAGGAACAGCAGGGGCGTCAGATACTTCAGCGTCGGCCTCGGATTGTTCAGCGGAAGAGGGGGCCGCGTCCTCGGTCACTGGAAGTTCCCGTGTTTCCGAGACGAGGCCGGAGGGAAGCGTTGCGGTCTCATCCGAGGCACTGGCGGGCTGGGGGACCTCGGGAGCATCATTTCCCACGGGAAGCGGGGTCGTTTCTTCCCCGTTCGTGGGCAGGGGAACGGTCTGATCAAAGTCGTTGACACTCATGTCGGATCCTTTCAGTGCGCGCCTGCGGCGGACTCAGAAGCACTAGGGGAAGCGGAAGGCGTTGGGCTTGCCCCTTGCCCAGTTGATGCGCTTGGTGAAGGCGTCGCTGGTGAAGGTGAAGGCGTTCCCGATGGCCAGGGATCACGATTGACGGAGCTCCCGCTTTCCTCGACGTTCACGTTGAGGATCTGTGGGGCATCGAGGTAAACCGTGATTCCTTCGCCTTCTTTCCAGGTCGGGGACTTGAGGATTGTTGGCGTGGAATCATTGAATCCTTGCCAATCCGCATCTCCATTCATGTCCAGAGTGACGCTCAGGGGACGATTCTGTGCGACCACCCGTACCGGCTGGTCTTGACGCGCTTGGATATTCGCAGAGGGGATGAGATTTCCGCGGACGTGGATATCCTTCGTGAGCCCATCAGGCGCATGGGTGAGATCCAAGTCAAGAACGACGACCTGAGAACCGTTTTGGCCAGCGATCTCGTCAGACTTCCACGTTGCATCGTAACTGGAGGTTGAAACATTTCCCCAGTGCCAGCCGTCTGTAGTGGTGACGGCCGCGTAGCCAATTCCACCCAGACCTGCGGGGATAGCTAAGAAGATACCGATGGTTGATAGAGCGCTGAGTGCTGCGGAGGAGCGGTCGCGAATCGCTGCAACCAGGTGAGCAAAACCGACGATGAGAAGGCAGATGCCACCGCCAATTAATCCGATCTGCACCCAACTGTCAGCCGCACTTGTTGTCTTTAGACCATTGCGGTACATGAGCCAGAAGGTTCCAGCGAGCACCAACATGACCAGCCCGTAGATGCTCAAGACCGCTGCGCGTGAAAGACGGCGAGGAAGGAGTGGGGCTTGGGTGGGGAAGGGAGTAAAACGCGTTCCGGCACTTTGCGGAACTGTGTGTCCCGAGGTCGCGTACGAGGCGTTCCATTGTTGCCTCCATTGATCCCCCTGCATCTGGGGGCCAGGAGCATCTGAGGCAGGAGGGGGATAGGTGCCTGCAGTCGAGGCGCTAAAAGGGGAGGACGTGGTGGAGGCTGCCTCTGGCGAAGGCTGGGATCCCGGGAATTGTTCAGGGCCCCCTTGAGTTCGCCAGTCGGGAGTTGATTGAGGCATGGTGTTTCCTTGGACAGTCCAATTTGATTTCGATAGCAAGATGGCGATGATGACGATGGCCGCGGGGAGCATGAGGAAGAAAGGCACCCTGAAGAAGACCGTCGTGATACCCAAAGCACCGCCGCCGAAGATCGCCATGAAGGCAGCGCCGACGATCGCCATATCGAAACGCCCCTTGAGCATTTCATCGACATGGATTCGACCATCGCGAGCCTCAGGCAAGAAGACCCATGCGAATGCATAGAAAATGCACACGACAGGGAAGAGGAAGGCGAGGACAACGATGAGGATCCGCACCGAGTTCACGTCCCATCCGTAGCGTTGTGCCAGACCTTGACACACGCCGCCGATGACGCGAGGCTCACCACGGAAGAAACCGGAGTATCGCAATGTGTTCATGAATCCTTTATCCATGCTTCAACTCTGCCCAAAGATGCACGAAGAAGATATAGGGGGATGCCCTGATCTATCCCCGATTTGTCGCTTTCTCTTCCCCCGAATCGCAGAAAACGTGTGAAGATAAACGGGTGAGTCACCTGCAGGACAATACCGATGCGCCTCAAGGCAGGCAGACGGGGTACGAGTGGACCCCGCCTCAAATCGTGCCGCCTCAGCGCGCCCTGCGACGCTCCAGCGCGCACTCGACGGATATGCCTCTTCCTTGGATTGGGGGCGTGTGCGCGGGAATCTCCTCGATGCTCGGTATCTCAGTGCGCGTCGTACGTTTCGCCTTCCTCATCGCACTCCCCGCCTACGGGCTCTCTCTCATCGTCTACCTCTGGCTCTGGCTCACTGTTCCCGAGGACTCAGGTGGCGAACAAAGCGGGACTGGCCGCCTGCACTCGCCCCTGGCCTCGGCAGAAGAAATCGCCAGACGTGAAAGCCAACAGCGCAATCTGCGCATGCTCTTGGTGGGCCTCGGATCGCTTGGCCTCGCACTCGCGATCGCCTACCTGCTCTTTGCGGGGATTGCGGGCCTGCGCGACATCGCCTCCGCGATTTTGGTCATCGGCGGAATCTCCGCGGTGTGGACCCAAAGCACGCGCGCACACAGCTGGAAGAGTCCTCTGTTTATCCTCATCACTTTCGCGGGGATGCTCTTGGTCGCCGCGGGCTTGGCCCTGGCCTTCTTCCGCGGGCAATCGCCCTGGGATCTTGCCCGAGGTGCGATCTTGGGTGCCTCCCTGATCCTTGCCTTGGGAGTGGCCATTATCCCCTTGTGGGTGCGCACCTCCCAAGACAGTGCGCGCAGCAAGGAACGTGAAAAGCGCGAGGCCGAGCGTGCGGATATGGCCGCGCACCTGCACGATTCCGTCCTTCAGACCCTCACATTGATCCGCAATAACGCTGATAATCCAACGTCAGTGCGCGCTCTGGCGCTTGGGCAAGAGCGCGAGTTGCGCTCGTGGCTGTACACCGGACGCGAAGAAGCCGCGGACTCTCTTGCCGAGGCCCTGCGGGAAGCCGTCTCAGCCCTGGAGACCACCTTTGGTGTGGAAGTGGGCGTCGTGACCGTTTCTGATACGCGTCCAGGTCCCGGCGAACTCGCGATGGTCGCTGCCGCATCGGAAGCAGTATCAAACGCGATTCGCCACGCGAAGCCGCCCCTGAGTGTCTACCTGGAAGTCGGGCCGGGCGGGTCCGATATCTACGTCAAAGACTGTGGCGACGGCTTTGATCTCTCGCAAATTCCCGAAGATCGGCACGGGGTTCGTAACTCGATCATTGGCCGCATGGAACGCGCAGGTGGGAAAGCCTCGATCCGCCATCTTCCCAGTGGAACAGAAGTTCACCTCTCCATGCCCGCAGCTACACTGGAATAAGCGCACTTCACGAAGGAGAACACCGTCATGACGATCCGGATTCTGGTCATTGATGATCACGCACTCGTGCGCGCAGGAGTGCGTAGTGAATTGGAATCCAGCGGCGCCGACCTTGAAATCGTTGGCGAGGCCAGTGACGTCGAAGGCGCAATTGCCGCCTGCCATGCGCTCCACCCCGATGTCGCGCTCCTCGACGTTCATCTCCCAGGAGGAATGGGCGGTGGCGGCGCTGAAGTTGCGGCCTCGTGCGCGGATGTTGAGGGGTTGAGATTCCTTGCACTCTCCGTTTCGGATTCCCCCGAGGACGTCGTCTCGGTCATCCGCGCGGGTGCTCGCGGCTACGTCACCAAGTCAATTTCGACCCCCGAACTGGTCGAGGCCATTGGCCGCGTTGCAGCGGGGGATGCGGCTTTCTCGCCGCGCCTAGCGGGTTTCGTGCTTGATGCTTTCGGTGGCGGGAATGCCCCGATTGCTGCCCACGACGATGAACTGGACCTTTTGTCCGCGCGCGAGCAAGAAGTGATGCGTTTGATCGCTCGCGGTTACCCCTACAAAGAGGTCGCATCCGAGCTCTTTATTTCGATTAAAACCGTTGAGACACACGTGTCTGCGGTGCTTCGCAAGCTCCAGCTTTCTAATCGAAACGAACTCACGCACTGGGCCATGCAGAGACACATTATCTAGGGTTGCGGTGCAATTCACCTCGGCTCTGGCGTGCTCCAGTGGGAGTTGAGTGTCAACGGCGATACCATGAGAAGTCCCCAGAACTCGATGCCCAGGGAGTGGCGTTCATGCACAAGATTGGTTTCAATCGCGATCAGTATCTGGCCCTTCAATCCGAGCATATTGCGCAGCGCCGTCAGCAGTTCGGAGGAACCCTTTACCTAGAGTTCGGCGGGAAACTCGTCGACGATATGCACGCTTCCCGCGTGCTCCCTGGCTTCACCCCCGACAACAAGATCGTCATGCTGGCTGAGCTTGCTGAAGAGGCCGAAATTGTCGTCACCGTTAACGCACTGGACTTCCAGCGCCGCAAGATGCGTGAAGACCTGGGAATCACCTACGAAGACGACGTCTTCCGCCACATCGATATGTTCCGCGAATACGGGCTCTACGTTGGCAACGTTGTGATCACCCGTTGGAGCGACTCCAATGAGCAGGCACACGCCTTCAAACGCAAGCTTGAAGCCCGTGGAATCAACGTCGCACGCCACTATCCCATCGAAGGCTACCCGAACAATATCGACCTCATTGTCTCCGATCAGGGGCTGGGACGTAACGAATACGTTCATACGACTCGCCCGCTGGTGATTGTTACCGCTCCCGGACCAGGCTCCGGCAAGCTCGCAACCTGCCTCTCTCAGCTCTACCACGATCACAAGCGCGGACTGACCTCGGGATACGCGAAGTTTGAAACCTTCCCGATCTGGAACCTCCCCCTGGATCACCCGGTGAACGTTGCATACGAGGCGGCAACCGTGGACCTGGACGACGTCAATATGATCGACCACTTCCACTTGAAGGCTCACGGCGAAACCACGGTCAACTACAACCGCGATATCGAGGCCTTCCCGGTCCTTCGTCGACTCCTCGAGAAGATCATGGGGACTTCCCCCTACCAGTCGCCCACCGACATGGGCGTCAATATGGCCGGTTTTTGCATTAGCGATGACGAGGCCTGCCGTGAAGCCTCCAAGCAGGAGATCATTCGCCGCTGGTACAAGGCTTTGGCCCTGGAAGCGCGAGAAGATCTTCCTCCCGTTCAGTCTGAGCGTGCCGCGCGCCTGATGACGGCAATGAACCTGACCAGCGAGGATCGCCCCGTTGTTGCGCCCGCCCTGAAGCGCGCGCAAGAGACCGGCTACCCAGCGGCCGCAATGGAACTGGCCGACGGGCGCATTGTCACCGGAAAGACTTCGGACCTGCTGGGTCCTTGCTCCGCAATGCTCTTGAACGCGATGAAGCTCCTTGCAGGCATTGACGATGATGAGAAGCTCCTTGCCCCCGAACAGATTGAGCCCATCCAAAAGCTCAAGACCGAGCACCTGGGCAGCCGCAATCCTCGTCTCCACACTGACGAGGTCCTGATCGCTCTTGCCGGTTCCGCGCGCTCCAATGAACGCGCCGCTCTGGCTCTCAAGCAATTGTCGCAGCTGGCTGGCTGCGATGTTCACTCTTCGGTTCTGCTGGGCAGCGTTGATGAGGGGATTTTGCGCCAACTCGGCATGAATGTCACTGCTGAACCTGTTCACGCGACCAAGGGCGTCTACCACAAGCACTGAAAATGGATCAGGAACACTCACTTCCCAATCTCGGTTCTTTCCTCGATTTCGGCAGCGATTCCCAGGAAGACCTGCCCCTGTACGACCCAACCTCGCAGGCGGCGGGAAACTGGGGTTCAGTCGCCGATAGCCGAGGCCTCGGGAGCGATAGCGATCCCCTGAGCACCGGCGCACCGTGGGCAGCGGCCTCGTCGCAGCAGAAAGACCCCGAAAGCTTGCTTGCGGGACTCAACGATCAACAGCGTGCGGCGGTCGAGCACCGCGGAGTACCGCTGCTGATCATGGCCGGTGCGGGCTCGGGGAAGACTCGCGTCCTCACGCATCGAATCGCGTACCTTTTGGCGACCGGCCAGGCTCGCGCGGGTGAAATTTTGGCGATTACCTTCACCAATAAGGCGGCCGCTGAAATGCGTGAGCGCGTCGAGGCTCTGGTGGGCGGGGGAGCGGCGCGCAGAATGTGGGTGTCGACTTTCCACTCGGCTTGTGTGCGATTGCTGCGTGCGGAATACCGCGCAGCAGGTTTGCGATCGACTTTCAGTATTTATGATTCGCAGGATTCTCAGCGCCTCATTCAGATGGTGTTGAAAGCGGCGGACGTGGATATTAAACGATTCACTCCGAAGCTTGTGGCCGCGCGTATTTCTGACCTGAAAAACGAGCTCGTCACCTGGCAGGAATACCGAGATGTCGCGCCGAATGACCCGATTTCGCGGGTCGTCGCCTCGGCCTATGAGGAATACGAAAAGCGCCTTGCGCAGGCCAACGCCCTGGACTTCGACGACCTCATTGCTCGCACGGTTCGACTGCTCAAAGACAATCCGGCGATCGCCGAGCACTACCACCGGCGCTTCCGTCACATCCTGGTCGATGAGTATCAAGACACGAACCATGCGCAGTACGTGTTGGTCCGCGAATTGGTAGGCACTGGGGACGATGGAGTAGAGCCCGGTCAACTCACGGTTGTCGGTGATTCGGATCAATCGATCTACGCATTCCGCGGTGCGACGATTCGCAATATTGAAGAATTTGAACGGGACTTCCTCGGTGCGCGAACCATTTTGCTCGAGCAAAACTACCGCTCAACCCAAAATATTTTGTCCGCAGCAAATGCTGTGATTGCCCGAAATGAGGGTCGCCGCGCAAAGAATTTGTGGACGGCATCGGGGGATGGCGCGCTGATCACGGTCGACGCCGCAGACTCAGATCGCGACGAGGCACGTTTCATCGTTTCAGAGATGGAAAAGCTGTCGGCAGCCGGGACCCGCTGGGCTGATATCGCCGTCTTCTACCGGACAAACTCGCAATCGCGAGCAATCGAAGAACTTCTGGTCCGCCAGGGCATTCCCTACCGAGTTGTCGGAGGCACTCGCTTCTACGAGCGTGCGGAAATCAAAGACGCCTTGGCTTACCTTCAAGTGATCTCGAACCCCGACGACACTGTCGCATTGCGTCGCGTCCTGAACACTCCCCGCCGCGGAATCGGCCCGAAAGCTGAAGCTGACCTCATTGCCCACAGTGATCGCTATGGGATTTCTATGGGCGCGGCCGCTAGGGATTGCTGGATTTCTCAGGGCCGAGGCCTCGGGGAAGCAGAGGGCACTGGCCTGACTCTCGCGGAGCTTCCCACGGAAGAAACTGAGGAAGCACGAGGCGGCGTGGCTGGACTCAGCCCGCGCGCGGCCTCGGCAATCGCAGATTTTTGGGGATTGATCGAGGCCATGCGCCGCGCGGAACAAGCAGGTGCGAATGCTGCGGAGATCCTCGAAGAAGTTCTTGACCGCACGGGATACTTGGCGACTCTGCGACGCTCCCAAGATCCGCAGGATGCCTCGCGAGTGGAAAACCTTGCCGAATTGCATGCGGTCGCACTTGACTTCGCAACAACCAGCGGCGAGGTCGGACTCGCGGGATTCCTCGAGCGCGTTGCCTTGGTCGCGGACTCCGACCAGCTTCCCGAAGAAGAAAGCGGAAGCGGTCAGGTGACCCTCATGACGGTTCACACCGCGAAGGGCCTGGAATTTCCGGTCGTCTTTGTCACCGGCATGGAAGATGGAACCTTCCCGCACCAGCGCTCGCTGGGTGAGCCTGAGGAACTCGCGGAAGAACGGCGCCTTGCCTACGTCGCCATCACGCGTGCTCGCAAGCAGCTGTACTTGACGCGCGCCGCTGTTCGAAGCGCGTGGGGAGCGCCCCAAGAAATGCCGCCCTCGCGATTTTTGGATGATATTCCCGCTGAATTGCTTGACGTGCGTCGCTCGAGTACTTCCATGGAACGCCTGCGCGGCGGCTATGGCGCGGGATCGGGCTACGGCTCGAGTTACGGCGGATATTCGGGAGGCTCCGGGTACGGAAGCGACTACGGGTACTCGCGACGGCGAGACGATGACGGTGGTTACGTTTTCGGCGGTAGTTCCGGCGCGGGTAGCGACGGCGGTCCGCTTGCGGGCCGAGGCCTCGGCGGCTCGCGCGGCACACCAGCCCCGCGTACGACAGTTTCGCGTCCGACCGGTGCAAGCACACCCAAGCAGACCCTCAAGCCTGAGGAAACTCGGGTTGGGGATCGCGTCCGTCACGCGACCCTCGGGGAAGGCGTGATTATCGGCTTGGAAGGAGCCGGTGAGCGAACCATCGCGGAAGTTGCCTTCGCGTCAGCTAAAAAACGCCTGTTGTTGCGGATGGCCCCCATGGAAAAGATCTAAGGCACTGTAGGCTTAAGACAGTAGCGCGCGAACGAGTTGCCGCGCGTACAAACGCCCCTCGGGCACAAAGTGAAGGGACACAATGGATCTCTACGAATACCAAGCACGGGAGTTGTTCGCTGCTCACGGCGTCCCCGTGCTCGCGGGAATCGTTGCAAGCACGCCAGACGAGGCTTTCGAAGCTGCACAGAAGCTGCTTGGTGAAAATGACCTCCTTGTCGTCAAGGCGCAGGTCAAGATCGGCGGACGCGGGAAGGCCGGCGGAGTGAAGCTCGCTCGCACCGCTGAAGAAGCGCGCGAGAAGGCCCAGGAAATCCTTGGAATGGACATCAAGGGACACACAGTCCACAAGGTTCTCATCGCTGCGGGCGCCGATATCGCCGAAGAGTATTACTTCTCAATCCTCTTGGACCGCTCGGGACGCCGTGAGCTGGCAATGTGCTCTGCTCAGGGCGGTATGGACATTGAAACCCTGGCCCGCGAACACCCCGAGGCCCTAGCCCGCGTGGGACTGGACCCGAAGGTTGGAATTGACGAGGACGTTGCAGCACAGATCCTGGGGCAGGCTGGTTTCTCGCGCTCCATGATTGACAAGATTTCCCCGGTGCTCATTCAGCTCTGGGATACCTACCGAGGCGAAGACGCCACCCTGGTTGAGGTGAACCCCCTGGTCCTGACCGAGCAGGGCGATGTTTTGGCGCTGGATGGCAAGGTGTCGTTGGATAACAACGCCGCTTTCCGTCATCCCGAACACGCGGCCTTCGCCGATAAGTCCGCGCAGGATCCGCGCGAGGCCATGGCGAAGGAAGCCGGACTGAACTACGTACGCTTGGAGGGCCAAGTGGGCGTCATCGGTAACGGCGCCGGCTTGGTCATGTCGACCTTGGACGTTGTGGCCCTGGCGGGTGAAGAGTGGGGAGTGAAGCCCGCGAACTTCCTCGATATCGGTGGCGGCGCCTCGGCAGAGGTTATGGCCAAGGGGCTCGATGTGATCTTGGGAGACGAGCAGGTTCGCTCCGTGTTCGTCAACGTTTTCGGCGGAATCACCGCATGCGACCAGGTCGCTCGCGGCATCGTCGGCGCACTGGAAACCCTGGGAGATGCAGCCTCTAAGCCGCTGGTCGTGCGCTTGGATGGCAACAAGGTTGAAGAAGGCCGCGCAATCTTGCGCGAGGCCGCACACCCCCTGGTGCACATGGAAGAAACAATGGACGGCGCTGCTCGCCGCGCCGCCGAGCTGGCCGCGAACGCCTGAGACGGGACGGGACTCATCATGACAATTTTTATTGACTCCACTTCGCGCGTCATCGTTCAGGGAATGACCGGTTCCGAGGGGCAGAAGCACACCGCTCGCATGCTTGCTGCCGGCACGAAGATCGTTGGCGGCGTGAACCCACGCAAAGCTGGAACCACCGTTACTTTCAACGTTGATCCCTACGGGCCTGGCGCTGAGGACCGCGCTGCCGGTGAGGTTGAGGTCCCCGTTTTCGGTTCGGTTGCACACGCTCGCGAAGAAACCGGCGCGAATGTCTCGGTCATCTTCGTGCCCCCGGCATACGCCAAGGATGCGGCAATTGAAGCAATAGACGCGGGGATTGAAACCCTGGTCGTCATCACCGAAGGCATTCCCGTTCAGGATTCAACCGCTTTCGTTGATTACGCGCTTGAGCGCGGCGTGCGCCTGATTGGCCCGAATTGCCCCGGAATTATCAGCCCCGGACAGTGCAATGTCGGCATTACTCCTGCCGATATCACTGGTCCTGGCCGCCTGGGCTTAGTGTCTAAGTCGGGCACCCTCACCTACCAGCTCATGTACGAGCTGCGTGACCTGGGATTTACCACCTGCATCGGCATTGGCGGCGACCCGGTTGTGGGAACCACTCACATCGATGCCTTGGAAGCTTTCGAAAACGACCCCGACACGGACCTCGTCGTCATGATCGGTGAGATCGGCGGCGACGCCGAAGAACGCGCCGCAGCCTGGATCAGCGAGCACATGACGAAGCCCGTTGTCGCCTACATTGCGGGCTTCACCGCACCCGAAGGCAAGACCATGGGTCACGCGGGCGCGATCGTATCGGGAAGCTCTGGCACGGCCTCGGCAAAGGCGAAGGCACTGGAAGCGGTTGGCGTGAAGGTCGGTCGCACTCCCTCGCAGACTGCGCTTCTTGCGCGTGAGGCGCTGGCTGCTCGATGAGCGAAGACACTACCGCAGCAGAGCGGACCACGGTCACAACGGTCTCGGCTCGCCCAACGATCCGCGTTGCCCTCCCGCAGGGGTGGGCGCGCGCAGTGCTCTCGGGAATCGAGGCCGCACTGCTCGGGTGGGCACTGGTCGTTGTCCCCACCTTGATCGCCTATGCTGCGGTGGCGTCGAACCAGTGGCTGGTATCGACGACGTGGGAAGATGCTTTCCATTTCGCCTCGGATTTGTGGGGCGCGGCTCTTGGTGCGCAGGTGGTTTCCGGCGAGGTTTCCTATCGCGCAGTGCCTTTGCTGTTTGTGCTGGTCCTGATTGGTCTGACCAAGTTGCTTCTGCTGCAGGGACGGCGTTTTCCCGCGGCAGCGCAGTGGATGGCGATTCCTGGTTTCACCGTGACCGCACTGCTTTTGGCCGGCGGTATTGGCACGCACGTGCGCGTCTTGGGTGCATTCCCGCTGGCCATCGCAATCCCGTTCATTGCGGCCGCATGGGAAGTTGCCCTCTCTCCTCACAGCCTGGAATTGCGGCTCGAAATGCCGCGGTGGTTGAGTTCGGGTGTGGGCACAGGGTGGCGCGCCTCGTGGGTTTTGGCCGCTTATGGCGGACTTTTCCTGTTGATTTCGGTGACCCAGTCCTGGTCGCGGATTCGTGGAATTCACGAGCTTTTGCTGCCAACCTCCACGGTTGATTCGACAATGATCACGCTCGCGCAGGTGCTCTTCATTCCCAACGCGATTGTGTGGGCGCTGTCCTGGCTTGCCGGGCCTGGTTTCTTCATGGGGAGCGATGCTCTGCATTCGCCGGCGTCCGCGCCGACCATGCCGATCCCCGCGATCCCGCTTTTTGGAGCGACTCCTGTGAGTGCTCCCGGGACCTGGGTGATTCTTGCACTGATCGTGTTCGGCGTAGCGCTTGGTGTGTATCTGCGCCTACGCAAGGGCAGTGAATCGCTTCTCGATGACCTGTACCAAGGCGGTATCGCGGCTGTGGTGATCGCAGCCGTTTACTTGGTGATTTCCTTGGGTTCGGCCTTGGTTTTGGGAAATGGCCGCTTGGCTTTCCTTGGGCCGCGTATGTCGCTTTCCGCGCTGTGTCTTTTTGCCGAGGTGGCGCTGGGGATCCTGCTGACCGTGGCGCTTTCGCACCCCGTGAGCGTGGCGTGGGCGCGTGAGCTTGTGAGCGCTGGGAAAGCTCGGGTTCATGAGCATCGCCATCACGAGGCCGCAGCAGGGGAAGTAGCGACCGTGGAGCTTGTGCCTGAGGTTCCTAGTGAAGACGCGGCCAATGAGGAAACTGCTGGCGATTCGCTCGAAGTTGCCGACGGTGTGGATACACGTGAGGATGAAGCCGCTGAGAACGTCGCCGACGAAACTCAGGTCGCGGAGAACCTCGGGGATGACGCTGAGGCGGCTCAGGCCTCGGAAGAAGAGGACGCACCCGGCAACTAAACCAACCCGGGTGTGGGAGAGCGCTCGCTACTTGGCCTCGTCGAAGAGGCTAGGAAGCAGGTAGCATGGTGGGGTGACTTCAGCTGATCTTCATCCCGTCCTTGTTGTCGATTTTGGCGCGCAGTACGCCCAGCTCATTGCTCGTCGCGTGCGCGAAGCCAGCGTCTATTCGGAAATCGTCCCGCACACCATGCCGGTCGCCGAAATGCTTGCGAAAGAACCCGCAGCAATCATTCTTTCCGGTGGCCCCTCATCCGTGTATGAAGAGGGTGCTCCTTCCATTGATCCCGCTATTTTCGCCGCGGGTGTGCCGGTTCTGGGAATCTGCTACGGCTTCCAGACCATGGCTCACGCGTTGGGCGGAACCGTGGGGCGCACGGGAACCCGCGAGTACGGACACACCGATGCCTCTGTTTCTGAGCAGTCCTGCCTGTTTGACGGGACTCCCGAAGGCCAGGTCGTGTGGATGAGCCACGGTGACGCCGTTCAGGGCGCGCCCGAAGGCTTCACCGTCACCGCATCGACTGCAGAGACCCCGGTCGCAGCTTTCGAATGCGCTGAGCGTCACCTCTACGGCCTGCAGTGGCACCCCGAGGTCGGCCACTCGCAGTTCGGCCAGGATGCTCTGAAGAACTTCCTCTACAAGGGCGCGGGAATTGAACCCACGTGGACGCCGGGCTCGATTGTTGACGAGCAGGTCGCGAAGATCCGCGAGCAGATCGGTGACGCGCAGGTGATTTGTGCACTCTCCGGTGGCGTGGATTCCTCCGTGGCCGCGGCGCTGGTTCACAAGGCTGTCGGCGATCAGCTCACCTGCTTTTTCATCGATCACGGTCTGCTGCGTGCGGGCGAGCGCGAGCAGGTCGAAAACGACTACGCGCGCGGCATGGGCATCCGCGTCATCACCTGCGACGAGTCCGAGCGATTCTTGTCCGCTCTGGCCGGAGTCACCGACCCTGAAACCAAGCGCAAGATCATTGGTCGCGAATTCATTCGCTCTTTCGAGGCCGCCCAGAAGCAGGTCATCGAAGAGGTCGGCGCTGCCGGTGGCGAAGTGAAGTTCCTGGTCCAGGGCACCTTGTACCCCGACGTCGTCGAGTCCGGCGGCGGCGAGGGCGCTGCGAACATCAAGAGCCACCACAACGTGGGCGGCCTGCCCGAGGACATGACCTTCGAGCTGGTTGAGCCCCTGCGCACCCTGTTCAAGGACGAGGTTCGCGCGGTTGGGCGCGAACTGGGCTTGCCCGACTACCTGGTGAACCGCCAGCCCTTCCCGGGTCCCGGCCTGGGTATTCGTATCATCGGCGAGGTGACGCGTGAGCGCCTGGATATCTTGCGCGCTGCGGACCTGATTGCCCGCGAGGAACTCACGGCTGCCGGCCTGGATCAGGAGATCTGGCAGTGCCCGGTTGTGCTGCTGGCTGATGTCCGTTCCGTGGGCGTTCAGGGCGATGGCCGCACCTACGGTCACCCGATCGTGCTGCGCCCCGTCTCCTCTGAGGACGCGATGACGGCCGATTGGACGCGCCTGCCGTACGATGTGCTGGCTCGAATCTCTACGCGCATCACGAACTCTGTTGCCGAGGTCAACCGCGTGGTGCTGGACGTGACATCCAAGCCGCCGGCAACCATTGAGTGGGAGTGACATAGATATTTGTCTCTAATTGCTTAGTTTATATATGAAGAAAATAGATAATGCTAAATTGTGAATTTGTAGGAGATAAAAAGTGTGGATGTTATATACAGGAAGCAACGATTAGCACTTACACGATTTTGGGGCGACAATAGATTGTGTCTAAGGGCTACAGAACCGGGGCAAATAGAAATGCCTAAAATGCAATTTGTTGGTGGGCATCCCAATGAATGGTGCATATTTATTGATGATCTTACAGATGAAGAAAAAAGTGAAATTACAGATATTTATGGCAACTCTATTAGAATACAGGAATTAGATATATAAATCCCAGTTTTGGAACCTTCTACAGAATGAAAAATTTGAAGTTGCGGAGTAGTTAAAATTGAGGGTAAAAGCATTTGCATTGATGGAGATATCGGAAAGATTTTAGATGGATTAGGATAAAGGGAATGGTTGAGTGGGAGTAATACTTTCCGCGTTGGTTTAAACGTGTTGGCCCGGGAGCGCTCTGGTGAGCGCTCCCGGGCCTTTGAGCTAGGGATAAAAATAGGAGCGAATCCGTCAACACGGACCCGCTCCCTAAACCATAAGGTTTGCTATCTGTCTGCTAGTTTAACAGGCCGACTCTCTCTGTCAATTCTCTGAGAAAACTCAACGCGGCAAGAAACGAAGGTGCAGCGTCTTTCGTGTTGATTAAGTCGGAGTTGGCACTCACGTCATCAAATACAGCTTTAAGTTCGGTGCTTGCGCGGGAGCGAGAGTTTCCTTCACTAATGAGCAAATGATGGAGAAGAATCACGGTCACGATCTCTTGTAATACGGGGTTCTTCATCCAATGCCGGCGTCGGGTTTTTGAAATCCCTGTTTCTGCGAGTAACCGGTTGATAGTTGAAGATGGCCGCCGCTGGAATTCATTTTGCTTTCTCACAATGCTGTTAACAATGCATGAGCCGTGAGCGGCGGCATTTCGCAGTGAATTTACACGCTTAAGATCGTAGTGGAGATTTCTGAGCTGTTTATCATCCCATCGACTTGCGCAGAAATGCACAAAGCTTCTGAGTGTTCCAAAAGAGACGAGTTCTAGGAATGCCCAGACTGGGAGAACGTCGTGATATTGATCGTTAATCCAGCTGTTATACGGACTCTTCAGGCTGCGCTGGATTTCTTGGTTGATGCGTGGGGAGAAGTGGGGATCTAGCGTCTCAAGAAAAGAAGTAACGATTGCATATTCGTTTCCCTCATATTTCTCCATTTTCTGGAGTGTTAGGACCTTGGAAATGTGCTCAAGATCCAGTGTCATCCCGAGCAAAGCGTGACGTAAACGTTGATCGATGGAGGCCAGTAATCTAAGTTGAGCGAAGTCTGGTTTGTTGAACTGCGAATCCTCTGTGACAGATCCCGTGAAAATAGCGCGGTATGAAAGAATTTTAAAGAAATTGCACTTAGTGCTGAGGTAATGCTCAGCATCTCTTTTCCCGTGAAGGTCGAAACGAATACCTTCTGATTCAAGACGGAATATCTGGTCGTGTATCGGAACGAGTTTTTGCCTCTTGTGATTTTCTGTCCCCGTCATCATCCATCTCCTTCGATGGCATTCTCAGTAGGTTTTCAGTTAGGGACTCCATTCTAGTCAGACTGTAGTGGTTTGAACGGTGAAATTACGGTGCCTGTGGATTGTGTGTGGGCTGAAGTTGTAGGCTCAGTCCGCTGAGTTCTCGCTTGAATTCTCTTTCAGGTGGAAGTGTTTTTTTGGGGAAGGAACCCTCATGAATTTACTTGAGTACATGCGTGCGAAAGACCGCATGACACAAGCGGAATGGGAGTGCACTTTCGAGGATGACGAACGCGAGATTCTTGTTGTCCTTGCTGAGGGACAGGGAGCCAACAAGAGGAACGGATTTTGGGAAGTCTATGTTGATTTTCTCGCGTATATGGAGTGCGAGACCGGTACTTTGTCTCCGAATGAAGGGCGCTTAGTCTATCCCGCCACTGATGAGGACCATGATGCGGGAGATATATTTTCTCGCTTTAAAGAGCGGACGATTTATCGCGTGAAGGTACGCAAGAAGATCCCCGAAGAAGTACCTGAGATTGTTACTGCTTCCTCGCAGAATCAGTTTCGAGTTGTCGAGGTTTGTGAAGAGAACCCTCCGTGTCCCGAGTTGGAAGAGATTCTGGCTGAATACTGCAGGCCAATCATCTTGAATGACGAGGCCCTAGGAGAGCTAACCCTGGATAAAACCCTGGGGATCTTTGAGGGGAAAACACAGTGGTGTGGCGCTTCAATCGACATTTCACTGGAGGTTAACCCGGCTCAGAAGGCGAGCTGGACGAAAGCCAGAAAAGCGATGAAGAGCCTGCTCGCAAGCCAAGAGCAATGGGACCGCGACATGCGTGCTTGCGCGGCGCGTTCATTGACCGCAAGCGCTCGCGATTGGCAGGAATCTGGGGGCGACGAGGCTTCAGAAATTACAGAAGAGAGTTTTGCTCAGCGAATCGAGCTCAGCAGCATCTCAGTGAGCGCAGGTGGCTCATTCACCGCCTATTTCGACGATGATCAGATGTTCTTCGGACACTGCATCATGGTGCGAGGAACCCTAAAGAAAGGCGCCGTGTCGGCACATATGGGTGGGTGAGTGTCAAAGCTCACACTTAAGTCTGTTTTCCTTGCTAAAATTTCCCTCAAAGCACGAAACATGTCGACGAAGGCGTCATCGCATATCGTGCACCTTCCCTCGATGTGTTCACGAAAACATGCAGAGAGGATTCGTCGTGTTCTTTTACGAGCCGCTTTCAGCAACAGCGTGGGTGAGCGTCCTGCTCTACCTCGTATTTCTCATCGGCATGAATGAGTTATCGCGCCTCAACAAATGGATTGGCGGCGCGATGTTTATCGCCCTGCCCATCATCCTGACGATCTTTGTCTGGACTCACACTGCCGTCGCCGGAACCGGTGCGGGCACTTGGTTCCAATGGGTTAAGACCTACTCTTGCCTCGCAGGAGCGATCCTGGGATGGCTCATTGTCTATTTCCCGGCCTTCCAAAAGAAGTACATTGTTTGTATCCCGCCCGCCGTCTTCGCCATCAACATCCTTGAAGCCTGCGTACGCGACTTCCAATTGACCGGTGTCAACGGAGTCGTTGACGGTTACATGGTTGTTGGCGGCCCGTGGAACGTCATCAACGGCATTGCCGGCATTCTCAACGCAGTCTGTATCTGTGGTTTCTTCGGAATCATCGTGAGCCGCGGTAAGAAGAAAGACTTCATCTGGCCCGACCAACTGTGGTTCTGGATCATCGGCTATGACCTGTGGAACTTCGCTTACACCTACAACAGTGTTTCCGACCGCTCAATGTACTGCGGCCTCGTTCTTCTTGCGGCGTGCACGATCCCCGCGTTCTTCATCAAACGTGGCGCCTACGCTCAACACCGCGTCCGTACTCTTGCGGTCAACATGATCGTCACGATGACTGCTCCCTGGTTCTTCTTGCACCCGAGCTTCATCGTGCATTCAACGAACCGTCCTGAAGCACATATGACGATTTCAGTCATTGCGCTCCTATTCAACATTGGTGTCTTCGCCTATCAGGCCTACACGATCATCGTGAAGAAACGTAACCCCTTCAAGGGCGAGCTTTACATCGACAGCCCGCGCTTCCGCAGCGTCTACCTCGAGAACATTGACGTTCCTGAAGACGCGCGCGAAGCGGCTTTGTCCAACCTTGAAGAATTCGG
The DNA here is from genome assembly GCF_976954355.1 of Actinomyces sp. Marseille-QA0893. Taxonomy (NCBI): domain Bacteria; kingdom Bacillati; phylum Actinomycetota; class Actinomycetes; order Actinomycetales; family Actinomycetaceae; genus Actinomyces; species Actinomyces sp. Marseille-QA0893. The sequence continues at coordinate 23,577 of NZ_CDRJSY010000006.1, forward strand.
TTACGAGGCCGCGTGGGATGAAAAGGGCCGCGTGTGCACAATGGTCGCGCCCAAGTGAGCGTCGGCCTCGGGATTCAAGGAGGATTCCATGGGTATCTTGTACCAAGCAACTGACCTGAAAGTTTGGGCAATCTGGCTTTTCGTTGTTTTCGCCCTCATGGCCTTCAATGAGTTGGGACGCACGAGCGCGTGGGGCGGCGTCGCCCTCTTCATCGTCGCACCCATCGTACTGACGGTTTTCGTCTGGCCCTATACCGCCGCTCCCGGTAACAGCTATGGGACCGGAAACTGGTTTAACTGGGCGAAAACTTATTCTGCGCTCGCGGGGTGTGTCGGTTTCATGGCGTTGCGATACGTCACGTGGCGCACTGCGGATGGGGGAGTGCATAACCTTTACGAGAAGCGTTGGGCTCTGTGCTTTCCGCCCTTGATCCTTGCGATCAACATTGCCGAGGCCGTGGTGCGTGACGTGCAGATGTACACCTATGGTCTGTGGGATGGTGCGGTCGTTGACCACCAGTGGATGATATCCGGGCCGTGGAACATCATGAACGCCGTTGCCGGGGTCTTGAACATAGTGACGATTTGCGGGTGGTTCGGCATCTTCATTTCAAAGGACAAGTCCCGTGACATGATCTGGCCTGACATGTTGTGGATGTGGATCATCGCCTACGATCTGTGGAATTTTGCGTACACCTACAACTGCATGTCCGACCACTCGACGTACACGGGACTCGCTCTGTTGATCGCCTGTACCGTCCCGACTTTCTTTACGAAACGAGGTGCGTGGCTCCAGCATCGCGCGCAGACCTTGGGGTTGTATGCGATGTTCGCCATGGCTTGCCCGCAGTTCTATACCTTTGGGGAGATACCGACGACTCACAATCCGACGGCATTCTTTGTTGTGAGTGCGGTGGCTTTGGCGTCGAATGTCGCGCTTGCTGTGTACCAGTTTGCTCGGATTCGCGCTCAGCACTTGAACCCGCTGAAGGACGAGGTTTATACCGATACTGCTAGCTACCGCGAGGTTGTCGAAGAGAATCGGTGAGGTGTTGGGCGTGCACCCGGTAGGGAAACTCCTCCGGGATACAGCTCTGCGCGCTCTCAGTTCTTGTGTGCGGTGATCGCAAACTGAAGGGGCAGACGCTCAGGGCGCTCGCGAAGATGCCAGCCTCCGGTCGAGTCCTGTTCCATGAGTTCGGGCCACGGACACCATGCCGCGCGTGGGGTTTCCTCGAGCTCGTCGATCACCAGCCCCGCGTTGATGAGAGCAGTGACGATCTGGCCGAGGGAATGATTCCACTGGTGGTTCGTTGTGTGAGTAATCCGCGGTGCGCCGGGGGAATCCACGTAGCTTGAATCGTCATCCCATGTCATCGGAGCGTCCTGCTCGAAGTAGGGCTGTTCAATCTTGAGCCCGTCGGAAATGTCCTCACCGATTGTCATGAACATCGGGTGGTCGTCGCGGATGAAGAAGGCGCCGCCGGGTCTAAGCAGGGAAGCAACGACTCGCGCCCATTGGGCGATATCGGGTAGCCAGCACAGGACACCAATCGAGGTATACACCAGATCGAAGGTGCCGGACACTGCTTCGCGCGCGCCGTACACGTTCGCGTGAACGAACTCGACCTCAGCGCCCGCGCGCTCGGCGATGCTGCGCGCGTGGGCAAGCGAGGCCTCGGACAGATCGAGGCCAATGACGCGCGAGGCCCCGCGGCGCGCAAACCCGATCGTGTCCGTTCCGACGTGGCACTGCAGGTGGATGACCTCTTTGCCTGTGAGGTCGCCGAATTTTTCGATATCTTGGGCCAGTTCGTCACTAATTGCCGTCGGGTCCTCGAGAAGACGCTGGTAGTCGCAGTAGTTGCCAGCCATGTGCAGCTCCGCGCGGTCGTCCCAGTTGCGTTCGTTATCGGAAAACCACTGCGCTCGTCTGCTTGTTTCAGTCATTTGGTCATTGTACGCCGGTGGGATGTTGGTGCGGGGTGCTTGCCGAGGCATCGGCGCTGGCTATGCGTGCTTTGTGCGCCCTGCGCAGCTGCAGGTAGAGGACAGCAGCGGAAAAGAAGTCCGCGACGGCGAAGAAGTGCAGCGCAATGTGGATTGCTGCGAAGGAGCTGGGGAGTAGTCCGCGTTTTGCCGCGCGAATCGAGGCCGCGAAACCGTAGGAGGATGTCGCGAGCATCAGAAGGTAGGACATTGCCAGCAAAGGAACCACGACGAAAGGTGCTGCAAGAAAAAGCCCGGGGATGACGAACAAGATCGTAGCGATCCCCGTGGCGTAGAGGAATATCAGTGTGTAGAAGGGGATCATGCAGAGTTTCAGGATCAGATCCCAAAAAGCCAGTCTGCGCGGGCTGCTTTCTGCTCGATCGAAGCATGCGCAGAGGATATTTGCGATCCCTATGATTAGTAGGAGAACACCCCACGTGGGCCAGTCTGTTCCCCAGCCGAAGACGTCATAAAAGGGCCCGCCACTGTAGACCGCAGCGATGAAAAGGAGCGGTAAGGCGGTGCGCACGACTTTGTACACGGCGAGCCTTCTTTCTGGTGAAAACTTGCTCTACTGGCGAGGATATCACCGTGAATAGTGCGCCTCCACAATCCCATCGAGTTGTGCGCGAATCTCCTCAAAAGGGCGATTGAGATCGAGCGTCCTCACACTTATCGCATTCCCGCTCATTTGATACACGCCATCGGGGTAGACCTCTTCATCGGTCTTCGCATACAAGAGCATTCCTGACACACTGTGCGCCTCGCCGTTATACGAGGCCTCCATATTCTTCACATACGTGAAGATCTGATAGAGGTTCCCCGAATGCAGGCTCCGCGTACCGAAACGCTCCTGCGTAGTATGCGCGTAGTACTTCGCGTCAATAATGAGCACCGTCTCCCCGCACCTCAGAGTCACATCGGATCGCATCGTCGGCAGCATGTCATCGAAACCATCATCAAGCGCCCACGCAATATGTGGCGCACTCGCCTGAATTTCTGGATACTCCTGGCGGTAGTACTCCAAAATAAATCTCTCGTACAAGCGACACATGCTCTGCTCATCCAAAAACTCAGTAAGCCGAGTTTCTCCGCCTTCATTGGTGTGCAAAAGCCCCGAGTAAATCAGCCAACAGACGTTGATGAGCATGCGATAGGTCTGATTATTGCGGTCAAAACGCATGCGCCAGTTGGCCGCGCTGAGCTCGATATCCGAAACCTCTGCGAAGAAGGGGAGTAGTCTGCGCAGTTTTTTCTTCCGAGGCCTCGAGATCCTTGAACGCAGCAAGGCGGCGCACGTCGCCTTGATGATCTGGTTCATCTGCGTGTCGAGCGAAAACTCGTCGTAACTGCACACCAACTGCCGACGCAGAATTGAGCGCGTCTTGAGGGACTCCGTAACCTCGATTTTCCCGCGCAAAGACGACAGTGGCTCTGTAACGTCGACATAGGAACGTCCGAGGCCTCGCTTAAGTTGGGAGCGCACGCCGCGGATCAGGATCTCCGCCAAGAGCTCCGCAGTGGAAGTTAATTCCTCGGTTGCTATATCGCGATACCCCTGCTGGCGTAGCACCTGGAAGGCGTACGCAAGCATGTAATAGGTGTTACGAATCGGAATCATTGGATCGAGCGGCGAAGAGCCTCAGACCAGAGGCGGACCTTCTCCTGATCGTCGAACCAGTACTCGCCAAGCATGGGGATGAGCTCGTATTCAACGATCGCTGAAAGGCTGGCGTGATCGGTTGGGGTTCCAGTGAATCCGCAGAAGTAGCTGTGTCCGATCATGAAGCCTTCACCAAGAGACTCGTCGCTCGCGATCTCGGTGTTCAGCCTGGCCACGCACGAAACCAAATTGTCGAAAGCGGCACTGCCCACGGCCTCGCGATAGCGCGTGAAACCAGCGGAAGAAAAGCCCGGGTTGAGGGTGAAGAATGCAAAGCGGCGACGCAGTGCATAGTCCAGCAAAGCAAGCGAGCGATCCGCAGTGTTCATCAATCCGATCAGGTACACATTGCTTGGCACACAGAAACGTTCGCGCGAATAGAGTAATTGGAGTTTGTTCTTCTCACCGCGCTTATCGTTCTCGATAAGCATGAAGAGCTCACCGAAGATCTTCGAAAGATTTCCGCGGTTGATCTCGTCGATGATGAAGAAATAATCGCGCTCATTGTCATCAGCTGCCTGCTTGCAGAATGTATAGAACGCGCCCTTGGAAAGCTCGAAACCGTCCGCGCAGGGGCGGTAGCCCTCGATGAAGTCCTCGTAGGAATAGCTTTGGTGGAATTGCACCATCATGACGCGTTTGGCGTCTTTCACCCCCATCATCGAATACGCGAGTCGTTTTGCTGCGAAGGTCTTGCCGACGCCGGGTGCGCCCTGCAAGATGACGTTCTTCTTCGCGCGAAGTAGCCCGGTGAGAGTGTCGTATTGCTGTTCGGACATGAAAACTTCCGAGAGGAAATCTTCCTTGTCATATGCGGGGTATTCGATCGCAGGCTGGTCGTCGATGACCTCATCGGCCTCGACCTCGAAAAGAGTTTCAATGGCTGCGACAAGCGTGGTGTCATCCGTGATGTCAGTCAGTGTTTTCAACGGAAGTATGCGATCAATTGCCCACTCGCCCTTGTGCGTCCACTCAACGCTGCGGAGGTTGGGGAAGTGTCCCTGGGCCTCGTCGTATTCGTAGTCTCCGGTAACGAGGCCGCGTCCGAGGATCTTCCCTCGACCTCCCTTTACGAAAACGATGTCACCGGGCTTGAGATCGTTGGCGAACTGCCAGAGCGCGTAAGCGTCGTTGCGAGGGTTGGTCGTTCCTCTGCTTGAGTTGACCAAGGCAAGGTGGATCTCTTCTTTGCTTGCGTACGCGGAAAGGTCGCCAGCTTCTTCCCAGGCAAGTCCCATCACTCCCTGGCTGTAGAAGTCCTCCCACATGCACGCGCCCTTGCCTGGCGCGTAGAGCCAGTAGTGAGTCGTTTCAACATCAGCGTCACCGAGGGAGTTTTCAGTAGTCCTGATGTTGGAGGTGAATTGACCCATATCCATAGCGGCCTTCCTTGAACGCGCTTGTAAACCTGGGTCTAATGCTAGTTTGCGTTGGGGCGTTATTGGTGCAGGCGCTTGGCCTCGGCCCCAAAGACCAGTAGCCCAGCGACAACAGAAGTGGCGATCGCGCTTGCAAAGGCGACATTCGAGTCGAGCTTGAGCGCCGGAATTCCCATGAGCATCCCGCATACGTAGGGCACGAGCCACACCAGCCACACGCCAATGCTCAGGCGGTGGAAGCGTGAAAGCGTTTCGGGGTTCTTCTTCGCGTAGGCGATGGTTGCCCACGCGGCATGGATGATCATGAGGATGATCGCGAGCAATCCGGTGGTGGCGTGCGCAAGATTCGCCAAGTTGCCTCGCGCGATTACAGACATGGCAGTAGTTCCCGCGGTGTCAAAGACCAGGCCCATGTAGAAGAAGATGATGTGTCCGAGCTTGAGCGTGCCCGCTCGGCGCTCGGCAAAGACGCCGATCGTGTAGAAAACAAGTGCCAGAGTGATAGCCGTCGAGGCGATTGCGATCATGGTTGTCCCGTTCCGTTGATTGATGGATCTGTCATCCATGCTAGGAACGCGTGCGTGAACAACAATCCCCTGATGTTCACGCGAGGCTTTTACTTCGCGTTGTAGAGTCCTCGCTCAAGGAAAGTTAGCAAAAGCTCGCAGTCCTCGTCCCCCTTCTCAAGGGAGGTGAGCAGTGATCGCATGGTGAATTCTGCGATTGCCGAGGCTGCAGTTCCTTGGGGGAGTAGCGCCCAGTTAATGCGCGTGTCCTGCTCGAGGACGCTTTCGAGCTGAGCGCGCGCGTGTGCGAGGACGGATCCCATGGCCTCGTGCGCGGCTAAAAGGTCCTGTTTGGGCAGCTCTTCGTGGTCGCGGAGCCACTCGCGGTGGAAGGACGCAAAGGCTGCTTTCGTCTGGTCCCAGAGTCTGCGGCAAAACTGCACGAAGGACTCATTGCTCTCGATTCGGCACAGTTCTTGCGAGAGTGAGAACTCAAAGTAGCGTCGCGCGGCGGCGACCATGATGTCGCTCTTGGAGGGGAAGACTTTGTAGAGGTATCCGACGGAAACTCCCGCGTCCTCGGCGACCGCTCGGGCGGAGATCGCGGCAAGGCCGCCCCTGGCGCCGATTTTGTAGGCGGCTTGGATGATGCGCTCTTTGTGGTCGAGAGTACTCACTTGTGGGTTCCTCGCCTGACGTGTCGGGGATGGGATGTGTCTATACTGAACACTGTTCATTATAGGGTGAAACCGGAGAAAGGGGGACTTCCGTGCCCAAGCAGGTCATCGAGAAAGACAAACTCATCGACCAGGCGTATTCGATTGCCGCGCGCGAAGGAATCTCCGCACTCTCCGTGCGAAAACTGGCCGCGGCATGCGGAATCGCCGTCGGCTCGGTCTACATGTACTTCCCGACAAAAGCGGACCTGACGGCCGCAGTATTTACGCGGTTCTTTGGCCAGGCGCTCTTCGAGGAGTGCTGCCGAGTTGACGGGCGCGAGAGTTTCACGGACTACGTGCGGAAATTGCACGGTGCTTTGGGTGAGGCTTTGGCGCAGATGGACGTTGATTGGTTTGCCGAGATGCGCCGCCTTCCCTGCAGTGAGCACGAGGCTTTAGAAGCTGCGCGCGGCCCGATGATGGCTCACATGGAACAGGGCCTCCAATATGTGTTGGATGCGGACCCGGCGGTCGTTCGCTCTCGCTTGGTTGGCGCGCTGAGCCCCCAGAAACTGTCTTCTTTTGTTCTGGGGACGATCTTTACCTCGCTCATGGAGGGCTCTGATTGTGAGCCCCTTTTCGCCCTTCTTGATACCAGCTTGTACGAGGCCGTGGCTGAGCGTGTTGCTTCTGGAAGCGGCGCTGCGGCCCCGATTGAAAAGAAAGATTGCTGATGGCACTGCTCAAAATGAAGAAAGAAAACCTGATTACCGTGGTCGGAGTGGTTTGGCTGCTGGCGGGTATGAACGTCGCACTGATTGGTGTACGTTCGGCCGTTGAAATGAGTGGTGCATCTGTCGGTGTTGTCGTTGCTTTGATTGTTGGTGCTGTTGCTGCTTTCTTCGCCTTCCACGCAATGTTCGGCAAACTCGTCCTGAAGAATGCCCAGAGGATCCGAAGTCTGGACGCAGAACGCCTGAACTTCTTACGATTCTTGGACCTCAAGGGCTACCTGATCATGGCATTCATGATGTCTTTCGGCTTCGGGCTGCGCTTAAGTGGACTCATCCCTACCTGGTTCTTCGCATTCTTCTACACGGGACTGGGGTGTGCTCTGACCTTGGCGGGGGCCAGCTTCCTGCTGCATCGAGCGTTTGGTGAAGGGTGGACTTTCCATAAGCAAAGGGTGGGGGAGTAGTTGTTGTTTCCCATGCGGTGAGTAGCGTTTAAGCTGCCCGGCCTCGTCCTGTGAGCGTAGGACGAGGCCGAGCTTTTGTTGCTCTGGAAAAGAGTAAACTGACGTTATCCTGAAAATATCGAGAAAATCTTATGCATCGAAGGTGAACGCATATGAGTCATGGACGCACACGCAGGCCCGAAGGTGGGGCGAATCTTTATTCCCTACCAACGTCGTTTGTCGCAGTTGACACGGAAACAACGGGCCTTGATTTTGACCTGTGCAACATCATCGAAATTGGCGCTGTCAAAGTCGACAATGGCGAAATTGTTGACAGTTTCAAAACTCTTATCAAGGTCGATGAGAAGCTGCCTCCATTCATCGTGCATTTAACGGGTATCACCGATGAAATGCTGGCCGATGCTCCGCCACTTAATGAAGTGATGACTGACTTTGATGCCTTCGTGGGTGATTCAATTTTGTTGGCACACAATGCGTCTTTTGATATGAATTTTCTCTACACGGCCTACGAGCGTGCTTTGGGTAAGCCCCTCAGGAACAACTACGTTGATACGTTGCGGGTAGCTCGCCGAGCGCTTCCACAGCTCCAGCATCGAACACTTCCTGACCTTTGCGAGGTCTTTGAGGTAATCAACGAAGGCGAACATCGAGCCTACGGTGATGCTCTGGCAACCGTGCAGTGCTATTTGCGTATGCGTGACATCGTGATTGAGAGCTTTGGGGATGAAGCGACTTATGCGAATTCTTTCGCACGGGGGACAGGCTCAGGAAGTCATTTAAAGGCGAAAGATATCGTCGCAACCACAGATTGTATTGATGAGGGACATCCGCTTTATGGAATGCGATGTGTTTTCACTGGAGCGACGACGTTCAAATCGCTTCCGAAAATGATTCCTGACCTGCGCACGGATGATGCAACGGCAATATCTTCTGCCGTTTCCCCGGATGTGGGAACGATTACTTCGTTGCCCTTTGAAAGAAGCGATCCCTCTTGCTCAGCGGCAATAGTTTCCACGTCCTCAATACGTGATTCATATTGGGTATACGAGCGTCCATTACAAGATCTGTGGGGTGCCAGCATCCCTAATGTCGGCGTTGCTGTAGCTATGCCCCTTAGAAATAGTGCAGAGTTCCCCAGCTTAGGCTGTTCCCAAGCGGTTATTTGAGTCAGGAAACTTCATCTTGGGAACAATGTAAGCTGTCCAGTATTGCCGAAGAAGTCACGCGCACTGACCCGGAATCGAATGCGCCTGTCATGATGATCACAGCGAGCAACGGCTTTATTGAGCAGTTAGACCGTTACGCATTCAATAACGCCGGAGAGAGTCTAAAGAAGTATATCCTTCTTGAAAAGGGTGAGATGGCATATAATCACGGTGCTTCAAAGCTCCGTCCATACGGTTCATGTTTCGCGCTTACAACAGCAGAAAATGCACGTATCCCCTTTGTTTATCACTGTTTCAGTGTAGGCGAGAACGACCCTGAGTTTATCTCTATGGAGCTTAACGGAAGCCGTGTCGAGAACCAGCTTAGAAGGATTATTTCATCTGGTGCGCGTATGGATGGTCTGCTGAATATTTCATACGAAGAATACAGCAGCGTTGAACTCATGATGCCCAGTATTCCGGAACAGCATGCTCTTGCAGACTATTTCCGAAAACTCGACAACCTCATCACCCTTCATCAGCGTGAGCCATCTCATATATTGAAAGAGGGTAAAAATGCCAATCAGCATCAATGAAGAATCGCTTTTCTGCGATTACTACTCACAATGGATTAGCGTCTACAAAGAAGGGGCCATCCGTGAGGTGACCATGGGAAAGTACCGGCTCACTCAGTCTTGGCTCGCTAAGCTAATTCCAGACCTTAAGATAAAAGATCTGGACCGGACCTCGTACCAGCAGCTCATCAATGGTTACGCAGAGCACCACGAGCGCCAGACAACCATGGACTTCCACCATCAGCTTAAAGGGGCGATCCTTGACGCAGTTGACGAAGGACTCATCCCCCGCGACCCTACGCGCAAGGCTATCATCAAAGGGAAGCGGCCGCGTGCGAAAAAGATCAAGTATCTCAACCAGTTTGAGCTTCATGCCATGCTAGGCGACCTTGATTTATCAGGCGGGCCGAGTTGGGATTGGCTTATTCTCATAGTCGCTAAAACAGGCCTTCGTTTCTCCGAAGCCCTTGGGCTTACTCCCGAAGATTTCGACTTCGCCCATCAAACGCTCTCGGTGAACAAGACCTGGGATTACAAGAACGGCGGCGGATTCGTCCCCACGAAAAACGCCTCATCGGTGCGGAAGGTTCAACTCGACTGGCAACTCATCATGCAACTTTCTGGGCTGCTCAAAGACCTTCCGCCGACTGAGCCTATATTTGCGAAGGGGAAGGTCTACAACTCGACGGCTAACAGCGTTTTAGCGCGCCACTGCAAAAATGCTGGCGTGCCTGCCATCTCCGTCCACGGGCTGCGGCATACACATGCATCACTCTTGCTGTTCGCTGGCGTTTCCATCGCCAGCGTATCCCGAAGGCTTGGTCATGCAAGCATGACCACCACTCAGGAAACTTATCTGCACGTCATTCAAGAGCTCGAGAACAAGGACATTGACATCGTCATGAGGGCTCTTTCGACTCTTATTTAAGCTGCATCAGCAAACCGAGGCTCACGCTGATGAAGGGTGAAAAGGTGGTCGAGCTTAGCAAGATAATGCCCAATTTGTATTTGCTCGTCCTTGCTTGGCAACAGCAATTCGATGTCCATTAGTGTTGCTGCGTTGAGTTTAGCACGGCCGCCACCTACCAATAGTGATTCAATATCTGCCTGACTTATTGCGTAGGCAAGGAATTGATTATCTGCACAAGCACACTTTCCTTGAAGAACGTGGGCGTGATTATTTACCCAAATGCGCCCTTTTACGCACTTTACGGGATAATTTTTGAGGTCAATTGCTCCGTCCTCGGCGACAAGAATAAACTCGCCATCGTGGGTATATCCTTCAACATAATCTTGTATTCCGTTTGCTCCATAATATGGAGTTGTTCCCGCAACTCGTAAACTTGCGGCAACAGGAATACGCAAATTATCGTATCTGTCAGTTATTTCTTTAACCTTACGCTGTTCCCAAGATGAAACGAGGGGACGCATGGTCACATGCGCCCCCTCGGATAGACAAACTTTCGATTTCGCCTGTTCAAAATCGCCGATTATTCGTCGATGTCGAAGCCGCCTTCCAGGATGAACTTCTTCAACAGCGCCGCCGCACGGGTGTTCACCTTGAACAAGGGGAGCGTCTTACCTTCTTTCTGCTCAAAGAATGCCTTGGCGCGTGCCTTGTCCACCGAGTCTTTCAAATCGTCGAAGCGCCCGAACTCGTTAATGTTCGATTCCGCCAGGTCGAGTGCGGCCATGGTGGCAAGAAGCTCGCCGTCTATGCCGAGCGCCTCGACGATTCGCTCGACCTGAGCGTTTTTCGCTTTGCGGGCATAGGACGTGATGTAATCCCTCAACGTTTTGCCGGCTTCCAGGGTGGCGTCCCCTCGCTCGACATCGTGAAGGAACAGCTCGGCGAAGCGCTGGTCATCCTGGCTTAGGGACGCAAACGATCGGTGGAGCTCCTCGCGCGCTGCGGCAAGCCCCTCGTCGTCCTTCTCAAGGTATTTCAGCCACTTCTCGAAGTTCGCGTTCATGTAGTCGCTGTCTATGAGCCCCGTGTCGATCTCGGTTATATGACCATCGAGCTCGTAGGGTACTTCGGGCGCATCGCCAGGGTCGCCCCCTCCTGCGAACAGCTCCTTATAGCGCTGCACGAGGACGAGATAGGTTCGCTTGTCGATGATGGGCTGGACGAAGAAGGACTTGCTACTCAGCTCGCCTTCTTCCGGTTCCTCCTCAAACTCATAGGTGTCCTGCTCCCATGTGAAGCCCTGCACCTTCGCGGCTTCGAGGAACTCGTTGAGCTCGACGAACTCCTTGGCGAACTTGCGCCTGGCCTCTTGCGATGCGGGAAGATTCGAGAGGTCGCCAACGCCCGCGGCCTCGAACACCATGAGTATTTCCTGTAGCCGCGCGTCCATCAGCGCGATATTGTCCGGGAGCTTCTGGACGAACATGTCGAGCGGGCGGTCTCCCGAATACAGCCTCACTGCCGCTTCGATATAGCCCTTCATGGTGTGGGGACGACGGTAATAGCGGATCGTGCCGAAGGGCTTGTCTGGGCCGAACAGGCGGTTCGTGCGGCTGAACGCCTGAATGATGCTCTCGTAGTCGATGACCTTGTCTAGGTAGAGAGTGTTGAGCCATTTGGAGTCGAAGCCCGTGAGCATCTGGTCCACCACAATGAGCAGATCGATACGGGAGTCGCGGTTGGAGTCGAGGTTGATGTAGGGCTTTTTGTGGGACAGACGCGCTGAGATGTCCTTCTTCATGGCGGGCCACGTGGGGATGGTGAACTCCTGACCGTATGCCTCGTTGTAGTCTTCTATGAGCTCGACCAGAGCATCTTCCTTCACCGTGGAGCCGGCGCTGTTGTCAACGCTCGGGTCGAAAAGGGCGGTCACCTTCATCTGCGGGGCGTGTTCCTTGAAGGCTCGGTAGTAGTCGATCGCTTCTGGGATGGAGCTCGTCGCCAAGATTGCATGGAACTTGTTGCCGTGGGAGAGCACCGGGAAACGGCGCAGGATGTCCTCTATGACCTTTCCGTGGTGCGGGGTGCCGGGCCGGTATTGGGCGTGGGTGAGGAAATCCTCAATTCCCTTGATGCGGTTGCCGGCGCTGTCGGCCATCGGCCCCATGGGGACCTTTGTCGAGTCCATATAGTAGTAGAAGACCTTGCTCTTCCGGTCGTCGGAGATGGCTTCGTCTACTGTTGTGGCTTTCGCTTGCTCTAGGGCAACCGCTTTGCGTACGTCGTGGTCGTTGAACGTCGTCACCATGTAGGGGTCGAAGCCCAGCACATTGCCGTCGCGGATGCCGTCGGCGATGCTGTATCGGTGCAAACATTCGCCGAATACCATAGCCGTGGTCGACCCCTTTTTCTGGTTCTCGTCGAGGATTGGCGTTCCTGTGAAACCGAAGAAGAGGGCATTGGGGAAGGCGCGGCGTATGTCCTGGAGCATCTCGCCGAAGGTGGATCGGTGGCACTCATCGATGATAAATACGATACGCTTGCCGGCCAGGCGGTCGAGCTCGGCTTGGGTGATTCTAGACTCACCGGCCTTCAAGTTGCTCATCTTTTGGATAGAGGTGACGATAAGGCGATTCTTGGGGTCGTCACTGGCAAGCTTGGACTTGAGGACCTGCGTGTTCTCGGTGCCTTGCACGTCGTCGGCATCGTCGGCGAAGGAGCGATACTCCGAGAGCGACTGCGTGCCCAGCTCGATGCGATCCATGAGGAACACGACCTTGTCGGCATCATGAGAGTCGGCGATAAGTTGGGCCGATTTAAAGCTGGTCATGGTTTTGCCGGAGCCAGTGGTGTGCCAGATATAGCCGCCTGGGCGACCTGGTGTGCTGCTGTGCCGCGGCTCATCCCATTTGCATCTGCGGACCTTGTCCGAGATGGCCGCGGCGGCGTAGTACTGGTAGCTGCGCATGACTTTTAGGCAGCTATCCGACCTGTCAGCCACGGTGTAGAACCCAATGAGCTGATGCGCCATGGGGATAGAGAGAAGCGTCGAGGTGAAGCGCTTCCACTCGTCAGTGCCGGGCTTGTCACCTGCGCAGACGGGCTCGTTGTTGAAATCTTCCCAATGGAAATAGAAGTTGGGGTTGAACGCGCCTGCTCCAGGGTTGGCAAAGTACCGCGCCTCATCGGGGGTCATTCCCACAAAGATCTGAACCAGGCGGAAGAGACCCGTGAACACACCTTCGTGCGCGTATTTTTCGATCTGTCCGGTTGCCTGGCTTACGGGTACGCCACTGCGTTTGAGTTCGATATGGATGACCGGCATGCCGTTGATGATCAGGCACAAGTCTCCGCGACGGTCGTTCAAGATCTTGCTCTTTGCAGGATAGACAGGCTGCTGAGCTATCTGGTAGCGACTCTGGCCGGCTGCGATCTCCTGACGATCATAGATCTTCAGGCTTACCTCCTTGCCAAGGTGAAGCACATCGTCGGGGTTGTCGCGCGTGATGGCGACGGTCTTTCCGTTGATGAACCCGTTGAGTGCGAGCGGGGTCTTGAGCATTTCGATTTGTTCGATGACCTGTGCCATCTCGCCCTGGGTGAGCGGGCAGCCGTTCAGGCGGTCTATGTCGGCGTTGTTCTGGAACAGAATCTTCGCCCAGTTATCGATGAGGTCCTGCTCGGTGGGATAGCGAAGCACGCCCCCCGCGTCGTCCCAGCCGTGCTGCTTCAGCACGGTGATGACTGCTTCTTCGAAAGAAGCCTCTTTATCGAAAACCATCGGAGAAACCGATCTACGAAATTGCAAAAAGTTATACACTTAACTATTCCCAATCATTATAAGACATAGATGCATCTACCTGGGAACAGCGTAAGTTGGGGGAACTGATGAATGTCACCTCCGTAAAGCGCATTCACCAATCTGATTGGACCACTGAGGGCGTAAGATTCCTGAGAGCAAGAGATATTGTTGCAGACTACAAACACGAAGAGGTGGAAGACCTCCTGTACATCTCACGGGAAAAGTACGAGGAGTACAGTGCACTGGTTGGCAAAGTGGCAATTGATGACCTGCTTGTTACTGGCGTGGGAACCATTGGAATCCCTTATCTTATCAAGGATTTGACGCCTCTTTACTTCAAAGACGGCAACATCATTTGGTTCCAGAACAATGGAAAAATACAAGGTGATTTCTTCTATTATTCGTTCACGGCTGCACAGATTCAGAACTTTATTAAAGATTCTGCTGGTATAGGAACCGTAGGAACATACACGATTGAGAGCGGCAAAATGACACCGATTTTACTGCCATCAGAAGCTGAACAGAATAAGATCGGTCAATTGTTCAAGGGCCTCGACAACCTCATCACCCTTCATCAGTGACAGCTCGTTGACATTGCGAACGACATTTTTTCTCGCCAAAACGAAAAACCGCCGATTCGATATAGCGAAATCGGCGGCTTCGGGGCTCGAAATTAGAAGCAACTCACGATAGCTATTAAACAAACATCCTATCCAACAGCGATTTCTTAGTATTTCTCAATAGCTCAAGCTTACGCTGATGAAGGGTGAAAAGGTGGTCGAGCTTAGCAAGAAAATGGCCAATTTGTATTTGCTCGTCCTTGCTCGGCAACAGCAATTCAATGTCCATTAGTGTTTCTGCGTTGAGTTTAGCACGGCCGCCACCTACCAATAGTGATTCAATATCTGCCTGACTTATTGCATAGGCAAGGAATTGATTATCTGCACAAGCACACTTTCCTTGAAGAACATGGGCGTGATTATTTACCCAAATGCGCCCTTTTACGCACTTTACGGGATAATTTTTGAGGTCAATTGCTCCGTCCTCTGCGACAAGAATAAACTCGCCATCGTGGGTATATCCTTCAACATAATCTTGTATTCCGTTTGCTCCATAATAAGGAGTTGTTCCCGCAACTCGTAAACTTGCGGCAACAGGAATACGCAAATTATCGTATCTGTCAGTTACTTCTTTGACCTTACGCTGTTCCCAAGGGTCAGTAAAGCCAGCGAAACGGACTTCGGGGAATCGCTCACCCGGTTTGGGAAACATCTTATCAAGCATTGATTTCTTTAACTGAGCGAGCTTGTCACACTCACGCTGATGAAGGGTGATAAGGGTGTCGAGACGAGCGAAAAGCCCACCGATTTCCCGCTGTTCTGCCGTTGACGGGAGCATTACTTCCATCGCTTCAACATCACCGGCATTATAGGACGGCAAGGCTCCGACTTGAACAAGTGACGTTAAATCGACGGTCTCAAAAAGTGCTTTTGCGAAGTCGCTATCCCAGACATTTTTATCGAGCGAATATGCCATTGTATTATTGTCCAAAAGGAAAGGAAAGCGGCATAAACGCTTACGATTCAGCATTACTGCAGCTCCAACCTTCGCAAAGAAAATGGCTGGTAGATCCTCTATCGGCGACCATCTGCGAGAAGCAATTTGAGCATCTGTAACATAGTTGTTGGCGACAGTCATTTCATTCTCATTGCCATCGCTATTCATGTCTGAAACTTTGAAAAATGGTATTCCAACAGCACCGCCTTGTTCGGAGTCGGGAAAGCCTACTCCGGAGCGGGCCTTGCCCACATCGCCGAGCTTACGCTGTTCCCAAGGGGCAGTAAAGACAGCGAAACGGATTTCGGGCACATTGGTCTTTTCCGCCATGCTATTCACCTCCCAACAGTTTTCGCAGCTCAGCAATGCCTGCCATGTCGTGCTCGTTGC
The DNA here is from genome assembly GCF_976954355.1 of Actinomyces sp. Marseille-QA0893. NCBI lineage: Bacteria > Bacillati > Actinomycetota > Actinomycetes > Actinomycetales > Actinomycetaceae > Actinomyces > Actinomyces sp. Marseille-QA0893. Next base: position 39,353 of record NZ_CDRJSY010000006.1, read on the forward strand.
CCGTAAGCTGCCCCAGCATGTCTGCCAGCTGGCTTTCTGCATCATCTATCTGGTTGCACACGTCCGAGTAGGTTGTCGCATATTTCGCGTTGAGCGCAGCTACCTTCGCGATGAAGTCGCTCACAACGGTTTCGGGAAGGGCCAGAAGCTCAACCTGCAGCGGCTCTATCCACTTGGCGGCCAGTAGATCGTCGCACTGGGCATCGGTCAGGCCCTCGATAACCTCCTTGGTCGTCTCCTCAAGAGCCATTCTCGCTTCCTTGTTCGCCTTCTTGAGACCTTTTTCCTCATCGAGCAGGATCTGCGCGCGAACCAGACCTTGCTCGAAATCGCTTTCAGGGTGCTTTCCGATAGCCTTCACAGCCTTCTTGAGCTCAGCCGGCACAAACGAACCTTTGTCGTTGACAGCAGCAGAGGATCCCTTGTCCTCCTCGTCGAAGCTCTCGAGAATCTCGTCTACTTCCTGCGATATCTCGCCTAGGCGGGAATCACGGGAAGTAATCTTCTTGACGTCTTCGGCAAGCAGGTGCTCTTGCACAAGCGCAAACGGCAGGATGCGGCCAGCCCAGCCGTCCTGTCCCTCGACGTCTTTGCCGTTCTTCTTGCCCCCCATTCTCGGGTCCACCTTGCGCACAGCGCCTTTCCCCTCGGTCTGGATGACCTCTAGGTCGCCGGAGATGACCGTCCACGCATCGTCGAGAGCCTGGTAGGCATCGTACCCGTCGACGAGCGCGACACCGGAGAGGGCGTCGCGGAGCAGCTCCGCGATATGATCCTCCTCTGCCAGGGTATCGACCTGCGACGCGCGGTCTACCAGTCTTTTCCGCAGCTCCGCAGGTAGATGCGCCAGCGTATCCCGATAGCCGCCCAAAAATGAGATGACGTCGACGTTCGCCTTCACCGTTGCCGCCACGTTGTCCGTCACGGAAGCAAGGCACGACCCGCCGCCCTCGATGTAAAGCTGAGCCTTCAGGCTCGGCCACACTTTCCAGTAGCAATCAAGAGAATCGACCTCGGCCTTCGGAATCCCGCCGAACATTGTGGCATACACGTCCCAACTCTCAGCAGCGTCAGACGAATCCACGTAACGCGGAATATTGAGGTTGTAATCGTTGGCGCGTATTTCATCGATGGTCACCAGTCGGCTGAACTTGTCGACGGTCGCACCAGTCGTAACCGCGTCCACGATGCGGCGTATATCGCTCGCACGGAGCTTCTTGCTCTTGCCTTCCTTCACAAAATGCTTCGAAGCGTCCACAACCAGCACGTCACTGCTCTCGCGCTGCTTGCGGAGCACCATGACGATGGTAGGGATATCGGTGCCGAAGAAGATCGCGCCAGGAAGCCCGATGATTGCCTGAATATGGCGGTTCTCCACCAAGTTCTTGCGAATGGCGCCCTCGTCGCCGCGGAACAGCACGCCGTGGGGCAGAACGATGCACATGATGCCGTCGGGGCGCAAGTGGTACAAATCATGCAAAAGGAAGGCATAATCAGCTCTTCTTTCAGGGGCAACGCCGAATTTGAAGCGAGGGTCGAGCTCCTTATCTTCCGAATCCCAGTTCTGGGAGTACGGCGGGTTCGACACCACGGCATCGACGAACAGCGGATCGTAGGTCTCATCCTTGTTCTCGACGCTGTCGAACCAGGGCCAGTCGTCTTCGAGCGTGTCGCCATTGCGTGCCACGATGTTGTCGGGAAGAATTCCACGCATGACCAGATTCATACGCGTGAGGTTGTACGTGTTCTCCTTAAGCTCCTGCGCATAATACTTGATGGAATCCGGGTCGCCGTTGCGTCGTGCCACGGCTTTGCCGATATTGATAAGTAGCGAGCCCGATCCGCTCGTGGGGTCGTAGATAGTGATGTTTTCGCGTCCGGCCAGGTGCCACGAGACTATCTCGCTCATAAGCATGGAGACTTCGTGCGGCGTATAGAACTCGCCAGCTTTCTTACCGGCGTTGGCGGCGAAGTTGCTGATCAAGTACTCATAGATGAAGCCAAGCACGTCGTAGTCCTGGCGACCGTCCATCGGAATGTCCTTGATGAGGTAGATGAGGTCGCGAGCAGCCTTGGATTGGCTGCGCGTATCGGTGCCGAGCTTGGAGAGACCGGTCTGCAGCGTGTCGAAGATGCCGTCGAAGACGTGCTTGCGGGCAGGGTCGATGTTGCGGCTGAAGGCAGAGAGGGCGTCGCGAACGTTTGAAATCTCGAAGTCGCCGCCTTTGGCGACCCAGGTAGAGAAGAGGTTCTCGTAGGCGATGAAGTAGCCGCACTCGCCCTTGACGAACTCGACCGTTTCTTCGTCGTCTTCCACGAGGCTCGGCAAATCCTCCTCGGCGAAATCACGTGCCTTCAGGCGGGCGACTTCGGTCTCGGAGAGGAACTTGTAGAAGATGAAGCCCAGGATGTAATCCTTGTATTCATTTGCCTCGATTTTCGAGCGCATCTGGTTGGCGGATTCCCATATCTTTGATGCCAATTGCTGCTTGTTCATCTATTAATCCTCGCTTCTGTAAACTTGGTTGAGCGTTTCGCCGTCGTTGTTCACCCATTCAGTCCAGCCGTTCTGGCTGCCGCCGAGCACGAACACCGCCGCGGCGCTGGGAGTTGGGAACTCGAGGTCCTCGACGAGCTCTGAGATGCCGGCCGAATCGCCGAAGATTTCTCCGCGCTGTTTCTGCACGAGGCACTGTGTGATTGTGGATTTTCCGGAACCATTTTCGCCGAATATAAAACTGAGGCGATTCTTGTCTGGCTTCTCAAACAGTTGTAATTCGGTGCTTCGTTCACCGAATACACGACCTTGAATTCTTATCGATGCTACCTGTGACAGTGGCATGTGAAACTCCCTTGTTTCTTTAGGGTCTATCTGTCTGCGGTTCGTTCGTAAGTTACCGGTGCGCTTTCCGCCTTGAAAAGGCTGTGTGAAACAGAAGCCGACTGTCAGTTTACACTCAGCTGGCACCGCCTTGTGAAAACTTTGGAGTCAAATTCTCAAAATCGTCTGAAATCAGTCCCAAACACCTCGACTGCATTCTCCCAATTCACGCCATCGGCCCCGTGCCACCAGTTCAAGGGGTACGACAGGCTCTGCCTGAGGTCACCGGTGTCGCGTTCCAGTGGGGGAGTGAATGAATGCAGAAAACCGGGATGTCCTGGCACATCTAAAATCCCGCATATTCCCAGAGTTTCAAGGATCCCAACGGCCTCGGCCTGGTTGCAGGGAAGTAACTTCGCGGTGCGGATAGCGGTCGCCAAGGCGGTTCCACTGGCCTCGTCTTCCATGGAATCAGCCAGCTCCAAGATCGACCGCAAAATCTCCACATCAACATCACTCGCAACTCGCAGCTCCATTGACGCGAACTGCTCCAAGTAAAAGATCGGTTTCCCGATCGTTCCCCAGATACCGCCGCCCTTGTGCTTCACCCAGTTAAAGAAAGAGCCGGTCAGCTTCTCTGGAAGCTCTTGAGTCCGGCCTCGGTCAAAAGATAACCAACTGCGCGCATACGCGTAGGACGCCAAAACATAGCGGTAATCTACGTCGCGTGAGGACAAGCTATATAAAAACGCTTGCGTCGCATCCTCTAAGGACACAGCCTCAAAGACTTGCTCCAAGATATCAATCGCCTGGTCATGAGTAATCGGCTGGTCCTCGACAACGACGCCCATCTTCCGGGCATAAGCAAGGTCCTCAGCACTCACCGAATGCTTCTTCCGATCGTCCATTAAACGATTCAGAATCTGAACAGCCTTCTTATCCACGCTTGCCCGCCCTTCGAAGTGCTTGGAGCCCTAAAACTCTAGAACCCCAGCAGCCTTCGATAAATCGCCTCGTCCTCACCTGAGAAGACATCAAACACAACGACCATGGGGGACTGGGTTGCAGTGAGCCACTGATTGACCACGTCCACCGCGACCTCGGCAGCGGCCTGCTTCGGGTAGCCAAAAACGCCCGTCGAAATACAGCAGAAAGCAAGAGAACCCATACCGCTTTCCTGTGCCAAATCCAGGCAATTTAGGTACGAGCTCATCAGCTCGAAACGGTACATGTCAGCGCTCTCGCCAGCTGGCACAATCGGTCCGACCGTGTGAATGACGCGCTGCGAGGGCAAGTTATACGCGCCCGTAATCTTCGCCCTGCCCGTTGGCTCCTCGTGGCCCTGCTCCTCCATGAGCTGCGCGCACTCCAAGCGCAACTGGACGCCCGCGAAAGTATGAATCGCGTTATCAATACACGCGTGCCCAGGCTCCCAGCACCCCAGCATCTGCGAGTTCGCCGCGTTCACAATCGCATCCGCCGCGAGCCTCGTAATGTCACCGCGCCACAGGCGAATGTTCGGGTGCAGGGGCGCGACCTCGGCCTCGTCAATGGAAACAACGCCGTCCCCGGCAATCAACTCACTGAGCAACTGGTCCTGCAAAGCCAGCCACTGCGGCGAGGCAGGCATGGGCGGGCGCGTGTTGACCAGCGCGCGGAACTGCCCCCACATCTCATCGACCCCGGTCGGCTCGGGCACAGGGATACCGCGCTCCTCGCACAGTCTCGCAATCAGTGGGGTTAACAGCTCAAGCTTCCGGCTGGGCCACATAAGCATTCCTTTCCCAAAAGACGAGGGGTGACAACAGTGTAAATCCACGTCGGTGATAGGCTAACGCTGTTTCAGCAGCATGTACATGAACCCGGATAACGCGTGGGTTTTTCGTCTTGACAGCCATCGGTGCCGCCCGATTACCGCCATTGGCGGTATAAATTGGCGGTATTTCCTCGGCAGATATGGAGTCCGACAATGAGGTACGCCAAGACGGTGGTCTTGAAGGGCGGAGTGGAACTCCTCGTGAGGAATGCCGTCGCCTCGGACGCTCGCGCGCTGCGTGAGACCACGCAACTCACCCATGCGGAGACCGACTACCTGCTGTCTTACCCGGATGAGCAGAACATCGACGATGAACAAGAGGCCCGTTCCCTAGAAGAGACAGAGCGCAGCAGCAACGAGGTTGAACTCGTTGCCGTGATCGATAAGCAGATTGTTGGAAGCGCAGGAGTTTCCGCAGTGCGCAGTCGGCGCAAGGTCGCGCACCGGGCGCGTTTTGGGATCAGCATCCTCAAGGAGTACTGGGGGATGGGGATCGGTCGGGTCCTGATGGAAGCGTCCATTGACTGTGCCCGGAAGGCGGGCTACACCCAGCTCGAGCTCGAAGTCGTGGCGGACAACGAGCGGGCAGTGTCTCTGTACCGTCGCGCTGGTTTCGAGGAATACGGGCGCAACCCCCGGGGCTACAAGTCCGCGTCTGCGGGATACCAGGAGCTCGTGTATATGAGGCTGGAGTTGTAGCGCCCCGGAGTGTAGCTGGCGGTTACATGTCTAGCTTGAGGAGCCTAAAACCCCAGTTCCTTTAGTCGAAACGAGTGGGGGCACCTTGATGATGTGCATGACTAATGGCATGGCGAACAGGCGTTCCATGTGTACCCCTTTGGCTCTCGGAGGCTCGCGTCGTTGGGCCCCATCTCCAAGACGCTGAGGAAAGAGACCCCTGTTGTCAGCTTTGCAGCCGTTTACAGATACGATGAGCCCATGACGATCATGCTTGTGCCCCTGACTGAGACCGAGCGTCCTGCGCTGATCTCGGACTTCCAGGAATCTTTTGAGCACTTCCAAGGCAACCCGGAGGGATCCTTCGTGGGGGAGCGTCTCGCCGCGCGTGAGCAGCATCCGTCTGGTCCCAGTGAGGGCAGTGCAACGGCGCAGCCGATTCTCCCACTGTCCGACATTGAGGAGTCCCTGAATGCGCCGGGAGCGCTCGCCTATCGCATCCATGAGAACGGTAATGTCGTGGGCAACGTGATCCTCACCGTTGACGGACATCGAGGCGAGGTTCTCCTGTTCGCCATGAAGGCCTCGGTTCATTCCAGGGGAGTGGGGACGCGCGCCTGGTTCGCCATCGAGGCCGCCCACCCGCAGGTGAGGGAATGGACCCTGGTGACGCCCTATTTCGAGGTGCGCAACATCCACTTCTACGTCAACAAGTGCGGCTTCCACATTGTCGAGTTCTTCAACGAACATCACACCGACACCTCGCATCCCCGCGGAGCGGGCGAGCCGATGGGCGAGGCCGACTACATGTTCCGCTTCGTCAAGCGCTTGGACCGCTAGCGGCGTAGGCGCTCAGTCGACGTTCTCGACCTTATTGGTGTTCAGGGTGGACCATCCCTGGTCGGTGTGTGGGTGCGCAGCAGATCGCCCGCGCTTGCAAGGCCAGGGTGAGCGCCTCGTGGATATCCCCATTGATGAGGATCGAGCGATCGCGGATCTCGGCGGGGGCCTGCGCGTAGTCAAAGTTCACGCAGGCGTAAGTTGCCGAGGCATTGGCGTAGGTGTGATTCCAGAACGGGTACTTGATAATTCCCGGCGTATTCGCCCCAACACCAAGCTCAAGGAAGACAATCCTGCTACCCGCGTGTGCCTCGAGAAAATCTTGGTACCGGTGGGCAGCCTGATGCCATCCCGCATCCTCAACGAAAGTCGCATCAGCGCGCAGATTCATGCTCATGGGCTCGCCACACCTCGGACAGCATGGGACAAGCTCGCTGGGGACTCGCATGTCATGCTGGTCCTTAATCATGCGCGCCACGGCCTCGAAATTGTCATAGGTTGAGTCGTGACAAGGAACGCTGCACTGCCACAGGCCGTAGTCGCCTTGGGTGTAGAACAGCCGCTCTTTAGGGAATCCTGCGAGCTGGAAGCGGTGGTCAACATTCGTTGTGAGGACGAAGAAATCCTTGCCTGTGAGCAGTTGAAGGAGCTTGTCGTAGGTGTCTTTTGGGGCTTCAACATAGCGGTTGTACCAGATGTGTCGGCTCCAATACGCCCACTGTTCTTCCAACGTTTTGAATGGATAAAAACCGGCCGAGTACATGTCGGAAAACCCGTAGGTCTCAATGAAATCCGCGAAGTAGGTTTGAAAGCGTTCACCACTGTAGGTGAAACCTGCAGCGGCTGACAGACCTGAGCCCGCACCGACCATGACAGCATCCGCTGCGCTGATCGCATCCACAAGGCGCGAAATCTCGGCGTTCATTGTCTGGTTCATTGGAACTCCTACGGGTTTTCCGATCGTGTAATGGATTGGGGCTGTTTCGAATGCGTGCCCGATTGTGAGTGCTAGATGCACCCCTTACTTACGGACAACGCTTATGCGCTGGCCTACATGGTTGCCGGACTCGATTTCGTCGAGCATAGCCACGGCAAAGTCAGCGTAGGAAATGATGGATTCTCCGCGGTCGTTCAGCGTGAGTTCCTCGCCGCCAAGAATGTACTCGCCGGTGCGCTCACCATCGGCCTGGAAATCGCAAGCGGGCGAAATGTAGGTCCAGCGGACGTCCTTGCGCTCGCGAAGCTCGGCGAGGGCCTCGGCCATCGCAAGGGCAAGCGGCTTAAAGGCCTCGGGGAAATCAGGGGTTTGAGCGACCGTCAGCGTGTGCTCGGGGTTCACGTAGAGGCTGCCCGCTCCGCCGACGACCAACAGGCGAGTGTTGCTGCCGGAGAGGATATCGCTCAGGTGAGCCAGAGTCGTTGAATGCTGAGGGAGGGTTTCCGGGGTCCAGGCGCCGAAAGCGTCAACAACCGCGTCAAAGCCCTCCAGGTCCTGAGCGGTGAGCTCCATAATGTCCTTGATGACGGCCTTCTTGGCGGGAGTCTTGTTTTCAGAGCGGACAAAGACGGTCACATCATGTCCGCGTTCCAGTGCTTCCTTGACGATGAACTGTCCGGCTTTTCCGTTTGCTGCGACGACCGCGATTGACAGAGTCATGAGTTTTCCTTCGATTATTTGTGCGAGTAAATCACTCTGTTTTTCGTACGTATGACAGCGTAAAATTAATGCAAGCAATGCGGAAGTAGGCACTATTTTGTGCTATAGGTACCTAAAAGTAACTATTAGCGCTGACCTGCGAAGATCAAAGGGAAAGAAAATGAATTCACAGCTTGAAAACTTGCCGCCATGCCCAGTAGAGACAACTTTGACCCTGATTGGGAACAAATGGCAGGTGCTGATCTTGCGAGATCTGAGCGACAAGGGAACCATGCGTTTCAAAGAACTCCAGCGCTCGATCGGATCAATTTCGCAAAAAGTCTTGACGACGAATCTGCGCACCATGGAGGACGCGGGCATTGTCCACCGCGAGGTATTCGCCGAGGTTCCGCCTCGCGTGGAGTACTCGCTCACCGAGCTCGGCCACAGCCTGCAGCCCGTCCTCGAGGCCATGCGCGTGTGGGGTGAAAACTATAAGCAGCAGTTGGGTGCTCTTCCGCGCCGGGCTTAGCCTTAAACCGTGAAAATCCTTGTCGTCCCCATGCTGGCCCGCTCGCGGATGGGTGGTCCATGGTCGCGTGCGCAGCAGATCGCCCGCGCTTTCCTTAGCCGCGGCCACGAGGTCACTCTCGCGTGGGGAGATGACGGAAACTGCGTCGATCCGGTTGCCCCAACGATTGAAATTCCCGTTCCTTCGCCACTTGGTCTTCCCGAGGCCATCGCCCGTCACACCTTTCCGCTGGCCTCGCGCCTGGGGCTGATGGGGCGCAAGCCCGTTCATAGTTTCGAAGAAGTGCTGTGGTTGACGGGCTCCCTGGATTATCGCTACAGCTGCACGATCGTTGAGAAACTCCGCGAATTCATGCACACCTGGCGCCCCGACGTCGTCTACTCGGAATTCAACTTGGCTGCAGTGATCGCCGCCCGCGCCGAGGGAATCCCATGTGTGGGCAGCGGCTCGCAGCCGACGACCGTCGCCTACGCCTCTAACCCGCGCAAATCCGCAGGAATTCGACGCCTACTGCGCGAGATGGGAATGCCCGCCCCGGCCTCGTCCCTGACCATCCTTGAGGGGATGAAACAGCGCTTCATCCCGAGCTCTCCCTCGCTGGAACCGGAGGCGGGGGAGCGGGCAATCTACTGCGGTTTTCTTGGCGAAGTTCCGCAGCTGGATGCTCGCAGCACCGATCGCGATTGCGCGGTGGTCTACCTCGGCTCGGGCAGTGTCCCTGCGGGAGTCGCCGTGCGAGTTGGCCGGCAGCTCTCGAGCGCGCTTGGCTGCGATGTGTACGTCGCAGGTGTGCCCGAAGCGGTCTACGCCGCAGCTGGCCGCGAGGTGCACTGCGCGCCTCGCCTGAACTTTGCCGAACTCCTGCCGCGCGCCCGCGTCTTGGTCCATCATGGCGGGCAAAACTCGATGATGGACGCGCTGGCTTACGAAGTCCCCCAAGTCGTCGTACCCGGGCGCGTGTTTGAGCGCCAATTCAACGCCGAGGCCGTCGAGCGCACGCGCTGTGGCCTGAGCGTGCGCGCACCCAAGCCCGCTCTCATTGCCGAGGCCGCGCTACGCCTCGTTAATGAAGTGGCCCTGAGTGGTGGGCTTACAAAGCTGCGTGACGAACTGTCGGCATTGGGCGGAACTGAGCGGATTGTCAGTGAGGTTGAGGAGATTCCCTACTTGTAGGACCTGCCCCGGTGGCAGATGCTGGGGCCTAGTGGGCCGAGTGGGCCGAGTGGGCCTAGTTGGCCTGAGCGGAGGCTTTCTTACTTGAACTGCGCTATTCCCCAGACTCATTGACACCGTTTGGAGGCATTGGCACAAGTTGGAGCTTTGGACGAGCGGTTTTTGGGGTATGCGATGCTTCCAAGTGGTGTCAATTGCGCCTAGTGGTGTCGATCTGGCCTACTGCTGTCAATCGACGCTGCAACAGGAGCCGGGTCCCTTCCCGACGCTCTTAGTTCCACCCGCGCAGGATTGCCTCGAGGCCTCGCTCAAACTGGGTGACGAAATCGTAGCGATCCTCAAGGAGATCCTGGATAAGTGGTCGCAACGCCTGCGCATCCTCCGGGCTCAATGCGGCGCTCGCGGCCTGCAAATCGACAGGCTGCTCGGGGGTGCCGCCTACGGGCGGAACGACCTCGGCGGCAACGAAAGCCGTCGTGTAGATCGACACGGCATTGACCAATCCGAGCATGTCCGCGTTCGGCGTGAAACCTCGCCGCGCGAGTGCAACGAACACGCGCGCCAGCTGAGAGAGCTGCTCGGGAGTCGACATCGGGTGAGTGAGCAGCAACATGACCGTGCCCGGGTGCGCGCGAAGTGTGGCGGCCAGGCAGTGCGCGTACTCGCGCATGTAAGCCAGCAGTGGCGAGGCCGAGGCGGCCTGGGGTACTCCTGGCGTGCCGGGCGTCGCCTCGGGCGAAGCTGTGGACTCAGAGCGTTCCGGCGCGTCCACTTTTCCGCCCTCAACGCGAGCCAAGAATGAGTCGAAAGTCAGGCGCCAAACCTGTTCCGAAATTCCCTCTAGTAGAGCAGCTTTGTCGGGAATATGGCGATAAAACGCGGCCTGGGACACGCCTAAGCGCTTTCCCAAAGACCGCAGAGATAGGGCGGAGAGCCCCTCCTCATCAACCAATTCGAGCGCAGCAGACAAAATGATGTCTCGCGATAGCGCGCGTGGCTTTGATGATGGCATGGACTCTCCGCTCGGGTGGATTACTCCTTGTGATAACGAAACTTTATCAGTGCAAGCGCGGCGAACGCGGCGAAGAATCCCAACAGTGCGCCGATTTGTGGGGCGATATCAGCGAATCCAAGACCATCCAAACTCACCTTGTTGATTGCGGCGTTTGCCCAGTAGGCGGGGGAGAGGCGCGCGGCGTGCTGAGCCCAGTCGGGGAAGGAAGAAACAGTGCAGAATGCACCACCGATTCCTGCCGCGAGCATCCCCACGATATTCGACATGGACAGTGCGGCATCTCGGCTGTGTGACCACAGGGCAATTGCAACACCCAGGGCCGATAGGACCGCCGAAAAACTCAGCAGTACCGCCATCAGTGCAAGTAAAGAGCCCTTCGGGCGATATCCGAAAATCGCTGCACCGAGCACGAGCACGACCGTGATCTGCACGGTCTGCATGATGTAGGCAACCAACGCTTTGCCGGTCAGGATGGATGCGCGCGAGGTCGGAGATGCCTCGAGGCGCTCCCACGTTCCCCAGGAATGCTCGTTGAAAAACGAGCCAATGATGTTCTGGACGGCGAGGAAAGAAAAGAGAATCGCCATCGAGGGAACCGCTTGTTCGGCGCCGGTGGCTCCCGTGTATCCGTCGGCTAGGAGCATTGATTTAAACGCCGGCATCATGAAAGGAATCAAGACGAGCGGGATCACCGTCAGAATCAATGTTGGCGCGGGATCGGTGAGTTGAAGGCGGATATTCAAGCGGGTCATTGCCCATAGTTGCTTAAGCTGCGACATGGTCACTCTCCTCGATGATGTGCAGGTATGCGTTGTGCAGGCTCGGTTGGTCGATCTTCACATCGACGAGGCGTGCTCCCGCCAGGGCTGGCGAGGCCAAAACTTCGCCGATGCGCGAGCCCGGGTCGGCCTCGTCCCCGCTGTGGCGCAGTACGTTACCGTCGGCGCTCCACCCCTCGAGCGGGGGAACGGTGCGGTCGAAGGTGAGCGTGACCTCGGCACTGCCGTGGGCGGAAATGATGTCCTCCAGGCTTCCGCGGGCAACGATTCGACCCTCGCTCAGGATTGCGATGTCAGAGCCAAGCTCCTCGAACTCTGCCAGGTAGTGCGAGGTGTAGACGACGGCTGCGCCCTCTTCGGCCAGTTGACGGACCGCGCTCAGGATCTGGCTGCGCGCTTCAACATCCGCCCCAACCGTGGGCTCGTCCATGAAGATCAGTCGAGGCTTGTGCATGATCGCCATTCCCGCGTGGAGTCTGCGTTGCTGGCCACCCGAGAGGTGCGAGGCGCGTTGGTCTTGCTTTTCACTCAGGCCAAGCAGCTCCATCACTTCGCCGGCGCGCGCCGTGGCCTCGCGGCGGCCAAGCCCGTGTAGCTCTCCGAAAGCGGTGAGATTCTGGGCAACGCTGAGGTCGGGGTAGATGCCGAGATCCTGCGGTGCATATCCGAGCAGCTGGCCGATGTTGTGCGCTGCAGGATTCTTTCCGCAGATGCGAACGCTGCCGGCGTCTGCTCGCTTCAGCCCGCACAAAATGGTGATGAGCGTCGATTTTCCGGCGCCATTTCGTCCGAGCAGTCCAAGGATCTGCCCTGGTTCGACGCGAAGGTCGACTCCGCGCAGAACTTTGTGGGTGCCGTAGCTCTTGTAGATTCCCTGAGCTTCTAGGGCGGGTGAGTGTGGTTGTGACACGGTCATTCTCCCATCGGTTAACAGCGTTAACTTTGTGTCAAGATAGAGGTTAACACTGTTAACTTACGGATGCAATGCGGTCCGAAAGAATGAAGGAAAAGGGCTCACTGGCTCACTGACAGCGTTTGGAGGCATTGACACCAGTTGGAGCTTTGAACGAGCGGTTTTTGGGGTATGCGATGTCGCCAAGTGGTGTCAATCCGGCCTGCTGGTGTCGATCGCGCCTACTGGCGCGGGAAAAGCAGCGGCAGGGCGTGGCTGAGCTGGCGCGAAACCGAGGCCAAGGAGTGCGTCCCACCCTCGTCGATCCACACCTGCAAGCTCTGGGGCGTCATTAGCGTCGGATGCCTGCGGTAAAACTCATCGAGCTGCGGATTCATGTCGTCCAGTGCTGGATCGTCCGAACCGACGCTGGCAATAATACGGAAATCCTGTTGCCCCATGTTGCGGCTGCGTACTCCCAAGGTTACTTCGTCGGCAATCTGGGGTAGAGGCGCGTCATGATCGCGGCCAATCCATGACTCTCCGGCCATTGGCAGATAACCGTAGAAATAGTCCGGGTTCAGGGCGAAAACATCCCAGGTCGTAATCCCGCCCATGGAAAAACCGCCGAACGCGCGGTGCATACGGCTAGCTTTTAAGGATTCATCTGTGGTGTCGCCGCCCGCGTAGGTTGAGTAGCGCGACTCGACTGTGTCAATAAGAGTGTTGATCTCGCTGGTCGCAAAGAAACGGTTGAGCTGATAATCCGTTTCAAAATCATCGTTCACAAAAGAACGATCAGGGTAATACGTCGCAAAAACAACGATTGTTGGAGAGACCGCGCCGCTGCGCTCAAGGTCATCAATGGCCGGCGAGACCTCGTCTGCCATCTCTTCCGCACTACTCATCCATCCGTGAGTCAGGTACGCGATATTGGCAGGCATTCCCTGTACGTATGTTGCCGGAAGGTAGACCAGGGCTTGCTTCTTGTAGGTCACGCCCTGATACTCCTGCTGATAATCCACGGTGTCGATCCGCCCGTGCAAGGGAATCGGATTCTCCGAGGCCGCGGGAATGATCACCGTTGTCCCGTCCGCCTTCTCGTGGTGGGTAACTGTGGGAGAGGGTTGGGAAGCATGGTAGGCCTCGTATCCTGCTGCGCTCACCAAGCCAGTTGCCGCCACCAGGGTGCCCACGGCAAGCGCTATCGTCCCCTTTCGGTTACGAGGCCGTGGCTGGCGCGCCGGGCTCGCTGAGGTTTCGGGGGCGGGTGAGGTCGGAGTGCTCATCGGTGAAGTTCCGTGTAGTTTGTGCGTGTTGACCTCATATGGTCGATTTTAGGTCCGCGAGTGTGGCACTGCGAATGCGCCTTCGCCGCCGGCAGATAGGATTGGCATAACAACTGGACAAAGGAGTTGCCATGATTGCTGTTACGACCCCGACCCTTGAAGGAACGCCCATTAAGCGTTACATCGGAATTGTTTCCGGAGAGACGATCTCGGGTGTGAACTTCTTCAAGGACATCGGCGCGGGTTTGTCGAACCTCTTTGGCGGCCGGGCCACGAACTATGAAGAGGAGCTGTCCGAGGCCTCGAAAACTGCGATCGACGAGATGTGTCAGCGCGCGAAGGCAATGGGCGCGAACGCGGTCGTCGGCGTGCATGTCGACTACTTCACCGCCGGAGCTGACAATGGAATGCTCGCAGCAATCGCCACGGGCACTGCTGTTGAGGTGTGAGCGTATTTATTCACTAAGAATCCCCGCACTTCAGGCGGAATCTCGCGGCTCGAGGTGTGGGGATATTTCTTGTTGCTTCCTTGATTTACCCTTGGCGAACTCTGTAAAATCGCACAGTATTCAATCCTGTATCAACAAGCAATGGTGGTTGTGTCATGGCGAAACTTCGCGGTTTATTTCGAGTACTGGGTGCTCTTGTCGTTATTGCCCTGGTCTTCCTCGGCGGAATGAAAATGGCCCCCTACCTGGGATTCTTGGGATTTAATTCCAAGAAGGTCACGACCGACACCACGACCATCACCAACTCTTTCTCTGATATCGCCGAGCTTGCGACTGAGTCCTATATCTTCACTGAGGTTGGTAAATACTCTGAGCAAGGAACGCAGATTTTTGGCCTGGAGGTTCCCGGAACAGGAGCGTCATTCCTCATCACCTACTCGGGTGAAGTGAAAGCCGGCATCACCGATATCAGCGCGATCAAGGTTGAACGGGACGAAAGCAAGAAAACCATTAAGGTCACCGTGCCGGCTGCCCAGGTGATCTCGACTAAAATCGATCCTTCCTCGGTCAAGACCTACGACCAGACCTTTAGTTTGGCAAACCGCCTTGAGGTCAATGAAGTCACTGGCTTCCTTGCGAATGAGGAGAAGCGCGCATCCGAGGACGCCGTGAAGCGTGGCCTGCTTGAAAAGGCGCAAAAGCGTCTGGACGAAATCGTCACCGGTCACGTCAAGGCAGTTTTGGGTGACGAGGCCAAGGACTACGAGGTGAGCGTAAGCGTCGCTGAGTCGAAGAACTGATTGCCGAGGCCGGGGCTAGCTTTTGGGAGAAAGCTCCCCGTCTGCATTCGCCTCGGGCAGAGTTGGGAGAGTACCGCTGTCGGTGGGGAGTGCGGCGCAGGTTGTCTCAAGTAGCGACGCCAGTTCTTGCGCAGCTTAGGTTCAGTATTTGCTTCCCTCACGACTCCACTGAACGTAGTCGTGGTGGATGTACTTGTGCGCCCACGCGCGGTCGAGGGGTGCGAACTCGCTGAGGTGGCCGCAGCCGGTCGATAGGTCATCGGCAATTTCAACAATGGCCTCGTGCAATTCAAGCGGATCAATAAAGCGATGCGGAATTGCCTCGTAACCAATTTGTGCACCTATGATCGTGCCCGCGAGCGCGGCGGTTGAATCGCTATCGCCGTTGTGGTTCGAGGCCGCGGCGATCGCTCCCGCGAAATCCCCCTGATGGCGCAGCGCACACAAGACCCCGATCGCCAGGGTTTCTTCCGCAACCCAGCCCTCGCCAAGCTCGTGGATCGCTTCGAGGTCGCTCAAATTAGAAGACGCCAGTGAAACTGCGCGTTCCATGATTTCTTGCAAGGCGCCAATCATCCGCGCCTTGGGGAATGCCTCGGGAAGGGTTGCGCTCGCGGCGGCGACGGCCTCGGGAAGGGAAGAATCCTCATGGACGATCATCGATACGATCTGCGCGAAGGCTCCCGCGGGAAGCCACCCCAGCTCATGGCCGTGAGTGAGGGCCGCAATTTCCGCGCCCTGGAGCTGGATATCGGCGTAGGTCATGTGGCGAGTCATGTTTGAAAAACTCTTTGAGTAAAAGAGGCCGACCGGTGCAACGCGCATGATCCCACCGCAGCCCTTTGAATCGTTGATCGGGGACTCGAGAGTTCCGTTAGCCCCCGCAGCGCATGCCGTCATGCACGTTGTCCCGGGCGCTCGCCGCGCAAAAAGCTCGGGGAACCCGCTGACCCAAGCGCAGCGAGTGCGTTCGCTAAATTCCTCGGTTTGCGTCCGGTACCAATCCTGATACATGAAGGACATGTAGTAGCTGATCGACGCCATAATGCCGCGCAAGGCCCCTCGGGTATGCGCAAAAAGCAAGCCTTCCGCGGTGTAGAGAGTCATCTGAGTATCGTCAGAAAAACGCGCAACGCCCTGCTCATCAAGGACGCAATCGGTAATTCCTGCAGGGCCAAAGCGGTGGAAAATCTGTGGTTCGCGGAGGAACTCGACGGTGTAGCCCAAGGCGTCTCCGGCGGCCTCGCCAATGAGTGCGCCGCGGTAGCGATCGCGTTTGTCCATGAATCCTCCTTAGAACATGAATATTTTACAGTGTTCGGATTGGCCAGCACGTGCGCAAAAATGGCGCAATCTCGCGTTTTTCTGACACTTTGTCGCTGCGAAGGGCGGGCGTGCAGTCCTAAACTTGCCACGTTACCCACGAAGGAGGCCTCACAGTGCCGGGATTGGAACCCTATGACGCAATCATGCTGCTGTCCTACGGTGGCCCCAACGGCATGGAGGATGTCCTCCCCTTCATGCGCAACGCAACGCGAGGCCGTGGAATCCCCGACGAACGCCTTCTTCAAGTCTCGAAGCACTACGAGCGTTTCGGTGGAATTTCGCCCATTAATGCCTGTAATCAGCGCCTGATCGCTGAGCTATCCGCCGAGCTCTCGCGTCGCGGATATGACATCCCCGTCGGCTGGGGAAACCGCAATTGGCATCCCTTCGTCGCCGAGGGCCTGGACGAGCTCGCCCAAGCTGGCGCGCGACGCATCCTTGTGCTCCCGACTTCCGCGTATGCCTCGTATTCGGGGTGCCGTCAGTACCGCGAAGACCTTGCCGAGGCCGCGCGGTCCCTCAGCGAAAAGTGGGGGAGTATCGTCCTTGGCGCAGAGGACAGTGCGGACAACCCGAGCGCCGACATCATTGTCGATAAAGTGCGCCCCTACTATTCGACGCCCGGCATGGCCAGTGCTGAAATTGCCTCTATCCGGCGCGCGTGGTCGGCCCTAGTTGAGTGTGGGGCTGATCCAAACGGGATCCGACTGATTTTCGTCACCCACTCCATCCCCGTGAGCATGGAAGAAGGGTCCTCTCCCTTCCCCTTCCCTTCGGCTGTTTCTTCCCCCGCTACCGAGGCCAGTGAAGAGCTTGAAGTTGAAGAAAACTCATCTCTAGGTACTCCCGCTTCCGAAATTAGTTACGTGGCCCAGCACCATGCACTGATTCAAGCGATCATGCCGGAAGTACGTCGGGTCTTGGGACGCGAAGATTTGGGGTACGACCTAGCATTTTGTTCGCGTTCAGGCCCGCCGCAAGCGCGCTGGCTGGAGCCCGACATCAACGATTTCCTCCGCGAACTCATTGCCCCGGAAGGCCAGGGAATGCCGAAAGGAAACGAGGCCTCGGGAAGTGGAAAGCCAAGCGGTGTAGTCGTCGTGCCGGTCGGCTTTATTTGCGACCACATGGAGGTTGTCTACGATCTGGACACCGAGGCGAAGGGAACCGCTGCGGAGCTTGGGATTGCGTATAAGCGCGCAGAAACCATCTCTACGGACCCCGCGTTTGTCTCATCGCTGGTGGACGTGTTGGAAGAACGCGCGGCTCAAGCGAGGGGAGAAAACCCCTTCCGCATAACCGTGACGGGTACGGGGCCTTTCCATACGGTGTGCCCCCAGGATTGCTGCCTAGCTCCGGCCCGGCCCGCGCATTCCCAGCATTCTGCAGAAACGGGCGCTCAGCACATGAGCTCGCATGCCCCACTTTCTTCCGACGGCCCTGAGCGAGTCGCCGGTCAATCCGCCATACAACAGGAGGAATCAATGGCGTTCTTGAACCGTCGTGCGGCACAGCCCGCTGAAAATGCCGAAAACAGCGCTCACTCTGAGGCTGCGCCCGAACACGTTGCCGAGCATGCTCCGCACCACCACGCCGCGCACTCCTACGTTCCCGACCCGCGCGATAGGACAGATATTGACCTAGACGAGGTCAACGGCAAGCAGCACTACGCGCTGTATTCCGTGTTCGCACTGGGTGAGTCCCTGCCCGCCGACGATGGTGAGCGCGGCCGCATCGTCGCCGAATCCCTGGACTACGTGAAGGGCGCGGGCGCGGAAATCCGCGGTTTCTATGACGTGTCCGGCTTCCGCGCTGAGGCGGACCTGATGGTGTGGTGGCTTGATGATGACCCCGAGGTCTTGCAGGACGCCTACCACCGCCTGCGTGCCAGCGCGCTCGGCAAGTTCTTGGAACCCGTGTGGTCCTGCATGGGTCTGCACACTCCCGCCGAGTTCAACAAGCGCCACATTCCTGCGTGCTTTGGAGGGGTTGCACCGCGTGATTGGGCGATGGTTTACCCCTTCGTGCGCTCCTACGACTGGTATCTGAAGGCTCCCGAAGAGCGCTCGCGGATCATGGCTGAGCATGGGCGGAACGGCTTCTCGCAGTACCCCGATGTCAAGGGCTCAACCCTGTCGGCTTTCGGCTTCTCCGACTATGAGTGGGTTTTGGCTTTCGAGGCCGATTCGCTAGACCGCCTCGAGGGCGTCATGCACGCCCAGCGTTACACCGAGGCGCGCCTCTATGTGCGTGAGGACACCCCGTTCTTCACGGGTCCCCGCGTGAGCTTGCAGGAATGGGCTGAGCGTCAGCCGAGGGCATGACGTGGCTGAATTTAGGGGAACCGACTAGAGGCTGTTGCGTGCTCACGCATGAATGCTGAGCGTCATGATCGGCGGACGTCCCAGAATTGCTGTTCGTGGCAGTTCTGGGACGTTGTTTTCTGTTCATTTGAGTCTGTATGAGCGTTGATATTGCGCGCGAGAAATCAATGAAAAGTTCGCTGCGAATTTCCCGTAAAACTGACTCGAAATGCCTGGGCGCCGCTGTAACCTATCGACCATATCCACCAATCAACGACGAGTGAGGGATGCATTATGGCGCGAGGATATCGGGCGATTCTGGAACTACCAGAAAAAGAAGACGCATTAGAAGTTTCATATCAGTTATTCCATGACTGGGTGAACAAGAAATACCTGCCTCTGGAAGGAAAACGAAGCATTGAATTCGATGATGACGGAATCTATCGATTCGGAGAATTATCACTGCGTCGTAGCAAGGGACAGGCTGAAGAAGTAACTGTAACGCGGCTACGTGAAACCAGTAAGGATCAGCATTATCGCCGGCAGTTATTGGAAGTAGTCAATACTTCTGAACAGAATGATCGCTGGACGACGCGCCTGTATGCCATGACTGCAACCAAGGAATCCAGATATCACCAAGTGATTTGGGTTGAGGTGATTCCTCCGGCCTCCTCTGAAGAACCTGCGCGACGTCCGAACTTGGTCGTAAATCTTGTCAGCCAGTATGAGGTTCGCGAAAGTGGCGTGCTCATCTCTGATTCGATTCGCGAGGTTTTTGACCAAAAAGAAGTAGATGTATTGGTTGATCAAATTTTTGATCAGCAGCGACGTGTAGCTATCGTTGTTGCCGCGCCAATTTCGGATGAGAATGATCATGCCCATGATCAATGGCGTGAGATTTTAAAGACCTTGACTAATGATTCCTGTGGATGTGCGTCCTATTTTTTGCTCAAACCGGATGTTTATGACTATTTCTGTCAGCGCATCGGAAGCCTGAAAATGGATAAAGGCTGCCTGAGGACTTACCTCCCACAAGTCAATCCAAGTGACGATCTTGATCCAAAGCGCCATAGGATTTTGACCTCATCAACTCTGTATCACGGCCTTGACGGGAACAAAAAGAAATTCCGTCCCGAACTATCGCGCATTATTGCCCGAACTCCGTGTTCATATATTTGGGAGAAGGGCCTCGATGGGGAGCTGAAAAGCGCCCAAGATGTGCTGAATAAACAAAGACTGGAAGTTCCGACTTTCCGTCTGGCGTTGGCGCCGGAAGTGATCCCCGAGCAGGCTGAAGAGACAGAAACATCCGTAGCCAAAGCTGTTGAACATGTGGTGCAAACTGTGCTCGCAAGCAGGAAAGGGGAGGAATCAGACTCCAAGCCTCACGAGCAAACGGCAGCATTACAGACTCCGCAAGTGGCTTCTGATATTCAACGTACAGATAGAAGTCGACGTCCTCAGTGGGCAGCTCCGCTCATAGAGCTGATTCGACGTTTTGCTCCGATGTTCGATCCAAGAACTCACGACGATATGAGTGATGGTGTTGAAGCCCTGTCGGCCGGGTTGAGTGTCATCGATGAGCGCTATAACGACCTGGCGCAGAAAGTACATAAGCTCACTCAGGATTTTCAGGGGGAAAAGAACAGGCTTCAGAAGGAAATTGATGCCTATGAGGCTCTCTTCGAGCAGGCCGAAGAAGATAGCAAAGCAGTAGAACGAGTCGCTGAACTCGAGGAAAAGATTGCGGAACAAGAACGTGAGCGAAGCTACGAGCGTGACGAGAGACGGAAGCTTGAGGCCGAGAATCGGAAACTTCAGTGGCAGGTTTCTCATCCTCAAGTGTCAGCTCATGATTTTGTTGATACAGAACAATATCTTGATGAACCTCCCGAAGATATGGCGACTCTCTTCGATTGGATGACTGAGGATGATATGCATCGGGAGGTGCGGGAATATGTCGTTTTTTGTGATCCCGATCGAATGTGTGCCGCGATACTCGATTTAGACGACATGAGCGGAAATTCTCGTTACGCAGCAGACTTTTGGAGATTCATCCTTGTCTTGCGTGATTATATGCGCGCACGCAAAGAAATAGGCTTTCAGGGATCTGTGCATGACTATCTGGCGGAAAGCCGTGGACAATACAGAATAGTGTCGCAGGCGCGTCATTCCCCTACTGAAAGTGAAACGGTCCGAAATAACGAAAAAATGTGTGGAGAAAGGATATTCCCTGTTCCCGTCGAGGTTAATCCGCATGGCGAGGTTGAAATGTTGGCTCATTTCAAAACGAGCCATAGGGATACGAATGACCCGCGTATGCATTATTACGCCGATACGCGATATACCCACAAGGTTTACATCGGCTACATCGGCCCTCACTTAACAAACACCAAGACGAACTAGCAATACTGCTCGAGGAGGTGACCGTGACTCTTCCCGAAGGCCTCGTCACCTGCGAGGACGGCCTCGTCCGCCCAACATGGGCGGCCACGGACCCGCTCTTGCGCGACTACTACGACATCGAGTGGGGAAGTCCGGTCACCTCCGAGCAAGGCGTTTTCGAGCGCCTGGTCCTTGAGAGCTTCCAATCCGGCCTTTCATGGTTAACGATCCTGAAGAAACGTGAAGCCTTCCGCACTGCCTTCTCATCTTTCATCCCCGAGGCCGTCGCTGCCTTCACAGATCAAGACCGCGAGCGCTTGATGCAGAACGCGGGCATCGTACGGAATAAGCGGAAGATCGATGCGGCCATTACCAACGCGCAGGCAGTCATTGCGCTTCGCAGTGCTCTAGCTGCCGAAGCTGACGCGTACCGCGCAGGCCGGATGGAGGAAGCACCGCTCGCACAGCTGCTTCGGCCTCGGCAACCCTATCCGCGGCACCTGGGCGAGCTTGTTTGGCTCTACCAGCCCAGAGAGCATCCCCGACCCAAAAATGCTGGGGAAGTGCCCGCCCAAACGGAAGAATCCCGCGCTCTCTCATCCCACCTCAAACGTCGAGGTTTCGTCTTCTTCGGCCCGGTCACGGCGCTGGCTTTGATGAGTGCGATCGGGATTGTGAACACTGACATCTCGGGAACCTGGAAGCGGCCACTGTCTGAATGAATCACGCCTCGTTTACAAAGCGCGGCATCGACCCTCTTTTCTTCGCAGGACCTGAGTGTCGGATCATGATCGTGGGCCAAGCTCCTGGCCTCGTCCCCGAGAAAAGGAACGAGGCCGGGGCTGCGTGTGTCGCGCTCACGCCGCGTGGGCGGCGCGGTACTTCGCGGGAGTCGTGCCCGTCCATGCGCTGAAGGCGCGCAGGAACGAGTTGTGCTCGACGTAGCCGAGGAGGTAGGCGATTTCCTCGGTCGGCATGTGAGTCGTCGCAAGGTAACGGCGGGCCAGGAGCTCGCGTGTGTGCGCCAGCTGCTTGGCGAACGTGGTCCCCTCCGCCGTGAGCGCGCGCTGGAGGCTGCGCTTCGAGGTACCCAGACGGTGTGCGGCCTCGTCCGCCGTGCATTCGCCCGCGGGCAGCATCTCGACCAGGACCGCCCTCAGGCGCGCGGCCGCCGACTCGTCGGTATCGAGCTTCTCCAGGCGTCGACGCAGCTCGGGGGTGATGACCTCGAGCATGGCGTCGGAGCGGCTAACGAAAGGGATCGCCAGGTCAGAGGTGCGGAAGATAAGCGTATTTGTTGCGCCGGATTCCACTGGGCATCCCAAGAAATCGGCGTAGGACGCGGGAACGTACACGTAGGCCTGCTTGATGTGCCGCTACCAATCGGTGTGGTCCTTCCCGCGCGCCGTCTCCCCTCCAATTCCGCATGCAATTCCCTCGCAGATCTTTCAGAATTTGAATTGTGATCGTTGAAATTCCGGGGTTTGTGCGGGGTTGGTAAAAGGGGTGGTCGGGGAATTGCATGCGGAATTTGGGGGAGGGACAGAGTGGGGAGGAGTAGGGAAGTGCTGAGTGAGAGTCGATACGTGCCGATGGTTGCCGTGATAGTCTCCCGGTATCTATCGTGAGTTGCATGGGAGCAAACATGACCCGGGACCTGATCCGTCGTGGCGACAACGAGCGTCTGCTGCTTTCTGAAACCCCCCTTCCCCAGCTGATGGACATTCGGGTCGAGGGGACGTATGAGGTCAGCCTGAGTGAGGGTGGCGAGGCGGACGAGATCGAAGCGTTCGAATTTGATCCCAACACCTCGCCCGCACAAGCCAGAGATTACGTTTTTGCCGCTGCGAGTGGCGCTCTCATGGGAGCACTCAGTGTCCTGTGGCAAAAGGACTTCAACCTGGCGGACGCGCGCAAGTTCGGGTCCGAAAAAATCGAGAAAATCGTTATCGGAGCGGCTCAGCGCGTTGGACTCAAGAAAGAGAATCCGAGCATCGCAGACGCTATCCGCTTCTTGGAACAGGGCTTCCCGTTCGTGGGGGATAAGCTCACTCCGGAGTTCGGTGGTGGTCTCCAGCACCACCTGCGCGACTTTTCCCACCATCCCTCGCCCGTGGGGCTCGTATGTTCCATCCTCATGCAATTCACCGGCAAAGGGTTTGGAACCGCGACGGATGGGAGCTTCGCGATCTTTGACTTGCCTGCCGATGCTCTGAAGGATGGAAGGCTATTCGGCAGGAATGTCGAGGAAAAGTTCCTCTATGGAACCCTCAAATGGGTGTTCCACCTCATCAGCGACATGGCGGGCTCGAGCTCAACCCCCGGCGCGGGCACGGGCATTCCTGGCCCGATTCTCTCCTTCCTCAAGGAGGCCTCGGCCCTGCCATTCTTCCGGGACATGACTATCGCGCACGAGGACAAGGTCGCCACCTTCTCGCAGTGGGTGTCGAAGGCATTCAACGGTACGCTCCTGAAGGACCAGGACGGAAACCCCCTGCGCTTCGATCTGCGGACCGAGGTTGGCCTGGCGAGTCAGATCCTTACGCAGGTTCCCGCCGTCCTTGCCAACGAGTGCATTGTCCGCGGCTTCTACACGATCACGCGCTTCATCGATGAACTCAGACGCGCTGATGTGTCCAGCGTCAAGGACTTGGGGCGTATTAATCCCTCGCGATTCCTGCCCCTCAATAGCCGGGCGCTGACGCGTATGCTGACGGTCGCCTCCGGTGCCTTCGTGGTCATCAATACCTCAATCGCAGCTGTGCGTGCGGCGGTCGAGGGGGCTGCGAGTGGCGAGGTGGGAGCAGTCCCGCTTTTCTTCATGCGCCTCAACTATGTCGGGATCGGACGTTTTGCTTTCGCTCTGTGGGCTGACAGCTCCTATATCTACGAGGATGTCGAAC
Organism: Actinomyces sp. Marseille-QA0893; assembly: GCF_976954355.1. NCBI lineage: Bacteria > Bacillati > Actinomycetota > Actinomycetes > Actinomycetales > Actinomycetaceae > Actinomyces > Actinomyces sp. Marseille-QA0893. The sequence goes on from NZ_CDRJSY010000006.1 coordinate 62,990, forward strand.
GGCGGTGGGAGCAGCGTCGGGCCAGCACAGCGGGCTCGGACGTGGCTGTGTATGCGCCTCTGGGCGTTGATGTTCAGCGGGTATTGGACTCGCTGAACATGGCGTGGGTCGAGGACGACTATCGTCGCGAGAAGAAAGCTGAGTTGCGCGAGCGCAAGGAAATTCTGATCGGTGCGTGGAAACGCAGGCAGAGAATTGCCTGGGATGAGAGAGGGAAAGACTACTTTCTCTGCTCTGCCGATGCTTACAGGCAGCTGCGTGCCTTGTGTTCGGGGGAGGGCGCGGAAGCCCTCCGGCTCGCTATCGCCCAGAAGCTACTCGATTTTAATCCCTACGCCACGGAAAAGAAGCTCTCCCTCTCCCAGACGTGGCTCACCGATGTCTTCACCGCCGACCAGGATGTTATCGATTCGGAGACGCTCAAGCGGCTGAAGAGTGCGCGTGCGTCCTACGACCGGTGGATCTCAGGTACCTACACGAAGTGGGCGGTGCGCGGTGCTGCGGCTGTGGCTGCAACCGTTGCCACGGGTGGGGTTGCGGCCGTGGCAGCTCCCGCGATCGCGACGGTCCTAGCCGGCGAGGCCGTGGTTGGACTGAGCGGCGCGGCGCTGACGAGTGCGAGCCTGGCCTGGGTGGGCGGTGGCTCCCTCGCCGCAGGAGGCCTCGGTATGGCGGGTGGGACCGCGATCATCACGGGAGGAGGCGCGTTTCTCGGCCTGACGACTGCAACCGGTGGTGCAGTGCTGGTGGGAGCTCTCAGTAAGGACTATGCGGAACAGGTGAAGCAGGGGTGCGTCGAGAGACTTGCTTACTGTTCGGTGCTTCTCGAGGAAGAGCCGGTGCAGGCGCTGGCAATCGTTGAAGATCTGCGGGCGTGCTTGGAACGCGCGGCCGACACCAATAGGCGAACGATTGAGGCCTTGCAGGAAGCGAAAAATGCAGACCAGAAAAAGCAGAGGAAGGGCCTGAAGGAAGCGGTCTCCCACATTGACGACGCCGTGGCGGAGCTGGGAAGACTGGAAAAGAAAGCGCGCGAGGCCGCCCTGGAGAGCGGGGGCCTCGTGCCGAGCGCGAGCACTGATGTCGTCCGCGCCGGAGACTTGGACTAGCGTGTGACCTCCAACGTGTTGATGGTGGTTTGTCTGCGGACGTGACATACGCTGGGGGTATGACTCCAGAGATTACTGATCCGAGGTTTAAAGCAATCGCAGAGGAAATCCGGAAAGACCCGGAAAATGCCTCATTCACAAAGCGCGGCATCGACCCGCTCTTCTTCGCGGGACCCGAATGTCGGATCATGATCGTCGGCCAAGCTCCCGGCCGCGTCGCCGAGGAAAGCGGCATCGTCTGGAACGACCGCAGCGGTGATCGCCTGCGCGAATGGATGGGGATCGATCGCGATACCTTCTATAACTCGGGGAAGCTGGCCATTGTCCCCATGGACTTCTACTTCCCGGGCACCGGAAAAAGTGGCGATCTGCCCCCGCGCAAAGACTTCGCGGACAAGTGGCACCCGCGGCTGCTGGAGCTCATGCCCGATCTGAAGCTCACTATTCTGGTCGGCTCCTACGCAACAAAGCGCTATCTGCAGCTCAAGTCCTCGGCCTCGCTCACGCAGGTCGTCAAGGACTACCGCGACTACCTGCCGGAGTTCTTCCCTCTGGTCCACCCATCGCCTCGTAACCAGATCTGGATGAAGAAGAACCCGTGGTTTAACGAGACCGTCATTCCGGATCTGCAAGAGCTTGTCGCGCAGATTATGAAGTGACTTTCTAAGCGAGTTCTGTTTCCCCGAAGGCAGTGATGTCTTTGGGGAAAACTATATTCCCGCTTGTTACTCCCACTCGCTTCCGTCAGTGCGCCAGCCAATGAAAGTCCAAACCACGGGGAGCGGGTAATTCAAAACCCACTGTGTCTGAGGCGAATCGCTGTGATCCTCAGAAAGACCGTTCACAGGCTGCACTGCCGGAACCTCAACGAAATGATCGCGTGCATAAGCGTCGAACAAACGTTGCTCACGCGGAGTGAAAGGCTCGGGCCGCGCCAAACGACGCAGATCAGCCCTGGCCTCGTCAAAGGAATTGAAGCGCATCGGCCGGTAGGTGTTCGTTGTCGCGGTGACAGGAATGCGGCCGAGGTAACGCAGCGCGCGCATGACCTCGGGGACGGTACTGGGCCGCTTCGCTTTGCGACCCAGGTAGGTCAAGAGCCTGGGATCCGATGATGGTGGAAGGCTATTCGGGACGACTACCGCGGCCTTGATTCGCGCTGCGGAGTCAAGCTTTGCAATGCGGCTGTGAGTGTTGTCGCTCATCAGGGAGCGTGAAGCGAAAGCGCAGTCGACGCTGTTCTCTCCCAAACCGGCCTGGCTCCAGTCTTCATCCCAGGCAAGCAGATGCGAGGTAATAGGAAGGTTTTCGGCGGCGGCACGCTGATCGAGGATAGTCAGCATGGCCTCGGCAAAGTCGCAGGCGTGGACTCGGTGGCCGGCCCTCGCAAGGGGAAGCGCAAGTGTGCCCGTTGCGCAGCCCATGTCCATGATCGTCTCGCCCTTCGCGGGGGAGAGTAAGTCCATGAGCCAGAGTTCGTAGTCTTCGGTCGCGTAACGGGTGAAAGTTGCCGCGCGTTTGTTCCAGTAGTCTTTGGAATCTCGGTTGATCGAAGCGGGATGCGGACTGTGGTCATGTGGCATGAGTAGCGTCCTTTAGCGGTCTGGCAGCGTCATTACCTTTTCACCATGATAGATGCGGTGTGTGCTCGGATAGGAAGTTTGGGGGAGCTGAGCGTCAAGGGGTGTTATTTCGCGGGTAAAAAGCGTGCAATAATTGTCCAATGACGAATTCAGCTGTAATCCCGAATTTCTCCAGTGACTATCAAGAGGGTGCGCGTCAAGAGGTCATCGATGCTCTCGTCGCCACCAACATGGAGCAAACAAGCGGTTACGGTACCGACGAGCACTGCGAGCGCGCACGCGACCTGATCCGCAAGGCCTGCGATGCTCCCAATGCGGACGTCCACTTCCTCGTCGGCGGAACCCAAACAAACGCTACTGTCATTGATGCGATCCTCCTGCCCTGGCAGGGCGTGATTGCGCCTCACACCGGACACATCAATATGCACGAGGCAGGCATCGTTGAACGCGGTGGCCACAAGATCCTCGACATTCCCGCGAAAGAAGGCAAGATTACGGCCGCAAACGTCATCCGTGTTTGCGACGCGTGGGAAGGCGATGGCGCGCGCGACCATATGATCGCCCCCGCGCTGGTCTACATCTCGCAGCCCACCGAGTACGGGACCCTGTACTCGCTCCAAGAACTTGAGGACATTTCCGCCGCATGCCGCGAGCGTGGCTTGAAGCTTTTCGTCGACGGCGCCCGTCTGGCCTATTCCCTGGCATCGCCGGCAAATGATGTTTCACTCGCGGACGTCGCGCGCCTGTCGGATGTGTTCTACATCGGCGGTACCAAGTGCGGAACCCTTTTCGGCGAGGCCGTCGTCATCCCCGACGGTGGGTCGATCCGTCAATTCGTTACGCAGATGAAGCAACATGGTGCGCTGCTTGCGAAGGGCCGCCTCTTGGGTGTCCAGTTCGAGGCCTTGTTTGAGGATGACCTCTACCTGACTTTGGGTGCACCCGGCGTTGCCGCCACTAAGCGAATCCGCGAGGCTCTGATCCGCGCGGGTTATGTCGTCACGATGGACTCGCCGACGAACCTGACCTTTGTCGCCTTGGATCAGGCCGGACATGAACGGCTCTCGCGCAAGGTGCAATACGGCATTTGGGAGACCCTTCCCGATGGTCGTCTCTTGGCGCGCTTCTGTACTTCGTGGGGAACTCCTGAAGAGGACATCAAAGCTTTCGAGGCCGCGCTGGCCTGATAGCCGCCGCGCCCGTTGCGCTCCCTCCACATGAAGTCGGTAAATATCATGCGTTGTAGCGTGTGTTTTTTCGTGACTTCGTGTGCCAGGTGGGAGGGCGCTGCTGGGCTGGTTTGATTGGTGGTTCGTTTCTAGCCTGCTCCACATGATGTCGGTAAATGTCATGCGTTATAGCGTGTGTTTTTCGGTGACTTCATGTGTCAGGTGGGTGGGTGTTGCTGGGCGCGACTTCGTGTGACAAAAGGGCTGGGAATGCACGGGGAGTATCGGCTGGACGGAGCGCGCATTGAGACAGGCAGCAAACGGAACGAACTCCCATCGAAACAGACTCCAACTGACACAAGCACGCTACCCTTGAACAGTGACAACCGACGCTAGCGATTTCACTGCCCTTGACTTCTCCGCGCTCGCGGCCTCGCGCCGCTCGACCCGCGCATACACGGATCAGCAGGTTCCGCGCGACGTCCTCGATGCCATTCTCAAGGACGCGACGACTGCCCCCAGCTGGTCCAATACTCGTGCCTTCCGCGTTGCATTGGCAACGGGGGAGCGTGCTGATCGCCTGCGTGAAGAATACGTGCGGCGTTTCAACCAGACTTTGGAGATCCAGCACCACAAGCGCTTCGCAACGATTAAAACCGCCCTCAAGCGCGAACTTCCTGACGGCGATTTTCCCGTTTGGAAGCCCTACCCGAAGGAACTTCGCGCCCCTCAGGTCGAAGTCGCGAAACTGGTCTACGGAGCATACGGCGTTGAACGCCGCGACTATGAGGGGCGCGACAACGCGAACCGCCGCAATGTTTCCGCTTTCAACGCACCCGTCATGGGCTTCGTTTTCGTCCACGAGAAGATGCTCCCTTGGAGCGCGATGGACGCAGGCCTCATGCTTCAAACACTCTTCCTTTCCGCCAAGGCCCGCGGCGTTGATTCGTGTGCAATCGGTGTGCTCTCGGCTTGGCGCGGTCCGGTCGAGCAGGAATTTGAGATTCCCCAGCACTACAAGCTCATCACCGGTTTCTGCTTGGGCTACGCAGACACCCAGGCACCGATCAACCAAGTGAGCGCGCCTCGCCCTCCGATTCAACTTCTCGAAGGGAAGTAAGAGTGCCGAAACAGTATCTTTCTGTCGCATTCGCTTACGTTGGCGTCGTGATCGGCGCGGGCCTTGCCAGCGGTCAAGACCTTCTGCAGTATTTCCTGTCCTTTGGCGCGAAGGGTTTAATCGGCATTGCCGTCCTCGGTGTCCTCAACATCGTCTTTGGCGTTGTCGCTCTGCAGCTTGGGTCCTACTACCGATCGGGCCATCATGACGAGGTCTTCGAGCGCATCGCGCCGCCTCTGGTTCGTCGCATGATTGACGTCGTTCTGGTCTTTTCGGGCTTCGCGATGGGCTTCGTCATGCTCTCTGGCGCAGGAGCGAACCTCGAGCAACAGTTTGGAATCCCGGCCTCGGCGGGAAGTGCGCTCTGCGCAGTTCTGGTTGTCATTACTGCGTTCCTTGATTTTGATCGCATCATGAAAGTCATCGGAGTCTTCACGCCGATGATTATCCTCGCGATCTCTATCCTTACGATCTACTCGCTTGCGCGCCCGCATCTTGGGGTCGCAGAGCTCAATGCCGCAGCGCAGAACGTCACTCCCGCACTTCCGAACTTGTGGCTCTCCACAATCAATTACTTCGCACTCTGCGTGGTCAACGGTGTCGCAATGGCTTTCGTTCTGGGTGGTTCAGTTCTGCGCATTGATGTTGCACGTAAAGCCGGTCGACTTGGCGGTGCGCTGATCGCCCTCGTTATCGCAGCCGACGCCGTGACGCTTTTCCTCAATATGGACCGCATCTGGGACGTGGGAGTACCGACCCTCGAGATCGCTCGCCACATCCACCCGGCCTTCGCGCTCCTGTATACGCTCATCATTTTCGCGCTGATCTACAACACAGTCTTTTCCCTGTTTTATTCGACCGCGCGCCGTTTCTCCGGCGGTTCAGATCAGCGTATGCGAGTGATTCTGACAGGATTGACGGCTGCGGGTTATGCGGCCTCCCTGTTGGGATTCAAGAAACTGGTTGGCGGCATGTATCCGATCATCGGCTACCTTGGGATCGCGCTCCTCGTAGTCCTTGCAATCGCGTGGCTGCACCGCCGCGCCTCGGTGATCCGCGAAGAGAACCTGCGCCACAAGCTGATCCGCGTGCAGGTACGTAAGCACGCCGATGACCTCGAGTACACCGACGCGGACCGTGCCGAAGCGCAGCGTCTTGCGCGAGCCTCCGTCGTTGATGGCGCAGAATTGCGCCGCGATGCCGATTCAATTGCAGAGCAGATCGTCGCCACCCAAGACGATGCCGCCGCCTATGCGCGCACTCAGTTGCCCGTTGACGAGGACCTGGTCGCCGAGCAGATTGCCGAGGCCTTGCCGGATTCCACGGACAGCAAGTAGTCCCGTGTCGGGCTGGCTTGCGCGCTAGTTGTGGGCTTGGCGAGCGCTCTTCAAAGCCTCCGCGCCTTCCAAGGCTTCTTTCTTGGAGGTGATTGTTCCAAGGGCAGCTTCGGCCTCGTCAAAGCGATGCGAGGCGGCAAGCCAACGAACCAGGGCAAGTCGGCTTTGAGAGGACTGCAACTCGCGGTCAAGACGTTCCGCGCGGGCGACCCATTCGGCGCTGTCTATAGGGGGAAGAGCACCTGCCCCTTTCGAGGCTTTCTCGAGGAAATCCACGCGTAGCGAGGAAATTCCCTCCATATCACGCGCCTTGTCTTCGATCGCCTCGCGCACAGTGCTGGGCAGCGCCATTACCGGCTCCGCGTCCCCCGATGCAACCGCCGCAAGCGTATCCTCAACCTTCGCCAGCAAATCAAAGGAAGAAAAAGCGGTAGGTTTTTCAGCGCCAAACCATGTCTCAAGGAAATTCACGATAGACGGTAGCGCTAGCGTGTCTGATTCCTTGAGCTGAAGCACGAAGCGGGCAAGCGGATCTACCAAATCGTAGTAACTGCGACGCTGGTCAAGGAGATTCGTGAAAATAGTTGAAACAGGCTTGATCCATGCACGTTCGCTGAGATCGCTCACCGCCTTCGCGACGCTGCGCTGCTCCGAACCCACCCGTTCAGCGAGATCTTTCACTGGCAGGGGGTGATTGGTGGCCGCAAGTTCCGCAACGACAAGACGCTGCAGAGGGGAGAGCTGAGCCAGCTGTTCCTGGTAATACGGGGTGAAAGCGTCAATCCGAGTGAGGAGCAGTGTGCTGAGGTTCTCAAAGTCAGTGGCGTTCAGAGCGCACCCAAGTGTCATCCACACTCGCGGTGAACCACCCGTGAGGTGAGTGATCGTGCGGATTTGAGCTATCGCATCAGGGGCCGATATGTACTCGGCCAGTTCAGAAGTGTCTGCTTCGCGTGCTAACACCTCGAGTATTTCGCGTGCTTCTTCAGGAGTGAAAGGCTCGAGTCGAATCGTGTCGAAGAAACCGAAGAAGGGCGAGGTACTGTCGGAAAAGCTGCGATCGAGGCGAGTAGTGCTTCCAATAATGAGAATGCCCGTCTCGGTTTGAAGCAAACTCCGCAGCTTCTGTTGCCCGTCCTGTCCAAGCGCCTCGAAGATCTGATCAACATTCTCCATGAAGACCACAATGGGGCCGTCAGCGCGGATGCTTCCGCGAAGTTGCGCCTCGAGTGAGCTCGTATCCGCGTTCTTCATCTTAGTGGGGGAGAACTGGTTGAGAATCGTGGCAAGAAGACGTGCGTATGAGGTGATCCTCCACGGAGCTTCGGGAAGACGCGCGATGCGCAAGGAAGTATTTCTTTGACGATCAGCAAGCTTGACACTGCGGTGATACGCCAAGGAGATGAGGTGTGTTTTACCTACGCCGTAAGACCCGACAAGTAGCGTGTGATTCGGACTTGGCGTTTTCCCAAGCTTCTCAACGCGCTTCATAATGGTCTTCAAAATTGGCTCACGCGCGACAAATGTGCGTTCGAGAAGATCCTCGGGCATGAGCGAAGGGGTAAAGCAAGCAAACGAGAGACTAGTCATCTTCGGTCCCACACCCCCTTCTTACGTGCCCAAATGTATTGCAGTGCGGGATACCGCCAGCGTACTGAGCGGCCTCGGCGCTCCAAATAATGATCCTTGACGAGGTCCTCAAGGACGTCGGAGAATTCCTCGCCTTGCGTCAATGAATCGACGGGAATCCACTCATTCGTCTGAGAAAGCGTCTGTCGCAGGATCTGATCGGCGACTTGTGCGCGCTCGCCGTAGTGTGGCGTCACGCGCGTGAGGTAGTGCTCGAACCAACGGAATTCATCGGGGTCATCAATGAAGTTTTCGAAGCATTCGCGGACATCGCTGGGAGAAAAAGCGGTGTAGCACCTCTGTGCGAGTGCGCCCACGAGTTTGTGTAGGAGGAATGGAATTCCTCCGCTTACAGCGACGAGCTCATTAACGACATCATCGAGGGGCTCTTGCCCCACGCCTAAGAGCAAGCGGCGTGCAAGCTCGTCGGCCTCGTCACGGGGGAGAGGGCCGAGCGGTAATGATTCAAGATCGTTCAAGACTCCCTGCGTCATATTGGTTTTGCGTAGAACATGGTGGAAGCCGACGGACCCTGTGACGATCCATCGCACGCGCGTGGTCTTCTGGCGAAGTGCGCGCAGTGTCTGGAGGATTTCTTCGGCAGCTCCGGCACCTTCGCGTTCGGCAATGTTATTCACCGCCATGGGGACCTCATCCATCATGACAAGCGGAATAACATCGTTTTCTTCCCCGTCGAGGGTGCTCAGAATATCTGTGAGTAGGACGTGCGGAGATGTCTGGCGATGGTAGCTCTTAATAGTGATGGGGCTTGAGATTTCGATATCGCAGTTATCGAAGATCGTTTTGAGTTTCTGAAATGCCCGCGAGGGGAGTTTTCCGCCTTTGACGAGTGTGTCGGCAGTGCGGATGAGGAAGTCGTTGACTGTGAAGACGCCCTCGTAATCGATGAAGTAGCAGTGAAAACGCTTCTCTCGTGCGGCGAATGTGTGCATCCAGAAGGTCTTACCCATGCGTCTGGGATCGGTGAGGAGGAGATTTGCGCCCACCTGCAGGCGTTTGCGCGCTTGGGAGGTGATCGCAGTGCGGCCGACGAAGTTTGCGGGGTCTCGGTCACTGCCGGGCTGCGGTTCGATAGGCTCCAGTGCCATTACGCCCTCCAAAATACGTGAAATCTTACGTCTAATTATACGTGGAGATTGACGTACGTCAAGGGTTTAGTGGAGAGAACCCTTTGATTCCACCGAGAGCAAGTAGAGCTTTCGCGCCGGTCCGCCTCCGTAGTGGACCTGGCCCGAGGCCGAGGCCACGCGGTGGCAGGGGACAATGAGGGAGAACGGGTTGTGCCCAACCGCGCTTCCAACTGCTTGGAACGCGCGCGGTGAGCCGACCTTTCGCGCGAGATCCGCGTAGGTGACGCACTCTCCGTAAGGGATATCCAGAAGCGCATTCCACACACGCAGTTGGAAGTCCGTTCCGTAGGTGGCCAAGGGAATCGCAGAATGATCGGGGTTCATGCCCGCGAGAAAGTCCTGCGTCCACTGATAGGCCTGTTCCAAGACGGACGCGTTCTGATCGCTCACTGTGCTCCCGTTTGGGGTCCACGCGTGCAAGTCACCCCGGATGGAGAGTGGAACGTGGGAGGAGGCCTCGGCCTCGGAAATCCCAAAAGGGTAACCAAAGAAGCGCTGCCCGCTCATCCATAGCGCGCACAAGGCTCCACCGGAGGCAGCGCAGGTAATAGCGCCAAGTTCAGTGTCGAAGGAACACAGCGCCAGCTCGGAGTCCTTCGCGATGCTCGCAATACGCATGCTCACAGACTGGCACAGCGGCGACGGATATGCACGCCCCACACATGTGCATGCGTCACCCGTAAACTATATTCATGGACCCGTTGATGATTGCGCTGCTTGGGATGCTCATTATTGTCGCCACGCAGTTTCTTGCCCCCAAGGTTGGCGTCGCATCACCGCTGATCCTGCTCGCTGTCGGCTTGGCGATCGGCTTCCTGCCACAGGTTGGGGCCATCGAAATTGAACCGCACATCATCTTGGAAATCATCCTTCCTCCGCTGCTGTTTTCGGCAGCAGTGCGTATGCCGACCATGGATTTCCGCCGTGAAATGCATGCGGTTGCAATGCTTGCTATTCCGCTGGTATTCCTTTCAGCATTTGCGGTTGGCTTCGTCATCAACTGGATGGTCCCCGCGATTTCCCTGCCCTGGGGCGTTGCACTGGGCGCTGTCCTTTCCCCGACAGATGCGGTTGCCGTATCCATTGCGAAGCGCAGTGGCGTCTCGCACCGCATTATCACCGTGCTTGAGGGTGAGGGACTCTTTAATGATGCGACCTCACTGGTCCTGCTTTCGGCGGCAATGAATGCAGGCTTGGCCGCTGACAAAAACGCGCTCAACCCCGGCATGCTCATTGCAAAGGTTGCGCTCGCACTTGGTATTGCAGCAGTCATTGGCTGGATCATTGGCGAGGTAGGCGTGCGTGTACGCGCTGCACTCAAGGAACCATCAACCGATACGGTCTTTTCTTTCGCGATGCCTTTCTTGGCCTCGCTTCCCGCTGAGCACTTGGGCGGATCTGGCCTAGTTGCAGCCGTTGTCGCGGGCCTCGTTGTCTCACGCCGGCGCGCGGCGCTCATCTCCGCATCGAATAGGCGTTTTTCTCAGCAAAACTGGGAGACGCTAACGCTCGTATTAGAGAGTGCAATTTTCCTGACAATGGGCTTGCAAGCCTTTGGAATTGTCGAGGAGACCAGCGAATTTGTTGGGGGCCTGACCTTCGCGGCGGTCCTGGCAGTGAGCCTTGGAACCCTCATCATGGTCATTAGAGCCGTGTTTATCGCGCTCATGCTCACGTGGCTGGATCACCGCCGCACTCATCGTCAGCGCCGCTTTGAGGTCGAGGCCTCTCGTATCGAGCGCTTTGAAAAACGAATGAATATCGCCTGCGAGGTCGATGCGGATATGCTTCAAGCGCGTGACCTCAGCCCGGAACAGTGGGGGAAAGCCCTCAACCGACTCCGCCGGCGCCTCCAGCAGCGTGAACGTCGAAATGCCAAGCGAGGATCCGACCTTGATTACTTCGCAAATGAGCCACTAGGCCCGCGTGAAGGTAGTGTCATCGTGTGGGCGGGCATGCGCGGAGCAATCACTTTGGCGGCCGCGCAGACTATTTCAACTCATGCCCCAATGCGCGCCTTGCTGCTCATGATTGCTTTGTTTATCGCAGCTGGTGCACTCATCATCCAGGGCTTGACTCTTCCGGCCCTGATCCGCATCGTTAAACCCAAAATGGCCTCGGGCGATATTTCCGAGGAAGAACGCGAAAAGCTTCTCAAGGTGATGGCATCTGCGCTGGTGGATACCGCCCTTGCGCAGGCAATTCACGAGGTCGACGGTCGAACTTTGCTTTCTGCGGGTGTCTCACGCACTCTCTCGAGAATCGGGCATGCGGTCCCCGGCGACGATACCGCTGAAAAGGCGCGCACGGCCCAGGCCGCCGACCGCGTCCTCTCCGATATCTTGCAAGATGCCAGTACGCAGACTGGCGCTACTCGTGATGCTCTATGTTCGAACTGTGATGATGAATTAGTGCCTGACACGAACAACTCTGAAGACTTCAGTGACGATGAAGGTCACGGCACTGTCGATATGAGCGGAGAGGAAGTTGAACGTTCCTTCACGCGCGATCAGATTCGCGAACTGGCACTTGAAGCCATTCACGCTCAGCGTGAGGCTCTTCTTCAGGCTCGCGATGAGGGAATCTTCTCTTCAGCAGCCCTAGAGGGCGCCCTTGCCCGCCTCGATAATGAAGAAATCCTCTTGGTTTCGGGAAAGTCCAGCGACCACTAGCCCCGAGTTTCACCCAAGGAAAACCAGGGGAATCCCCCATATCGCCCCACCAGTGATTTTGTTAGCCTTAAAAAGGTCAGCAAATAACGGTCGAAGGAATCCCAGTGCTCGAACTGCGAAATATCGTCAAGATCTACGAAACTGCGAATCTGCGTCAAGTCGCGCTCAATGACGTTTCGGTCGCATTCCGGGATAGTGAATTCGTTGCAATTCTGGGCCAGTCGGGTTCAGGCAAAACGACGTTGCTCAACGTCGTTGGCGGCCTGGACCGCTTCCAAAGCGGCGACCTGGTCATCGATGGAATCTCAACGAAGGATTACAAAGCCCGCGATTGGGACGCCTACCGCAACAACCGCATCGGCTTCGTTTTCCAGTCCTACAACCTGATCCCGCACCAGACCATCTTGTCCAACGTTGAGCTCGCGCTGACCCTCTCCGGTGTCTCCCGAGGCGAACGCCGCAAGCGCGCGATGGAAGCCTTGGAACGCGTCGGGCTGGCCGAGCACGTCGGGAAGAAGCCCTCACAGCTTTCTGGCGGGCAGATGCAGCGCGTCGCCATTGCCCGAGCGCTGATCAACGATCCTGAAATTCTCTTGGCCGATGAACCGACCGGTGCTCTTGACTCCAAGACCAGCGTTCAGGTCATGGACCTCCTGCGCGATGTTGCTCAAGACCGTTTGGTCATCATGGTGACCCACAATCCCGAGCTTGCGCACCAATACGCAACCCGCATTGTCGAGCTCGCGGATGGTGAAGTGGTCGCCGATTCGCGTCCTTTTGTTCCGGGTACTGAGGAAGTTCGCGAGGCCAAGCCAGTGCGCCGTACCTCGATGGGCTTCCTGACCGCGCTTTCCCTGTCCTTCAATAACTTGATGACGAAGAAGGGCCGTACCCTGATGACCTCTTTCGCGGGGTCTATTGGAATCATCGGTATCGCCGCCATTTTGGCTCTGGCAAACGGCACGAATGCTTACATTGCCCAAACAGAAGAAGAAACCCTAGGCGCCTATCCGCTGACCATTCAAAAGAGCGGCATGGACATGTCCAGCGCCCTGTCTGCACAAGTCGAAGCCGCTAGCAGCGAGAAGCCAAGCGACGGCAAAGTTGGGGTCTCCAAGCTGAGGACTCTTGCAGACAATATTCGCGACGCGAAGACGAATGACTTGGCCTCCTTGAAGGCTTTCCTCGACGGAAACGGCGGGAATGTCAACTCTTTCGTCAACGCCATCGAATACGACTACGACGTCACCCCGCAGATTTTCCAGGCCGATACCTCGAAGGACAACATCCAAGTCAGCCCCGATCAGGCAATGAATCGGATGGAAACGGGCATGCGCGGAAGTCCCATGTCCTCGATGATGGCTACTAACGCCTTCTACCAAATGCCGCAGGAGTCCTCTCTTTACACCTCCTCCTACGATGTTCTTGCGGGCCACTGGCCAACTTCAGCGTCCGAAGTCGTCCTTGTCATTGATGAAGACGGCAATATGTCGAACCTGATGGAGTACGTCCTAGGTCTGAAAGACCACAAGGAATTCGACGAACTGATGCGTCAGTACTACTCGGGAACCATCGGTGAGAAGAACTCAGCTACCCCGAGTCCGTCACCTTCTGCGAACGACGCCCCCGCGGCCTCGTACGATTACGACAAAATTTTGGGGATTAAGTACAAGCGCATCAACGCGTCCGCAAAGTACACCTGGGACGAGAACTACAAGGTCTGGTCGGATCACTCTTCCGATAAGGAATTCATGAAGAAACTGATCGACCAGGGCCAAGAGCTGCGCATTAGCGCAATCGTGAAGCCGAATTCCTCGCATGGGGGAGCGCTGCGCCAGGGTCTTGCCTACACCCCTGAGCTCACCCGCCAGATCATTCGCGAGGCCGAGGATAGTCAGATCGTCAAGGATCAGCGGGCGAACCCGAAGACCGACGTGTTCACGGGTAAGACTTTCCAGGAACTTGCGGATTCCTCGAAGGACCGTTCCAGTGGTTTTGATATGTCCAGCTTGTTTACGGTCGATCAAAACAAGCTTTCTGCGGCTTTCTCTATCGACCCATCGGCCATGCAAATGGACCTCTCGGGCCTAGATTTCAGCGGAATGGACCTGTCCAGCCTTGACTTCTCGAACCTTGATTTGTCGGGAATGGACTTGTCGAATATTGATCTTTCGAAGCTTATTCCTGCTGACGGTTCAGCGGTGCAGATTGACCCCTCGAAGCTCAATTTGGGAGAGCTCAGCAAGAGCGTTCCTCAGCTGCAAAACGTTGATTTCCCTGCGATTATCCGCAAAACGCTGGCAGACGGTGCTGTGAAGGACACTGCGGGAACGTACTTAAGTTCGCAGGCAAGCCAGATCCTTCAGGGCTTCCAGGACTATGCGCAAAACCAGATTGCTGCGGGTGGCTCCACGGACTTTTCCACGCTGGTCTCTGAGTACTTCTCTCAGCCCTCGGTCATTCAACAGATCAATACCGCCGTCTCTTCTGACCAAGTCGTTGACCGCGAGAAGCTGATGACGAACTTGCAAGCGGCACTCGGGGATGACCCGGCACTGGCTTCTGTTGCCTCTCAGGTGTCAACGGAACTTGCGAACCAGATTTCGGCGCAGATCGCCGCCCAGCTTGGTGGCAATCTCATGCGCGGGGTCTCCGCGGCGATCGGCCAGGTCCTCCAAGAGACCATGGCGACTGCCATGACCCAGATGATGACTCAGCTTTCGCAGACAATTGGCCAGCAGATCAGCGCAACAATGAGCCAATTCGCAACGAATATGAGCAGCGCCTTCCACTTCGATCCCGAGGCCATCGCATCGGCGTTCTCGTCGAATCTTGACGAGAAGTCCCTTGCCGCACTGATGGCGACGATGTTCTCAACGAACGTCCCCACGCTTGAGACCAACCTGCGCGATCTGGGGTGGGCTGACCTGAAGTCCCCCAGCAGTATTTCGATTTACCCGAAGTCCTTCAAGGACAAGGATTCCGTCAAGGCTGTCTTGGATCAGTACAACACTGACAAGGAGAGCGCGGGCAAGTCCGACCAGGTCATCACCTACACCGATATCATGGGCGTACTCATGAGCTCAGTGACGAGGATCGTCAACGTGATCTCGTGGCTTCTCATCGCCTTCGTATCGATCTCACTGGTCGTGTCCTCGATCATGATTGCGATCATCACCTATATTTCAGTTCTTGAACGCAAGAAAGAAATCGGCATTCTTCGATCGATCGGTGCCTCAAAGGGCAATGTCTCTGCGGTCTTCAACGCGGAAACCTTTATCGAGGGCCTGATTGCGGGCATCATCGGTGTTGGCGTGACCTACGGGATCTGTGGCCTGGTCAATGCGATCGCGGAGCAGGGCTTCCAGGTGAGCAATATTGCTCAGCTATCCCCGCTCACCGCGGCAATCTTGATTGCGATCTCGGTCGCTTTGACCGTTATCGCCGGCTTGATTCCGGCCTCGAGGGCATCTCGCCAAGACCCTGTCGAAGCCCTGCGCTCAGAGTAGCCGGACTGTGCCGGCGTGCGTCTGCGTTACCCTGAAGGTATGCAGCGCGCGTGCCGCGCTTCGGCTGCCCATCTGAGGAGGACTTATGCCAACGCCTACAACCCTTTCGACCACCGATAGTGTCGCCGTTCTACTCGCGACCGGATTTGAGGAAGTCGAAGCCCTTGCGGTTGTCGATGCTCTCTATCGTGCGGGGATTCGGGCGGACCTCATTTCAATTGAAAATGAGCGTCACGTCGCAAGCTCTCACGGCATCAAGGTTGTCGCTGATCTTATGCTTGACGACGCGGATTTGGCGTCCTACGCGGTGGTTTTCCTGCCCGGAGGAATGCCGGGAACCTTGAGGCTCAAAGAGAACGCGCAGGTGCGCGCCGAGGTGCTTCGCCGCGCCGAGGCCTCGCTGAAACTCGCAGCGATCTGTGCAGCTCCCTCGATTCTGGCTGAACTTGGAGTGCTTGAGGGACGTCGCGCGACTGCAAACCCCGGTTTCATGGATGCCCTGAGCTCGGGAGGTGCACAGGCTCAGTCTGAGTGCGTCGTCGTTGACGGGAGCATCGTGACCAGCAGGGGAGCGGGAACTGCTCTGGAACTTGGCCTCGAGCTGGTTCGTCAGCTTCTGGGCGAGGAAGTAGCGCAGCAGGTCCGCGAATCTATCGTCTGGCAGCACTGAGGAGGCACCGTGGGTAAGCGAAAGCCTCGTCCCTGGCCGGATACTCCCGAGCCCTTGGTCTCGTCGGTTATCGATAACCACACGCATCTTCCCGTTCACGAGGGAGAGATCCCCCGCGCAGATGGTGTGAAGATGCCTCTTGAGGAGCAATTGGAGCGCGCGCGTCAGGTAGGCGTGACGCGGATGATTTCCAGCGCCTGCGAATTGCCCTATTTCGATCCGATGCTTGAGCTTGCCCGCGCTCATGAGGGAGTGCGCGTTGCCCTTGCGATCCACCCGAACGAGGCCGCGCTGCACGCCGGGTGCGCCGATCCGTCCCCCGATGGGCTGACTCCGCAGCTGCGCGAGCATCATATTCCCCTTGACGAGGCCTTGTCCGCCGTGGAGGAACGCTTGGGTGACCCGATGGTGGTTGCAGTGGGAGAGAGCGGCTTGGATTATTTCCGTACTGCTGATCCCGGTCGCGAGGCCCAGAAGGAATCTTTTCGCGCGCATATCGAAATGGCTGCTCGCCATGATTTGCCGCTGCAGATTCACGATCGTGAGGCACACGAGGACTCGATTGCGCTTGTGCGCGAGTGCGCGAATCCTGATCAGCGCATTGTCTTCCATTGTTTTTCAGGGGATGCGGCAATGGCATCTGTTTTGGCTGAACATGAGTGGTATGCGTCTTTCGCTGGTCCTATCAGCTATCCGGCGAATGAGGATCTTCGTCAAGCCTTCGCGGTCCTTCCACGCGAACTGGTGCTGGTTGAAACAGATGCGCCCTATTTGACTCCGTTGCCGTGGCGAGGCTGCCCGAATGCCTCCTACGTGATGGCGCATACTGTTCGCTTTATCGCTGAGCTATGGGGAATTTCGGAAGAGGGCGCGTGCATGCAGCTTCGTGAGAACACTGAAAGGGTCTACGGGAGCTGGTAAACAGTCGAGGTAACGGGAGAGTGTGCGTGAATGCTCGCGCACATGCCGTGAATGCTTGCGTTTAGGTTGAAACACAGTGGTGGGGCCTCCCTGTCGGGAGGCCCCACCACTCATACGTCGACCTGATCTCCTTAGAGGATCTTCTTGATCGCAGGATCCTTCCAGGTGCGCTGCTTAGTGAGGAGCGGGGAGTTGTTATCGATCATGAGGTATCGAGTTTCAATCGCTTCTTGACGAGAGTCTCCTCCGTCATTCCAAGTAACGTCCACTGTCTTCCACGTGCCGTTGATTTTAGCCTGATTCCAGGCGTGGCCACCGCCACTACCATCAGAGAAAGTCACCTTACCGGTGATCACTACTGAGGCGACACCCGACTTGGTTGCGAGAAGTTGGAATGTGTTTGCGTAGCCCTCGCACACGGTCGTTCCCTTGAAGAAAATACCGCCTGCATCGTGGTCGGGGAAGAGATCATGGGTGTAGCGGTGCTTCGACCGGTCAGGGTCACTCCACAACTTATCCATTTTTTCAAGTCCGGCATGGTTGTAGGTTGCGTGCTCGATGATCCACGAGTTGATTGCTCGCACCTTGGCAGCATCATCCATGCCCGGCTTGATGATGTCGGCAACAACCTTGTCCGCTGCCGAGTTGATTTGAGAGGTGTAGTCCTTGGGGGAAAGATGCTGCTCAATGGCATCCTCGGTGCCGTATTCGACGTGGAGGATCTTTCCATCCTCGGAAAGAGAAGGGTAACCCCAAGGCACGAGACCATTTTGATTCTTCGCTTCCCAGAATGCCTCTTGGATTTGAGTCATCGTTGCTGCATCATCCTTGAACTGTGAGATATCGATGTCTGCCGCGCCGTTCATCATATTGGCAGCAAGGTACTTTGACAGTGCGGTTGTACCAAGGACTTGCATGGGAGTATCCGGGAAGGTGCGCGCAATCTTATCGTCAGGCGCTGTGGACTTTGTCGTTGTCCGCTTGGAGTAAGTCAGATCGGGGGCAATGTAGCCGGTCTGTGTCTTCTCTTGCTCTTCCTTCATCTTTGTCAGATCGTTGACATACGTCGAGGGATCGAAATTGAGGACGATGAAGGTATTCGTGAAACGGCTGTGTCCGATGTGATAGGAAACGTGCAATGCCGCCGGCGCATCTTGCGCTGTACGCGGGTTGTTCGTCTGAATCCAACTGCGCTCCGGGTCGACAATGATCGGAAGAACGCGGGTGTGTCCATCCGCCATGACCATAGGAATCTGGGTCGGGATATCGCTCAGACTCTGGAAATTCGAGTTGTTCGGATTGAGTTCTCGCCATGCATTTGATGCAATCTTGATGGGGGTGTTTCCCATCGTTCCTTCGATGTCGAGCAAATCGGACATCTTGGAAACCTTCACGCCCTTCTTGGCGATGACAGCGATCTGATCGCCTTTGCCATTGAGCATGGCATCGAGCTGTTCATCGGTGAAACCACCAGATGATTCCAATCCTTTGAAGTCTTCTTCGGTGAAGAAATCTCTGAGCGCGGTATTAAGATACGTATCGAGCTTGCGTTCCCCTTCTTCGCGCTGATCGGAGTTCCATGAAGTGGCTGCAGTTTCCGCCATCAACTTGGGATTGAGGCGGGTTACTCCCTTGTCATCTGTGCTATTGAGATGAACCAGGTAGTAGCTCTCGGCACCTTCGACCGGATCCCACGACACGGTAAAAGTTCCGTTGTTTTCCTCATCGACCTCCACATTTTGGGGACGCGGGAGGAAACCTTCGTCACTGACGCGGATACGACGAACAATCGGACGTTCTAGAAGTTTGCCTGTGTCAAGGTCGTTGTATTGGACCAGGTAGTACATGGGGAGAAGTCCCCAGCCGGAGTTTCCGGTGATATCCGCCAAAGGGCTAGCCTGGGAGCGGGTCATGAGGGTGATTGGGTTAGGAGCAATTGCAAGGCCCTGAGAACCGTAGCTCGCTACGCTGAAACCGAGATCAACGGTGAGCGTCGCATCGGAATAAACGGAGAAAGGCGGAGTGTATTGCGCCCCTTGTCCGGAAGAGGCGATATCCTTACGGATCTCAAAGTTTTTGAGCGACACCTGGGTTGGAACGATCAATCTATCGCCCTGATTGACCTCTTGAACTCCCTCGGCCCACTCGAAAGCCGAAGGATCGGTCTTCTTGAGCTGGTCAACGCTGTCGTCCGCATGAGCTGCGGCGGGAACGGCAAAAGAAAGCACCGTGAAAATGCCAAGCGCAGCAATGGCGCGACTGAATGTATGTGCGAGTCTCATTGAAGCGATCCTTCCAGCGGTTGCATGACGCGGCAGTAAATATCTGCAGTCAGGCCCTTCCCATTCGTGCATGCCACGAAGTTCAAACTCACTGAACTGAGGTCACTCGGGGCAAGGAAGAGCGAAGAATAAACGGTTTCTTGTTGTTCTCTCGAGAGGTCGAGGTAGTTCCCGATCGGTTCGCCTGCAGCCTTCACCTGAGCGTCATCGGAGGTGAATTGGCTGGTGTCGGGTGCCTTCAATAGCTGTGATTCGACGTCAGTAAGCTTGAAAATCGTCAACTGATCAGGATCGTCGATGGTGTGAGCAGCGTATTGCTTGGCAATGTCAGTGCCCGGAAGTGGAGAAGAAGCCATGTAGAACACCCAACGCAGGGCATTGTCGGGAGTCTCTTTCTTCCGTGAATGGTTCTCCATGGTGTAATCAACCTTGATGATCTTGTGACCATCTTGAGTTGTCTGCGGCAATACCGTTACGCCTTTAAAAGTGAATGTGAAGGAACCGCGATCGGTCGTTGCCAACAGCCAGTGTTTGTCTTTGATGTAGCCCACCTGGTAACGGTTGAGGAAGAGTTTTGAATCTTCGGGGCTGAATGTTTCCTTGCCTTCCGGCTGAGGAGAGACAGAACTCAAATCGCTGAGATCTTGGTTGGGTTCTGTTGAGAAGAAGACCGTTTTTTTATAAGCGGGTTCTGAGCCGTCCCCCTGGATATATCCGTTGGACGAGGATCCACATGCCGCCATGGACACTCCCAAGGCAATGCACGTTACAAGTGCGTAGATCCCGCGTTGGCGTGACTTCATTATTCACGGTCCCTTCTTTGCAGCGGTGATAATCTTTCCCCATCCTAGTGTTCGTCCCTGAATAAATGCCAATTTGACTTATCAATCTCTCATTCAGCTGCTGTTACAGGTGTGACAACTGTGATTTATGTGGCTTATGTGTATGTTCCGTATCACTATCGCTCGCTTGGATTTCATTTTCCCCGTAGCGTGTGAAGTGTCCGTTCGCCGCAGGCTCGCATGCGAGCCGCATTTCTTCGAGAAACTGCCAGGGCGAAACCTCCGAAGTTTGGAGCTATATGAACATTCAGCACCCCTCGCGCAAGGCTGTTATCGCTAGCGCTGCAGTTGCTGCCATGACCGTCACCGGAATCGCCGGTACTGCCGTCGCCTCGTCCTTCCGTGATGTCACTCTGGAAGTTGATGGCGTTTCTATCCCCGTTTCAGGGTTTATGGGCAAGGTCTCTGACGTTTTAGCAACCGCGGGTGTTGAAGTTTCTTCGCACGACCTTGTCGCGCCTTCACTCCATGAACGAGTGAGTAACGGACAGACCATCCTTGTCCGCCGCGCTCAGCAGTACATGGTCGATATCGATGGTGTTTCCACTCCCACATGGTCGACCGCAACCGACATTGATGACTTGCTGGGACAAGTCGGCACGAAGGGCGCCATTATCGCCGCTGATCGTTCAACCTCTCGCGCAGAGCTTCCCGCCCTAACAGCGAGCGGTCCTATCCGCGTCGTTGCGGACGGACAGACCCACACGGTTGACGCACGCCAAGGTGCAAGTGCCTCCGATCTTCTTTCCCAAGCCGGTGTTGAGGTTTCCTTCCTCGACCGCGTCGTCTTCACCAGCGATGAGCAGGGAAGCTTCCTTCGAGTGATCCGCGTTCAGCGCGGCGTTGAAGAACGTGAAGAAACTTTGACGAAGGAAGTTGAAGAACAAGAAGACTCCACTTTGGCAAAGGGAACCCGCAAGGTTGCTCAAGAGGGCTCCGATGGGTCTATCAAGAGGAGCGTCTACGTTGAGCGCCGCGACGGTCAAGAAATCGTTAGCCAAGTAGTGTCCGAGAACCGAACCGAGCCGGTCAAACAGATCGTCAAGATCGGAACGAAGGAAACGACAACGGCATCGTCATCTTCTGCCGCATCGTCTTCATCAGGCTCGTCGGCGACCGTGACCGGCAACGACGTCTGGGCCGCTCTCGCACGCTGCGAATCCGGCGGTAACCCCGCAACAAACACCGGTAACGGCTACTACGGTCTCTACCAATTCTCTGCTTCTACGTGGCGCGCAATGGGCGGTACCGGACTTCCTTCCGAGGCCTCGGCAGCTGAGCAGACTCAGCGCGCCCAGGCTCTCCAGGCCCGCTCCGGATGGGGACAGTGGCCGGCCTGTGCTCGATCGCTAGGACTTCTGTGAACGCAGCCCGCCACTCCCGTCCCCGCGCCCACTCCTGGGAACCATCGAAGCAAGCTGTCCTCGTCGCTGCGAGCGCAGCTGGCCTCGTGCTATGCGGGATCGCGGGAATTGGCGTCGCCCACGAGCACTCAACGGTCAATATTGAAGTTGATGGAGTGATCCGCCCCGTTTCGACGTGGGCGCACTCGGTTTCCGGTGTCTTGAACGAGGCCGGAGTTGAGGTGGCAGAACACGACCTCGTCCAACCTTCGATTCACCAACAGGTCAGCGACGGGCAAACCATCGTTGTGCGCACTGCAAAGCCCTATACGCTCAGTATTGACGGCTCCCGCAAAACGCTGTGGTCTACAGCTCCTTCGGCTGAAGGGGTACTTGCAGATATGGGAGTGGATTCTGGGAAAGCAATTCTTGCAGTCGATCGTTCCCAGTCGCGTTCGAGCCTGACCCCGCTGGTTTCGCAGACTCGACAAGTGAAGGTCATTGTTGACGGTAATACGCGAACGATTACCGCACGAGAAGGCATGGATACCCGCTCGATCCTGGAAAAAGAGGGAATTACCCTGAGTCCCCTTGATCGAGTCGAAGTCAAGTCCACCGCAGACGGGCTCTCAATCGATATTCACAAGGTCACGCGCTCTCTTGCTCCTCGCAAGGTCGCCATTCCCTTTGAAGAACACCGCCAAGACTCCGATCAGCTTTTTGCCGGCGAAGAACAGGTGACGACCAAGGGCGTTGAAGGCGAAGCCGAAGAGATGACGTGGAGCGAAAACGTTGACGGCGGTGAACGCTTCGAGGCGCCGCTCAACTCGAAGGTGGTTCGCGAGCCCAGTGCGCAAATCCGTTCGATCGGAACCAAAGAGGTCACCCCGAAGGCTCTGATTGAAGCCGGACTTGACCCCAAGGCAACGCTCGAAGAAAAGACCGAAGAGGATGGCACCCGCTCCATTCGCTACCGCGCAAAACTCGGCACACTCTCAAGCGCAGCCGAGATTACGGCTGCTGGTGGGAACTCCGCCGAAGTTGCACAGGCGATGGTCGCGGCCAATATTCCGCTGACCTATTCGGGTGAAGACCCGCGGAGCCTCGCAAAGCCTTTGGTTGCTGCCCGAGGCTGGGGTGACTCCGAGTTCCAGTGCCTCGTTGCCCTGTGGAATCGCGAATCCCATTGGAATCCCTACGCGAAGAACGCCTCTTCCGGCGCCTACGGTATTCCGCAGGCTCTCCCGGGAAGCAAGATGGCCTCGGCAGGGGCGGATTGGCAGACTAATCCCGTTACTCAAATCAACTGGGGTCTGGGATATATTGCGGGTCGCTACGGCAGGCCGTGTTCGGCGCTCGCGCATTCAAACTCCGTCGGTTGGTACTGATCAATTAGGATGGGTGCGTGAGTTCAACCCGTCGTTATTCAACCCCGCGTCTGCCCAATGACGCGCAGCCCAGCGAGAGTGGCCTCCTTGGCCCTATCGAAGTGCACGCGATCTGCGAAGCACTGGGAGTTCGCCCCACGAAAACCCTGGGCCAGAACTTCGTTCACGACGCTGGAACCGTCCGCCGTATCGTTCGAGATGCGGGGATCGGCGAGGGAACTCAGGTCGTTGAGGTTGGACCGGGCCTAGGTTCCCTCACCCTTGGCCTTCTCGAGGCCGGTGCGTGGGTTCGAGCGATCGAAATTGACCCCGTTTTAGCTCGCGCCCTGCCCGTGACCGTTGCTCAACGCATGCCCGATGCAGCCCAGCGTCTCCACGTTGTCAATCGTGACGCCGTGCAAATCGAAGGCTTGGCGGACTTTGGGGTTGAGTGGGATGCTCCAACGCACTTGGTCGCAAACCTTCCCTATAACGTCGCAGTACCTTTGCTGCTGTCGATGATGGAGTCTTTCCCTTCGCTTGACTATGCCCTGGTCATGGTTCAAGCCGAGGTCGCAGACCGCTTGGCTGCAGAACCGGGTTCGCGAACCTATGGCGTTCCCTCCGTCAAGGCCGCCTGGTACGGGAATGCGAACCGCACCGGAACCATTGGACGTTCCGTGTTTTGGCCCATTCCCAACGTTGATTCGGCGCTGGTATCCCTGCGTCGCTTGGAGACCCCGCGCGGAGATACCGCCTTGCGTCTTGCCACTTTCGAGGCCTGCGACACCGCCTTCTCTCAACGACGCAAGACTCTGCGCGCCGCCTTGAAGAATTGGGCGGGAGGCGCAGACAATGCCCAAGAGCTCTGCGATCGCGCTCAAGTGGATTCCTCTATTCGAGGCGAAAAGCTCGGGATCGAGGACTATGTGCGACTTGGTCGCGCTCTGCTTGAAATGAGAGCAGAAGGAACGATTCCTCTCCCTGCTCAAGATCGTTACGCGAAGGAACGCCAGGCGGAGTCGCCCAGTGCGTGAGGTACGTGCATCTGCACCGGGGAAAGTGAACCTGATCCTGCGCGTTGGACAGCCGGATACGCAGGGCTACCACGGCCTCGTCACTGTATTCGAATGCTTGGATATCCGCGAGTACGTCAGTGTGCGCACGGCCAAGTCGCCGGGGATTCACATCGAAACCCATGCATATGCTGCAGACGGGAGCATTGACCAGTGCGCGACGCAGCTCATGAGCGAGCTAGATCCCACATCGCACCTGGCCTACCGCGCGGCAAAAGTCCTCCAGAAGCTCGCAGCTACGGGTCCCTGGGCGCAAACCAGCGCGGCAGTGTCGATCCGCGTGGACAAATACATTCCCATCGCTGGAGGAATGGCCGGGGGATCGGCGGATGCGGCAGCAGCGTTGGTAGCGTGCAACCGTTTATGGGAACTAGGGCTGAGCCTCGAGCAACTGTGCCAGATCGGGCGCGGGCTTGGAGCAGATGTTCCCGCCTGCATCATGGGCGGTATGAGCGTGGGGGAGGGCCGCGGAGATGTTCTGACTCCCTTGCTTGGCTCTGACGCATCGACGTGGCCGCACCATCACTGGGTTATGGTCCGCGCGCACCGGGGGCTTCCGACTCCCGAGGTCTTCAAAACACTGGATGCCTTGAGAGAAGCGGAAAATAACGCTACAGGAATAGACCCCGCGCCATTGAGCCAAGAAGATCAGCGTGCCTTGCTGGGGGATGCAACAAGCGTGGCGCCGGCGTTGAGTAATGACTTAACCGCCCCCGCGCTCCATCTGTATCCCGAGCTTGCTGAAACGATTCGCGATGCGCGTGCAGCTGGTGCTTGCGCAGCGATATTATCCGGCTCTGGCCCAACAATTGCAGTGCTCGCCCGCGATAAGGCTCACGCCGACGAGCTTGCGGAGGCCTTGGCACACAGCCCCGAAGTCAGTGCAACCCTGCCCACCTCGGGTCCCGCGCTCGGCGCAATTGTCGAAGAAGAGGAATGCTAGGTGGCACATCTACTAGGCACACAATCTCTGGGAGCACTCGCGGGTTCGCGTCAGCTCTTAGCCGATGTCGATATTAGCGTTGAAGATACGTCGCGAATCGGAATCTTGGGGCCCAACGGTGCCGGAAAATCCACGCTTTTGCGCCTGGTCGCAGGCGTGCAGCAGCCCGACGACGGGCAAGTGATCACTCGCGATGGTTTGCGTGTGGTCATGCTCGAGCAGGCGGATCACCTTGATGACAATGCCCGAGTGATGGATGCTGTTCACCCGGGACTCGAAGAATACGAATGGGCTTCGCAGAGTTCAATCCGCGATATTCACGCAGGTCTCTTGGCTGATATTGACCTGCATGCTCTGGTTGGAACGCTCTCTGGTGGGCAGCGTCGCCGCGTTGACCTTGCACGGGTACTCGCACTTCCCTCCGATGTCGTTTGCTTGGATGAACCAACGAACCACCTTGATGTGGAAGGCGTTGCGTGGCTCGCGCGCCACTTGAACGCACGTTTTGCACGCCCAGGTGCAAGCGGCGCGCTGATCGCTGTCACCCACGACCGTTGGTTCTTGGACGCAGTGTGCGAGACCATTTGGGAAGTCGTTCCCGGGATCGACCCGGGTGGTTCTCGTCCCCAGATCCCCGGTCGCGTAGAAATCTATGATGGCTCCTACGCTGCTTACACTCTGGCGCGAGCCGAGCGCGTCCGCCAAGCTGATGTCGCCGCTAAGAAGCGCGCGAATCTTTTGACCAAAGAACTCGCGTGGCTTCGCCGCGGAGCCCCGGCTCGAACGTCGAAGCCGAAGTTCCACATTGCTGCGGCCGAGGCCCTGATCGCTGACGTGCCTCCGCCTAGGGACAGCGTCGAATTGGTCAAGATGGCGACCGCTCGTCTGGGTAAAGACGTCGTCGACCTTGAAGACGTGAGCGTTTCTTTCGAGACTCCTCAGGGTGGCCGGCGCACGATCCTTGACCATGTGACGTGGCGCTTGGCCCCGGGGGAACGAGTGGGAATCGTCGGCGTGAATGGCGCAGGTAAAACGACGATCCTTAATCTTCTTCGTGGTGATCTGGAACCAACAAGCGGCCGGGTGAAACGCGGAAAAACCGTTCAGATTGCTACCCTTTCGCAGGACACTCACGAGCTTGACGAGCTCAGTGATCTTCGCGTTGTCGAGGCCGTGGACGCGGTCGCCCACAGCGTGATCGTTGACGGCAAGGAAATTTCCGCCTCGCAAATGACGGAGAGAATGGGCTTTACTCGCGAGCGTGCGTGGACGCGGGTCAGTGAGATCTCTGGTGGTGAGAGGCGTCGGCTTCAGCTCATGCGCCTGCTCATGGCTGAGCCCAATGTTCTCCTGCTGGATGAGCCGACGAACGATCTTGACACGGATACTTTGGCTGCAATGGAAGACCTCCTCGACGCCTTCCCGGGAACCTTGGTTGTTGTCAGCCACGATCGCTATCTTCTTGAGCGCGCGACCGATCACCAGGTTGCACTTTTGGGGGATGGAAGCCTTCGCGCCCTTCCCGGGGGAGTCGAAGAATACTTGAGTATTCGCGAGGCCGGTGGCGCAAAGTCTCCCGATGCTCGCGAAAGTGCGGCAGGGCCTCGTCAATCTGGAAATGCGGCGGGGGAGGAATCTTTCGCAGGCGCCACAGGCTCGGGGATGACGGATTCTGCTGCGCGTCGAGCAGCGAAGAAAGAAAGCGCAAGGCTTGAGCGAAAGATCGATACCTTGCGCGCACGCCTTGAAAAGGTCGAAGAAAAGCTTGCTGAATGTGCTGCGCGTATTGCTGAGGATCAAAGTGCCTTGGAAGAGATGACGGATTTGTCTGCGCAGTCAACTCAGATTCGCCAGGAAATTGACGAGTTGGAAGAAGCTTGGCTGCTGAATGCAGAGCTTCTTGACGAGTAGAACTCGCAGTGCCATATCTTGTGTAGCACAGCCTAACCTGAGGCAAATAGCCGGTTGGACTTTATCGTAATTACGTGAATATTCTTCGGAAGTAACACTCGGTTTTCGTTGATATTCCGCGGAAAAAACGCTGCTCTACGTTTTTCGAAATAAAACATGCATTCTTGAGGGGTCTTAACAATTTGTGTCGACTCTTCAAGGAGAACATCATGACGACCATCGACCTTCCCCTGGTCCAGGACTGCTCCGTTTCGGAGTGCTCGTACAACAACAATGGCTGCGCTGCTGGCGCCGTGACCATCGGCTACGGACGTACCTGCGCAACCTTCGTTCCGCTCTCGGTTCGTGGTGGCCTCGAGCGCAAGAGCCCGGTTGTTGGTGCCTGCCAGAAGGCAGATTGCTCCTTCAACACCGGTTTGGAATGCACCGCCTCTGCGATTCGCGTGGGATCTGCAGGCGCTGATTGCCTGACCTACCAGGCTCGCTGAACATATCGCATATAACAGTTGTGGCCCGCAGGAATTCCTGCGGGCCACACCCATATGTCAATCGGTGGAAAACGAGACTTCTAGTTTCCCGCCCATGACTTCATTGTTGTCAGCATCTCGACCTTATAGCGGTCCCACAAGCGTCCACCCCACACCACTGAAATTGCGATGATGGCTGCGCTCCAGGCCAAAGACACGACCACAGCGATAATGAAGGGGATTCCTGTGCCAGTGGTAAACATCAAGGCAAGCCAGCCGGGCAAAGCGACTAACAAACCGCCCAGCATGGCAGCAGAGGTCGCCCACATCGCCACCATTCCAGCCCCTGCGCCTCGCGTTGATAGAGGCGATGCGCCAGGTTGCTGAACGGGGTAGACCCAGCGGCTTCCGACAACCGTTGCGATTCCTGATGAAGCAGTCAGGAAGAGAATGCACAAGCACAGTGTGTAGACGATATCAAGCACGCTCTTGCCCATAATGACGCATGCCGCTCCCGAGGCCAGAAGGATAACCGGGGTAACAATAGCGAGTGACCCCAAGAGGCGGCCTAAACGATCTTCGCGCCCGGTCATTCCGGCAGCAATCGGCACCCATGCGCCTGTGGAGTCATATTGCATATTCGCACCGATATTTGCGCCGATGACGATCGGAGCAAGGTATAGGAAAAAGCCGAAAGTGAAAGGCATGAATTCACGCACGTCACTGTCAATCATGTAGTCCATGAGAACGGCCATCACCGGGAAGAGGATCGTCGAGCCCAAGGACACTGACAGTCGAGAATCGTGGAGCCAGTAGTAAGCCGTCTTCGTCGCCATCGCAGCCGAGCGGCCTGAAAGCCCGAGCGCCTGCCAGCGTTGAACACGCTTGAGTCCTGCCGAACGCGAATCCGAGCGCTGCTTTGCCAAATCAGCCTCGGCGCGTGCCTCATCAACGTGGTAGCGGCCAGCCTCAATGGCCTCGCGCGCTTTGGCGGAGACACGGTTTGCGCTGCCGTACATCGACGGTTTCAATACGCGGATCCAAACGACCCAACCAAGGGCGAGAGTCGCAAGGCCGATTGCGCAGCGAATTCCCGCAAAGAGGTAGTCCCCTTGCCGCAAGGACTCAAGTACCCCGAAAAAAGCACCAAAAGGTGTCGTGTAGACCTTGGAAGCGAAGGCAAGAACTGCGTCGTAGGAAAAATTGCGAATAAGAAACTGCGTCCAGATTCCCATCGGTGCGAAAACTGCAACGAAAATCATCGAACCGATAAAAGACGCAAAATTCTTGCGCTCCGAGTTTTTCAAAACTTGGTTTCCCGCCCACGTCGTCACGGACTTTGCCCAAATGACAGCAGTGAGGAGGGTAAGAACAGCAGCACAGCTTGCGCCTAGTGAGAGCAGTAATTCACCGCGAGTTAAGAAAAACCAGGCGGGTACAAGGAAGAGGAGTAATGAAAAAATCCCGCCAATTCCAAGCGCTGATGCCACAACAAGAGCAAAGCCAAGCTTGGGTGAGGGAGCCACGAAAGGGGAGAGACGACGTGGTTCCAGGGTGTTATCCATCGTCGAGAACAACAGTGGCAGGATCAGCCACCCGAGGAAAACCAGGGGCCCGATGAGCATGATGAATTCCGGCGGGATAGATTCATGTAAAGCCAGGACGCCAACGTACAGAGCGCCGACCATTGCCAAACCATACAGAAGCGCCATGAGCGACAGGAGCAGCACGACGACTTGTTTGCACATCACGTTCCACATGATGCGCAGCTTCAAACGAATCAGTTGGCCAACCATGACAGCCCTTCGCTCGTGTGCAAGCCGCCTACCAACTGAGCAAAACGCTCGTCCAGGGACATGTCGCCCGCCACTTCTGCAGTTGTTCCAGAAGCCAAAACCTGTCCGTGATTAATCACGGCAACATGAGTGCACAGCTGCTGAACGGTGGCCATGACGTGGCTGGACAAAATGACCGTTCCGCCCCTGTGGGTGAAATCGATGAGGATCTGGCGGATGTTCGCTGCCGAAACCGGGTCGACCGCCTCGAAAGGCTCATCGAGGACCAAGACCGAGGGAGCATGGATGAGGGCCGCAGCAAGGGAGATCTTCTTCGTCATACCCGCCGAGTAGTCGGAGATGAGCTTCTTACCTGCATCCACGAGGTCCAAAGTTGCCAGCAGCTGCTGTGCGCGCTCGCGAGCAGTTTCGCGAGGTAAACCGCGCAGCATTCCGACGTGAACCAAGAAATCAGGGCCGGAAAGACGGTCGAGCAGGCGCATCCCATCGGGCATGACGCCAAGCTGTGCGCGAGCGGCAAGATTATCGGCCCACACATCAATTCCGTTGACGAAAGCGGTTCCAGAATCCGGGGTAAGCAAACCGGTCGCCATATTGAGGGTTGTGGACTTGCCTGCACCGTTGGGGCCGACAAATCCGTAGAAGGATCCCTTGGGGATGTCCAAGTTGAGGTTTGCCACCGCAACCAAATTTCCGAAAATCTTCACGAGGCCGCGCATCGCGAGCGCGCATTCACCGGGCTCCCCGAGGGACTGCGTGGGCATGAAAGTGGGGAATGCAGCTGCCGGAGGTTGCTGGCCCACTGGAGTTGCTTGGAACTGCTGAGCAGATGCGGAGCCTGGCTGGAATTGTTGAGGATTCATGGGAGCCTGTTGGAAACCGGGGGTTTGCTGCGGGTACTGCTGTGCAACAAAAGCCGCCTGCCCGTATTGCTGTCCAGGTTCGGGTGGGGGAGGAACGATCGAACGCCTCTTTGGCTGAGACTGCTCCGGCTGTGCAGGAGTCACTGCAGGCTGCCCCGGCTGGAACAGCGGCCCGGGAGGCGGAACTGGAGGAGTCGGAGGGAGCGGGGGTTGAGACATCGTCGATATTCCTTCCTGAAATGTCCTAATGAGTCCAGATTAGTCGGTGCGGGCTTGTCGAGTCGAAGCTTCTCATGTGATGGGTTGTGAGGGGAGAAAACCACCTATATCGTGCGAAAACCGCAAACGCAGCTGTGGGTTTGCTGACGATTTTCAGGAGTGATTCTGGGATATTCGAAAATCGTACTTTTGTATCCTTTGAGCTTGCTACTCTTTTGAGTGATTGAGGCTACAGCTCGGTAGATCCTCTGAGCTGGCCCCGGGCACTGCGGTTCTCGCAGCGCCCGTGCATTTTGATCGTGCACCTTGAGAGGAAGCTGCGCATGCTGCGTGCGAAGAAGCGAACAGTGATCGGTGCTCTGGCAGCCTTTTCCCTTTTTGGAATGCCGCTAGCTGCCTACGCGGATCCCAGCGAAGACCCGACATCGGGAAGCGAAACTCAGGCCTCGACGCCCACACCCAGCGTCGAGGCCTCGGCACATGTTCGGCAGACGCGCGCGGTGAGTGCGCTGGTCTCGATCCCGGATATTCAGACCCCGGGCGACGGGGACGACTCCCAGCTGATCAATCAGACGGTCGAAACCAAAGGCGTTGTGACCGCGGCTTACCCCAAGGGAGAGAACGCAAACCTCAAGGGTCTTGAGGGCTTTACCATCCAAACCCCCGGAACGGGCGGAACCTGGGACCCCGCGCGAACCGCCTCCGACGGCCTATTCGTCTTCATGGGGAAATCTTCTGCGACGATGCCTTCCATTGGTGAGTGCGTTGTCGTCAAAGGCAAGGTCGCTGAGTATTCAGGCGTGAAAGATGCGACCGCCGCAACGCAGAGCCTGACCCAATTGCTTCCGCAAAGTATTACCGCCGCCACCGATTGTGATCCTGTCAAGCCAACGGAACTGAGCGGTGTGCCCACTCAAGACCAGATGGAAGCGCTTGAATCCATGCTGGTTCTGCCCAAGGACACGTGGACGATTACCGATAACTACAAGACCAACCGCTACGGGACGCTCTCGCTGACTCCCGGAACTGAGGTTTTGCGTACCGCAACCGACGTTGTTGCCCCCGGCGCTGCTGCTCAAGCCTACGAGGCTGAAAACGCCGCCAAGACCATCGACCTGGACGATGCCTCGACCACAGACCTGACGAACTTCAAGCAAAACGGGCACAAAGAACGCTACGCCTACTTGGCCAACGGAGCCCCTGCTCGCGTGGGCTACCACGTGACCTTCACGAAACCCGTTGTCTTGGAATCACGCTTCGGGAGCTTCGTCTTCCAACCTACGCAGATGACCGCTGGAAATCCTGATCGTTCGCCGGTGACCATCACGGGGGAGCGGCCCGCTGCTCCTTCAGTCAGTGGCGATACGAAGGTCGCAACCTTCAACGTCCTCAACTACTTCTCTGATCTGGGTGAAAACGAACCCGGATGTAAGGGATACGAGGACCGCGACCACAAGTACGTGACCGATAAGAACTGCAAACTCCGCGGCGCCTGGTCCTCGCAAGCTTTTGCGAACCAACAGACCAAGATCGTTCAGGCGATTAATACGATCGATGCCGACGTTGTGGCATTGGAAGAAATCGAAAACCCCGTCGCATCGGGTGTGAGCACCGACCGTGACGGTGCGCTCAAGAGCCTCGTCAATGCGCTCAATGCAGCTGCAGGATCCGAGGTTTGGGCCTATGTCCCCAGTCCCTCAACCGTTCCCGCAAACGAAGACGTCATCCGTATCGCTTTCATCTACAAGAAGGCAACAATTACCCCGGTTGGCGACTCCGTCATTTACGATGATCCGGCGTACACGGGCCTCGCGCGTCAACCCCTGGCTCAAGAATTCAAGCCGATCACTGATGCAAACCACGAAGGCAAGAACTTCGTTGTCATTGCCAACCACTTCAAGTCCAAGGGCTCTGCACCCAAGAACTTGTCCGGCGCGGAAGCGGCAGCCAACACTGACAATGGCGATGGACAGGGCAACTCCAATGGAGTTCGCGTCAAGCAGGCCCGCGCACTTGCCACCTTCGCACAGCGTTTCAACGGAACCCCGACACTGCTTGTTGGAGACTTCAACGCCTACACGAAGGAAGACCCTCTGAAAGTCCTGACCGATGCCGGATGGACCCACGAGTCAGGTCACGGCGACTCTTCCTATGTCTATGGCGGTCGCTCTGGATCGATGGACCACGTCTTCGCGAACTCTGCGGCACACCCGCTGATCACCGAGGTGAAGTCGTGGGCGGTGAACGCACAAGAAAGCATCGCCTTCGAATACTCACGCACCAACTACAACGCTTACCTGGCTTTCGAAGCCGATAACCCCTACCGCGCCTCGGACCACAATCCTGAAATCATCGGTTTGAATCTCATCACTCCGATCGCCCAGCCGCCGGTTGGCCCCTCCGCGCAGCCTTCGACTCAGGCCTCGGCTAACCCCGGCGCCCCCGCAGGTAACCCCGAGCAGTCTGCCTCGGCAACAAAAGCCAAGCAGAAGCGCTCCAAGCTGGCCTCGACCGGCGTGAACGAAACCATTCCACTGGCCCTAGGAGCCCTGGTGCTGGGCGTGATCGCCTGCGCCATGTGCCGCCGGACCCTCTGACCTTCACCCAACCATCATGAGAGGAAACAATATGCTCACTCGAACCCGAAGGGCGGTGATTGCGACCGGCGCAGCCCTCGCGCTCTTCGCAACTCCTCTAGCTGCCTTCGCAGACCCCGCCGGCGAGGCGACTTCGACGACGGAGGCCAGCCCCGAGGCCACCGCGCCGACTCCCACCGCCGAAGCCACGGCCTCGGCAAGCCAGGCCACCCCCGCGCCGGCCCCCGGCGCTGGCACGGATCGCGGCGCATCCGATATCGTCACCCTGGACCTGTACAACCTCACCGATGTGCACGGACACATCGAGATGCAAAAGGATCGCAAGAGCCGCAAGGTTGTCGAGGCCGGTCTTCCTGCGATGAATTGCTATCTCAAGCGTGCAACCGCAGCGAACCCGAACTCAAGCTTCACCCTGCTGGGCGACAACATTGGTGCTTCTCCCTACACCTCGGGCGCGTTGAAGGATAACCCGACCATCGAAGCGCTCAACACGATGCATCCCCTGGGTTCGACCATGGGCAACCACGAGTTGGATATGGGCCAGGCAGTCTTCAAGCAGCGCGTCGACGGCTCAAACCCCTCTGAGTTCGTTCAAACGAACTTCCCCTACCTTGCAGCAAACGTTGAAGGAATGGGAACGTGGGGAGCGGGCACTCCCTACCTGGGAGAGTACAAGCTGTGGACCTCTCCTTCGGGAGTGACGGTCGCGTTCATCGGTGCGATTGCCGAGGATGTTCCCTACAAGCTCAGCCCCGGAACCACTCAAGGCCTGACCTTCAAGGACCCGATCGCCAAGATCAACACCCTGGCGAAGCAGCTCAAGCAGGACGGAACCGCGCAGATCGTCATCGCCATGCTTGACGATGACGTGAAGAACAACTACCCGAAGATGGGCCCCGATGTTGACGGCCTCATGGGTGGCGACACTCACGTCCCTTACGAGTTTGACCATGTCGATTCGGCGGTCGAGCTCACCTCGCAGAACCCCCTTCTGGCGGGTGTTGCCTCCGGTTCCTACACGGATAACCTGGGCCTGATTCAGATCTCCTACGATACGGCGACCGGAAAGGTCGTTAAGGCCGACACCAAGCTGATCCCCGCGGCAACCGTCTACGAGTGCGGTGAAGACCCGCAGACGAAGGCAGTTGTCACCCGCGCGCAGCAGGCCTCGGCCGTCGCCGGCGCTCAGGTCGTAGCACGGGGCTACACCGAGAGCTTCCACCGCGGAATCTTCGAGGCACCCGATGGAAGCATTGAGAAGGGCGGCAACCGCGGTATCGAGTCGACCCTGGGCAACCTGGCTGCTGACGCGATGCGCGAAACGATCCGCACACCCGATGGGAACCCCGTTGATATCGGCATGATCAATGCTGGCGGTCTGCGTGCAGATCTTGAACCCGGTAGCGATGGCACCATCACCTATAAGCAGAGCTATGACGTCATGCCCTTCTCGAACGAGCTGGGATACGTGACCATCAAGGGCTCTGATGTGAAGGACGCTCTGGAAGAACAGTGGAAGACGAACCTGAACTCTCAGAACTCGCGCCCGCTGCTCAAGCTTGGTCTGTCAAAGAATGTCCAGTACACCTACGATCCTTCCAAGCCCTACGGTGAGCGCATTACCTCACTGCTCGTCAATGGTGCGCCCATCGATATGAACAAGGAGTACACGGTTGGATCGGTGACCTTCCTCCTTGCTGGAGGCGACACCTTCCCGGCACTGACCCGTGGAACGAAGACGGTTCTGGGTAACCTCGACCGCGATAAGTTCAACGAGTATCTGGCTGCACACAATGGCATCAAGGCTGCGACTCTCAAGCAGGCAATTGGCGTGACGCTCCCGAGCGATCCGGTGACTCCCGATCAGGAATTCACCGTGCCTTTGCGCGGCCTGTCCTTCTCTGAGGGCCCCGGGAAGACCCAGAATGTCAAGGTCTCCTTCGGATCGGTAGCTGTCAATGCAAGCGTCAATAACTCGCTGCGCGAAGAACACGCATCCGATGAGGCCTCGATTATCACAACCGATGGCGCAGGCCAGGCAACTCTGAAGGCCTCGCTGCCGATGTCGGTGTGCGCTGCCAAGCCCGAAGGGGGAGTGCTCTCGCTTCCCGTCACCGTTGAGACCGACTTTGGCACCGTCGTTCCCGAGGCCTCGGGACTGACTGTTCAGGTCACCTGCCCGGTTGCAGCACAGCAGCCCGGCGCTGCAGCGACGAACGCAAAGGGTGTCGCGGGTAAGAAGCTGGCACGTACCGGTTCCGAGGCCGCGCTGGTCGCTTTGGCTGCTCTCGGTATGGGTGGTCTCGGCTTGGTGATGCGTCGCAAGTTTGCATGATAGGAACTCGGTATTCGCCGGGATATGCCGGTGGAAAGCCTGAGTGACCTGCGTTTGTGGGCGGTGGGATTGAGAAGTCCTGCCGCCCACAGGCGTATGCATGGACGGAAAATATAACTTTTATCGATTCGTTATCGCGCTGAGGCCGATTCGCCTTGACGCGTCCGAATGCGATGGGAGAAACTCTAAATGGGCGTCAACGCAGCACACGTATGCGTTCTCGCAAGCGGTGGTGCGCGTGTCTTCCAAGCGGTTGATTCGCGCTGTCGCAACCAACCTACTGTGTATCAACACACTCTACTTGGAGGAATAACGGCATGAAGACCCTCACAAGAATCGTTGCAGTCGCTGGCGTTGCTACGCTCGCACTGACCGCGTGCTCGTCCGGTTCGAAGCCCTCTTCGGATTCCGGCTCGACCTCGAGCGCATCTTCCAATGGCGCAAGCTTCAAGGCTTGCGCCGTTTCTGATGCTGGCGGTTGGGACGACAAGTCCTTCAACGAATCCGCATACAACGGCCTGAAGTCCGCACAGTCGAAGCTCGGCATTCAGATCAACACGGCAGAGTCCTCCTCCTCGGCGGACTTCGTGCCCAACACTGAATCCATGGTTTCCGACGGCTGCAACCTGATCATCGGCGTTGGCTTCAACCTGGAGAAGGCACTGCACGCCTCTGCAAACGAAAACAAGGACGTCCACTACGCACTTGTCGACTCTTCCTTCTCGGATGACTCCAACAAGACCGTCACCGTCGAGAACGCGCGTCCTCTTCTCTTCAACACTGCTGAAGCTGCTTACCTGGCTGGTTACGCCGCAGCAGGCATGTCCAAGACCGGCAAGGTCGCCACCTTCGGTGGTATCCAGATTCCTTCGGTTACCGTCTTCATGGACGGCTTCGCCGATGGCGTCGCAGCCTACAACAAGGCAAAGGGCACGAACGTCCAGGTTCTCGGCTGGGACAAGGCAACCCAGAACGGCTCCTTCACCCAGTCCTTCGATGATCAGGCACTGGGCAAGCAGCAGGCACAGCAGTTCATCGACCAGGGCGCTGACATCATCATGCCCGTCGCCGGTCCTGTGGGCCTGGGTGCAGCTGCTGCTGCGAAGGCCGACGGCAAGACCTACATCGTGGGTGTTGACTCCGACTGGTACGAATCTGCCCCCGACTACAAGTCGATCATTCTGACCTCGGTCATGAAGGAAATCGGTGCTTCGGTTGAGCAGGCCATCACGGACTCCGTGAACGGCAAGTTCAGCGCGACTCCTTACGTGGGTACTCTGGAAAACGGTGGCGTCTCCATCGCTCCCTTCCACGAGTTCGATTCCAAGGTTCCTCAGGATCTGAAGGACGAGCTCACCAAGCTCACCGATCAGATCAAGAAGGGCGAACTGAAGGTTGAGTCCGCGAACTCCCCGAAGTGATTCGTGAATACTAAGTGAAGGCGCGGTGGTCTCTCCACCGCGCCTTCGCTGTATCAGCTATCCTGAAACCGAGACTCAACCGCGCAGAAGGGCAGAGTTACAGTGAAGTTGGAACTCAAGGGGATCACCAAACGTTTTGGTCCTCTGGTCGCAAATAATGACATCAACCTCACCATCGAAGAAGGGCATATTCACGCGCTTCTTGGTGAAAACGGAGCCGGTAAATCAACGCTGATGAATGTGCTTTACGGCCTTCACCAGCCCGATGAAGGAGAAATCCTCATCGATGGCAAGCCGGTCCACTTCAACGGCCCCGGTGATGCGGTTGCCGCGGGGATTGGAATGGTCCACCAGCACTTCATGCTGATCCCGGTCTTTACCGTCGCAGAATCGATCGCTTTGGGTTTTGAACCAACAAAAGCAAGCGGATTGATTGATCTTGCGCAGGCCCGACGCACTGTTAAAGAAGTCTCTGCACGCTTTGGTT
Source organism: Actinomyces sp. Marseille-QA0893 (assembly GCF_976954355.1). Taxonomy (NCBI): domain Bacteria; kingdom Bacillati; phylum Actinomycetota; class Actinomycetes; order Actinomycetales; family Actinomycetaceae; genus Actinomyces; species Actinomyces sp. Marseille-QA0893. The sequence goes on from NZ_CDRJSY010000006.1 coordinate 99,809, forward strand.
TCGATCTTGATCCCGATGCCCTCATCGAAGACCTTTCTGTTGGTGCCCAGCAGCGAGTCGAAATCGTTAAGGCCCTCTCGCGTCAAGCAAAAGTCCTTATTCTTGATGAACCAACGGCGGTTTTGACTCCCCAAGAAACCGATGAACTCATGGCGATCATGCGTCAACTTGCCGATGCGGGAACATCGATTGTCTTCATTACCCACAAACTGCGCGAGGTCCGAGCAGTTGCGGATGAAATCACCGTCATTCGACGCGGAACCGTCGTCGGTGAAGCATCGCCACAGGATTCCGAATCCGAGCTTGCCAATAAGATGGTCGGCCGCTCGGTCATGATGCGCGTTGACAAAGCTGAGGCGCATCCAAGCGGTGGGGGATTGGAGTTCAAAGAAATCTCCATGCTTTCTCCTTCGGGCTTGCCCCTCCTCGACCACGTTTCTTTCACCGTCGAGCGTGGTGAGATTGTTGCGGTTGCTGGCGTTCAAGGCAATGGTCAAACCGAACTGGCGCAGACCATTTTGGGCTTGGCTACTCCCAACTCCGGTGAGATCCTCCTTGAAGGAATCGACATCACGCACGCCAACCCCCGCAAGTCCTTGGATGCTGGGATCGGCTTCATTCCTGAGGACCGCTCGACCGACGGCATTATTTCTTCTTTCTCGATCGCTGAAAACCTGGTCTTGGATCAGTACAAGGACTCGCATTTCGCGGCTGGGCCCATGCTCAAGCTCGGAATCATCGCTCAAAATGCGCGGGATAAAGAGGAAGAATTCGATATTCGCCTGACGTCGATTAACGATCCGATTTCCTCGCTTTCGGGCGGAAATCAACAAAAGGTCGTTGTCGCGCGCGAAATGTCAAAGGACCTCAACCTGCTTGTTGCGAATCAGCCAACTCGTGGCGTGGACGTGGGCTCGATCGAGTTCATCCACAAGCGCATTGTTGAGGTTCGAGACCAGAACATTCCCGTTCTGTTGATTTCATCCGAATTGGATGAAGTGATCTCGCTGGCCGATCGCATCGTCGTGATGTATCGAGGCCGCGTGATGGGTATCGTTCCTGCAGATACCCCGCGTGATGTGCTCGGTTTGATGATGGCCGGTGTTCCCTATGACGAGGCTGTGGCGGGCGAGCAGGAACACGCTGAGGTTTCGGATTCACACGTGGAGGAAAACTGATGACCCAGGCAAAACGTCCTTCGAAGGCACTGGTTGTGTGCCGTCACATCCTGGGATCGCGGTGGTTCGTTTCCATTCTCGCGGTTCTTATCGCCTTCGCCATCGGCGCGATTTTGATCGCAATGACCGGCGCATCTGTAGTCGATGCGTACTACGCGATGTTCCGAGGAGCGATCTTTGATCCAGGCGCTCGCAGCTTCCAACGTCAGATCAAGCCGCTGACTGAATCCCTCTTCTTCTCAATCCCCCTGGTATTGGGCGGTTTGGGTCTTGCTCTGGGCTTCCGTGCGGGCCTGTTCAACATCGGTGGTAAAGGCCAGATTATTTTTGGTGCTCTTGCCGCGGTCTGGGTTGGCTTCGCAATGAACTTGCCTCCCGTTATTCACACTCTTGTTGCTCTTCTTGCCGCGATGGTTGCCGGCGCGCTCTATGCGGGAATTGCCGGTGTCCTCAAGGCAAAGACCGGTGCAAATGAAGTCATCGTCACCATCATGTTGAATTCGATTGCGACCTTAGCGCTGGGCTACATCCTCTCGAAGAAGTCGTGGCAGGTTCCCGGTTCCAATCAGCCTCAAACTCCGAAGGTTGCGGATTCAGCTGCCTTTACCCGCATCTTGGATGCCCCCTTCAAGATTCACGTGGGTATTTTCGTTGCTCTCCTTGCGGTGATCATTTTCTGGTGGCTCATTGAGCGCTCGACTTTGGGCTTTGAAATCCGCGCTGTTGGCGCCAATCCCGAGGCTGCCCGTACCGCTGGTATCTCGGTCGGGAAGATCACCGCAATCACCATGGCGATCTCAGGTGCCTTCCTCGGCCTCGCCGGCGCAAACGAGGCATTGGGCACTGTCGGCTACGTCTCGCGAGATATCGCCGGCTCCATTGGTTTTGACGCCATCACGGTTGCTCTTCTGGGCCGGAACAAGCCGCTGGGTACCCTTGGCGCAGGCATCCTCTTCGGCGCATTTAAAGCAGGTGGCTACACCATGCAGGCGAAGGGCGTCCCGATCGATATGATCCTGATCCTCCAGTCAGTGATCGTTTTGCTCATTGCTGCTCCTATGCTTGTTCGCTGGCTCTTCCACCTTCCCAAGGAAACCAAGAAGAGCTTGCGAGGCGAGCTCGCTGAGCTCAGCGATGAGCACACTGAAGAGGACGGGAAGAGTCCGGCCTCGGCCTCGGCAGTGAAGGAAAACGCAGCGTCTGAGGGCGGCGATGCCGCCATCGATGGCGCCTCCACCGATTCGGAAGGAGAGGCACGATGAGCCAGACGCAAGCAATGAATGACGTTCAGCTCAAACGTTCATGGAAGATGCCAGTCGTCTACGTTCTGGCAGCGCTCCTGCAGATTCTTTTCGCGCTCAAGGTCAGTGGTGATGTCACCATCCGGCTCAATGACAAGTCCCAGAGCCTCAATATTGACGATATTGTCGCCCCCGGACGCCCGATCCTTCTGGTGCTGACAGTACTGACTCTTGCGGTGGCCGCGTGGTCGATCTACTCGGTATGGGCACGTAGGCAGAACCCGCGCTGGCTCGACATCACCATGATGATCGCCGCCGGAGTCGCAACGGTCTTCGGATTCATGGTATATGCAGGTTCTGGTTCGACTGGCGCCGTGACACTGACCTCGACCCTGTATTCGACAGTCGCAATCTCAACGCCTCTGATTTTCGGCTCGCTTTCGGGCGTTGTCTCAGAACGTGTTGGCGTTGTCAACATTGCCATTGAAGGTGACCTGCTCTTGGGAGCTTTCGCAGGCGTTATGGCTGCCTCGTACTTCCAGACTTCATGGGCCGGGCTGATCGCAGCGCCGATCGCGGGTGCTTTCCTGGGATGCCTCTTGGCCCTCTTCTCGGTCAAGTACGGCGTGGATCAAATCATCGTCGGTGTGGTCTTGAACGTCTTGGCAGCGGGTCTGACGACTTTCTTCTACGGAACGTGGATGACGAAGAAGCCCGAACTCTTCAATACGAATAAGTTCTCGCTCTCTGATATCAAGATCCCGATCCTGGGAGAAATCCCGGTCATTGGCCCGATGCTCTTCAACCACAACATCTTGGTCTACTTGATGTATGCCACGGTGATTTTCTTGGCGATTTACCTGTACCGTTCGCGTTGGGGCTTGCGTCTTCGCGCCTGCGGTGAGCACCCGCGAGCAGCTGATACTGTCGGCATCAACGTCAATCGCACTCGAACACTCAATGCCATTCTCGCTTCTAGTTTTGCTGGATTGGGTGGTGCATTCTTCACCATCGGTTCGGGCCTGTCCTTCACCGACAACATCTCCGCAGGTAATGGCTACATCGCCTTGGCTGCAATGATCTTGGGTAAGTGGCACCCGATCGGTGCTTTGGGCGCAGCACTGATGTTCGGTTTCGCTCAGGCACTTGCACGCCTGCTACCGAACTTGGAGCAGTCCATCCCTTCAGACCTGATCTCGATGATTCCCTACATCGTGACCATCATTGCGGTCGCCGGATTCGTCGGGAAGTCCCGTCCGCCGGCAGCTGAGAACATTCCCTACACGAAGTGATCGACTGTTAGATAGAAGGACCGAGTCATGGACATCAATTGGGAAGATCTTCAGGATCTTGCAATTTCGGCGATGGAACAGGCCTACTGCCCCTACAGTGGCTTCCCGGTTGGGGCAGCTGGACTGACGACAGACGGGCACACCTATTCGGGCTGCAATGTGGAAAATGCCGGTTATGGCGTCGCCCTGTGTGCCGAATGCGGCATGGTGTCGCAGATGGTGCGCTCGGGCGGAGGTCGCTTGGTAGCGGTCGTTGCAGTGAACGGAAACTGCGAACCCGTGGCCCCTTGCGGACGCTGCCGCCAGCTCATTTTTGAGCACGGTGGGAATGACTGCTTGGTTCTGATGCCCGAAGGCGTCATGACCATGAAGCAGGTGCTCCCGGGAGCTTTTGGTCCGCACGACCTAACCGAAGTGCCATCGGCACGATTCAACGAAGATTAATGACTGCGGCGGGCGTGCACGTCCCTTAATGGTGTGCGCGCCCGCCAAGCATTCTCCGAAATAACACCCAGGAAGGACATCATGAAACAGTTTGATGCCGTCGACGTCATTCGCGTGAAGCGCGATGGCGGGAAACTGTCCACTGAAGAAATTCAATGGACCATTGATGCCTACACGCGCGGGGTCATGAAGGACGAGCAAATGGCCGCCTTGGCCATGGCTGTTTTCCTGCGTGGAATGGACCGTGAAGAGATCGTGACGTGGACTCAGGCCATGATCGATTCGGGCGAGCGCATGGATTTTGCGCGTATTTCTCGCGTAACCGCGGATAAGCACTCGACCGGTGGCGTGGGCGATAAGATCACCCTTCCGCTTGCCCCACTTGTTGCAGTCTTCGGCGTTGCAGTGCCGCAGCTTTCCGGTCGAGGCCTCGGCCACACGGGTGGAACCCTCGACAAGCTCGAGGCTATCCCCGGCTGGCGTGCGTCTTTGTCCAATGACGAGATCTACCACCAATTGGGTGAAGGCTGCGGAGCCGTGATTTGCGCGGCTGGAGCAGGTCTGGCTCCGGCAGATAAGAAGCTCTACGCGCTGCGTGACATCACCTCGACCGTGGATTGTATTCCCCTCATTGCTTCTTCGATCATGTCGAAGAAGATCGCCGAGGGAACCGACTCCCTGGTTCTGGACGTCAAGGTCGGTAGTGGCGCTTTCATGAAGGACATTGATCATGCGCGCGAGCTGGCCCGCACCATGGTGGACCTGGGCCGCGATGCCGGTGTGAAGACTCAGGCGCTTCTCACCGATATGTCCACCCCGCTAGGACTCAAGGTCGGTAATGCCCTTGAAGTTGAAGAATCCGTCGAGGTTCTTGCCGGTGGTGGCCCCGCGGATGTCGTCGAATTGACCGTTGAGCTCGCTCGCACCATGCTCACCATGGCGGGACAGCCCGATGCCGATGTTGAAGCAGCGCTGAAGGACGGTCGCGCCATGGATGTGTGGCGCGCGATGATTCGTGAACAGGGCGGAGATCCCGACGCGGCTTTGCCGACTTCCGCGCTGACCCATACGGTCACTGCCGAGGCCGATGGCTTCATTTCCGAAATGGATGCACTCAGCGTGGGCGTGGCCTCGTGGAGGCTGGGTGCGGGCCGCGCGGTTAAGGACGATCCGGTACAGGCGGGAGCGGGAATTGAAATTCACGCCAAGCCGGGGGAGCGCGTGCGCAAGGGAGATGTGCTCTTCACCCTGCACACCGACGATGAGTGGCGTATTCCTCGCGCTCTCGAGGCCTTGGATGGGGGAGTGCGCATCAGCGATACTGCCCCGGCTGCTCGCAGCATCATTTTGGACCGCGTGGGCTAAGACAGACATCTATGAAATGCCTCTGCGAGGCAATGATTAACTGACAGAACTACAACCGCATTGGAGTGGACAACCATGAAATCAACGCCGCACATTGACCCGAAGGCTCCTATCGCCCCGACCATCTTGCTGCCCGGAGATCCGCTCCGCGCCAAGTTCATCGCCGAAACCTACCTTGAGGATGCGCAGCAGTTTAACTCGGTGCGTAACATGCTGGGCTTCACCGGCACCTACCAGGGCACTCCCGTGTCCGTCATGGGTTCGGGCATGGGTATTCCTTCAATCTCGCTGTATGCCTGGGAACTCATCCATGTCTTTGGCTGCACGAAGCTCATCCGCATCGGTACCTGTGGTGCGCTGCAAGAAGGTATCAACCTCTACGACGTTGTCATCGCTCAGGGCGCATGCACGAACTCGAACTTCCTTGATCAGTACAACATCCCCGGAACTTACGCACCGATCGGTTCCTACCGCCTGATTGAAGCAGTCCGCCAGAATGCAAAGGAACTGGGAGTGACCACGCACGTTGGTAACATCCTTTCTTCTGACACCTTCTACAACGCAGATCCGACTTTCAACGATCGTTGGAAGAAGATGGGAATCATGGCCATCGAGATGGAAACTGCTGGCCTGTACGCGACCGCTGCCGAGGCAGGAGTGGAAGCGCTGGGTCTCTTCACTGTTTCTGACTCCATCGTGACCGGTGAAGAAACGACCGCACATGAACGCCAGACCGCGTTCACTCAGATGATGGAAATCGCCCTTCCTCTGGCGCAGATCTGAGGAAAAGACGAGGAATGAGTATGAAGAAAACTGACGTTGCGAGCATCATCGATCACACGATCCTCAAGCCCGAGGCAACTCACCAAGACGTCGCACGAATCGTTGAAGAAGGCGCACGTTTTGGTACGTACTCGGTGTGCGTGTCTCCTTCGATGCTTCCCCTTGACGTTCCTGAAGGACTGAAAGTGGCGTGCGTTGTGGGATTCCCCTCGGGCGCGGTGAAGGCCAATGTGAAGGCTTTCGAGGCCAAGCAGGCGATCGCTGACGGCGCTGACGAGATCGACATGGTGATCAATATTGCCCTCGCAAAGGAAGCAAAGTTCGACCAGGTCGAAGACGAGATTCGTGCCGTTCGCGCTGAGATTCCTGCCGGAAAGATCTTGAAGGTCATCATCGAATCTGCAGCTCTCACCGATGAAGAAATCGTTGCCGTGTGCCGTGCAGCCGTAGCCGCGGGTGCGGATTTCGTCAAAACCTCGACGGGTTTCCACCCCGCAGGTGGGGCCTCGGTTCACGCCGTTGAACTGATGCGTCAAACCGTGGGTGAAAACGTGGGAGTCAAGGCATCTGGTGGTATTCGCGACGCCCAAACGGCTATCGCAATGATCGAGGCGGGCGCGAATCGTCTGGGCGTTTCTGCAACCGCAGCGATTCTTGCCGGTCTTGAAGACTAATTCAGGGGGAAAAATGAACGTTATTGAACGAGCTCAACAGTGGGTGGACCACGATCCGGATCCGGCAACCGCGGCTGAACTCGCCTCCGCCGTTGAAGCAGCGCGCGCAGGCGATGAGAGCGCACTTGCCGAACTGAATCGGGCCATGAATTGCCCTCTGCAATTCGGTACTGCAGGCCTCCGCGGTGAAATTGGCCCGGGCGAATCGCGAATGAACCTCTCGGTCGTCATCCGTGCAACTGCCGGATTGTGCGCGGTTCTCCTCAAGCATGCAACGCGCGCTCCGCGCGTCGTCATCGGCTGCGATGCCCGCTACGGATCAGTTGATTTTGCCAACGCAGCTGCACGCGTGGCCTCGGCAGCAGGATGCGAAGTACTCCTGCTTCCGCTGAAGAACCCTACCCCGCTCACCGCGTTCTCCGTGCGCGAGTTGGACGCCGACGCGGGCATCATGGTCACCGCATCGCACAACCCGCCTCGCGACAACGGCTACAAGGTCTACCTGGGCGGGACCGTCGTGACCGGTGCCGGTCAGGGCGTCCAAATTGTTTCTCCCTTCGACGCCGAGATCGCTTCTGCGATTGCTTCGGCTCCTTTCGCCGATCAGATCGCTCAGAACGACGAGCTGATCGTCAATGTGGATCCTCGCGAGGACTACATTGCTCGCGCCGCTTCTTTGGCGCAGGGAAGCCCGGAAATCAAGGAAGATCTGGCCATCACCTTGACCGCTATGCACGGTGTGGGCGCAGCCCTGACCCAGCAGGTGCTCAACGAGGCCGGCTTTACCAACGTGAGCCTGGTTGCAGAGCAAGTGGAACCGGACCCCGACTTCCCGACGGTGTCCTTCCCGAACCCCGAGGAGCCCGGCGCTCTGGATCTGGCTATTGCACATGCGCGCGCACATGCTTCTGACCTCATCATCGCGGTCGACCCAGATGCTGACCGCTGTGCGCTCGCGGTTCCCGATGAGGCCTCGTCGAATGGTTGGCGTCAGCTTTCCGGCGATGAAACGGGATCACTGCTGGGAGAGTTCCTCGCAGGAAGCGCCCCCGAGGATGCGGTCTTTGCAAACTCGATCGTTTCTTCGCGTTTACTGGGCAAAATTGCTCAAGGGCACGGGCTGAAGTACCAGTACACGCTCACCGGCTTCAAGTGGATTGCACGCGTTCCGGGGCTCTACTTCGGCTATGAAGAAGCCATCGGTTTTTGCCCCGATCCCACGCGCGTGCGCGATAAGGACGGTATCGCGACCTCGGTTGTCGCAGCTTCCTTGTTCGCAATGCTCAAGAGCCAAGGACGCACGGCAAAGGATGAACTCGAGCGCATGGCACGGCTCTATGGCCTGCATGTGACCGCGCCGCTGACCTTCCGTGTTGATCGCCTTGGGCTGATCGCAGAGGGAATGCAGCGTCTGCGTTCTCAGCCCCCGACAACTCTTGCCGGCGCTGAGGTCGAAGGAGTCGTGGACCTGTCGAAGGGATGGGACGGCCTGCCGGGTACGGATGCACTCATGGTCACCACTACTGCCGGCGACCGCGTCATTGCTCGTCCGTCGGGCACGGAGCCCAAGCTTAAGTGCTACCTCGAAGTGGTAATCCCCGTGGAAGAGGGAGCAGAGGTTCCGTGGGCACAGGCTCGCGAGCGCTTGGAGACAATTAAGTCCGAGTTTGGCGCCGCGATTGGGATCTGATTGATTCCCGAGGCCTCGCTTGCTGTGGAATTCTTGCAGCAGTTGCGGCCTTGAAACTTCTGGTGGGTGTCTCCTTCGGAGGCGCCCACCAGCTCTATTCGCCTCCTACGGTGCGTCTGCCCAGTCTGTGGCGTGCCGTCGTATGCTGTTCTATGAGGAGCTGTGCGTGGTTGACTCGCGGCAAACTATCGAGGCTGGCAGGATAAAAGAGTGAGCGAAGAACACACCTCATCAGATACACAGCCTCAAGACTTCCACGATCATTTGCTTTTGCAGGCATTCGCATGGGATTTGCCTGCTGATCAGAGCTTGTGGAGGACGATTGCCGCTACGGCACACGACCTTGCGGAGCTGGGGATTGAAGGAGTTTGGCTTCCCCCCGCGTACAAGGGCTATAAGGGGCGCGAGGACGTTGGATACGGCGTCTACGACATGTATGACCTGGGTGAGTTCGATCAAAAAGGAAGCATCGCCACGAAGTACGGCACGAAGGATGAATACCTCGCAGCCATCGATGCTCTCCACGAGGCGGGGATCCACGTCATTGCCGATATCGTCTTTAACCATCGTCTAGGCGGCGATGAAACTGAGGAAGTTCGAGCGCGCAGGGTTGATCCGGGGAACCGAATGCAGGTGATCTCCGATGAAGAGACGATCCGAGCATGGACCCGTTTTACCTTCCCAGGTCGGGCAGGAACCTACTCCGATTTCCAGTGGAATTCGCAGTGTTTCAAAGGTATCGACTGGGACGAAAATACGAAGAGTAACGCTGTCTGGCTCTTCGATGGCAAAGAGTGGGATCCAAGCGCGGGCGAGGAGCTGGGCAACTACGACTACCTCATGGGTTGCGATGTTGACGTTTCCTCACCGCAGGTCAATGAAGAATTGGACCGTTGGGGCCGCTGGTACGTTGAGACGACGGGAATTGATGCCCTGCGTTTGGATGCCGTCAAGCACATCGGTTCAGATTTCTTTGCGCGTTGGCTGCCGGACTTACGCGCAGCGACCGGCAAGATGCTTCCCGCAGTAGGGGAATATTGGAGCTACGACGTGGGACAACTGTGCTCGTATCTAGACCGAGTCCCCGATGTTGCGCTCTTTGACGTCCCCTTGCACTTCCACTTTCACGAGGCCTCCGTCTCAGATGGCAACTTTGATCTTTCGCAGCTCTATTCGAATACTCTGGTTGCTACGCGCCCCCAAAATGCGGTGACTTTCGTTGAAAACCATGACACTCAACCGGGACAATCACTGGAATCGACCGTTGCCCCTTGGTTCAAGCTCTCTGCTTACGCTTTGATTCTTTTCCGCGACAGCGGGGTTCCCTGTGTTTTCTGGGGAGATCTTTTGGGCAGTGGGGATGTGCTCCCCGCAGTGCGTGAGCTTCCCTTCCTCATGCAAGCGCGAAAGACCGCAGCTCAGGGCCCGCAATTTGATGCTTTCGACGACCCCGACGTGGTTGGTTTTGCCCGACAGGGCATTGAAGGGGAGCCCTCGACAGGGTGCGCAGTTGTCCTATCGGACCGACTAGCGGGCGAAAAGCGTTTATTCCTTGGGCAGTGGCGTGCCGGTGAAAACTGGGTGTGTGCGATCGGTGAACACCCCTCCGTTGTCATCGATGAGGACGGGTGGGCGACCTTCCCCGTTTCCGACGGTGGCCTTTCCGTCTACTTCCCCGAGGCCGCGCATCTTTAACCCCGCGCAACTATCGGGGGAGGGAAGGGGTAGGCAAACCCCTACTTGGCCTCGTCAGCGGAGGTGAGGAGGACGGGGGAGGGGCGAAGGTTCCGCATCCCATTCCACACGAGGTTGACGACGTGGGAAGCGACGTCTTCCTTACTCATCCGGCGCTCATCAAGCCACCATTGGCCCACCTGTGCAATCAAACCTACGAGCATCTGCGCGTACAGGGGAGCCCACTTGGGGCTCATATTCGCCTGAGAAAACTGGTTTGCAAGCAGGTGCTCGACCTTGATCGCGATGTCACCCATGAGGGATGAAAACGACCCGGAAGTAGAATTTTGTGGCGCATCGCGCACAAGAATTCGGAAACCATCCGAATTCGATTCAATGTAGCTCAGCAATGCAAGCGCGGAGTCTTCGAGGATCATACGCGGCCGTTTTTGGGAATCAAGGGCGGCTTCAAGGGCGCTCATGAGAGCGTGAACTTCGCGGTCGACGATGACGGCGTACAGGCCTTCTTTTCCGCCAAAATGCTCATAAATAACGGGCTTGGAAATCTTGGCTTGAGAGGCAATTTCTTCGACACTTGTCCCGTCGAATCCTTTTGAAGCAAAGGTCTTTCGCCCGACAGCAACAAGTTGCTCTCGGCGGGCAAAACCGCTCATGCGCATTCGTTTCTCGGCCATGTCTTAACCGTACACGTTCAAGTCGCCCGGGGTTCTAGATGCCAAGACGGGTGTGTTTATGGCACAATCTATGTGTCCTTCCGCCTTGGTGTAACGGCAGCACAGAGGTTTTTGGTGCCTTTAGTCTAGGTTCGAATCCTAGGGGCGGAGCTCAATGTGAGCGCGCGTGAAAGGGCGACATGACTACTCCCACTGCAGTGATTGTTCTGGCCGCAGGCGCTGGGACACGCATGAAGTCCTCTCTTCCCAAAGTCGTTCATCCCGTCATGGGATTATCGATGATCGGGCACGCACTCCGCGCTGGAGCCGGTACGGATCCCGATCATTTAGTCGCAGTCGTACGCCACCAGCGTGACCTTGTTGCCGATGAAATCCTTCGCAATAACCCCGACGTCATCATCGCGGATCAAGACGATATCCCTGGAACTGGGCGTGCAGTTCAGTGTGCTTTGGATGAACTTCTGAGGCGTGGCCACAGTCTCAAGGGAACGATTCTTGTCACATACGGCGATGTTCCAATGCTTGATGCAGCCACTCTCAATGACCTCGTTGCCTCTCATGATGAACGTGGTGCAACTGTTTCTGTGCTGACAACGATTGTCGAAGATCCGACCGGCTATGGCCGCATTGTTCGAGACGGCGCAAGTGGCGACGTCTGCCGCATCGTCGAGCAGAAAGATGCCACAGAAGAAGAGCGTGCGATCTGTGAAATCAACGCAGGAATCTACGCTTTCGATGGGGAGTTCTTACGCGATGCCCTCATGCATGTGGGGACAAATAACAAACAGGGCGAGGTCTATCTCACCGATGTTCTTGCGCAGGCCTACCGGGCTGATTGCGTAACAAACGGCGTTGTTCTTGACGACCAATGGTTGGCGCAGGGTTGCAATGACCGTGTTCAGCTTGCGGAATTGGCCGCGGAAATGAACCGCCGAATTTGTCGTGAGCACATGCGTGCGGGAGTATCCATCGTGGATCCCGCCTCAACATGGATCGAATGTGATGTCCGCATTGAAGCGGATACAACGATCCACCCACATACTGTTCTTCGCGGTCAGACAACGATCGCGTCGGGTTGTGAAATCGGCCCGGGAACAACACTGACAAATGCGCTGGTCGGCCCGGGTTGTCGGGTCCCTTCGTCGTGGGTCAGTGACACACACCTTGAAGGGGATACCATAGTAACGCCTTTCACTTTGATCGAACGGTGAACAGGAAACTGCTCGACGAGTGAGGTCCGTATAAACGGGGAGGACAAACCGCATGACGGGGCTGGTGACCAGCGGAGAAAAGCGTCTGGTTCTTGTATCAGGTCGAGCACACATGGAGCTCGCTCAACAAGTTGGCGAAGAATTGCACTGCGGAGTTTCTCCGACGACTGCATATGACTTTGCCAGCGGTGAAACCTACGTTCGTTTCAATGAGTCGGTGCGCGGTGCGGATGTTTTCGTCTTGCAGTCACACACCGGTGAAGTGAATAAGTGGCTGATGGAACAGCTTTTGATGATCGATGCAGCCAAGCGAGCATCGGCAAAGCGTATTACCGCAGTTGCTCCCTATTACCCCTACGCGCGCCAGGATAAGAAACACCTGGGGCGCGAACCTATTTCTGCACGCCTCATCGCAGACCTCTTCAAGACCGCTGGTGCAGACCGCGTGATGAGCGTCGACCTGCATGCCTCGCAGGAGCAGGGTTTCTTTGATGGCCCGGTTGATCACCTGTGGGCGATGCCTGTGCTGGTTGACTACGTGCGTTCTCGCGTTGATCTGAGCAACGTCTGCATGGTTTCCCCGGATGCTGGTCGAATCCGCGTCGCCGAGAAGTGGTCCGCGAAGCTGGGCGGTTGCCCGCTGGCCTTCGTCCACAAGACTCGTGACACCACGCGCCCCAATGTTGCCGTCGCTAACCGCGTCGTTGGTGATGTTGCGGGTAAGCAGTGCGTGCTGGTCGATGACATGATCGACACCGCTGGCACCATTTCCGAGGCCGTCAAGGTCGTCATGAACGCTGGCGCTTCCTCGGTCATCGTTGCTGCAACGCACGGCATTCTGTCCGATCCGGCTGCACAGCGTCTCTCTGAGTGCGGTGCCAGCGAAGTGATCGTCACCGACACCTTGCCGATTGCTCCGGAAAAGCGTTTCGACAAGTTGACCGTTTTGCCCATTGCACCGCTTCTCGCGCGCGCAATTCGTGAAGTTTTCGACGACGGATCGGTCACATCTTTGTTCGACGGGGTCGCCTGAAACCGTTAAACGCGCTATCCTAGCTAGGTTGCTCCGGCGAGGGCGCGAAAGCGCCGTTATCGACAGGGCTTTCTGTAGGATTCCTCCTTCAGATTCCTAGCGCCGGTGCGTGGAATGAACTATTTGAAGGAGGCTCTCATGAGCAACCCCACGCTGGTCGCACAGACCCGTAGCGAATTTGGTAAGGGTGCAGCACGTCGCGCACGTCGCGCAGGCTTGGTTCCCGGTGTTCTTTACGGACACGGCGATGCCCCCCTCCACGTTGATCTCCCCGGTCACGAGCTCTTCCTGGCCGTCCGCGGCCAGAAGAACGCTCTGGTCGAGCTGGTCATCGAAGGCAAGAAGCACCTTGCTCTGGTGAAGGAAGTTCAGCGTCACCCCGTTTCCCGTAACCTGCTCCACGCAGACTTCCTGGCCGTTAAGGCCGGCGAACTCGTTGACGTCGAGGTTCCGGTTTCCATCATTGGTGAGCCCGCCCCCGGCACCCAGCACACTCAGGAAGAGTTCGCCCTGCTGGTCAAGGCTCCCGCAACCTCCATCCCCGAGTCCATCGAGGTCGACATCACCGGTGTCGAGGCCGGAACTGCGGTTCGCGTTGCCGACGTGACCTTCCCCAAGGGCGTCGTCTCCGAACTCGATCCCGAGACCGTCGTTGTTACGGTCAGCGAAGAGGTTGTCGAAGAAGAGGAAGAGGCAGCTCCCGCCGAGGAAGCAGCCGAATCTGCCGAGTGATCTCACTTTAATTTCGGGAGGCTCGCCCCTAGGGGCGAGTCTCCCGTTTATTACACTGAATGGTATGAAGCGCGTGCACGTTATTATTCCCGCGGGTGGAGTGGGCTCTAGGCTGTGGCCTCTCTCGCGTAAAGATCGACCAAAGTTCCTTCTTGACCTTCGGATGAGCGGGAAGAGTCTCCTGCAAGAAACTATTGACCGCCTCGATCCTGTGGCGCAGTCTTTTACGATCGTCACTGGCAAAGCACACGAAGAAGCAGTGCGCGCTCAGATTCCCCAGGGGCGCGATATCACTGTCTTAGTTGAGCCCCAAGGGCGAGATTCCATGCCCGCTATTGGCTTTGCTGCCTACATTATTCGCCAGCGTTTTGGCGAAGATGCTCCCATTGCTTCCTTTGCAGCTGACCACGCGATCACTCATCCCGATGTTCTTCTCTCCTGCATCAGCCGCGCCCTCGATTGTGCTGAGCGTGATTACGTTGTCACCGTTGGTCTTTCTCCCTCGACTCCGTCAACGGCTTACGGGTACATTGCTCCGGGAGATCCTTTCGATCAGGATCAACCAGAAAACGGGGCTGTTGTCAGTTCTTTCGTCGAAAAGCCCGATGAGCAAACCGCTCGCGCCTACGTCGAAGCGGGATATCTGTGGAATGCGGGCATGTTCATCATGACTGCGGGGACTCTTGTTCGTCGTCTCGCTCAATTCCATCCGGATATGGACCTCCACCTCAGCAAGATCGCCGAGGCTTGGGGGAGCGGAGACTTCTCCACAGCTTTGGATGAGCATTGGCCGCTGCTGACGAAGATCGCCATCGATCATGCGATTGCCGAGCCTTTGTCGCTTGAAGGGGGCGTTGCCGTTGTTCCAGCTCGCGACATGGGGTGGACAGATGTCGGTGACTTTGATGCTCTCGCCGATATCAGCCCTGAAGGTGAGGCTCTGCGCATTGATTCTCCCCAAACTTTTGTCCGTTCGATGACCGGACAGAAGATCGTTTTGGTTGGTGCTGAGAATCTTGCGGTGATTGCAACGCAGGACGCAATTCTTGTTGTTGATCGAAATCGTGCCCAGGACGTGAAGAAAGCTGTCGATTCCCTGTCTCAGAATGGGCAAGCCGAGCTCCTTTAAGATGAAAGACATGACCAGACACTCTTCAGCGCGTCTCCTGGCCGCGACCACTGCGGTTCTTCTTCTTGGAGCATGCTCGTCGCAGTCCTCTCCTTCGTCGGCTTCGCCGAAGATCTGTGGGATCTCCGATGCTTCCGGGTGGGACTCTAACGCCTCGCAAACTCCCGCCAAACGGGCAATTGCACAGGCGGCCTCGGAGATTGGAGGAGAAACGAAACTGGCCACGGGCGCGGGGGAGCTTAAAGGACTCCTTGAGGATGGCTGCACGATCATCGTTTCAGAAGGCCAAGGGATTGCCGAGGCCACGACTCAGGCTGCACACAAGTACTCGAAAGTGCGCTTTATTGCGGTCGATTCAGATTTCGTCGCTGGTGGGAAGCCCAGCGAGGTGAGCAATGGCAAGGTTGTCGCCTCGAAAGCAACACAGGGGGCGTATCTCGCGGGCTACGCAACAGCCGGAATGACAACAACGGGAACGATCGCCGGCTTTGGGGGAGTTGAAACCAGCGAGCGCCAAGCACTGATGGATGCTTTCATGCAGGGAATCGACGCCTACAACCAGGCGTACGGAACCTCAATTCGTTTTCTCGGATGGGATCCGACGCGCCTGAAGGGGACATTCACCGGGAGCGACGATGAATCCAGCATCAAAGATGCGGCCGCGAAAGCCTTGAGCGGCGGTGCGGATATTCTTGTTCCTTTTGCCGACGCAGGGAATCAGGGGGCTCTTCGCGCTCTTGAAGAAGCAGGAAATAACTCTGCCCAAAGGCTCGTGTGGATGGGGGATGGGGCTCCGACGAATTCAGCCCAGATCATCACCGCTGTGTCGACGTTGACCAAGGACCACCTGAGCGAGGCAATTACGGCTGCACGCGGAAGCGAATTTTCCTCTCAGGCGGTCATTGATTCTCTTGATAATAACGGGGTTGTTCTGGCGCCATTTGCTGCCCACGAGGCGCTGATGACTCCGGAACTGAAGGATGCGCTTGCTACCATGCGTCAGCAGATGATCACTGGCGAGCTTGTCATTTCCACTCCTTTCGACCCACTCATCTTTTCCCAGAAAAAGTAGAGGACACCATGGATACTCCCACGCCACAAGCTTCCTATCGCCGAGGCCCCGTGATCCTTCGCGGAGGAAAGATCCCTCACGAAACTTCCGATGCCGGGCTCTTGCGGAGCCAATCTTCCGCGGATTGGTTGCACGAAGACCCGTGGCGGGTTCTGCGTATCCAATCTGAGTTCGTCGAAGGCTTTGGTGCGCTGGCTGATTTAGGTCCAGCGGTTTCGGTTTTCGGATCGGCTCGTACCCCTGCGGGTAGTGAGGATTGGGAGCGGGCACGCACCATCGGTTCGCTCCTGGTTCGCTCTGGCTATGCGGTGATTACAGGTGGTGGCCCGGGGATCATGGAGGCTGCAAACCGTGGAGCTTGGGAAGCTGGCGGAAGCTCTGTGGGCCTCGGAATTGAACTTCCTCATGAGCAGGGAATGAACGAATGGGTCAATATCGGCGTGAATTTCCGGTATTTCTTCGCCCGCAAGACGATGTTCATGAAGTACTCGCTGGGTTTCATCGTCATGCCCGGCGGCTTTGGAACAATGGATGAGCTTTTCGAAGCGGCGACTCTGGTTCAAACAGGGAAAGTCAAGTCCTTCCCGATTGTTTTGGTCGGTCGGGACTACTGGGGCGGGCTGGTTGAATGGATTAATTCAACGATGCGTGCGTCTGGAATGCTCTCCGATGAAGACCCGGAACTGCTCCACGTGGTAGATAGCGCCGAAGAAGCAGTGGAAAGAGTAGTTGGACACGAGTAGTTCACATCCCTACTAAAATAGGTCGTTCCCGGTAGAATATAAGTGTTTAAATACCGATCTTTCGGAAGGGAAACGGACATGGCAGCTATGAAGCCGCGGACTGGTGACGGTCCTTTGGAGGCAGAAAAAGAAGGTCGTGGGATTGTCATGCGTATTCCCAGTGAAGGCGGCGGACGCCTCGTGATTGAACTGAGTGCAGAAGAAGCAAAGGAACTTGCCCAAGCGCTAGCAAACGCTCTGTGAGGCCTCCAAAGCCTGCGCCAAACTTAAACTTCCCACATACAGTGCTTTTCCAACGATTGCGCCGTCAATATAGCCCTCGCGTGTAAGGGTACGGATATCGTCTAAGTGGCGGATTCCGCCGGAGGCAACAAGATCGGCACGTGTTCTCGCCCGTAGATCTCTCAGGAGCTCTACGGGCGGTCCCATAAGCGCTCCGTCCCTCTTCTTCTCAGTAACGATGTAGCGCCTTGCACCGGCGCGCTCAAGGCGGCCGCACACGCTCCACAGGTCACCCACATCGCCTTCGCAACCGCGCGGACGAATACGCCCATCTTCGACGTCGATGCAGATATTGAGGCGGTCCCCAAAGTGAGCGATGAGCGAGGCAACTTCATCGAGGTCAACCAGGGCCTGCGAAGCCAGATTGACCCGATCAGCTCCCGCGCTTAACGCAGTTTCGATATCCTCCCCGCCTTTAACTCCACCAGACCATTCAATACGGCAAGGATTTTGGGCGCTCCACCGCTGAACCTGCGCAATGAGATCGCCCAGTACTTCAGCATTATTTCCGCGCCCGAAAGCCGCATCAATATCAACGAGGTGGATCCAGCGCGCCCCGCAATCGATGAAGTCGCGGGCGATACGAATGGGATCTGCACCGGCCCCCTCCTCACGTCCATCCGCATTGCGGTGAGTGAGGGCGAGGCCGGAAGCAACATCCAGGGCGGGAAGGATATCCATGACTAGCGCGCGCTCCCGCGTGCAGTTGCCTGACGCATGGGTACAAAGAAATCGCGGAGCTCTGAAAGGAGAGTATCCATCGCGGGAGAAGACTCTTGGCCTTCCTGCGCGGTGATTTCCGCTGCATGCCGCGCAATAATGCGAACAATCGCGGAGCCAGAAATTGCCCCATCAGCTCCCGCTTCAATTGCATCGCGCACGTGTTCGGGGCGGGAAATCCCAAATCCCAGAAGCACCGGCGCTGCGGCCTGCTCGCGCAAGGTCGCTACGGCCTCGTGCAAGCCGACGGTCGAGGCCTCATGATCGGCGCCGGTCACTCCCACACGCGAAACCGCATACACATACCCGCGGGCTGAACGCGCGACATCGCTGAGGGTACGCGGGGAGGCCGAAGGCGGCGCAATGTAGACGCTATCGACGCCGCAGGCAAGAGCCGCCTTGCTAAAAGGATCCCCCTCGCGGATTGGCACATCGGGGATGAGGACCGAATCCACTCCGACCTCGGCGCAGCGCGCATAAAAACGCTCGATACCGATGGAGAAAGGAACATTCGCGTAGACGAGCAGGCCGATAGGAAGTTCGGGGTGAGCTGCGCGAATACGGCCCAAGATCGCGAAAGACTCCTCGAAGCCGATTCCGGCATTAAGAGCACGTAGGTGTGCTTCCTGGATGACGACACCATCAGCGACCGGGTCGGAGAAAGGAATGCCCAATTCCAAAGCGTCCGCACCGTCGGCGATCAGGGCCTCGATGATTGCTTCGCAGGCGCTAGCAGTGGGGTCTCCGAGCATCACGAAGGGGACGATCGCCCCGCGCCCCTCAGCCGCGCAGCGCTCGAACATGGATTCGTAGCGGGTCATCGCTCCTCCTTGGGGGTTGAAAGATCGTAGGAATGAGTCCTGTGGGTACCCGAGCCTGCCCGTGCCTGCGCGACCAATTCAGCAGCGCGCGCAACCGCGCCATCGCGCGAGAAAGAACCACCAAGGCGCTCGCGCACCTGATCGAGGTCCTTGTCGCCGCGACCCGATAGGCACACAAGAAGTCGGGGAGTGTGGCCCTCGGGGACATGCAGTCCGGCAGTTTTCCCCTTTGCTTCAAGCTCTGCTGCCATCTTCAGGGCGTAGGCCAGAGCATGCGAGGACTCCATTGCTGGGATAATTCCCTCGTGGCGCGACAGAGCAATGAAAGCTTCGACCGCTTCCTCGTCGGTAATTCCCACGTAGTTCGCGCGCCCGCTTGCCGACAGATAGGCATGCTGGGGACCGACTCCCGGGTAATCGAGGCCTGCTGAAATTGAGTAGGACTCTTCGACTTGGCCCTCATCGGTACGCATGAGGTAGGAACGCGCACCGTGGAGGACGCCGACCTTTCCTTCATGGATTGCTGCCCCGTGGTGGCCGCTATCCAGTCCCTCACCCGCGGGTTCGACACCGTAGAGGGCAACGGAAGGATCATCGATGAAATCGGCGAACATTCCGATCGCATTGGAACCACCGCCGACACAGGCGATGACTGCGTCGGGAAGTCCCCCGGTCATAGCGAGCATCTGTGCGCGCGCCTCGGTGGAAATGATGCGGTGGAATTCACGAACGATCGTGGGGAAGGGGTGCGGGCCGGCTGCAGTTCCCAGGAGATAGTGGGAGGTCGCAAAAGTCGCTGTCCAGTCGCGCAAGGCCTCGTTGACGGCGTCCTTGAGGGTACCGCTGCCCGCAGTTACCGGGACGACGGTGGCGCCCATGAGCTCCATTCGTTCAACATTGGGTGCCTGACGAACAACGTCAACTGCGCCCATGTAGATCGTGCATTCCAAGCCGAGGAGTGCGCAGACCATTGCGGTTGCAGTGCCGTGCTGGCCAGCCCCTGTTTCAGCGATGATGCGCGTCTTTCCCATGCGCTTGGCAAGTAATGCTTGGCCGAGGACCTGGTTACCCTTGTGCGCACCACCGTGGACGAGGTCTTCTCGCTTGAGGAAGATCCGCGCTGCTCCGCCGGACAGGTTACGCAGTTCCGTGACCGGAGTGGGGCGACCTAGGAAGTGGTGCAAAAGCGTGTTGATCTCTTCGATGAAGCTCGGATCATCGATCGCTTCGATGAAGGCTTCTTCGAGCTGGTCAAGAGCTGGGATGAGGAGCTCGGGGACGTACTGTCCGCCGAAATCTCCAAAGTAGGGGGAAAGCTTTGTGGGGTGCTCTCCCGAGGCCGTGGCCGCACCTTCGCCAGCGCCGAGGCGTTCGCTTGAGTACGGTTCCCATGACGTTGAGCGTGCCTGGGCTTCGTAGTATGCCTGGCCGGCACTGGGAACGCCGCCCGTGATCTCCCATGCCGCGTGAGCGGGATCGGCAGAACCAGAAAGGTGAGAACCAACCAGCAGGGCATCAACGTAGGGGGCAAGATCGTCAACGTCGCTGCGAGAGTTCACACCCGATTCGCCGACAATGACCGCCCCAGCAGGAGCCAGGGGAGCAAGCGCGCGAGTACGTGCCTTGTCAATGTTGAGTGTGCGCAGATCCCGGTTGTTGATACCGATAATTCGCGCGCCCAATAGCTGTGCGCGACGCATATCGTCTTCAGTGTCGACCTCGGTGAGAACATGCATTCCCAAGCGAAGCGCTGCCAAGGAAAGCTCGCGATAGGCCTCGTCATCAAGAACGCTCAACATGAGCAAGATGGCGTCCGCGCCGTGCACTCGCGCCGCGGTGATCTGGATTGGATCAATGACGAAGTCCTTGCACAAGACCGGCTGAGTGGCTTCGGGGCGCACCTCGTCGATGTCCTCGAAGCGACCGTTGAAACGATCGGGTTCGGTGAGCACACTGATCGCCGCAGCGTAGGGAGCATATGCGCGAGCCAGGAGACGCGGAGAATACGTCCCCTCAATGATTGTCCCCAGGGTCGGGGAAGCGGACTTGCACTCCATGATGATGGCCGGGCCGCTGGGGCGCGCCTCGACGCCGTTTTCGCCCGGGGTACGGGTGCGCAGGGCATCCTCGAAAGAACGCTCGGAGCGAGGAAGCGTGAGGGGATCAATGTTCCCGTAGGCCTCGTAGAGCTCGGGAAGGCGCGTACGGCGCGCTGCAACCAAGGAATCAAGGACTGTTCCCGTGGCGCGCAGGCGCTGTGAGATCGGGGAGAAAGCGTGCTGGCTCATTGTTGCTCCTGCGTCTTCAATTCTTGTGCGGTTGAAGCAATCGTCTTCAGGTGCTCGGCAACTGCACCGCTGGCGAGCTGGGCGAGTGCAGCGGCGGTTCCTTCGTTCAAGGAAGGAGCTTTTCCAGCCAAATAGAGCATGGCTCCCGTCGTTGCAGCAATCGCATCGCGTTGAGCAGGAATGCCCGAACCGTTGAAAATATCAGTGATGAGGCGAAGATTATCGCTCGCATCTCCACCAATCAGATCCGACAAGGGCGCGGGAGTGATCCCCAGTTCTTCTGGGGTATAGGTGTAGGAAGAGACCCCCTCACGAGTGATCTCACGGACTTCCGTTTGTCCATGAACAGCGAACTCGTCGGTTCCACTTCCGTGAACAACCAGAGCATGTTCGAGTCCAAGGGAAGCCAGAGCCTGCGCGACATCGTCGAGGAGCTCGCGCTTGCCGACGCCCAGAACCTGATAGGACAGGTGGGCGGGGTTCACCAAGGGACCGATGAGATTAAAGATCGTCGGGTTCTTGAGCGCTGCACGCACCGGTGCGACGAAACGCATTGCGGGGTGGTACTTCTGTGCGAAGAGGAAGCAGAAGCCAGTGCGCTCAAGGAGCTGCGCAGAAGAAGCGGGGGAGAGATCCAGAGGAATTCCTGCGGCCTCAATGAGGTCGGCTGCTCCCGCCTTTGAGGACACCGCACGGTTTCCGTGCTTGGCAACCTTCAATCCCATGGATGCTGCGACGAAGGCCGAGGCCGTGGAGACGTTGATCGTGCCCACGCCGTCGCCGCCCGTGCCCACCACATCGATAATGCCGGTGGCGTCGGTGGAGAAGCTCTGTGCTGCTTGTCGGAAGGCCTCGGCGGCACCCGCGATTTCGCTGGGCTGCTCGCCACGAGCGTGAAGTGCTCCAAGGAAAGCCGCGATTTCAATATCACTGAGCTCGCCGCGCGACATCTGCTCGAATACGCTTCGAGCCTGTTCCTGGTCCAAAACAGCACCATTCAACGCGTGGCGCAGGTAAGACTCACTCATGAGAACTCCTTGAAATCGAGGGTGAAAGTGTCAGATCAGCCAAGAGTCCGCGCAAAAGGAGCGGTCCGGCCGGGGTCAGAATAGATTCGGGATGGAATTGCAGGCCGATGCACGGAGCACTGCGGTGGCGCGCGGCCATGACGATTCCATCATGGGTATGGGCCAGTGAAATCAAAGATTCGGGAAGGCTTCGGGTTCCCAGCGAGTGATAGCGGGCAATCGAGATATAGCCGTGTGTGGCCTCGTCGCCGGGGCGCGGCGTTTCAGCGATAGCAGAAAATGACGGGTCTTCGATCCCGGCCGCGGTGAGTTCTACGCGGTCAGTGCGCCCGTGGGTTGCGCCAACCGGCGCGACAACTCCGCCACAGGCCTCGACCATTGCCTGGAATCCCAGGCAAATGCCCAAGGTTGGGATTTTCTCTTGCAGAGCCACGTCAAGGATTTCCATCATGTGCCCGGCCTGGCGCGGGTGTCCCGGGCCGGGGGAGAGAATCAAGAGCGGGCGTTCGCCCGCAGCGCGTTCTTCGGCGGTCGGCTCAAGAGCATCACGCAGCGTAGCTACAGGAGTTGTATTGCGGAAGACCTGTACTCCGGCCTCGCGAGCCGTTAGGTCAACCAGGTTGTAGACGAAAGAATCGCGGTTATCTAAGAAAATGACGCGCACTTTAGAACTCACCTTCCTCTGCGCTCGCGGCAATCACCAGCGGACGGCGTGCCGAGGCAGCTAGGGCGCGCAAAACTGCGCTTGCCTTGTGGACGGTTTCTTCGGCCTCGCGAGCGGGGACGGAATCTGCAACGACCCCGGCTCCGGCCTGAACGATCGCGCGTCCGTCTTTGACGAAAGCCGAACGGATAACGATGCAGGTATCGAGTTCGCCGTCGCCGCGAAGATACCCGACTGCACCGCCGTAAGAGCCTCGCCTCAGTCCCTCGTAGGTGCGAATAAGCTCAGCAGCGCGAAGTTTGGGGGCGCCGGTTAGCGTTCCCATGGTCATGGACGCACGGAAAGCATCGAGGGGATGAAGATCCTCGGCCAAGGTGCCGCTCACTTCGGAAACTAAATGCATGACGCGCGAGTAACGATCCACGCGCAGCAGCTGCTCGACTCTACGGGTCCCGCGCTTGGAAACTCGGGCAACGTCATTTCGTGCAAGATCGACCAACATGACGTGCTCTGCGACTTCTTTTGCGTCCGAACGAAGCTCAAGCTCCAGTCGGATATCGAGTTCGTGATCGATGCTGCCATCGGGAGCAAAACCACGAGGACGCGTGCCTGCGATTGGACGAATCGCGACGGTGTGGGTCTTTGCCGAATGCAGGAGCGAGGACTCGGGGGAAGCTCCGAAAAGTTCGAAGTTTTCAGTCCCGATGTAGAACATGTAGGGACTGGGGTTCTCATCGCGCAAGAAACGGTAGCTGGTCAGCGCGTCGGCGCATTCAGCGATGAAACCGCGCGAGGGAACAACCTGGTAGATATCGCCTGCAGCAATGTGCTCTTGCATGACGGTGACGAGCTCGGCGAAATCACTATCGGAGATAGTCGGGCGGGCAATGAGGGGCTCTGCACCTGCTTCCCCAATTTCCGAGGCCGTGGATTCCGGAGCGCTTTCGGGTGCGGCATCGATCGCCTCGGCAAGCGCGTTCATGCGCTGCTCAAGGGAAAGGAGATCGAGAGAAGCGCCAACTAACTGAGCGCTTTGAGAGGGGTGATCAACCACCAAAATGATGCGTGCCAGGTAAAAGAGATAGTCAGGGCAGGAGTTGAAACCGTGAGCGACCTCGGGCAAGGACTCGTATGTTGCCAGGTAATCAAAGGCGACAGCCCCGGCGACCAAAGGAAGGTGCGGATGATCGATGGGGGTATCGGTCAAGATACGCAAGGGTTCCATCGTTGCGCGCTGCTTTAGGCGGGTTTCCTCGTCGGCCTCGTCTTCGCGAAGAGAAGGCAAGTTAAACAAGGCTTCGGTCTCGGCGCGCTCGAGAAGTGCCTGGGGGAGAGCCTCGCATACCCTCTCGATTGCAGCGGGGCCGTCGATGGGGTGCGTCGAGGTCACGCGGACCTGATCACCATCGCATTGGATAGATGCGCTGGCTTCAAGTAGAGCAATGGTCGTCAAGTGTTGCTTGGAGGCGATGTCTGCACTGTCGAGCAAGACAACGTTTGTTGGGTGCCCCGAGGTCGCGCGAGGAAGTAAGCCCTGGTTGCAAAGATCAGCAAGAAGCTTGCCGCCGTCGCTGTGATAGCGCACCTCACGTGTGATCACGTGTGGCGTGTCCGCGTGTGTCATTTCCGTCCTATCTATTGCCCTCGGTGGGCCCACAAGACAAAGAAAAAGGCCCGCCGCATGGGCGAGCCTGATGAGTTTTGAGGTACATCAACGGAGGCCCACCCTTAGGAGAGCCACCACCACATCTGGTTTGCTGAAGTACCGAACATGTTTTTCATACTAGCGTGACAACCCGCATATGCGCGAAAGATGTCACCCAATGAGACTTAACGAGTAAGACTCAGATGCGCTTAACTGCTGCGAGTAGTCCATCGCCGACGGGAAGCATTGCTGGAACAAACTGTTCTGAAGAAGCAAGAACTTTCGCGAGTTCTCGCATCATGACCGTCTGTTCATCGCGCTGGGCAGGGTCCGCAACCTGGTCGTGCCACAGAGCGTGAACGATCACGATGAGGCCGCCGGGGCGCAGGACCCGAAGTGCATGATCGAGGTAGTCCGGAATTTCGTCTGCGGGCGCATCGATCACCATCATGTCGTAGCCGCGTGCGGCCATGCGGGGAAGAACATCCAAAGCCCGTCCCGCGATGAGGCGGGTGCGCTGAGAGGGAATGCCCGCTGCTGTGAATGCACGACGTGCGTACTTGTGGAACTCGACCTCGTGATCGATCGTGGTCAAGACGCTGTCGGCCGACATTCCCTGGAGGAGCCACAGGCCAGATACTCCCGCTCCGGTGCCGATTTCGAGGACGGCTTTTGCTCCGCAGGTTGCGGCAAGGAGGCGGAGGGTAGCGCCGACCCCGGTTGAAACGGGCTCAGCACCTAAATCGGTGGCAGTCTCGCGAGCTTGGGCAAGGATGTCGTTTTCCTCGACAAACTCTTCTGCAAATACCCAGCTCAGAGCCTTATCTGATGCCATTATGTCCTCCGCGGTAGTAAGCCTTTGCTTCAAGGTTACGCAAAAACCCCGTCACTGGGGCGACTACGCGCCCAATGACGGGGTTTTATTCGTTGAATTAGATGGTCTTATTCAGGGGAGCAACACCCAGAGGGCGCCCTGCGAGGCCTCGCGAGGCGTGAGAGAGCGTGTGGGCAAGGTCCTGGAGGACTTGAGCGGCCTCTCCTTCGTGCACGGAAACGGGATCTCCCGCATCTCCGCCCTCGCGCAGGGCAATATCCAAAGGAACTTGGGCGAGGAGCGGAACATTGTAGCCAAGCTGGGCGCTCAGGCGATCTGAGACAGACTGTCCGCCGCCGCTGCCGAAGATCTCAAGCTTCGAGCCATCCTCCTGAGGCAGGTAGGACATGTTCTCGATGACGCCGATAACCTTCTGGTTCGTCTGCGACGCGATCGAACCCGCACGCTCAGCAACTTCGGCTGCAGCGACCTGCGGGGTTGTGACGACGAGGATCTCAGCATTGGGGAGAAGCTGAGAAATTGAGATTGCAACGTCGCCGGTTCCGGGAGGCATATCGATGAGGAGAACGTCCAGATCTCCCCAGAAAACATCTGCCAAGAACTGCTGAAGTGCACGGTGGAGCATTGGGCCGCGCCAAATCACAGGCTGACCGTCGGGTACGAACATGCCGATGGAGACGACCTTCACGCCTTGGGCACCAAGCGGGGGAATGATCATTCCGTCGATTACCTGGGGATCGTGGGTAACACCCAGCATGCGAGGAATCGAGAAGCCGTAAATATCTGCGTCCATGACGCCGACCTTGAGGCCCGAACGAGCCAGTGCGGCTGCAAGATTCGCTGTCATTGAAGATTTGCCGACACCGCCCTTACCGGAGGTTACAGCAATGACGCGCGTCAGTGAGTCGGGGCGTGCGAAGAGAATTTCGCGTTCGGGGCGTCCGCCGTTGAGCTTTTCGCGCAGAGCTTTCTTCTGCTCGTCATTCATGACATCCATGGTCACTTTGACATCGGTGACACCATCGAGGGCACCAAGGACCTTGTGGACGTCTTCGGAAATTGTGTTTCGCAGCGGACACCCTGCAGTCGTGAGGAGGATTGTCACCGAAACTGTGGAGCCATCGATCACGACCTCATCAACCATATTGAGGTCGGTGATTGGACGACGAATTTCCGGATCGATAACGGTCGACAGGGCATCAAGAACGTTCTGCGAAGTCAAAGTCATGGTGTCAATCCTATGACCCCAACCGCTCTTGTGCGCAGCGGTTTAGCTCTCAGCGGTGCGGGGCGTTGAAAGATCAGCGGGATTATCGTTCTCGATCGGTTCTTCTTTTTCTTCGCGAGCATCGAGTTCTTCGCGAAGATCAGCCATCATGTCGCGAATCTCTGATCGCACGAAGTCGCGGGTCGCCACGTCCTGAAGAGCGATACGCAGCGCTGCAATTTCTCGGGTCAAATACTCGGTATCAGCGAGGTTGCGTTCAGCGCGTTGACGATCTTGTTCTGCTTGCACGCGGTCGCGGTCATCTTGACGATTCTGTGCAAGAAGAATCAGGGGAGCTGAGTAGGACGCCTGCGTGGAGAAAGCCAGGTTCAGCAAGATGAATGGGTAGGGATCCCAGGCGTACTTCTCTGAAACCTTGTAGAGCACAACGTTTGCGGCGATCCACGTCACGACGAAGATCGTCATGTACAAGATGAACTTCGGCGAACCCATAAAACGGGCCGTGGCCTCGGCGAACTGACCGAAACCATCACCGGAGGAACGGCGACGAAAAAGTTTAAACTTCCGCTCGCTCGGGGTATCAAGACGATCAGCCATCAATACTCCTTGCCATTACTCGGTCAGTGACATCGTCATCCCAGTCGCGCCAGTCGCGGGGAAGAAGCTCATCCAAGACATCGTCAACGGACACGGCGCCCAAGAGGTGACCATCTTCATCAACAACGGGAAGAACGGTGAGATTGTACGTTGCGAGCAGACGTGTCACGGTCGCAACGTGCGCGTTCGGAGAGAGCTTATCCAAATCCGTGTCCATGATCGTTCCCAAGAGAGTGTTGGGAGGTTCGCGAAGAGCACGCTGGAAATGGACCGCACCAAGATATTGCCCGGTTGGGGTCTCTAAGGGAGGCCGTGCGATGAAGGTTGCTGCAGCCAAAGAAACAGGGAGGTCAGATCGTCGAATCGAGGCCAGCATCTGCGCCACGGTCGCGTCGGGTCCGAGAATCACCGGTTCGGTTGTCATCAGCGAACCCGCCGTTGATTCCTTGTACGCCATCAATCGGCGCACGTCCGCGGCCTCATCCGGTTCCATCAAGGACAGAAGGGATTGAGCTGTTTCAACTGGGAGTTCGGCGACAAGGTCGGCGGCATCATCGGGCTGCATGACGTCCAAAACATCGGCGGCTCGGCCTGCTTCCAACTGGGAGAGGATCGACACGCGGTCATCGTCGCCGAGTTCCTCAAGGACGTCGGCCAGACGCGAGTCGGGGAGTTCGGCGGCGACTGCAAGCTGGCGATCGGCGGGAAGATCATGGATGAAGTCCGCAAGGTCCGCGGGCTTCATGTCTTCGGTCTGTTGAATAAGCGCTGTTGCGGCCTGGTTTGAGTCAGTCTTGAGGAGCGAAGAAACTTCGTCCACGCCGACCGTCATGGTGGTTCCGCCGCGCTTGAATCCCAAGGTGGTCGTGCGGATACGTTGGACGTGGAGGGTCGAGATAATCCAGTCACGAGGCCGGCGCTGCTGCATTGCGACATCAAGAATCTTGACTGTGCCGCTTCCGTCATTCATGGTCACTTCGCGGTCGAAGAGCTCGGTGATAACCAGGGTTTCAACGGGACGCTGGGTGAAGGAACGAATATTGAGCAAGCCGGTGGTGATCACTGAGCCTGCTTCGATCGCAGTAACTCGCGTAAAGGGGAGGAATACGCGCTTTCGAGGGCCGACCTCGACAACGAAGCCAATAACATTCGCTGTTGAGTTCAATCGGAAAGTCACCACGACGTCATGAATGACTCCCACTTTTTCGCCTAGTGGGTCAAAGACGCTCGTTCCGGCAAGTTTGCCGATAAAGACACGACGTCCTGTTGTTCCGACGTTTAAAGGTGCACTGCTCACTTGGTCAGTTTATCCCCACAGCGAACTTCTTACCCGCCCATCCATCTTGAGTTCTCGCTACGATGGCAGAACAAGGAAAGGGAAAACATGAGTGTACCTGTCAATGGAGTTGTGCGGAGAAACGGTGGCGGACGGCTGCCCGATGGCACGGAAGTTGCCTCCTACGGCTCCTATGAAGAGGCCCTTGCTGCGCTTGAGGTTCTGGCCAGCAATGATTTCGAAGTCGAACAGGTCAGCGTCGTTGGAACCGACTTGTATTCGGTAGAACGAATCATGGGACGCGTCACCTGGGCGCGTGCAGTCTCCTCTGCAGTGATGAATGGTGCGCTCTGGGGCGCAATGATCGGTATTGTGCTTTCAATCAACCAGGGAAACACCATGGTGTGGGTGGGGGCATGCATGCTTGCAGGTGCCTTCATGACCGCATGCCTGAGCACGTCCCTTTTCTTCATGCGCAGGCGCCGACGCGATTTTTACTCTCAATCCCAAGTGGTTGCTGGGCGCTACGCAGTCATCATTGCGAAAGCTGCGGGTTCGGATCGCATTCGTGAGGCATTCGAGCTATTGCAAAAGACCCAGGGCAATCAGATGCGTCCGCGTCGGGTGCGCACGGCCCGCGAGACTAGTGGCCCCACGGAATACGGATCGCGCCCGGATGAACAGCCGCGTTTTGGAGTGCGTCTTTCTCAAGCAGCGGATGTACCGCAGGAACAGGCACAGCCCACGGCCTCGTCAGACCAAGGCAAAACAGAGGGTGCTCCCTCAGATTCCTCTGAAGAAGCACCCCGGCCCGATTCTCAGGACTGAAAGCTAGGCGCGCTGCTGCGCCTGTCGGATCCATTCCTCAACATCGGCGATCTTTCGAGGAATATCCTCTGACATTCGGGTGACGCTTCCATCGGCGTTGACCAGAACATCGTCCTCAATGCGCACGCCGATTCCGCGGAATTCTTCCGGGATAGCCATGTCGTCGGCGCGGAAGTACAGGCCGGGCTCAATCGTGAAGCACATTCCGGGCTGCAAGAACGCATCCTGGTACATTTCGCGGCGCGCCTGAGCGCAGTCGTGGACGTCCAATCCCAGGTGGTGGCTGGTGCCGTGGGGCATCCAGCGACGGTGCTGTTGGCCTTCGGGGGAGAGTGATTCTTCGGGGCTCACAGGCAGAAGTCCCCATTCCTCAAGGCGTGCGGCGATAACCTTCATTGCGGCATCGTGAACATCGCGGAAGCGTGTTCCCGGTTGGTTCGCGCGCTCGAGTGCGGCCTCGCAGGCATCCAAAACCGCCTGATAGACCTTCGCCTGAGTGGGGGAGAAGGTTCCATTGACGGGGAGTGTGCGGGTGATATCCGCGGTGTAAAGAGAATCAACCTCGACGCCAGCGTCGACCAGAACCAGGTCGCCTTCGTTCACGGGACCGTCGTTATCGATCCAGTGGAGAGTATTCGCGTGGTTTCCCGAGGCCGCGATAGTGTCGTAGCCCAGACCGTTGCCTTCTTCGCGTGCGACCGCTCCGAAAGCGCCTTCGATCACGCGCTCGCCACGATGGTGTCCCACCGCTCGGGGGAGTGCGCGCAAGATGTCCTCAAAACCAGCCTTCGTAATCTCGATTGCACGACGAAGCTCAGAGATTTCAAACTCGTCCTTGCATAGGCGAATCTCGGAAAGGTGTTCTTCAAGCGCATCATCGCTTTCAGCTGCATCTCCGCCGAAGGGGAGGCCTGCTTGGAGGCGCACTTCGTTGACCATCGCTTCGACGGCCTCGTCAACGTTACGGACCACGCGAAGACGAACGCTTCCCGCGTCCTTAGCCAGTGCATCACGCAGAGTGTCGATGTGCTCGCAGCGCAGCCCGGTTTCTGTTGCGACTTCCTCGAGCGAGGGGCGTGCGCCCACCCAGAACTCGCCGTAGCGCGAATCAGAGTAGAACTCCTGCGAGGAACGCGAGGTTCGGGGCTTAAAGAAAAGCACGGCCTCGTGACCACCGGAGGGGAGAGGCTCCAAAACGATCACGGAATCGGGTTCGCGTTCTTGGCCCAGACCCGACAGGTGCGCGAAAGCAGAGTACGCGCGGAAACGGTAGGTGCAGTCGTTCGAGCGGACCTTGTAGGTGCCCGCAGGGATGACGAGGCGTTCGCCGGGGAAAGGCTCGCCCGCTGCTACGGCGCGCGCGGGAAGATAATCGGCGACGGGTGCTCGCGTGATCCCTGCATCGGGACGGGGACCCCAGTTTGAGCCCATGAACTCGCGGAAAGCATCCGATGACGGGCGGCGCGAACGGTTGTTCACGCGCTCGGCCAAGGTGTCGGCCGATTCTTGGTTAGAAGTGGTATCACTCGTATTCATGGTGCCATGGTCTCACTTTCACAGCGGGGCATGCTAGGGGGACCGTATCCTAAAAGCATGAGCAGGATCGATCTTCACACGCATAGTGCGTATTCGGATGGAACCGATACCCCGGAAGAACTGATGCACAAGGCCCGCGAGGCGGGTTTGGACGTTGTCGGTCTGACCGATCACGATACCTACGCGGGGTGGGACGAGGCTGCCGCTTGCGTTGAGTCCACCGGGGTTGCGTTGGTTCGCGGTGTCGAATTGTCGTGTGCGCGCGAAGGAATCACTGTGCACCTCTTGGGTTACCTTCCCGATCCGACGAACGAGGCCTTGCTTTCCGTCCAGCGCCGCGCTAATGAGTCACGCCTGACGCGCGCGCAAAGAATGGTCGAGAGAATTTCGAAAGACTACCCAATCACCTGGGAGCAGGTTCAGTCTCTGGCGCCCGATGGGGGACCGGTTGGGCGTCCACACATTGCTGATGCCCTTGTTGCGATCGGTGCTTTCCCTGATCGCAGTGCGGTTTTTGTTAAGGCTTTGCATCCCTCAAGCCCCTATTTTGTTATGCATTGGGCGCCCGATCCTATTGACGCGGTTGAGCTGGTGCGTGCTGCGGGGGGCGTTCCGGTTTTGGCTCATCCTCGCGCCCGTGCACGTCAGCGGCTCTTGCCTGAAGAAGTCATTGACATGATGAAAGAAGCGGGTCTGTTCGGTATTGAACGTGATCACCGAGATCACGGGGATGAGGACCGTGCGGATGTCGATAGAATTGCCCGTCGTTTGAAGCTGGAAGTCTTTGGTTCATCTGACTACCATGGGCGAGGCAAACCGAATCGGCTTGGAGAAAACCTTACGGATCAGTCGGTTCTGAACAAACTCGAAGAGGAAGCGTTTTTAGAGGTCTTGCGCCCATGAATATTGGCTCTGTTGTGGACGTTACGGTACTGCTGACGACTTTTGCGACCCTGATTGTCATTTTGGACCCGATGGGCTTGATGCCCGTGTTCTTGGCATTGACGTCAAAGTTCTCGCCTAAAGCGCAGCGTAAGGCAGCCGTCCAGGCATCCCTGGTGTCTTTCGGCGTGATTTTGGCTTTTGCTTTCTTGGGGCAGCAGATTCTTCGAGCTCTGCAGATCTCGATGGAGTCCTTAAAGCTCTCCGGAGGTGTGCTCCTCTTCTTAGTTGCGATGGAGCTCTTGACCTCGAGCGATATGGACCAACCGGATACGGGCGATGACGCTGTGAACGTGGCGCTCGTTCCCCTGGGTATTCCTCTGCTTGCCGGTCCCGGTGCGATCGTCGCCGTCATGGTGTCCATGGCTCAGGCGCATACGACGGGATCCATTGTTGCGGTGGTTCTGGCAGTGGTTGCGACACATGTCGTCATCTGGGCATCAATGCGCTTCTCGCTTGAGCTTTCTCGTCTTCTTGGAACCGGCGGAATCCTCTTGCTCACTAAGATCTCCGGTGTGCTTCTTGCCGCAATTGCAACCGAACTGGTCATGGGTGGAGTTTTCGACTTCATCAAGAATGCTGGGATTGTCAAGTAGGGTCGGTTGACAAACAGCAGAGGACTTTAATCTCGCTACCATGCGAAAGCCTGCAGTAGGCTTGTCCCAGTGCTACCGGTAGTACTGAGTCAATCGCAAGGAGAGATTTTATGAGCCGGTCCCTAGAGGAACAGCTAAAGTCGCAGGTTCGAGCGGTCTCTGGACGCCCTGAACGAGTCTCAACCGAGATGGAAGCATGGCAGGGACTATCTGCAGCGATTATTGATCGCATCGCTGATCGTTGGCATGCAACAGAGCGCACCTACGCAGTGGGGCGCATGGAACACTACTTTTCAGCAGAATTCCTGATGGGCCGAGCGCTCTTAAACAATCTTTCCAACCTTGGAATGGTTGACGAGGCCCGCGAGGCCTTGGCGGCACTGGGCAAGGACCTGTCTGTGGTCTTGGAAGAAGAGCCCGATGCTGCGCTGGGTAACGGTGGCCTTGGCCGACTGGCTGCGTGCTTCCTGGATTCGTGTGCAACCTTGGATCTGCCGGTTGCTGGCTACGGTATTTTGTACCGCTACGGTCTGTTCAAGCAGCTTTTTGATAATGGCTTCCAGACTGAGCATCCCGACCCCTGGATGGAAGAGGGCTACCCCTTCGTCATTCGCCGCGAGGAAGAACAGCGCATTGTTCGCTACGCGGATCTGACTGTCCGCGCCATTCCTTATGACATGCCGATTACCGGCTATGGTACGAAGAACGTCAATACGCTGCGCCTGTGGAAGGCTGAGCCCATGGAGGACTTCGACTACGATGCCTTCAATTCTCAGCGTTTCACCGATGCAATCGTTGATCGTGAACGCACCATGGATATTTCCCGTGTGCTGTACCCCAACGATACGACCTTCGAAGGTAAGGTCCTGCGCGTGCGCCAGCAATACTTCTTCTGCTCGGCTTCACTGCAGGCAATCGTTGATAACTACGTCGCAGAACACGGCGATGACCTGCGCGGCTTTGCACAGTTCAATGCTGTTCAGCTCAATGACACGCACCCGGTTCTCGCCATCCCCGAGCTCATGCGCATCCTGATGGATGAGCATGGCCTCGGATGGGAAGAAGCATGGGAAGTTGTCTCCCATACTTTCGCGTACACGAACCACACGGTCTTGGCTGAAGCTCTGGAGACCTGGGACATTCACATCTTCGATCGTCTCTTCCCCCGTATTTCTGAAATCGTTCGCGAGATCGATCGTCGTTTCCGTCTGGACATGTCCGAGCGTGGCGTTGATGGCGCAACCATCGACTACATGGCTCCCGTCTCGGGCAACACTGTCCGCATGGCGTGGATTGCCTGCTACGCCTCGTACTCAATCAACGGCGTGGCTGCACTGCACACTGAAATTATCAAGCGTGAGACGCTCAAAGAGTGGTACGCGATTTGGCCCGAGCGCTTTAATAACAAGACCAATGGCGTGACTCCACGTCGTTGGCTCAAGCAGTGCAACCCGCGCCTGGCGGCCCTCCTTGACGAGGTCACCGGATCGGATCGCTGGGTGACCGATCTTGACGAGCTTGCGAAGTTTACTGATGCAGGAAATTCTGACCTGTACGCGCGCTTGTCTGAGATCAAGCACCAGAACAAGGTTGATTTTGCCGCGTGGGTGAAGGCTCGTGAGGGTGTCGAGATTGATCCCGATGCAATCTTCGATGTTCAGATCAAGCGTCTGCACGAGTACAAGCGTCAGCTGCTCAATGCCTTCTATGTGCTGGATTTGTACTTCCGTATCAAGGACAATCCTGCTCTGGATGTTCCTAAGCGCGTGTTCGTTTTCGGTGCGAAGGCTGCCCCCGGCTACATTCGCGCGAAGGCGATTATCAAGCTGATTAACACCATTGCTGACCTGGTCAATAACGATCCGGACATCAATGGCCGCATCAAGGTCGTCTTCGTCCATAACTACAATGTCTCGCCCGCCGAGCACATCATTCCTGCTGCGGATGTTTCCGAGCAGATCTCGATGGCCGGTAAGGAAGCCTCGGGCACGTCCAACATGAAGTTCATGATGAACGGCGCGCTGACCCTGGGCACGCTGGATGGCGCGAACGTTGAGATTCTCGAGGCCGTGGGGGAAGAGAACGCTTACATTTTCGGCGCAACCGATGATGAGCTTCCCGAGCTTCGTCGCCACTACGATCCTCGCTGGCACTACGAGAATGTGCCTGGCTTGAAGCGCGTGATCGATGCTTTGACCGATGGAACCTTGAATGATTCCAACTCCGGTTGGTTCCATGATCTGCGTTGGTCGCTTCTGGAATCGGGATATGAGCCTGCTGACGTCTACTACGTCTTGGGTGACTTCGCTTCCTACCGTGAAGCAAAGGACCGTATGGCGCAGGATTACCGTGACCAAGAGGCTTGGGCGCGCAAGGCTTGGGTCAATATCACGCGTTCCGGTCGTTTCTCTTCTGACCGTACGATCAGCGATTACGCTCGCGAGGTTTGGCACATTAGCGCCGAGCCGATTGCGTGAATGTGTAACATGCGGCCTTTCAGAGGCTGAATGTATGGCTTAATGCCGTAACGCCCCGTTGGGATTTTCCCAACGGGGTGTTTGCTGTCCTTCGTTTTCCGATCAAACTGTATTACTGTGTTGACACAGTTTCGATAGTGTGGCACTGTATTAGTGTATTAATACAGATAGACAGGAGGGATACATCGATGCGCATCGATGACACCCGTCCAATCTGGATCCAATTAGCTGATTCGTTCCGCGGTCGTATTACCGACGGTACGTGGAAACCTGGCGAAAAGATCCCCTCCGTGCGTGATCTCGCGATCGAGGCAGGCACCAATCCCAATACCGTTCAGCGAGCTCTGAGTGCGCTTGATGAAGAAGGACTGACGGTCCCGAAACGGACCGCAGGACGCTTCGTCGCAACTGATGAGCGTGCTCTGCATGCTCTGCGGAAGAACGACGCGCATCTTGCGGCAGACGCCTACATTCGCGCATGTCGCTCACTGGGAATCGATCTGGATGCTGCCAAAACTCTGATCAATCAACGTTGGGATGTCACGGAGAAGTAGCCAAGGAGGCATACTCATGACCACACAAACTGAGCGGTCAAGGCGTGCGGGGCACGGCCTCGTCCACGTTGATCACCTCACGAAGCATTACCGGAAAACGCCGGCTCTACGGGACTACTCGCTCTCACTGGATGCCGGGCACATCGTCGGTCTGATGGGTCCCAACGGATGTGGGAAGACCACGCTGCTGAAAATCCTTGCAGGAGTGCTGAATGATTACCAAGGACAGGTGAGTATCGACGGGCATAAACCCGGAATCGGTACAAAATCTATTGTTTCGTACTTGCCTTCGGCAGCATTCCTTAACGGCGAATGGACCGTGGAGCGTGCGATTAACATCTACTCGCGTTTCTTTGCTGATTTTGAACCGGAAAGAGCGCGAACCATGGTTGATTTCTTTAAACTCCCCGAGGGGCGACCACTCAGTGAGATGAGTAAGGGAATGGGGGAGAAGCTTCAAATCAGCCTGATCATGGCGCGCAAAGCGAAGGTTTTCTTGTTGGACGAGCCGATTAGTGGGGTAGATCCGGCAACTCGCGACATTATCCTCGAGGGGATTTTGCGTGAGTTTGATCCCGAGTCGCTCCTCATCATGTCCACCCACCTGATTTCGGATATCGAACATTTCGTTGACTATGCGCTCTTCATGAAAGAGGGACAGGTTCTTCTTCAAGGAGATGCGGATGATCTGCGTGCAACGCGAGGGGACTCTTTAGATGCGATTTTCAGGAAGGAATACCGCTGATGTTCGGGAAAATGCTGTCTTATGAAATCGGTAGTCGCCTGCGCACTGATCTTCGTCAAATGGGGACCGCTATTGCGATCCTTGCCGTGACGGTCGGTGTTGTCGCAAGTGGAGTCCCGGGACTGAGCGGGACAATGACCATGTTTGGTTACCTGATGTGCGTAGCGATTCCTGTGGGTGCAGCGATCAGTGGAATGAGTGACTACTGGAAGACTCTGTACGGACAACAGGGGTACTTCACCATGACTCTGCCCGTGTCAGGCGCCGTGATCTACTGGGCAAAGGTCAGCCGAATGATCATCGAATTCCTCATCGCGCTTGCCTTAGCCATCGGCGGAGGCATTGCAGTTGCGTGGGCGGCGGCATGGAGTCAGGGCATCACCCTCGCCGACTACACTGCTGGCCCACGTTCGCTATTTGCGATTTTTTCGACTCTGGTGCTCGTGGTTTTGTTTATTACCTGGATCGTTTCGTGTATTGCGCTGATTCTTCAGGTCTGTGCGGTCATGAGTATTGCGGCCGAAGGGCGCTTCAACCACATGGGCTTCGGTGCGGTGGCTATCGGATTGCTCCTGACCTACATCGTTGACCAGGTTTTGAGCGGAATTGGAACCTTCTTCATGCCCTTCTCAATGACTCTCGACGGCCATTTCAGTACCGAGGTTATGTGGACGTCATATCGCGCGACTTTGGGAACTGATGGGTATCCCAATGTTTGGGGAATGGGAGCGTGCATTTTGGTTCCTCTCTTTGCACTATTCCTAGCAGTGTGGGCCTCGCGCTCAATTGAAAGGCGCACGTCTTTGCGATGAACTGAGGGCGCGTCCTGCCCTTCCCATGGGGTGTCACATCTGATTATTCGGAGCTGTATCCGCATCCAAGCGGTACAGCGCTCGCGAAACGGGTGTGGCGCCCCTTGGCGTATGAGGACGGCTAAGCGCGATGGGTGGCCTGTATCCTTGAAAGCAGACTGCGCAATTGTTGGAGGCTGCGATGGTATTCACGACTGTTATCTCGTCTTTTGTTCAGCTCTCACTTGCACTTGTTATTCCGGTTGCATGGTGGGCTGTGACAACGCGCAGGTGTGTTGAGTTCGCAACGTGGATTGGCCTCGTCGTGCCCGAGTGGAAAGCAGCGCGCCAGCGTCTTGTGCTTGCGCTCATGGTATGGGCCGCTGTCGCCGTGCTTTCAGTCGCGCTTCTTTCCTCGGCTGCTGGCGGGACAGCCTCCTCACGCTTCGCAGGTAGCGGGATCTATGGAGCGATAGCGGTCCTCTTCTACGCCTTCATTCAGACCGGCCTATCGGAAGAGATCCTCTTTCGAGGGTTCCTTGGAAAGAAGCTGAGCGAAAAGTTCGGATTCAGAGTTGGAAACACAGTGCAGGCCGTGGTCTTCGGTCTTGTACATGTGGTTCTGCTTTCCTCAGCGTTCACCCTGTTCCCACTTATTGGCGTGGGAGTGCTGACTGCGGTCAGTGGCTGGATTATGGGTTGGGTGAACGAAGAGGCGGCAGGCGGTTCCATTCTTCCCAGTTGGATGATGCATTCCCTTGCCAACCTCCTCGTTGGTTGGGGAGCGGTCTTCGGGTTTCTTGCCTAAGGGATAATTCTGTGGATACCGCTGCGCTTTTCCGCGGGCGACTGGGTACCGTTAAACCTAGATGACACTCCTTCTATCGCCGCGAGGTGCAGGCGAAATACTCAAAGGAAGCCGAATGGTCGTTGACATGAATACGGGTCAGCCGAACTTCTCCGCGACTCCTCAAAACCCTGATTTGCTCAGATGGGTTGGGATTCAAGTCGCAGTTGTCGTGCTCGCTTGGCTCATTGGCATGATCGTTCGCCGTTTCTTGGCCTCGCGAATGACGATGTCCACTGCCTCGGCAACCTTGACCGGCATGCTTGGTGTGTGGGCTGGACTGCTCTTTGCCGGCTGGATTTTCTCAAGCTCTGATATGTGGCGCCCGGCCATGATTGCTGTCGCGGCCGTGGTTTCCCTCCTTGTCGTCACTGTCTGCGCTCTCATCGTCGCCTATCTGCACCCGCGTCCCGGCCTTGATCCGATTGCTGACGTTGCCGCGCGAGGCGAATCCGATACGCGCGAATTCAAGTCCAGCGCACGCTGGAATATGCGTACCCAGCAACGGGATGATGCGATGGAGACCGTCATTGCCAAGACTGTTGCTGCCTTCATGAATTCCGGCGGAGGAACGCTCCTCATCGGTGTTGATGATGATGGAAAGCTCATCGGTTTAGGCCCGGACTATGCGACATTGAAGAGTCCTGACGCTGATCGTTTTGAACTGTGGATTCGCGACCTGTGGGGGCAACGCCTCGGAACTAACGCGGCTGCGCTGCCAAGCATCGATTTCGCTCCAGCCACGGATCCCCAAGAAGGCTACGAGGCTCAGGAAGTCTGCCGCGTGACCGTTCCTCCCAGCCCGAGGCCGGTGTACCTCCTCGGTCCCAAAGGTAAGGGGGCGCCGGAGCTGTGGGTTCGCGTGGGTAACTCAACGCGGCGCCTCGAAGTTTCAGATGCGGTTGAGTACATTACCCACCGTTGGCCTTCCAGCGTGCGCACGACCTTGTGGGGGCGTATTCGCATGTTCTTCTTCACTAGGGGAGGGCGCCGTGAACGTCCCGCCGCTCTTCCGCGTTTCGTTCAGCGGGTGTTGACGGATTCGGAGGAGTAAGACCCCTCAAAGGGCAGCTTTAATAAAAACGTATAAACTATGTTTTATTAGAAGCTGTTGCTCAGGCGCTTCATTCAGTCGCCGAGCCCCACGAAAGGGATCTCATGATCGAACCTAATTCCGACCTGCCCGAATTCGAACTTCGTGATGTTTCTGCCGAGAAGGCTCAGGAGCCTGCTCAGAGCACTGGTGGATGCGGTTGCGGTTGTGATCACGGTGCTCAGCTTCCGCGATTGGATGCACGTCCCTTCCCACCTCGCCTGCGTCACCCCGCAATCCTAGGTGCTGTTTCTTCTCTGAATGTTGGCGAGGCGATGGAACTGGTCGCGCCTCATGTGCCAACGCCCTTGCTCAACCAGATCGACATGATGCTGGAAGGCGAGTTTGCCTACGAACTGCTTGCCGTTAGCGATGAAGGTGCGATCGTCAAGATCACCCGCGTTGGCTGAGCAGAATATATAAACTGCTCGCCCCGATGGCGCGCCCAGGTTCAAGACCACGGGATCGCGCAGAGAGGTGTCGGGGGAGAGGGTACCTTCAAGACGCTATTCTTGAAGAATAACGTTCACGTGGAGGTCGGAATGCGCAAAACTCTCCCCAACGACATCAAAGAAATCCTCGCAAGCGGGGACGTCGAGGCCGTGGCTGAGGCAGTGAAAAACTGCGAGATTGGCGCATACCTGCGGAGCGAATACGGAAAGCCCAAACTCTTGCACCTCCTCTGCTCGCAAGAGATTGTCGAGTTCTTGGTCGCCCGAGGCGAGGACATCAACTGTCGCAATGAACGCGGACAAACTCCCATTCACTCCCGCGTCAAGCAACGTCGACCCGATCTGATCCCCGGTCTCATTGCCCTTGGCGGTGACATCAATGCCCGGGATAACACGGACCAAACTCCGTTGTTCGGCGCTGTCGAACGCCTGGACGCGCCCGAGGTGGAACAGATGATCCAATGGGGCGCTGACCCTACTCTTGATGCGCATTCAAAAATCTATGGGGACTACACGCTGACGAAGTACGCGCTCAGTTGGTACAACTTGTTTGATTCCCCCAGAATCTTGCGTGTTTTCAAGGTTTTACGTGCTCATGGCGCACACCCAAGCGGCGAGGAATACAAAGCTCTTCAAGCCATGGATAAAGATCGCTGCTCGATCATCGCCCACAACCCTGAAGATGCCAGCAACCCCCGCTTCCTCGAAGCCGCGGAAGCCTTGCGACAGCTGTGCGAAATGTTCGGCGTCGCTCAGCAAGTTGCGCGTCCCGCCCCAAGCGTTGGAGAAAAGCTCGAGCTCGATCCTTCGAAGAGCTGGAAGAAACTTTCCAGCGAACTCTGGGACTTGCTCGTTCCACTTGATAATCAGGCCGAGACACTCCAAGGTGAAGCCATCAGGATCACGGGTAAGGTCGCCTACGAGGTCTACGACAACGGCGGCATTAACTGGGAACCGACTTTTAACGCGCTCCTCAAGCAATTCCTCGAGATCATTTCCTCTCAGGTCCCCCTCAGCGCAGACGAGCTTGCGCGCGCCAAGAAAGCAGTGGGAGATCTTCGCGGTGGAAAATCAACCGAGGCCAGCGATGTCCTGAGGGAAGCCGCTGTTCACTGGGTGCTTGCCAATCCTGTCTTACGCGCGAACACCTTGCCTTTCCTCGGCCGGTAGACGCGCGCCTTACTCCTCGCTGCCCTTACGACGGCGCACCCGCTTACGTGGTGCAGGCGAGTGCTCACCGCGACCACGGCCCTTCGTTCCGCGGTCGGAGCGCCCCTGCTTTCCAGGATTCATCGTCTGATCGCCATCCTTGCGGCTGCGGCGCCTGCTTCGGTTACCCTCGCCAGAGCGGGAGGACGTGCGAGCACCTGAGCGGCCTCGGCCTCGTCCACGGCGGGAAGGAGCGCCCAAATCCTCAAGCTTTTCGGCGCCAAGTCCCTCGCGCGTACGCTTCGCACGAGGCAGACGCCCGGTAACATCCTCGGGAATATCCAAGTCCGTATACAGGTGCGGCGAGGTGTGGTAGGTCTCCAGAGGTTCGGGAACTCCCAAGCCCAGCGCCTTCGAAATCAATGACCAGCGCGGGACATCGTCCCAATCCACGAAGGTCACGGCTGTGCCAGAATTTCCCGCGCGACCGGTGCGACCAATGCGGTGGATGTAGACCTTCTCGTCCTCGGGGCACTGGTAGTTGATGACGTGGGTGACATCGTCAACGTCGATGCCACGCGCGGCAACATCGGTTGCAACCAAAACATCGACCTTGCCATTACGGAAAGCACGCAGAGCCTGCTCACGTGCACCCTGGCCCAAGTCGCCGTGAAGGGCGGCAACCGCGAAACCGCGCTCGCTGAGCTCGTCGGCAACGCGCGCAGCCGCACGCTTAGTACGACAGAAAATCACAGCGCGACCGCGGCCTCGTGCCTGCAAGATACGCGCAACGATCTCGGTCTTGTTCATGGCGTGAGCGCGGTAGATCACCTGCTGGACCGTGTTGACGGTCTGGCCCTGATCGTCAGGATCTTGCGCGCGGATATGGGTCGGCTGGGTCATGAACTTACGGGCCAGCGTGATCACCGGGCCGGGCATGGTTGCCGAGAAAAGCATCATGTGACGGTCCGCGGGAATACGTGAAAGCAAAGTTTCCACGTCCGGGAGGAAGCCCAGGTCAAGCATCTCGTCGGCCTCGTCAAGGACAACGTTTTCCACGCCGTTCAGGTGCAGCACACCTTGACGGAGCAAATCGATCAAACGCCCGGGGGTACCGACGACGATATCCGCTCCTCGCTTGAGTGCCTCAATCTGTGGTTCAAAAGCAACGCCGCCGTAGATGTCAACGATGCGCGTCGACAGGTGCGAGGCTGCCGCCCGGAGATCTTCGGCCACCTGCTTGGTGAGCTCACGGGTCGGCAAAATGATGAGTGCCTGCGGCATATTCGGATTGAGAAGGTCCTCGTAGCCCTCTTCATCCGGGGCGATGACGTCTTCCAAGACGGGGATGCCGAATCCCAGAGTCTTACCGGTACCGGTCTTGGCCTGACCGATGATGTCGTGGCGATCCAGTGCGACGGGAAGGGTCAGGGCCTGGATGGGGAAGGGGTGGGTGATGCCGCGTTCTTCAAGCGCATCAACGATGGGGTCACTGACCCCGAAATCAGCGAAAGACTTCGCTTCGAAAGTTTCATTTCCCGAGTTCGTAATATCGGGGGTGGTCTCTTCCTCAGTGGAAGGGGCAGCAATCGCGCCAAGACGAACAACGCCGGCGGAGTACTCAGAAGGTGAAGTCACAATCAACCTGTCCTGGGGAAAACCCCGTTGAGAATTGCAGCCGATCGCGGTCTTCTTGTGGGCACTTGCCCGGGAAACTTTTCTCGCGTGCGATCGGTCAGCACTGTCTTTTTCATTGTACGAGGTTGACAAGGTTTGTCCGAAGAGGAACCCGTCACGTTTGCGTGATGTAGTGTTATGCCATGGAACGCACCTATGAACCTGTGGCGGACAGCGACGCGGAAGTCGTCGGTCTGATCGCGTATTCGATTTTGGCTGCAATGACTCGCCTGGCAAAGGATAGCGACCAGGCTCCGACCTTCGAAGCGAAGGTGGAACACGCACGCATGGCCACGCGTGTTTTCGAGACTTTTACTCAGGTTGAGACGTGGTGTACTCACCGTGGAATGGATTTGTCTACGTATGCGCGAGCCTACGACGGACTCTATGACGACCTCGATGCCCGCACGCGCCCGAAGACATGGCATGAGCGTTCCATTAAAACCTATGTGACCTTGGGGGTCCTTGGTGGTTTCCTGCGCGAGATCGCTTCGCGAAAGAATCTTTTCCCCGGAGCGAATTGGGATCTTGAGCAGGGGGAGTGGGTGCGCGAGAACCTTGCCCCCATTTTCGAGGCCGACGAGCAGCTTGCGGCGAGGCTGTCCTTGTGGGCGCGTCGGGTCGCCGGAGAAGTTTTGGGTTTGGTGCGTTCAACGATGTTTATGCACCCGGACCTATCGCTGTCACCCGAAGACTCAGACACCATTGCTGAAGTGCTGAGCAGTGAACATGCTGAACGAATGAAGGAAATCTACCTGCGTGCCTAGGGCAACAGGTGGACTTGTGAAGAAATAAACGCGCGGCTTCTCAGTGAATGGCGAAGCCGACGCGGTGGCTTTGCTGCGCCGTGACGCGCACGAAGGAAATTGCCTGCGCGGGGATGAGTGTCTTCTCTCCCTTAGTGTCGGTCAGGAGTAGCGGCGTTTGAGCGCGGAGGGCTTCACTCACTTGAGCGAAGAGCTCGTCTTCACTGAGGTTTACCTCCAGGTCGAGCTCGCGCGGACTTGCATTGATACCGATCGTAATGTTCACTGCGACTCCCAGATGTTATGGATCGAATGGTCTTCTGTGTCCTCATAGTACGTGCAGGTGGGGGAGAGGGCCTGCTATTTCTGCAAGAGCGTAATTGTGGGGTGGGTCGAAGCGTTGTCGCGGTTTAGTATCTAAGTGGTTAGTATGTGGGGTTGTGTTGAAAATAGTGCGAGAAGCGGCAGCTATCGGGTTGTGTCGACGAGTTGTTTTGTGTTCTGGCGGTAAAGCTTAAAGTTGAATCTACTCGAAAGGTGAACGATGTCTTTTCCTCCTTATCCGCAGGAAATGCCCGTTGAGGGGGTTTATTCGACTGTTCCTCCTCAAGGACAATTTGGAGTAGCACCTGTAGTTAAACCCTTATCTCCCCTTGCTATCACCGCACTCGCGTTGGGAATTATTTCTCTTCTCCTGTTCTGGGTTCCGGCTCTTAAATATCTG
Source organism: Actinomyces sp. Marseille-QA0893 (assembly GCF_976954355.1). Lineage (NCBI taxonomy): Bacteria > Bacillati > Actinomycetota > Actinomycetes > Actinomycetales > Actinomycetaceae > Actinomyces > Actinomyces sp. Marseille-QA0893. The sequence continues at coordinate 143,306 of NZ_CDRJSY010000006.1, forward strand.
ATTTTAATTCTGGCCCTTATTGCTACAGTCGTTGCGATTCTCGCTGTCGTTCAGACACGCCCGGATGCGACTCACCGCGGCTCCAGTATGGCAATTGCTTCACTGGTGATTTCGACTCTCACTATTGCTGCTGTTTTGGGAGGCCAAGCTATGTATTCGAAGGCTAATGGTGAGGCCGCTGGGACATCTTCTGTATCGCCGCAAGCTTCCAAAGCTGGTGCGACCTCGGATGTTGTTCAGCTGGAGAACGGTAAGGTCACGATTGAGGTGAAGAAGGTCGAGGAGTCGGTAGATGACAGTGACGGTGAACCAACAGTTGCTGTGACCTTAAAGATCACAAATAACGACACAAGCAGTTTGAATCCTTTTGCATACTATATTGAGGTATCCCAAAACAAGGCTGAGCTCGATAGTGCGGTTTATTCCGATGATCTAAAGCCTGAAGGATACGAGCCTTTTGCTGACTTGGAAGAGGTCCCAGCTGGTAAAAGTGTGACCCTTGTGGAAGGGTATGTTCTTCGCGATGCAGCTGCTCCAGTTACGCTGATGATTGACAGCACTATCTCTTCAACAAAGGCATTCAAAAAGGAATATTCACTTCAGTAAAGGGTAAGCCCTCACTTTGAGTATGACTGCCAGAATGTGCCCCCGAAGCTTCCGCTTCGGGGGCACATTTTTCCCAATTTCGGCGTGAAGCCAAAAGTTGGCTCCAAATGCACATGGCCTCTGTCAGAATCACTATATGGGTAACAAACAGGTACGGATAGAGATTGGCTCGGGATTTTCCGGCCTTCCTCACCTCGATGATCATCAGCGTGCACTCCTCCAACGCATGATGAGCTCTGACGCTGTACTTCGTGGTGCCCCCGGAAGTGGAAAGACCACACTCCTGCTCAGCGCAGTCGCAGAGCTCGCTCGACAGAGACGCAGCTTCCTTGTACTCACTCCTGACCGTTCGCGGGCCGATGCACTGATGCCAGCTGTCCAAAGTATGGCTCCCGATGCTGTTCGTCCTGTGCGCACGCCCACAGCTTGGGCGTATTCCATCGTTTCTCAGTGGCGCAATACGCGTGACGAACCTCTGGGGGACGTTGAACTGCTCACCGGTGCAAGCATCGATCGTCTGATCACGCAGCTTCTTGAGACAACGACCCTCAACTGGCCAGAAGATCTCGCTCAAACTATTCAAGCGCTGCCCGCTTTTAAAATGGAACTGCGCTATCTCATTGATCTTGCTGCCGAGGCAGGGCTCGCTCCCGACAGCCTTACCGAACTTGGAAAAACCCATGCAATCCCGCAATGGGAGACCGTCGCATTCCTCCTGCGCAAATGGCAAGAGATCCCCGAACTTGCAGTGGAATACCGTGGAACAATGCAAGCTCATGGCGCTGCCCTTGGTCGCAGTGCAGCGCGACTGCTTTCGCGCTGGGATCAAGACATTGAAACTTTGCGGCTCCGCAGCGAAACACCACTACCGCAGTGCATCCTCATTGATGATCTGCAGGATTGCACGCCTTCGCTTCTCCCACTGCTTCAAAGCGCGCGCCAATACGGCACCCAGATCATTGCTTTTTCCAATCCGGACGTATCTGTGACCGCTTATAAGCGCGGTTATGCAAACCTCGACCTCGACCTCGCCAAAGTTCTCGGTGTCGACATTGACGATTGTGGCGGAAGCTATCATTCAACTCCGCAACTGCATGAACTGAATCTCCAGATCAGTTCGAATATCACCCAATCCGGTCCAATTTCTCGGCGTTTGGCCCCATTCCTCGGAGGAACAACAGATACAGAAACCCCGGTACGAATCCACTCCTGTGCAAGCTCAGCACAGATGGGTGCGGCAATCGGCTACGCCTTGCGATCCCACCATCTTCACGACGATATTCCCTGGTCCCGCCAACTTGTTCTTGTCCGCTCTCAGTCCCTCATTCAACAGGCGCGAAGGGCTCTCAAGCGGAGCTATATTCCCCTCGCCGGAGGACAACAAGCCTTCGACTTTGCCGCCAACTCAATGACATCGGCACTACTGACATCGCTGATTCCGCACAGTGACAGCGCAGCCCAGCTCATCGACCTGTGGCTTCGCTCCGACCTTATTTCAATCGATACGCTTCACGTCAGATCAGCAATTCAGAACTACGTGTGGGCGCACAGTGAAACTGTCCGCGACGGAGTCCTCTCACAGCATTTAACAACAGACATGCTTTCTCGGATCCTCGCGGATTCCGATTCTCTGCCACACCATGTCGAAACAGAACTACGCAAACTACTTACGGCCTCGTCCCTGTGGAAAGAAAGCACAGGACTGAGCGCAGAAGAAGGCCTATGGAAGGCCTGGGAGACGGCAGACGTTGCCCAAGCCTTGAGCGATAGAGCGCTCGCGCAAGATGCCGATTCCGACTATTACGACGACATCCTCGACGCGGTGATTGCGCTTTTCCGTGTCGCAGACATCTGGCAGCAGCGCAACCCGCAAGGAAACGCCGCAGACTTCGCAGCCGAGCTGCTCCAATCTGATGTCCCCATCGACACAATCGCGCGAACAGCACTTCGCCGTGAAGGCGTTCACGTGCTCACCCCAGAACAAGCAATGGGGAAACACTGGGACGCTGTTGCAATCTATGGACTCCAAGACGGCTCATGGCCGGATTTACGCCTCGGGCACCGGCTGTTGCGGGGTGACCTCCTCACGGAGATTCTCCGCCTCGATTCTGCCGGAAACGAAAGCGCTCCCAGCGAAACAACGCCTCTTCTTGACGATCCACGCATTCAACGTCGAGCCATTCTGGATAATGAACTGCGCCGCTTGCTTGCCGCAACGTCAAGGGCAACGCGCTTTCTCCACGTCGGCGTCGTCTCGAATGAGGACCAAGCTCCTTCACAGTTCGTCGAGCTCATCGCGAAGGCAAGTGGAATCGAGATCCCTGAAGAAGGATTTGCGCCTGAGGAAGTTCCTCCGTCTCTAGACCTATCGGGCCACGTTGCGCGGTTGCGATTCCTTGCAACTCAAGAAGACGACCAAACTCGTGAACTCGCGGCCAATCTTCTTGCTCTACTCGCCCAGCGCGGCGTTCACAGCGCTCAGCCGGACAAATGGATCGGTGCAGGGGGAATCAGCTCCGATAGCGCAATTTATGGACAAGAGAACGTCTCCATCAGCCCGTCCAGCTTCGACACTGCACGTGCGTGTATTTTGCGTTGGTTTTTCTCGGCAAACAGTGGCTCATCGGTGCCCACACAAAGCGCTTCCGATGGGACACTCATCCACAGCCTCGCCGAGCGGTTCCCGCATGGACCAAAACAAGCCGTTGTCAAGGCTCTCGAAGAAGAAATCCAAGCGATGGATCTGGACGAAGAACCTGCAGCAACCAAGATTCATCTCAACCATCTCCGTGACATGGCTTCCGCGCTGGGGGAGTACCTAGAAGGTGCCACAGGCGAAGTACGCGTCGAAGTCCCCTTCGATGTTCCCGTATCAAGCGTGAACATTCGTGGCCGGATGGACCGATTAGAGGTCAGCGGTGAAGGCGCGCGGATCATCGACTTCAAGACCGGGAAAAAGGGTGCAAAAGGCAAAATTAATACCGATCCCGACCACCCGCAATTGGCTCTGTATCAATTGGCTGCAGAAGAACTCGGCTACACGATCATCGACGCTGAACTGAAATACCTCGGATACGGAGATGTTCGGACAATCCTCCAAGAGCCACTCGATGACGACAGTAAAAATGACTGGATCAACCAGCTCGACGAGGTCGCTTCACGGATGCGAGGCCCGCACTTTATAGCCACGCCCTCAAACGAAACATGCAAATACTGCGAATTCACCAGATCCTGCCCGGCGAAGGACCAAGGGAAGAGGAGCGTCGAGTAACCATGGACCTCAGAAAACTGGACGTCGATGAGATTCTTCGCATGGCGACTCCGCGCTCCAAGCCCTTCCTTGCACCCACGGAAGAACAACGCGCGGTTATTCAAGCTCCACTTGAGCCACTCCTTGTCGTTGCAGGAGCAGGAGCCGGAAAAACAACCACGATGTCGCAGCGGGTACTCTACATGGTCGCCCACCACGGCATCGATCCCGAGCGTATCCTCGGCTTGACCTTTACGCGAAAAGCCGCCGGTGAGCTCGGGTTGAAAATGCGCCAAGACCTCGCCACCCTTGCCTCGAATAGTGGGCAGGAATTTGTTGGAGAGCCTACCGCTCTCACATATAACTCTTTCGCCGCGCGGATCCTTGGAGAATACGGCGCAACAATCGGCGTTGATCCAGATTCTCGGCTCATCGGACAGGCACAACAAGTCCAGGTGCTCAGCAGTATCGTCGAAAACTGGAGGGGTGAATACCCCCAAAGCGATGAGCAATACAAGCCGACCGCAACCATCGTTGCCGCCGTCCTATCTTTGTCTGGGCATATCGCCGAGCAAAACATGACGCTGGACGAAGGGCGAATAGCTCTGAGTGCATTTCAAAAAGAACTGGAAGAAGTCGTCGAAAAGTCCAAGGGTGCCCTAAATAAAAATTTCAAGAACTTTATCGAGGTGAATCGTAACCGACTGCTTCTTCTTGATATCGCGGAAGCTTTCGAAAGCTATAAGCGTGCCCACGGTCTCATCGATTTTTCTGATCAACTTCTCCTGGCAACACAAATCGTTACCTCGAACAAAGACGTCGTGCGCCAAGTTCGAAGTGACTACCAGGCTGTTCTTCTCGATGAATTTCAAGACACCTCGGTCATCCAGATGGTCTTCTTGTCTGCTCTCTTTGCAGACCACCCAACTACCGCTGTCGGCGACCCCAGTCAGGCAATCTATGGTTGGCGCGGGGCCTCGGCCTCTGCCCTCAGCGATTTCCTCACTCGCTTTTCTCCGTGCCACGACGCGTCGCAATTGGTTCTCTCAACAGCTTGGCGAAATGACCAGACAATCCTTGATGCAGCAAATGCGATCGCTCAGCCCCTGCGGGGACAAGCGCGCATTGGCAATGCCGGCAACGCCGCTACTCGCGAATCAAAACCACAGCGAATTACAGTCCCAGTTCTTGCTCCACGCCCAAACGCTGGCTGCGGACAAGTCAGCACCAGCTACCCCCTCACCTACGATGAGCAACTCCAAGCGGTCGTCGATTTCGCTCGAGAACATCGAATCCAAGACGAACACGGGAAGTGGAATACCTGTGCAGTACTATCTCGGCGTCGCTCGGACTTCCCCGCTATAGAACGGGCGCTTAAAGACGCTGATATTCCCGTGCAAGTCGTCGGACTCGGCGGGCTTCTCGACCAAGCAGTGGTCAGCGATGTTCGGGCGGCACTTGATCTTGCAGCAGACCCCGCGAATGCCCCCGCCCTCATGCGTCTTGTCACTTCAATGGATATCGGCGCATCCGATCTACTGGTTCTTAACCAGTACGCAAAACAACAGGCACATCAAAAGACGCAGGGTCTTGTCGCGCATCCAGAGTTCAGTTTGATCGAGGCAATTGACCAGCTTCCCCCGATTGGTTGGCACTCCTCATCAGGCGGGCCAGAATTTAGCGAGGTCGCTCATCAACGCCTGTCTCTTCTTGCCAAACGTCTTCAAGTCATACGCCAGGGGATGGGGCGTGCGCTTGATGAACAAGTCGAACGCGCGATATCCATCTTGGGACTTCGCGAGGCAATCATGTCTGATCCCCTTGGAGATCAGGGCCTGGAGATGCTCGACGCATTCGTTGACATTGCAGCCGAGTATGAAGCGCAAGTGTCTGGCGCAGACCTGCCAGGATTCCTCGCATGGCTCCAAGTCGCTGAAGAAGAAGAAAAAGGCCTTGCAATCCCTGTGAGCGCGACTCGACCTGACGCAGTTCAACTGCTGACGATCCACTCGGCAAAAGGACTGGAATGGGATTCAGTCGCTGTTTTCGGCCTGCAAGATTCAGTCTTCCCCGATCACAAGTCAAAGCCACGTGACTGGAAGCAAGACCCACCGGGAACAACAGAATGGTTCTCCTCGATTGAAGAACTTCCGTATCCCGTGCGGAGAGACTATGCCGATCTGCCACACATGGTTCCTGAAGAATACGGCTCAATGGGAATTGTCGAGTACTTTGATCTCCTTGCCCAAGAAGCAGAGAGAAAAACGACTACTCCAATGAGTATCTTCACCAGCCACATTAAGGGTAAGGATTCAAAAGGCAAAATAATTCAAGACAGTGTGCACTACCGCCAAGGAATTCACCACGAGCTCGAAGAACGACGCCTTGCCTATGTCGCATGGACGCGTGCCCGCCACGATCTGCTGTTGCTTGGATCATGGGTTGGCGCAACCAGTGTGACTCCACGCGATCCTTCGCGTTACCTCATGGAAACCGTGAATGCGCTCGGTCTTGATGAAAGCACTATCGCAGCTCGTCCTGAAGAAGACATTGCGGATCAATCACTCATTGAGATCGACCCAAGGCTACGGCAATATCCGATTCTTCCTGGACGCTCGCGTCAACTCGTCAACGCAAGTGCAACGCGCGTTCAAGAACTCATCGATACCCCGACGCAGGTCCTTGAAGAAACACTGAAAACTCAGCTCGATAACCCTCTTGTCCGCGATACTTTCTTGCTCATGGCAGAGCGTGAACGTGCACGCCAAGACGCGACTGAAATTCGTATTGACCGTGTTCCCGCAACCAGTATTTCAACCCTGATTGATGACGGTGATTCTTGGGTTCGTCGTCTCAGGCGTCCTTTGCCAACCCCACCCCAGCGCAGCTCCCTCCTAGGCACTATTTTCCACATGTGGGTCGAAAAACAGCTCCACCTGACAACCGGCGAGCTCTGGGACGACCCCGTCGTCGGTCTTGAAGCCCTCAGCACAAGGGAACAGGAAAGGCTTTCCCTCATGCAAGAGAACTTCCGCTCTCTTGACTTGAGCTCTCTTATTCCTGTTGCCATCGAAGAACCCTTCGCTCTGAACTATTCAGGAGTATCCGTTCAAGGTCGCATTGACGCTGTCTTTCGTGACTCGGATGGTAACGACATTGTCATCGATTGGAAGACATCCCAAGTGCCCGGCCCCACCACCAGCATCGAGAAATGGGAATACTACGCACGCCAGCTCCAGCTCTATCGTGTTGCATGGGCGAATAAACGCGGTATTACACCTGAACAGGTGCAGGCGCGTGTTTACTTCATTGGCGGGCCCGTGGACTTCTCTCTCGAAGACATCGCGAAAATTACCAACAAACCAGTCGATCAACTGGAAAGCGACCTCGCCCGAGCACTGAGTGAACTCGTTGTGAATAACCCAAAGATCTAAACAAAAAAGGTGGTCCCGCAAAGCGCGGGACCACCCACCAATAGGTCTACTCGTGCGTCGGCAAAATAACACTCATATCGAGGTGCTCTGTCGGTCCTTCGATCGCATCCGTGTGCTCGGACTCGGCCTCAGCCTCGTCAGAAAGAGGAAGCTCTGCTTCGGCGTGCGCATCCTGAACTGAGTGTGCGTCCTGAACTGGGTACCCGGCCTGGGCTGCGCGCACGTTCTGGGCTGTAGGAGCGGCCTCGGGCGATTCCGAATGCGCCGGTGCAACAGCGGCTTCCTCGTGGTGCTTTGCGGAAGGCGCCTCGCCGATGCTTGCCGACAAATCGGCCAGCATCGCCCGGGCCTCGTCAACGATTTCTGAATCATCACTATGCAGGCCATGGACCAGCCAACGCACCACGGCGAGCTCGGACAAAAGCTCCGCGCGCTCAAGCAGATGCAAGTCCTTCTCGGAACGCGTCTGCTGGTAGGCCTCGTGGAAACGCTCCAAAAACTCATCGGAAGCGCGAGCGAAAACCCACGCGATATCAACAGCTGGATCTCCCACGTGTGCCGAAGAAAAACCAGTCAGCGCGCAGACTCGACCGTGATCGACATGGATCGATGTCTCGGACAGATCACCGTGGATAGGGGAGGGGAGGAAGCGCCACAGGGACAAATTCTCCAAGGACTCTTCCCAGCGGTCCCACAAGTTCGCAGGAATAACGACTTCCTGCGCGGCCTCGTCCAAGACCGCCTGATGGCGATCGCGACACTCAATAGCTGAATACGCGGGAAGATTAACCCCCGTGTAGATGAGCTCAGGAAGATTGTGCAGTGCCGCCAGAGCGTTCCCCAAAGATGCGGGAAGCAAATGAGGATCGTCGAAATCCGAAGTCTCCATCACTCGACCGCCAAGATCGCGGTGAACCATGACTCGATCGCCCTCAGGGGTGCGGGTAAAACCAGCAGGACGCGGAATTTCAAAAGGGATCTTCGAAAAATCGTGAGCTTTCCCAAGGCGCTCTAAGACGGCGTTTTGGGCCTCCATGTCCAAACCGCCAACCGTGTCATGTGGACATACGACCATCCAGCGGTCACCCGAAGTGTCGATGAGACCGGTGACCGAGAGGACTTCATCGCTGAACTGCGGGGGACGCAGTCCGGCAACTTCAAGGCGGGGGACCGCCACTGTCGCAAGGGCAGCAAGTTCGTAGGGGGTCTTTGATCGAGTCACATTCCTGACCTTAGCGGTAGCATTCGCGCCAATACAGCAGGCGCAGCGAACATCAGTAAATTCATAACGTGATGAGAATCTAAGCAATGGGGAGTCCATATGTTGGAAAAGAGAGAGTAAATGAAAACCAACGGTGGAATGATCGAGACATGAGCGAAAAGTTTGATACATCTCGACTTCCCCGCGAGCTCTCCTCCGTTTTTGAGGAATTGGTTGCTCGCGATCCGCACCAGCTTGAGTTCCATCAGGCTGTTTATGAGGTTCTCATGACCCTCACGCCTCTGGTTACACGCAAGCCTGAATACCAAGATCTGGCTATTTTTGAACGAATTACAGAACCTGAGCGCCAAGTCATGTTCCGTGTGCCTTGGAGCGATGATCAAGGACAGATCCACGTCAACCGCGGATTCCGTGTTCAATTCAATTCGGCTCTCGGCCCCTACAAGGGTGGTCTGCGCTTCCACCCTTCGGTGAACCTATCCATTATTAAATTCTTGGGTTTTGAGCAGATCTTTAAGAACTCTTTGACCGGCCTGCCCATGGGTGGCGCAAAGGGCGGTGCGAACTTCAACCCCAAGGGCAAGTCTGATGCTGAAATCATGCGTTTCTGCCAGTCCTTCATGACCGAGCTCCAGCGTCACATTGGTCCCGATACTGACGTTCCTGCGGGCGATATTGGTGTTGGCGGCCGCGAGATCGGTTACCTTTTCGGTCAGTATCGTCGTCTGCGCAATAGCTTCGATGCCGGTGTCCTCACTGGCAAGGGTCTGACCTGGGGAGGTTCCTTCGCGCGAACCGAGGCAACCGGTTACGGCCTCGTCTACTTTGCCGAGGAAATGCTCCGCGCTCGCGGCACTTCTTTTGACGGCAAGCGCGTCGTTGTTTCCGGTTCCGGAAATGTTGCAATCTACGCGACTGAAAAGGCTCAAGAACTGGGCGCAACGGTTGTTGCAGTCTCTGACTCCTCCGGTTTCGTTGTTGACGAGGCAGGCATTGACGTTGAACTGCTCAAGGACGTGAAGGAACGCCGTCGTGGACGCGTCAGCGACTACGCAAACCAGCGTTCAAGCGCTCGCTTCAGTGCTGAGGGCTCGATCTGGGAAGTGCCCTGTGACGTCGCCCTTCCGTGTGCAACTCAAAATGAGCTCCCCCTCGAGGGCGTCCAGGCCTTGATCCGTAACGGCGTGCAGATGGTTGCGGAGGGCGCAAACATGCCCACCACTCCCGAGGCCATTGATGAGCTGCGTAGTGCTGGTGTCCTTTACGCGCCCGGTAAGGCATCCAACGCTGGCGGTGTTGCAACCTCCGGTCTTGAGATGCAGCAGAACTCGGGTCGAACCCAGTGGCCTTTCGAGGAAACTGACGCGAAGCTGCACCAGATCATGGTGGGAATCCATGAGAACTGCTTGGCTACCGCGGACGAATACGGGGTGCCTGGAGACTATGTCGCCGGCGCAAACCTTGCTGGTTTCATCAAGGTTGCAGACGCAATGGTTGCTCAGGGCTTGATCTAATTCGCAGGCTGTTTAGGGGGCTTCACGCCGGTGGGCGTGAAGCCCCCTTTCCTGTACAAGGCGAGGGAGTGCGCTCAATGAAACAGAGGGACTTCCTTTGGGGCTAGTGCGAAATGCAGGGCGCGCGTAGCATTTTCGATATTGCAATGATGCGGGCAATGGACACGCGGAGGTTCATTGATGTTCTGGGATCGGGTTGCGCCCCTTTACGACTTCTTCGAAAACACATTTAATCGCGGCGTGTATGACGGAACAGGCGTCGCTGTCGCTCAGCTGGTTGGCCTCGAAGACGAGGTCCTTGAATGCGCCTGCGGAACCGGTGCAATCAGCACCTTCCTTGCGCCGATGTGCAAGAAGCTGGTCGCTACCGACTTTTCTGAGGGAATGCTCAAACAAGCACGGAAGAAACTTGCGAAATATCGCAATGTTACGGTCGAAAGAGCTGACATCACAAAGTTGCATTACGCGGACGATTCCTTCGATGTCGTCATCGCAGGTAATGTCATCCATCTGCTTCCAGATCCTGGTGCTGCCATGCGGGAACTTAAACGAGTCGTCCGCCCCGGAGGCACTATCGTCGTCCCGACTTACGTCAAGCGTCGGCCAAGCAAACAAGGAATAATCCCGAAGATTCTTCTGAGGCTCGGCGTTGACTTCAAGGAACAATTCGATGTGGACTCCTATCGAGCTTTCTTTGAGAAATTGGGATACCGCAACGTTACTTACATCCTTATCGACGGCCGGATTCCTTGTGTGATCGCTTCCTTCACCTGTAACAATGAAGAACAATAGTCCTCGCTGTTGAGCTCACCCGGAGTCTGAGATGGCATTTGATTTTAAGAAGGAATATAAGGAACTCTACGCGCCTAAGAAAGGGCCGAGTATCGTTGAAGTTCCACCGATGCGCTTCGTCGCTGTGCGTGGTAGTGGAGACCCCAATGACGCGGAGGGTGCTTACCAAAGGGCAATTTCTGTCCTATATGCCATTTCCTACACGATCAAGATGAGCAAGAAAGGCTCCCGTCAGATTGACGGATACGTCGATTTCGTCGTGCCGCCACTCGAGGGATTCTGGTGGCAAGACGGCGTCGAGGGCGCTGACTATTCCCACAAAGAGGCTTTCAACTGGATTTCCGTTATCCGGCTGCCTGACTTTGTTTCGCGCGAGGATTTCGACTGGGCGGTCCAGGAAGCGACGAAGAAAAAGAAAGTTGATTGCTCGGTAGCCGAGTACCTCACGATAGAAGAAGGCATGTGCGTGCAGTGCCTGCACCTTGGCAGCTACGACGATGAGCCCGCCACTGTCGAGGCCATGCACGCCTATGCGCGTGAGTGCGGATACTCGCTCGACCTGACGCAAGAGCGGCGTCACCACGAAATCTATCTCTCAGACGCTCGAAAAGTGGCTCCTGACAAGCTCAAAACGATCATCCGCCACCCGATCAAAGCTTCAGAAGAGAAGAAATGAGCGAGTGTTTACACTTTATTGTCCGCTTTTCTTGACGGGGTGGGGATAATGGTGAGAACGCAATGGGGAGGTGTAGCAACTGATGTGGGTATTGGCCGTAGTGGCACTGGTCGTGTCGTGGAGTCTCACTGCTCTCTTGCTTGCCCTGCTTGTGCGTACTCAGCGTGACCTCAAGCGAGTTCTCGCAGAAAAAGAGCAATTGCGTCAATTACACCAGGACTATATCGCCGGCCCCGCGGTCCTTTCACACGAATTACGCACCCCTTTGACTGTCGTTCGAGGAGCGGCTGAATTACTCGCTGATGGTTCTGCTGGTCCCATGAACGAGATGCAATTGAAATTCGCCAAAACGATCGCCGAAAACTCCAACCAGGTCATCGAGATGGCGGAGGACATGCTTGCAGAAATCCGGATGGAATCGGATCTGTTTAACCTTCGTCTCAAGCGGGTCGAAATGCGCGAACTTGTTCGACACAACGTCGCGCAACTTCGCCGCTTCCATTCGGCACCAATCCGCCTTGAAAATCATGGGGCTCCCATCCACATGTTCGTTGACCCACGTTTGATGGGACAGGCGATCGCTAATGTCATTAACAATGCTGCACGTCACGCGGGGGATGGCGTCTCGATCCTCGTGAGCGTTCAAGACTCCGATGAAGATGTGACAATCGCAGTTGTTGATGATGGGCGCGGAATGACACCTGAAGAAAAAGAACGCCTCTTCATTCCCTTCGATACCGGAGGATCCTTGCGTCCTGGAACGGGACTTGGAATGATGCTCACGCAAAAGATCCTGAGGTTGCACGGAGGAACGATCCTTGTCGATACGATTGCTTCTAAAGGAACGACGTTTTATCTGACGATCCCGCGATCGCAGCGCAGCGCAACGGTGCCAAAGGAGGAGCAATGACGACAACCGCTTTAGTTGTTGATGATGAACCTCAGATTTTGATGATCATCAAGTTTGCCCTTGAAACCGCGGGTATTACGGTAGAGACCGCCAGTGATGGTGGGCGTGCATGGGATAAATTCACGAAGAAGTACTACGACCTCGTCGTACTCGACTTAATGATTCCCGTGATCTCTGGAATTTCGCTTGCGCAAAGAATCCGTGCAATGAGTGACGTTCCGATCATCATGATTACTGCTTTGTCAGAAGAGTCTGACCGGATCAAAGGACTTGAAAGCGGCGCAGACGACTACATCACCAAACCGTTTAGTCCCAAAGAGTTGACCTTGCGCGCGCAATCCCTTCTTCGGCGTTCAAAGGGGCTGACATCTGAGGTAGTGACGAACGGCCCTTTGCGTGTTGATATGCGTCAGCACAAGGCGTTTGTTTTTGGTGTCCCCGTTGTCCTCTCAAGCATTGAGAGGCGTTTCCTCGAAGTGCTTGTGCAAAATCTTGGCGAGCCCGTCACCTATCGCGAACTGCTGAATTCCGTATGGGAAACGCAGGATGAGTCGGGTGGAAAAGACATGATCAAGATGACGGCGTATCGTCTGCGGGGATCGCTAGGCCCAGAAGGGGCCGCCCTCGTTCAATCGGTTCGCTCCGTCGGCTACATGATGCCCGAACTTTAGTAACACCTTAGTTACCAGCCGTTACCGCAGTGCCGCTATCGGGTGCATCCGAGAGTCCACAATGGACCTGAGAGAGCACGCCTGCGAAGTCGATGCTCCTTACAGATTCCTCGATTCAAAGGAGAATCCCGATGAAGAAGAACTTCATCTCCCTGATTGCACTCGGCGCAGTCGGAGCCTTCACCCTGTCCGGATGCATCGTCAATGAACAGGGCAGTGACAACAACGGCGGAAACGGATCCGAGCAGTCTTTGACCATCGCGTGTGGTGCAATGGAAGATCTCTGCCAGAAGTGGACCGAGACTTTCACCGCGCAGACCGGAATCAAGACGAGCTACGTTCGCCTGTCTTCGGGTGAAACCGTTGCACGTCTGGACTCGGCCAAGGACAACCCGGAGTTCGACGTCTGGCACGGCGGCCCCGTGGATGGCTATGGTGCAGCAGTCGAAAAGGGCCTGATCGAGGCCTACGATTCCCCGACCGCAAAGGAAATTCCGGACAAGTACAAGGATCCGAACCACAACTGGACCGGTGTCTACGTGGGCGTTCTGGGCTTCTGCTCGAACAAGAAGGTCCTGGACGAAAGGGGCTTGGCTGTTCCCGAATCGTGGAGCGACCTCCTCAAGCCTGAGCTCAAGGGGCAGGTCTCGACCGCACACCCCTCGACCTCGGGTACTGCTTTCACGACACTGTGGACCCAGGTTGTTCTTGGTGGTAGCGAGAATGCAGGCATCGATTACATGAAGAAGATGCACGCCAATGTTCTGCAGTACACCAAGTCCGGTACTGCTCCCGGCCAGATTGCCGGCCGCGGTGAGGTCGCAGTTGGCCTCGTCTTCTCGCACGACTGCGTGAAGTACCGTGACGAGGGCATGAAGGACCTGGTCGTCTCCTTCCCGAAGGAAGGCACCGGCTACGAGATCGGTGGTGTTGCTCTGATTAAGAACTCGAAGCACTCCGAAGCCGCGAAGAAGTACATCGACTGGGCAATTTCTGCTGACGCTCAGAACATCGGTCAGACGGTTGGATCGAACCAGATTCTCACCAACCCGAATGCTAAGACCAATGACAAGATGGCCAAGCTCGACGAAATCAACTTGATCGACTACAACTTTGCCGCAGCCGCGGCTGCAAAGCCTGAATTGACCAAGCGCTTCGACGAAGAGGTTGCCGCTAAGCCGCGCGAGTAATTCGCGCTTCAGCGGGAGGGGGCAGCGCTCAACATGTCCCTGCGTTGTCCCCTCCCTTCTCTCTTTCTTGATCTGTGCGCCCGCTGATGGGTGCGCCCAATGCAGGGAAAACCCGCCTCAAAGATGTGCGGACATCCCGTAAAGATTGGATTTTTAATGTCTGTGGAGACAAGTGCACCACCGAGCGTTGGTGCGCGGGGGGAGGAAACCCCTGAAACGCGCGCAGTGGCCTCGGGAAAGAAAAAACGAACAAAGGTTCGTCGTGATCCGGTGACTGTCGCGATCGTTGCGATCATTTCAGCGGTGCTGGTACTGCTGGTGCTGTTGCCTCTGGTCACGATTTTGGCTCGCGCATTTTCGGGCGAAGGAATGAAGGTTCTGACCTCCTTCGTCTCCTCGAAGACTAACCGTACGATTGCCCTGAACACGATTGTCCTGGGCTTGGTCGTCGGTCTTGTCGGAACTCTTGTTGGTTTCTTCTTCGCTTACATTCAGGCTCGCGTGAAGATCCCCGGCAAGAAGATCCTGCACCTCATCTGCTTGATCCCGATCGTTTCCCCGCCCTTCGCTGTGGCAACGTCCGCGATCACTCTGTTTGGACGCAACGGAATCATCTCCACTCAGCTGCTCGGTCAGCAGTGGAACATCTACGGCCTGTCCGGCCTGACTCTGGTTCTTTCTCTCTCCTTCTTCCCTGTTGCGTACATGAACATGCTCGGCATGCTCAAGAATCTGGATCCCGCAATGGAGGAGGCCGCGGCCTCCCTGGGTGCATCCTCGTGGAAGATTTTCCGCACGGTTACCCTCCCCATGTTGATCCCCGGTTTCGCAGCCTCCTTCCTTCTCCTCTTCGTCGAGGCGATCGCTGACCTGGCGAACCCCTTGGTCATCGGCGGTGACTTCACGGTCTTGGCATCGCGCGCATACATCGCGGTCAACGGTGAGTACAACACTGCTGCCGGTTCGGCTTACTCGCTGATCCTCTTGGTTCCCGCGCTCTTGGTCTTCCTTCTGCAGCGCTACTGGTCGGGTCGTTCTTCAGCGGTGACCGTGACCGGTAAGCCCGCTGGCCGCGTTCGCATGGTGACTTCTCTTGCCGCTCGCATTCCTTTGGGCGCAGTGACTGCCGCGCTGGCACTTTTCGTTGTGACGATTTACGCGACGGTTATTGTGGGTGCATTCGTCTCGATCTTGGGCGTTGACAATACCTTCACTCTCAAGAACTTCAAGTACGTGCTCTCGGGTATCGGTAACGATGCGATGGTGGATACGACCATCTTGGCCCTGATTGCTACGCCGATTGCTGGCGTGCTTGGCATGATCGTCGCGTGGTTGGTTGTCGTGCGTTTGAAGGCTTCCTCGGGCTTCATGGACTTCCTCGGTATGCTCGGTTTGTCTGTGCCCGGTACCGTCTTGGGTATCGGTTACCTCATCACCTACAACAAGCCGATCATCATCTTTGGAAAGCTCCAGCTGATGCCGGCGCTCGCGGGTGGTTCTGCGGTCTTCGGTGGTGCGTTGGCGATCATCATGGTGTACATCGCGCGTTCGATGCCTTCCGGTCAGCGTTCGGGTATTGCTTCCCTCCATCAGATCGATCATTCGATTGACGAGGCCTCAACCTCCTTGGGTGCTTCGGGCTTGGTGACCTTCATGAAGGTGACGCTTCCCCTGATTCGTCCTGCGTTCATCGCTGGTTTGACCTACGCCTTCGCGCGTTCGATGACCACGCTGTCGCCAATCATTTTCATCACGACTCCTAAGACCAAGATCATGACCTCGCAGATTCTGTCTGAGGTTGATGCGGGGCGTTTCGGTAATGCTTTCGCCTTCTGCACGATCTTGATCATCATTGTCATGGCTGTTATCGGCCTGACGAATGTCCTCGTGCGAGATAAATCTGTCACCGCCTCCAATGGCGCGGGCATGTAATTGTTGACAAAGGAAAGCCTCATGTCGAATACAAATGACACTAATGCTCCCGGCCGCCTGTCCTTGGTGGAACTGACGAAGACCTTCTCCAATACGGTCTCTGATGTGACTGCGGTCGACCACATCAATCTGGACATTCGCCCCGGTGAGTTCATCACCTTGCTTGGTCCGTCTGGATGCGGCAAGACCACGACTTTGCGCATGATCGCAGGTTTCGAGGATGCAACTTCGGGCCAGGTCATGCTGGACGGCGAGAACATGGTTGTTGTCCCGCCGAACAGGCGCCCCATGTCGATGGTGTTCCAGTCCTACGCGCTGTTCCCGCACCTCAGCGTGCGTGAAAACGTTGCCTACGGTTTGCGTCTGCGTAAGAAGAGCGCAGAGGAAATTAAGGAAGAAGTCGATATCGCTCTTGCTGCGATGAACCTGACTGCGATGGCCGATCGTGCGCCGTCTCAGCTCTCGGGTGGCCAGCAGCAGCGTGTTGCACTGGCACGCGCCATGGTTGTGCGCCCCAAGGTTCTGCTCTTCGATGAGCCCTTGTCGAACTTGGATGCGAAGCTGCGCGTCAAGATGCGCGTGGAGATCCGCCGGATGCAAAAGCGTCTGGGTATCTCTTCCGTTTACGTCACTCACGATCAGTCTGAAGCTATGGCGATGTCGGACCGCATTGTCGTCATGAACTCCGGTCGCATTGAGCAGGTTGATACTCCCGAAGAGATTTACCTGCATCCCGCCAGTGTTTTCGTTGCAGACTTCGTGGGACGCGCGAACTTTGTGCCTGCTCAGGCTCAGGAAGTCGGCGAAGACGGCATGGCCGAGATCGAGGCCTTGGGCCAGAAGATTCGCGTTCACTCTTCTGAGGGCGCGAAGGAAGCTGTGCGTGAGGGCAAGGAAACCGTGGTCTTGGTTCGCCCTGAGTCCATGAGAATCCAGCCGACCGATGAGAAGCCCGCAACCTTGACGGGTTCTTTGGGGCAGGTCGTTACCTCGATCTTCTACGGTGAAACGGTCGAATACGAAATCGAGACCGAGTTTGGTTCGCTCGTGTGCGTCGTTTCTGATCCGCGTGCCGAGGACCTCCTTGAAGAAGGTCAATACGTTCGCCTGGGTATCGAGGCCGAGAAGGCATGGCTCTTGCCTTCGGGAGAGCTCGCATCGGCGTAACTGTTGTATGGGTCTTGAGTGAGTGATCAAGGCCGCCGGCCGGGGCCGGGAGAGGGGAGTGATTATCCCTCTCCCGGCCCCGGCCTCGTCAATAGGCAAATGAATCCGCTACTCTGGTGACGTGGCCATTGAGTTTTCTGAAGAGATCCAGTCCTTGCGCACAACCATGGAGAACATCTCCGCAGTTGTGCAGCCCGAGCGTCTTCGCGCGCAGATCGAAGAGTTGTCGCAGCAGGCGGCTGCTCCGGACCTGTGGGATGACCCCTCGCATGCTCAGGAAGTAACCTCGCAGCTGTCTCACCGTCAGAGTGAGCTCGATCGCGTGCTGGCCATGGAAGAACGCATCGATGACCTCGAGGCCATTGTCGATATGGCGCGCGAAACTGCGGAAAGCGATCCCTCGGAGGCGGAAGATATCTTCGCCGAGGCCGAAGCAGACTTGGGCGCTCTCAAGGACGACATGTCTGCTCTTGAGATTCGTACCCTTCTGGACGGCGAGTACGACGAGCGCAACGCGGTTATTACTATTCGAAGCGGTGCGGGCGGCGTGGATGCCGCCGACTTCGCCGAGATCCTCCTGCGAATGTACCTGCGTTGGGCGGAGCGCCACGGCTATCCGACGAAGGTCATGGATACCTCCTACGCGGAAGAAGCTGGCCTAAAGTCGGCAACTTTCGAAGTCCAGGCACCCTACGCCTACGGCACGCTCAGTGTCGAGGCTGGTACCCACCGCCTCGTGCGCATCAGCCCCTTCGATAACCAGGGACGTCGCCAGACTTCTTTCGCGGCCGTTGAGGTTATTCCCTTGATCGAGTCAACCGACCACATTGAGATTCCCGAATCTGAACTCAAGGTTGATGTCTTCCGTTCCTCGGGTCCCGGTGGCCAGTCGGTGAATACGACGGACTCTGCGGTTCGTATGACTCACATTCCCACGGGCATCGTTGTTTCAATGCAGGACGAAAAGTCCCAGATCCAAAACCGTGCGGCTGCCCTGCGAGTTCTACAGTCTCGCCTCTTGGTTCTTCGCCATGAGGAAGAACAGGCCAAGAAGAAGGAACTTGCCGGCGACGTGAAGGCCTCGTGGGGAGACCAGATGCGCTCTTACGTTCTTCAGCCCTACCAGATGGTGAAGGACTTGCGAACCGAGTACGAATCGGGGAATCCGCAAAACGTTTTCGATGGCGACATCGATGGCTTTATTAATGCGGGAATCCGTTGGCGTAAGAACCAACAGAACGCTGAGTAAAGTGAAAAGCCCGGGCGAAGGCCCGGGCTTTTGCGCGTGTCGCCGGTGCAGCGGGCCGCTGAATGCATAGGGTAAAAGAGACCATAACCCCGATCAGAGACGGCTCATGATTCGATTTGATCACGTGACCATGGTGTATCAGCCTGGTGCACGTCCGGCATTAGACGATGTTTCCCTCGAAGTGAAGCGCGGAGAGTTCGTCTTCCTCGTAGGTAAATCCGGCTCAGGTAAGTCCACGTTCCTCCAGCTCACCATGCGGGAGATTCGCGCGACTTCGGGAACCGTGTGGGTTCTTGGCCACGACGTGGGCAAGCTTTCTCGCTGGTCGGTTCCAAAACTCCGTCGCCAGGTGGGAACCGTCTTCCAGGATTTCCGCCTGCTTCCCTCGAAGAGCGTTTACGAAAACGTTGCGCTGGCTATGCAGGTAATCGGTAAGCCTCGTCACGCGATTGAAACCCAGGTTCCCGAGGTACTGGAACTTGTGGGTCTGGCCGGCAAGGAAAAGCGTTTGCCGCACGAGCTCTCCGGCGGTGAAGAACAGCGTGTGGCCATTGCCCGAGCAATGGTTAACCGCCCCGAATTGCTGTTGGCCGACGAACCGACTGGAAACTTGGACCCCGATACCTCCTTGGGAATTATGCGTCTTCTGGACCGCATTAACCGCAATGGGACGACGGTCGTTATGGCTACTCACGATGCAGCAATCGTGAATCAGATGCGTATGCGCGTTATCGAATTGCACGATGGAACAGTTGCGCGTGATCAGGACAGCGGCGTGTATGGGGCGGTGAAGTAATGAAGTTACGTTTTATTCTTTCCGAGGTTGGCAAGGGCCTGTCGCGCAACCGTGCGATGTCCGTTGCCGTTGTTATCGTGACCTTCGTATCCCTTCTCTTCGTTGGCATTGCTGGGCTTTCTCAGATGCAGGTTTCGCGTATGAAGAGCCAGTGGTACGACAAGATCGAAGTGTCGGTCTACATGTGCGCGACCAACGATCAGACGCCGAGCTGCAATAACCAAGAAGCGACCGATGCTCAGATTGCTGCCGTTCGCGACAAGCTTGCTTCCGCTGAGCTTGCTCCCTATGTGAAGGAAGTTTTCGAAGAATCGAAGGCAGAAGCCTTCAAGAACTTCATTCAGATTTACGGGAACTCTCCGCTGGGACAGTGGACGACCGAAGACATGATGCAAGTGTCCTTCCGCGTTAAGCTGGTCAATCCTGAGCAGTTCAGCATTATTCGCGATGAACTCACGGGATCTCCCGGTGTTTCTGTGGTGAAGGACCAGCGTGAGATCGTCGAGCCCTTGTTCCAGGTTCTTGGCAAGGCCCGAGGCCTGTCGCTGGGCTTGGCGGGCGTCATGATCATCGCCGCGGTCTTGCTCATTACGACCACTATTCGCCTGTCCGCGATGAGTCGTGAACGTGAAACATCCATCATGCGTTTGGTGGGGGCGTCGAACTTGTTCATCCAGGCTCCCTTCATGATTGAGGGTGCGATTGCCGCCGTGGTGGGTGCGCTCCTCGCTGTTGGAACGCTCTTTGTTGGCGTGCATGTTCTGGTTAACCAGTGGCTTGCGCAGGCTTTCCGCTGGACGAACTTTATCGGCATGCGTGAAGTCTGGATCATGTCTCCGATCCTCATTATCGCGGCTGTCCTCCTGGCGCTTTCCGCCTCTGCTTTCTCCTTAGCGAAGTACACAAAGATCTGATCCTATGAAGCTCCCACGTTTTCACGGTCTGTCCAAGCGAATGACCAGTGCTGCGGCATTGCTCATCGTTCTTGCCCCCATCAGCTTTGCGCCTCCGGCCTTGGCCGATGAGGACCGTGATCGCGTGGCCGAGGCGCAGCGCCAGTCCGCGCAACACGTTCAAGAACTGCGCAACAACCTTGAGGGCTTGGATTCCTCTCTTGCTCAGGTCTATGTGGATCTTGAAACCGCGAACGCACAAATCCCCGTCGCTCAGGCCGAACTTGATACGGCGAATGAGCGATATGAGGGGGCAAAACGGGAGCATGATGTCGCCCAGGCGCAATTGGATGCCGCTCAAGCGGAAGCGAACCGCCTGAGTGAAGAAATGACAAAGGCTCGCAAGCAACAGGAAGCTGCAGAAAAAGCGGTTGGCTCGCTTGCGCGTGAAATGTACCAGTCGGGGGGAACCAGTTCCCCCTTGCTCATCGCTTTGTCCTCATCTGGGACCGAAGAGATTGCGGATCGCGCTGCCGCGGCCGATGCTCTTACTCGTGCCCAAGACAGTGCCTTGAGTCAAGCACAGGGCGTTCAGGCTTCTACTCGCAATCAGCAAA
The DNA here is from genome assembly GCF_976954355.1 of Actinomyces sp. Marseille-QA0893. NCBI lineage: Bacteria > Bacillati > Actinomycetota > Actinomycetes > Actinomycetales > Actinomycetaceae > Actinomyces > Actinomyces sp. Marseille-QA0893. The sequence continues at coordinate 164,225 of NZ_CDRJSY010000006.1, forward strand.
GTCGACAAAGCGCGGTCACCACGCGTATCTCTGCGCTTGAGGAAAAAGCACGTAGGGCCTCTGAAGAAGCAGAGAGTGCAAAGAACACCGCGGAAACGAAGCTTCACGAGCTCGACGAACTGAAGAGGACCTCGGAAGAAAAGCGCGCCCAGTGGGATGCGCAGAAGGCTCAGGCTGAAGAACAACTTGGCCAGTGGCAGCGCGAGTACCAGGATGCGACCTCGAAGCTCGCTGCAATTGACGAAGAAAACCGCCGCCAGAATAGGCGCTACACCTCGTCATCAAACTTCTCTAGCCCGCTTCCCGTTCCCTTGGTCGTGACCTCTCCCTTCGGATGGCGAGTCCACCCCGTCCTTGGGATTTCTCGCTATCACAATGGAACCGACTTTGCGGCGAATTGCGGTACTGAAATTTATCCGGTTGCCGAAGGCGTTGTCACCGCTGTAACCGTTGAGACCGCTGGCGGAAACGTCGTCTACGTGAACCACGGGATGATGAATGGCGCCTCGATGTCGACCGCCTATGTTCACATGCAGTCAACAAATGTTCACGTGGGCCAGCAGGTTGGACGCGACACTGTCTTGGGGTGGGTCGGAGCGACCGGATACGCCACTGGCTGCCACTTGCACCTGTCTGTCATGCGCAATGGCGCTGATGTTGAACCTCTTGATTACTTGTAGGACAATGGTTCTCCTGTAATTTCTCACTGAGGGGGTGCTTATGCCGAAGGAATGGAAAAAGCCAAAGCCTACCGAATCCGAGAGGCGTAAGGCTGCCTCGGACGCGAAGAAGACAATTGCGCGCAACAAGAAGGCTCGCCACGACTATCTCATCGAAGATACGTGGGAGGCTGGCATGGTGCTTTCGGGTACCGAAGTGAAAGCCCTGCGAATGGGGCGCGCGTCGCTTGTTGATGCGTGGGTAGAGATTAAGAACGGCGAGGCCTGGCTGTATGGGGCGAATATCCCCATGTATGCCCAGGGTTCGTGGACGAACCATGCTCCTACGCGGAAGAGGAAGCTCTTACTGCATAGCAGCGAGATTTCCACTCTGGCCGATAAGTCTTCTGTCAAGGGTTACACCATTGTTCCCCTTGAGCTGTACTTCATTGGTGGTCGCGCAAAGGTAGAGATTGCCCTTGCTCGCGGTAAACAAGAGTGGGATAAACGTCAGGCCCTGCGCGAAAAACAGGACCAGCGTGAGGCAGAGCGCGCGATGCGTCGCTATGTCAAACAAGCACGTCGCTGATCGGTGGCGTGTTCACGAGGAAGTGCTGTGTACCCTCCATGTGGAAGGTGCACAGCCTGTTTTGTTTGAGGAGCGTTTATGAGGCCCGTTGTGCGATCACTCAAGCGGGATATTCGGCGTATGGTGACCGTGCCCGCCGCTTGGATTGTCATCATCGGTCTCCTCTTCGTGCCGGCACTGTATGCTTGGTTTAACATCGTCGGTTTTTGGGATCCCTATTCGAATACAGGGAAGATCCGCGTCGCAGTTGCCAATGAAGATCAGGGTGCGACGAAAGACGCGATCGGTTTTGTCAACGTGGGCACAATGCTGGAGTCGAAGCTACGCGAGAACGATCAACTCGGATGGCATTTCGTCTCAGCAGAGCAGGCAAAGAAAGAAGTTGAACGTGGGGAATCCTATGCCGCTTTCATCATTCCTTCCGATTTCTCCACGCGTCTCACAGGCGTTGTTGACGGCACCTATACCAAGCCCGATGTCCAGTACTACGTCAATGAGAAGAACAATGCTGTTGCCCCGAAAATCACAGGAGCAGGAGCATCTTCTTTAGATCAACAGATCAACTCGGCTTTTGTCTCAACTGTTGCGCAGACTCTCTCAGAGAAGATCACCTCCACGGGCAAATCTATTTCTGAAGTCCTCCAAAACGGGCGCTCGGACATCAGCGAGAAAGTGAAGACCGCAAGCGAGCAATTGGGACAGGCCGAGGAATCCCTTAACGGAATGGGGGAGAAGCTCGATTCTGCGAAGGAAAAGGTCAGCGGTGCGCGAAGCTCAATGACGAGCGCCGACTCAGCGCTAAGCGATCTCAACGAGGCCTTGTCCCAAGCAGATCAACTTGTCTCCGATACCCGCTCCAGCATCTCGCAATTCAGCGCGAATATGTCGACTTCTGTGGACGGGCTTTCTGCGCATGCCTCCTCAGCAGTATCCAAAGCCTCAAGCGCTGGTGGAACTCTCAACGGGGGCGTGCAGGGGGCAACAACGACAATCGGTGGAGTACTCACCGAGGGGCAATCCATCAACCAAGCCAACGCTGAGATCCTTCGCGACTTGCAAAGCCTGGGGATAGCGAATCTGCCCACGGCCTCGCAGGCACTACAGGACTTGAGCACGCAAAATGCACAGGTCGGGCAGACATTGTCGAATCTATCGGCGCTCAATGGGAACCTTTCCACAACCTCAACGTCGATCGCTCAGGCGCTCAACTCACTGAATTCCGCCAGCCAGTCCTTGAGTGATGCGGCCACGCAGGCGCGCTCTGGCGTGACAAGTCAGCTCCCGGTCATTTCCAGCGCCTTGGATCAGATGTCCTCTGCCTCAGCGGATCTTCGCTCCGCGATCGGCGTTCTTCAAGGGCAACGCGAGCAGATTTCGGGCCTTCTTGACCAGCTTGATACCCTGCTTGATTCAACGAAGACAACGATCGCGCAGTCTACGGCGAATATTGCCTCTCTCAAGTCTGATCTGGACAGCGCCAAGGGGGACATCCAGCTGATTTCCTCCTCCAACGCGATTCAGTCATTGGCGAGCTCGATGAATCTCAATCCTGAGAAAATCGCAGAATTCATGGCTGCTCCGACATCGATTACAACCCAGACTGTTTTCCCGGTTGCCACATATGGTTCAGCGATGGCACCGCTCTTCACGAACCTTTCCCTTTGGATCGGTGCCTTCGCGCTCGTGATCATTCTCAAGCTTGAGGTCGATGAAGAGGGCATCGGTTCCATGACCTCGGCGCAAAAGTACATGTCTCGTTGGATGCTCTTGGCTCTATTCGCGATCGGGCAAGCTCTGGTTGTTTCCATCGGCGATCTGATTATCGGTGTCCAAACGGTCTCCAAGCTCGCCTTTGTAGGTACTGCTGTCCTTGTTTCTTTGGTGTTCCTTTCCGTGATCTACATGTTGGCGACCTGTTTCCAACATATCGGTAAGGGCCTGTGCGTCATTATCGTGATTCTTCAGATCCCCGGAGCGGCGGGCTTGTATCCCATCGAGATGATGCCTTCCTTCTTCCGTTTTCTCCACCCGCTTTTCCCCTTCACCTATGGGATTAACGCGATGCGCGAGACCGTCGGCGGCTTCTACGGTGACGCCTACCTGAGATCGCTTGCAGTCTTGGGGATTCATGTCCTTATTGCTTTTGCTTTGGGCCTGTTGGTTCGTCCCTTCTTGGTTAACCTCAACGCGATGGTCAGTCGCGACCTGTCCCGTTCAGGATTGTTCCTTGCCGAGGCCACGCACCTTCCTTCCTCGCGCTACCGCCTGTCCCAGATTGTCGCGGTCCTTGCCGATCACGATGGGTATTCGCGTTCGGTAACCCGTCGTGCGCGCAATTTCGAACGGCGTTATCCGAAGATGCGCCGTGGGGCTCTGATTCTGGGAATCGTGATTCCTGCGATCCTTGCAGTTCTTTCTGTTGCGAGTGTTGCGGAGGTCCCCCTCCTTCTGGGGCTGTGGATCGTCTGGATTCTTGTGATTATTACTTTCCTCATTGCTCTGGAATACATTCGTGAGTCTTTGGCTCGTCAGCAGTTGCTCACCTCGATGGATGATTCTGACGTGCGCTCCTTGCTGCGTCGCAGGCTCCATGGAGTCAAGGCTTCCGCTGTGCAACTGGGGAAGCACCGCCTCGGCAATGAGGAAAATACGGAAGAAGGGAGCGAGAAGTGAAAGCCGTATGGCGAATTTTCCGGGCTGATCTCCATCGCGCGCATCGCTCGATCATCTCCATGGTCGTTGTCTTGGGGCTGGTTGTTCTTCCGTCGATTTTTGCGTGGTTCAACATTGCGGCCTCGTGGGATCCTTTCGCGAATACGAAGAATCTTCGAATCGCAATTGCCAATAGCGACGCGGGGTACAAGTCGGATCTGGTGCCCTTGAAGATCAATATTGGTGATCAGGTTGTTGCCGCGCTGCGTGCGAATGAGGACTTCGACTGGGTTGTTGATAGTGAAGCGCAGGCAGTTGAGAAGACTCGCTCCGGTGAGTACTACGCGGCGGTCGTGATTCCTCAGGATTTCTCGCGCGAGATGATGACCTTCTTCTCTTCGGATGCGCACAGCACCCCGCTGACCTACTACATCAACGAGAAGAAGAACGGTTTGAGCCCGAAGATCGCGGGGCAGGGAGCGGAGCATGTTTCCGCGCAGATCAACCAGGCTTTTGCTCAGACTCTGGCCGAGATCGCTGTCGATACCGCCTCATCGCTTTCCGACTCTCTATCGGACCCAAGTAACGTGCGCGGGATTCAGGCGCTCAATTCGCGTCTGGAGACGACCTCGACACGTCTCGCGAATGCGGCGGCGAGCGCTGATGCCTATGCGGGGCTTATTGGCTCGTCCATTCAGCTTGTGGATTCCACGCAGACGATGCTCACTCATGCCGCGCAGGCGAAGGACCCGCTCTCTAACGCAGGAAACACTGCTTCCTCATCGATTAGGCAAATTTCTTCTGGTGCCTCGCAGGCCGCTTCTGCTCTTTCCTCGGCGGTGAGTGCGTCGGCTAGTTCCTTGGATGCCCTGGCTTCGTCGATTGATGCTGTTTATTCCCAAGGTGGGAACACCGTGACTTCGGCCGTGGCAACCTTGCGCTCTCAGGCCGAGGCCGTGGGGAACCAGGCGACCCAGTATCTTCACGTGAAAGAGACTCTTTCACAGCTCCCGGGTTCTCCCATTTCTCAAGACGTGTTGAATCGTCTGCAAGCTTCTGCTGATCGCCTGAATGCACTTCAAAGCGCGATCAATGCGGCGGCGGATGATCTGGAAAAGAACGGGGCAGCGGCAGCCGCGAATCATCAAGACGTGAAGAGCCTCATCGAACAGGCGAAAACGGCCGTGGGAACCCTCAAGTCTGATGTCGAATCAACGCTGCGCCCTCAGCTGGAGCAGCTTTCTCAGACGATGAATTCTGCGACCTCATCGATGGCTTCGCTTCGCAATCAGCTTTCCGCAGCGAGCTCTCAAGTAGGTGACGGCTCAACGGGAGTGCGTGAGGGACTGACGAAACTTCAATCCACCTTCAGCAACGTCGGGACCAACCTTCGCGAGGCCTCGGAAAAACTGGCGACGATCCACACGAAGCTCACCGACGCACTCAACGGTGGGAATCTTGCCAAGGTCCGAACGATCATCGGCTCGGATCCCCAAGCGCTCGCAATTGCGCTGGCTGCACCCGTGGGGATCGAGACGATTCCGGTGTATCCGGTGGAGAACTTTGGCTCGCAGATGGCGCCTTTGTACACCGCGCTGGCACTGTGGGTAGGCTCGGTGCTGATGATTGTTGCTCTGCGCAGTGATGTCACTGCCGAGAACGTTGCCGACGGGCTTGAAGAGACACATCCGACTGCGCTCTATTTCAAGGGCCGCGAGGTGAAGCTGTGGGAAGGTTTCCTTGGACGCTACCTCATTTTTGGGCTAATCGCGCTTATCCAGGCGACGATTCTGTGCCTGGGTGAGCTGTTCTTCCTGAAAGTTCAGCACGCTCACCCGTGGGAGTTTATGTGTGCGGGATGGTTCATGGCTTTCGTATTCTCATTCCTGCTCTATACCTTCATTGCGACATTCGGGAATGCGGGAAAGGCACTGGGCGTGCTGTTTTTGGTGCTCCAGATTTCGGCTTCCGGTGGTGCGTTCCCTCTGGATATTCTGCCGAGTTTCTTCCGGTCGATTTCACCGTATCTTCCGGCAACGCATGGGATCACGGCGCTGCGTGCCTCGATCGCGGGGTATTCGGGTAATGAATATCTTGACGCAATGCTGTTGCTGGGTGCCTTTGCCCTATTTGCCGCGCTTCTGGGGTTGGGTCTTCGTCCCTTCCTCATCAAGAACAACCGACTCTTGGTTGAGAAGCTGGAATCCACAAAGCTCATGTAGTGCCTCCTTGGGTTTCTCTTCGCCGAGGCCAAGGCTGCGCAGCTGCCTGCGTGCGGGGGAGTGCGGGCGAGGCCTCAGGGGATCTCTTGCCAGGTCTGCTGCGGGGACGTATGATTTCAAGTCCGGTGTCTGTGCCGCTGTGGTGGCTGGGCGCTGGTGAGTGAAGAACTCAATAGGGGATGATCGGTTTCGACAGCGGTCGTCGATCGAGGGGAAGCGAGCCGAGGAGGCATGCTCTACTCGTTAACGATGTGTGCAAACAAATAGGTGCCGAACAGAATCGCACCGACTACGTTCTCGCCGCCTGATTGCCGCGTGAACCTTTAGTCCGTCAGCCCGGAAGGTGCTTCCGGTCCGGTGTCTGGCGTCGTCTAGGAAGCCACTGGGTGCCGTTCGTGTTGGTAGGACGGCTCCGACACTTCATCAACTGAGCCTATCTGGTAGCAGGTCTGCATGATGCCAGGGGCTGAGAAATAACTCGCAGACTGCGCTCGGAGAAGACCTCGGGGTCGGCTGTTGGACGGGGGTTCGATTCCCCCCATCTCCACAATTAGCCTCGGAACTTCGTTGAAGTTCCGGGGCTTTTCCTTTGTTATCAAGGTTTTTGTAGGAATGTCGCTTGACTGCAAGAGCGGCTAGAAAGAGCGCATGGGAGCGTTTTTCACCCCCAATACGCCCCCACCAACGCCCCCACGGCCTCGGGAAAAGAAAACCATTGCGCCTTCTTTCAGAAAATTCTCGATCAATGCGCAATATCGGTAATAATTTCCTCTGGAAGTGTTGCCGAAAATGTACTGTGCTCATATTTTATAAGGCTTATGAGCCTTGGAATCCTGCGCTTTGATGCGCATTTATGCGCGAAATAAATCCGCTCGCGATGCGCATCAAAATGTATAAGAAAGCTACAAGAATAGTCGCAGAAATCTTGTAGCTGATGAATAGCTTCGTTAAAGAATCTTTTATTTATGTTCACACCTTGAGTTTTTAGTGTTGAGGAGCAATAGGCCACTCCCTTCCGATCAGCGAAAACACTGTGGGTCTGGCCTATCTCACGTACTCACAAGGAAGATCCTCCGCTATGAAACGCAGATACCTCGTGGGAAGCGTCGGCGCCGCTGCAGCAATCGCGCTCCTTCCCTCCCTGAGCACCACCCATACCGCCGTCGCTGCCGATGTCGACACAACCTATGGTGCTTCTTTTCCTTACACGCGCTACGAGGCCGAGCGTGGCCGACTTGACCGCGCACACGTCGTCTCGCTCGACGAGAGCCTGGCTGTTGACAAAATGCTCGATTCGACGGCGATTGAAGCCGGGGAACAGTCCTATGTTGAACTTGAAGGCGAGGGTTCTTCCGTGAGCTTCACTGCTGAAGTTCCTGGGAATGCAATTGATCTTCGATTCACTCTTCCTGATCACAAGGCTGGAAGCGTAGAGATTCGCGTTAACGGAGAAAAGGCCGCCACTTTTAATCTCTCGTCAGAAACTGCGTATCAGTATGTTCAAAAGAGCAAGGTCTTTGACGAAGAAAAAGACAAGTTGGCAGGCCAAGGGCCAATACATGCACGCTTCCAATTTGATGAGGTCCACGCTCTGCTCAATCGCCAAGTAAACCCGGGAGACACGGTCAGTGTCATTCGAACGGGGAGTGAAGGCTATGCCTATGGCATTGACTTTATTGAACTTGAACAGGCTCTTCCTGAAATTCAGCGTCCCGACAATTCGGTAAGCATTACTGATGATGACCTGACGGTTACGGAAGAAGTGGAACCGGGGAAAATCCAGACTCGTCCGGTTCACGCATGGGCCAACGACGGAAAGGACGACTCCGAAGCTTTCCTAGCAGCCCTTAAGCGCGCATCGGATGAGAAGAAGACCTTGTACATTCCGCGTGGAACCTTCGAGTTTGATCGCCAGCTTGTGGTTCGGCATTCTCCAGATGATAACCACCAGCTGATGATCCAAGGCGCAGGTATCTGGTACTCAAATATCCATTTTACGAAGTCCGGAATTGAAGAGGGCGGAATCCTTCTTGAACATGCCTCGCATCACCTGGTATTTCGCGATTTCTACATGGACTCTAACCTGAAGTCTCGTCACGATGAGAATGCGCATTACAAGGGATTCCAAGGCGTCACCAAGAATTCACAGTTTGTGAACCTCTGGATCGAACACTTCGAGTGTGGCTTCTGGATGGGTGACTATGTCAACCAAAAAGACATGCAGTACACCGAAAATATGCTGGTCGATCACTCCCGTATTCGCAATAACTTTGCCGATGGTCTGAACTATTCGCAGGGCAGCCGGGATTCGGCCGTTCGCAATTCCAATGTTCGTGGAAACGGCGACGATGGTCTTGCCTCCTGGTCGAGTCATGCAGAGTCCAAGCCAGATGATCCAGTTCAATATGTTTCGAATGCTCGTCACACCGACAATATTGAGTTCACGCACAACACGATCGAGCTCGGGTGGCGCGCAGGTGGAATCGGTTTCTTTGGTGGATCCGGGCAAAAAGCAGAGAACAACCTCATCACGGGGAATTTTGAAGGCGCAGGTATCCGTCTCAATACGGTGTTTGGTGGCCACAACTTCGATTGGAACTTGACCTTGAACAAGAGGGCCAGCATCCAGCGCAACAAGATAGTTCGAAGTGGTACTCAAGATGACTACTATGGCGGCTCCCGCGGCGCGATTGACTTCCAGGAGATGTTCGGCCGCATTGCTGGCGTTGATCTTTACGACAACATCATCGTGCGACCTTTTGCAGAGGACATTCGTTCGGACTTCGCCTTCACTGACAAAGAGAAGAAGCTTCGCGGCATGAGCATTGGTGACAACCCGCGCAGAGACTGGGACGGCTACGAGCCTCAGCATCTGGTTGTGAACTACGCTCGCGTCAATGGCAAGGTCGACCGCGGCATCCCTGAAGACGCGAACTACAGCCTCTACTGGTGGGACGGAGATCGGGTGAATCCGGTCGATGGAAAGACCCATCGTTACTGGATCCCGAAAGCCGATGGCGTCCAGATCAACGATGGTATGGAGTTCTCGTGGGAAGGCAACAAGAAGGTCTACAACGTCACCCTTGCTGATAATCCTCAGTACCTGCCCATATCTTCCACTCGCTTCTTCGACGACTACAGCTACCAGGGTGAGATGGCTCAATCCTTCCAGGATCCCCACCAGCCTCAGAGGGTCATTCGTTTCTGGTCGCATCGCTAAAACCAGCGGCATCCGCCGCAATTGGTAAAACTCAGGTGCCCGCGCTGCCCCGCAGCGCGGGCACCTTCCCATTCTTCCTGCCCTCTTTCTTGGCTCTTCCTAGCTCCAAGTACTCACTGTTGCCTGAGCACAAAAGTTATCCACAGCCTCGAAGGCGCCGCGAGTTATCCACAGAATCGGCACCCTCAAACTCTTCTCCTCGTTCCCGCTCTTACTCTCGCTTCAAGCGGAGAAGAATTCTCCGGAAACTGTGAAAGGAAGAACCATGATCGGGAGGCAAGGATATACGCCTGCTGCAAGAAGGTTGGGGCTTGGAAAAGTAACGCGGCTCCTCGTCTATATGGCGGGAGTCGCAACGGTGAGCGCTCTGGCAATGAGCCCGCAACCAGCACATGCGCTATTTGAGGGCAACGGTCTCTACGTCAAAGGCGTCGGAGCACAATCAGTTGGCGGATTTTGGCTGGGGGCGTATACGGCGCCTCACAACGTTGAAACTCGCTACCCCGTCTGGTGTACCCACATGTGGCGAGCGAATCCGAAACCGCAAGACACCGCCTCGATCAGTGACCTCGGAGAATCAAAACGCTGGGGGCCAGATGAACTTGACCTCTCCACCGCGCAAATGGCGTGGCTCCTCGATCGCTATCAAGGAGACCGCCACCCAGAAAACCGTGCAGTACTTTCTTTCCTCATCCACGCAAATTTTGAGGGTGACCAAGCGGGGAAGAACACTCAGGATTCAGTCAACACTCTGGTCGATCGAGTTCGAGAGCAACTCCCTCAGGTCTATGAGAAAGCCAAAGACTACGTGCGCCAGGCACAAAAGGCGGCTGTCACGACCTATGAGAACGGAAGCGTCGAGTCGCGCACACCTCGCAATGGTTTCCTCAAAGACCTGGGCGTGAAGAATGAGAAGGGGGAGTGGATCCCGGGCCTCAAACTGAAATTGATGCTCATTGGGCCTGCGCGCTTCACATCGACGGGAACGTCCCAATGGGAGGGAACAACAAAAGAGACCGGAGTGAGCTTGGAGTGGGAAGCAACAGGAAACGGAAGCGTGAAATGGGAAGGGACATACGTCAATCCTGTTCGAACGACCCTCACGCGCTACGGTGTTCGCGCCGCAACGCAAGATACGGCCTCGTACGGGAATAGGCCTGAGGGGGACAAGGAAGAAAAGCGTCTTAAAGGGGGAGTGTGGAAAGTCCTCATGGATTTCCAACCCATGCTCCGCTCGAAGGTCGAAGAAGAGACTATTTCCGGTCACCATCTTTCTGACACGATCACCGCTTTTGCAGACCCAAACTATGGGGACGGGACGTGGCTTCATGACGACCATGGGCCGATTCCCGTTGCCTTTGACGGAATCGCCTATGACCTAGGAGAAGAGCCTCCATCGTCGCCAGTAGATGGACGTTTGATCCCGCAAGACGCGCCGGTTATCGGATACGCTTCAGCAGTTTTTACTGGGGAAGGAACAAAGACCGTAACAATCGATGTTCCTGAATCGGCACACAAGCCGGGTTTTGTTTCCTGGGTGTGGAAGGTGCGAAAGGACCATCAGGGTCAGTACGCTCCGTTTATCCATTCAGACTGGTCAGACCAGCTTGCCTTATCAACGGAAACCAGCGTCACCCCGTGGAAAGTCCAGATCTACTCTGCAGCTCAAGTCAAAGAAACCCGTGGCGGAACGTATCTCATCGATGACCTGTGGGTGAGCGGTTTTCCGCAGTCTCATCCGGGATGGGCGGGGCGAGAACCCTTCGGGGCGGATGTGCCAACAATGCGCCACCGTCTTCTCTTCTTCCCTCAAGGACTTGAGGTCGCAGAGGAAAACCGCGATAAAGCCGAGGAAATCGGGAGCGTCGAGATTCCTGCGCGAAATGGCTACTACCCGTCACTCGGTGACCTCACCTTCCGCGTGGAGCCAGAGCGAGTGGGGACCTACGTGTTTACTACTGAGTTCGATGGGGACAGTAGGGTAGAGGCCTATCGCTCTGTCCTTGATGATCCGAATGAACAGTACACACGCAAGGAAGGCCGGCCGATCGCGATCTCGACGCATGCGCGCGATGGCGCGGATTCGGACCAGATAGTGGCGGGCAGCGGTCCGGTGAGCATCGTTGACAGCGTGTGCTACGAAGGGGTCGAGGCCGGGGGTGAATACGCCCTCAATGCAACCCTCGTTGATCGCGAAACCGGAGTGCCGCTGTCGAATGAACAAGGATTGGTCAGTGCACGCACGGAGTTTCGTGCTGAATCCACAAAGGGGTGCAGCGAGGTCGTTTTCCGCGTGCAGGGAGAGCAGCTTCGAGGAAAACAGCTTGTTGTTTTCGAGGATCTTTATCAAGGAAATGAAAGAGTCGCTTTTCATCGGGATATCAATTCACGCGAACAAAGCGTGAAGGGGGAAGAACCGAAGAAACCTCGTATGGCGCGAACCGGCGCAGTCAGTTACTCTCTCGCGGTGATGGGTATCCTCTTAGCGGGAATGGGACTGGCCGCGCACCGAGTATCGCGGCGCTGCGACTCCTAGGAACCGGGAATTCTTCTTCAATAAGCACCCGACAGGCAAAACAAATGGGTGGTGGCGAAAACTAAAGTTTTCGCCACCACCCATTGATGTAGGCAAAGATCAGGACATGCGACGTGCGCGAGCCGCGCGGCGCTTGAGGGAGCGACGTTCTTCTTCGCTCATTCCACCCCACACTCCGGAATCCTGATTGTTCTCTAGGGCCCACTGCAGGCAGATCGCTTGAACTTCACACTCGCGACACACTGCCTTGGCTTCGGCCGCCTGCGCGATCGCTGGTCCCGTATTCCCGATAGGGAAGAAGAGCTCTGGGTCAACGCTGAGGCACGCGGCTTTACTCCGCCAATCCATTATGGGTACTCCTTTAAGAGCGTGAGCGCGGGCATTGAATGCCCGCGCCGAACAAAAACAACAGTCTTTAGTTTCGAGGATTCAAACTTGTATATCAAGAGTTACGAGACGATTAAATTGCAGAATTGATGTGTAAGGGATCACTCTATTTAAAACTCAGGACGAAACGCCTAGTGGAGCCATGATGAATGATTACCCCCGAATAAGAATTCCAAGAATGTGCATATAAAGAACTGGGAAAATCCTGGCAACTTTGGGCAATGATGCGAAGTGCGTCGCCGGGAGGATTTGGGAAGAAGAGTAGTTCGTACGGCATGCTCAGTGCCTTTAACCAGAATGTTTGCTCAAAGTAATCAACAGAGCAACTCGGGTTTATTGTCTTTAGAACGCTAGCGAGAATAGGATTCTCATCCCCGATTAATATGCATTTGTGCTCTGAAAATAGAAATCGTTTTAAGTGCGATCCATACCGAATTTCAATACCTAAAACATGCATGTCAACGTCGATTTTTGTGCGAGATGCAAGCGCCGTTTTCTCACTGAGCGGTGTCTTCGGGAATCTATGAATATATGGGGAGTCAAGTCCTCGCCGCGTCATCATGCTCGAATCTGGCCTTAGAGGTCTACGTATCGCAACCGCGCTGGAAATTTCCATACTGCGCTGCAGCATCGTGTCCCACGAGCGCAGGTGCACGATCAATTTCGGTCCGGGGTGCTCTACTGGCAGAGCCATCATTGTCTCTTGGGCGGGGTTCCAAAGTTGCCCTGGTTGAGTTGTCAGTTGAGCCTGCCCGATAAGCCCAGAATTGGAAGCAATGTCGCGAGAAGGAATATCGCACCAATTGTGTTCGAAAGAACCGTATCGGGAGCGATGCGCAAAAGTCCCTGACCCCTCGTTTGCTACCAGAATGACTTCAGTTCCATCGCAAGCACGCGTGAATTGCCCCCACATCTGATGTGCGCGTAAAACTCCGAAACACTCTTCCATCGAGTGAAGAACGTTTTCGATGTTCTCAATCCATAAAACGCAAGGGGAGTACTCTGTGATTGCTTCGCAGAAAACACCTAAATCAAGAGCATTTCGGATGAGGAAGGGATAAGACTCGCATCTCGATCCCACCGGTTGTAATCCAGCACTTCCTGCTTCTAAGGACATTCCGTATACGGGCAATCCAAGCGTATCGCTCAGTGCAAAGGCGCATGAACGCGCAATGCGTCCAAGCTTGAGGCGAGAACTTCCCACGCCACTGAACAAGATGTTTCCGTGCTGCCATACGAGTGGGAAATGAGACCCCGTATCGATTCCATCGCGCAGCCCAAGAACGACACCTTCGTCGCAATGAGCGGCATTCATCTCCTTCAACTGAGCAGAGGGAATATGCGAGGGAAGCGGAGGGCACCACAGGGGAGAGCTCTGGCTCATTGGCTTCTGACACTCAGCCGCTAAGGTTCGATCTCTCATTGTCTTAATTACGTCCTCAGCATCGTGGCAGTACGCGAATTGCACTTCGCGACCAGAGCCGATGATCGCGCGTCCGGGAATTCGTGGAATACGCGCTGCAGCTCCGCTACCGATAATGTCGAGCGACTCGGCCTCGGTAATGGTTCTTAAAGCGATTCGCAGCTCGGTGTTGGCACGCATCGTCGTATTGACTGCTCCACTGGGGTGCTGGGTCGCATAGAGGAGGTGAAGGCCCAGAGAACGACCTTGGGATGCAAGGCGAGAGAATATCTCCATAGTCGTGGGATGGAGGTCTGCAAGTACCCGAAACTCGTCGACAACAATCAGGATCCGCGGAGGTGGAAGTGGCGCTTTGCCTTGTTGATGGCGCTCGTACCACTGCTGGAGATCTTTGACCTGGAGTTTGGCAAAATCAGCCTCCCGCTGAGCCAAACAAGAAGCTAAACCGCGCAGAGCGCGAGCAGACTGCCCGGGATCAAGATCAGTGAGGACCGCCTCCGTGTGAGGGAGGCGAACTAAGGGGGCAAGAGCAGAGCCTCCTTTATAGTCAACCAAAACAAGACGCAGTCGAGTGGGGGAATAGCGAGCACACAATCCCAGAAGCCACGTGCGAAGTGCTTCTGACTTTCCGCTTCCCGTCGTCCCCGCAATAAGCGCGTGCGGTCCTTCGCTGACCAGATCGATGCTGACTTCTCCCGAAGAGTCCTGCCCAATGGGAGTCCTCAGTGAGTCATTCGTATCGATTCCATCCCACGAGAGCTCCTCGAAATCACAATCGTTTGGAATGCTCGCGCGAGAGCGGGCGCGCGTGATCATCTGCCACCATCCCAGTGAGACCGGTGCTTTGTCTGCTGGTATTACGGCCTCGCACCACGTGGGGAGCTCCGCATAGCTGTATGCCCACGCGAGGTGAATTTCTTCTGTGCCGCGCTCAGTTTCCGCCCCATGCGCTTTCCCCTGTGGTTTCCATTCATCTCCGAGGCCGTGGAGAAAAATGTGCACCGAATCGGGTCCCGCTGTGCCAAGAATGAGTGTCGGAGAGCCGCTGAAGTGAAGATGGGCGCCTCCTGCTTGCGTTGCGATTTGCGACGCAAACCAAAAGGCCATGAGCTGGGCTTGCGGGCCAAGGGCCGCGTAATAGTGGTGCGATGAATTCTCTTCTGCAAACGGCCCTAGTCTGCCTGTTGAAGATTGGGAAGAAGTGGCCTCGGGAGCCCCTGAAGGCTCAAGAAGCCAGGGCTTTCCGCGGCCAACTAAAGAGGGATAAAGAGCAAATCGTAGAGAAGACCTGGCCGCGGATACGTGAAGGAGTAAAGCCACGGCTGCGGCGTCGAGTCGTTTCCCTTGAGATCTTTGCTGAAAACGTCGAAAGCCAAAGGAAAAGAAAATAACGGCAAGAGGAAGCGCAGCGAGGAAGAAATAGCTTCCGTGTCCCACTCCCGTCATGCTGATACGCACTCCCATGAACACGGCGATCGGAAGAAACCCGATGAAAGATACCGCGGGAAGAGCGAAGCCTCTTCGCTGATCAGCATCAGGGAAGGAAAGGATGCGCGGGCGAGCGCGATACACGTAGAAGTCAGTCGAGTGTGAAAATCTGACTTTGACTTTCAACGCAGGACCGACGCGATAGGTGCAGCTGGGGGAAACGCGCTTCCAAATCCCTAATCGCCGTGCTTTCACTGAAATCTGGCTCGATTCATCGCGAGGTATGAGCCGTATCCGTTGGTCGCGAGAGGAATCGCTGAGTGCCTCGCACTCGGCTGGGAATTGTGGTGGCGTACTTCCTGGCAGGGCAATGATGCCTTGGTGGGGGCCTCGAATGCAGGCAAGATGCCACGGTGCGCGCAGCGCAGCTTCTGGAAGAGACCCAAGCTGATCAGAATCACACTGTGAACCAGACACTCTCGCTCCGCTCTCTTTCAAGGCCTTGTGCTTCTCATCGCAGCATCTCAGGGGAACCGCCTGCTGTCACCAATTGCCCTTCTTCTGTGGAAAACGCCGATACTATGTCCGACCTGTGGAAAGTGGGCGCGCGCATTTGAAACGGGGAAATGACACAATGGCGTCTATGAGCGAAGAGGAACGCCAGGTCTTAGATCACTACCGTCAACTCATTGCAGCCGTCGAAGATGCTCGAGCCGCATATTACGATCGCGATGCGCCGGTGCTCTCGGATGCGGACTATGACCAGCTCTACCGCCAGCTTGAAGAATTCGAAGCGAAATATCCGCAGTATCGCAGCTCCGACTCTCCGACAACGCGCGTGGGGGGAGCTGCCTCCGATGCTTTTGCCCCCGTGCGCCACCTCCAGCAGATGACAAGTCTGGATGATGTCTTCTCCCTTGAAGAACTTGCTGCGTGGGAATTGCGCATGGCGAATGATACGGGCAGAGATGACTTGGACATGCTCACCGAGGTCAAGATCGATGGCCTAGCAGTGAACTTGCTCTATGAAAATGGCGTGCTCGTGCGTGCCGCGACTCGTGGAGACGGATGGGTTGGCGAGGACGTGACCGCGAACGTCCTGACGATTTCTTCGATCCCGCACCGCCTCAGCGGCCTCGTTCCTGCGCGCGTTGAAATTCGTGGAGAGGTCTATTTCCCGACAAAGGATTTTGAAGCCTTCAATGAGGAGCGCGTGCGCGCCGGCGAGCCGCCCTTCGTCAACGCCCGTAACGCTGCTGCTGGTTCCTTGCGTCAAAAAGACCCACGAAAGACGGCCGAACGCCCCCTTGCAATGCTCGCTCACGGAATCGGAGCTGTCGAGGTCGGAAATACGTCTTTCGAAGCGCCTGACACACTTTTCGGATGGTTCTCCCGCCTGAAGGAATGGGGAATGCCTGTTTCCCCTTACACCAAACTTCTGCGCGGACGCGCCGCGATCGAGCAGCGAATCGCTGAGCTGGGAGCGCAACGTCACTCTCTTGAACACGAAATTGATGGCGTTGTTGTCAAAATTAATGATCGCGCTATTCAGGCCTCCCTGGGGACGACCTCGCGTACTCCTCGGTGGGCGGCTGCCTATAAATTCCCTCCTGAAGAAGTCAACACGCGCCTCCTTGATATCCGAGTCCAAGTCGGACGCACCGGACGCGTCACCCCTTACGGCGTCATGGAGCGGATTCTTGTCGCCGGTTCACACGTTTCTCGGGCAACCTTGCACAATGCAAGCGAAGTCGAACGCAAGGGCGTTCTCATTGGTGACCTTGTCGTCTTGCGCAAAGCCGGCGATGTTATCCCTGAGATCGTCGCTCCGGTGGTTGCCGCGCGTGATGGGAGTGAGTATCCCTTCGTGATGCCTGAAGTGTGTCCCTCGTGTGGGACTCGGCTCGCTCCGCAAAAAGAAGGCGATGTGGACTTGAGGTGTCCCAACCAAGCGGGCTGCCCAGCGCAGATTACCGAGAGGATTGCGCACTTGGGTGCGCGTTCGGCTTTGGATATTGAGGGCTTGGGGGACGAGGCCGCGCTTGCCCTTACCCAGCCGGAAAACAACCGCGACGAGGTGGCTGCCGCGCTCGCGGGTGGTGACGTGGTGCTCCTTGAAGACGGAACACAATTGCGGCTTGCAGGAGTAGAGCACCTCACTCATGCAGAGCTCATTGCCGATGCAGAGGCCCTTCTTCCCGCCCCTCAAACCCCGGTTCTTTCTTCTGAGAGCCAGGTCTTCAATCTTGACGCAGAGCAACTTCGTGACGTTATGGTCTGGAAACCCGTCACTGCGGAGGGAGAAGCGACGGGAGATTGGATGCAAGTCCGCTATTTCTGGACTAAAGCGGTGGGACGAAAAGCATCTGTTCCTTCAAAGAACACGATGATGATGCTCGATCAAATCGAGCAGGCAAAACAGCGTCCCTTGGCACGAATCCTGGTCGCTCTGTCAATTCGTCACGTTGGCCCCACAGCTGCTGCGGCACTTGCTGCCACCTTCCCCTCAATGGAGTTGCTCTCCAAGGCCTCGGTTGAAGAACTAGCCGAAGTTGAGGGTGTTGGCGCCGTGATCGCTCAGTCTCTCGTTGATTGGCTGGCCGTTCCTTGGCATCAAGATATTGTCCGCGCATGGGCGCAGGCGGGCGTGCGCATGGAAGACGAAAAACGCGACGATGTTGAGCAGGTTCTCGAGGGACTCATCATTGTCGTTTCAGGATCAATGCCTGGATATACGCGAGAAGGCGCAAAGGAAGCAATTATCGCCCGCGGAGGTAAGGCCTCGGGATCGGTATCCAAAAAGACATCACTGGTGATTGCAGGACCCGGATCGGGTTCCAAGGTCGCCAAAGCTGAGTCCCTGGGTGTTCCAGTGGTGGATGAAAGCTATTTCGAACGGGTTCTGCGCGACGGTCTTGCCGCTCTCGACGACTAGGCGCCGCGGGGACACACTCTCAGACGAGGAATTCGAAAGGATGCAGGAGACGCTCCAGAACTTTGGTGAGCAATGAGCGTTCCTCCCATTCCTCAAAAGAGAGACGGCGCGCATTCGTCAGATCGAGTTCGAAGATTTTGTCCATGGTCTGCGCGAATTTGTCCGAGCGGAATTGGACATTGACCTCGTAGTTTCCTTGGAGAGACAGGCGGTCAATATTTGCCGTTCCAACGGTTGACCATGCTCCGTCAATCGTCATGGTCTTCGAATGGATCATGGCGTCTTCGTAGAGCCAGATTTCAACGCCTTCTTTAAGGAGCGGGCCGTGGTAGGGGCGCGCAACCCAGTCGGCAAGAATGTGGTTGGAGTACTCGGGAATCAGAATCTGAACGCGAACCCCGCGGCGTGCCGCGTGAACCAAGGCCTCGAAAATCTCACGATCGGGGATGAAATAGGCACTGGTAATACGGATTGAC
Source organism: Actinomyces sp. Marseille-QA0893 (assembly GCF_976954355.1). Classification (NCBI taxonomy): domain Bacteria; kingdom Bacillati; phylum Actinomycetota; class Actinomycetes; order Actinomycetales; family Actinomycetaceae; genus Actinomyces; species Actinomyces sp. Marseille-QA0893. The sequence goes on from NZ_CDRJSY010000006.1 coordinate 182,752, forward strand.
GAGCGCGCACGATCGATTGCATCAATGTAGAGGCCGCGAACGGGGTAAAGCAGACGAGAAGGCTGATTGAAAGCGAGGGAGACCTCAGAATCCCAACGTGGAGCCCGGGTGCGAGCAATCGATGGCTGGCCGTGACGCTTGAAGTGGTTCCAAAAATCAATGAAGCCGTACTTAAGCTCTGATACCGCGTCTCCCGTGACACGCACGTGGGTGTCACGCCACTCCAATGCGAAGGGATCGCCAATGTTGTAACCGCCGACGAAAGCGACCTTGTCGTCAACGACGAGGATCTTTCGGTGATCGCGTCCGGTTTTACGCAGATTCATCGTGAACATTCCCGAACGAATTTCGGGGAAACGACGAATGTATAGATGCGGTGTCTTGGGGAAAACGTAGAAGAAGGGATCTTGATTGAGGACGGCGAAACCGTCGTAAACGATATGGATGTCAACTCCGCGTTTCGCAGCGCTGAGCAACGCTGATTTGAAGCGCTTTCCCCACGCATCCGCACGCCAGATATAGGACTCAAAGAAAATGTAGTCTTTCGCCGAGGTAATCGCCTCGAGCATGTCCTCATACAGGGATGTTCCCTCCGTGTACGTACGAACTTCAGTTCCCTCGACCTGAGTGTCAAGAGGAGGGAAAGTAGGGAAGCCACCTGCGACGTGAGGGACTCGTTCTTTGCGGAGCTTATCGACGATATGAACCCCGACAAGCGCCGCCGCCTGGGCACCGAGCACAGTTAATCCAGCGATCTTGAGTGCCCTGATGGTTTGCGTTGAAAGAGACGGACGGCGATGAGACATAGTTTAAGGGTACTCAAAACTACGCCGAGCTGGGCACAGTATGAGAGGCGCGGCCCATACGGGTATCATCCTTTTTATGGCAAGGATCAGTACTGACGAGGTCGCCCGCGTTGCGGGCTTGGCTCGAATCGCACTTACACCCGAAGAAATCACCAGAATCGCTGGTGAACTTGATGTTATTACCGAGGCCGTTGCAAAGGTTTCCGAGGTCGCTACCCCGGACGTGCCTGCGACCTCCCACCCCATTCCGTTGTCGAACGTGTGGCGTGAAGATGAAGTTGGTCCGACGTTGGACCGTGATGAGGTCCTGGCACAGGCCCCCGCACAGCAGGACGGAATGTTCTTGGTTCCGCAGATTTTGGAGGAGGACTGATGAATCCTTTGCTGAAGAAATCAGCATGCGAGCTCGCTGAGCTGCTGCGAAGCGGAGAGATCACCTCGGTTGAACTCACTCAGGCATGCCTCGACCGTATTGATGCGATCGATTCCAAGGTCCACGCTTTCCTCTACGTCGATCGTGAAGGTGCACTTGCAACTGCAGCCGAGGTCGATGCTCGTCGCGCTGCAGGTGAAGATCTTCCGCGCCTGGCCGGCGTTCCGATCGCCGTGAAGGACAATATGGTGACCCGAGGCCTGCCGACGACCTGCGCGTCGAAGATCCTTGAAGGCTGGTTGCCTCCCTACGACGCAACCGTTGTGGAGCGTCTGCACCAGGCCGGAATGCCCATTGTCGGTAAGACGAACATGGATGAGTTCGCGATGGGCTCCTCGACCGAGCACTCCGCTTTCGGTCGCACCGGTAACCCCTGGGATTTGGATCGCATCCCGGGTGGCTCGGGCGGCGGTTCTGCGGCAGCAGTTGGTGCTTACATGGTGCCTCTCGCCCTGGGGTCTGACACTGGTGGTTCTATTCGCCAGCCCGGAGCGGTCACGGGAACCGTTGGCGCCAAGCCCACTTACGGCGCAGTGTCACGTTACGGATTGATTGCCATGGCCTCGTCGCTGGACCAGATTGGTCCCGTGACCCGCACTGTGGCCGACGCGGCCGCACTGACCGAGGTCATCGGTGGCTTCGATCCCCACGATTCCACCTCGCTCAACGAGCCAGTCCCCGCACTGAGCGCGGGAGTGGAGTCCGTTGCTCGCGCTGGAAAGATCGAGGGACTTCGCGTTGGCGTCGTCCGTGAGCTCTCCGGCGAGGGATACCAGGAAGACGTGAGCGCAGCGTTCAACGCAACTGTTGAGAAGCTGCGTGATGCAGGTGCTGAAATTGTCGAGGTTTCCTGCCCGAGTTTTGAATATGCGCTTGCCGCGTACTACTTGATCATGCCTGCTGAGGTTTCCTCGAACCTCGCGCGTTTTGACGGAATGCGCTACGGCATCCGCGTCGAGCCCAGCGAGGGCCCCGTCACTGCTGAGCGCGTGATGGCTGCGACCCGTGAGGCCGGTTTCGGTGACGAAGTGAAGCGCCGCATTATTTTGGGTACTCACGTTTTGTCCGCAGGCTTCTTTGATGCCTACTACGGAAATGCGCAGAAGGTTCGAACCCTCATCCAGCGCGACTTTGCTCGCGTCTTCGACGAGGTCGATGTCCTGGTATCTCCCACCTGCCCCACGACGGCCTTCCGTTTCGGGGAAAAGATGGATGATCCCATGGCGATGTACCTCAACGACATTGCGACGATTCCAGCGAACCTTGCAGGAATCCCCGCAATGAACGTTCCCAATGCGGTGAGCTCTGAGGGGCTTCCCGTCGGATTCCAGATTCTCGCCCCGGCTCACCACGACCTGAAGATGTACGAGGTCGCAAGCTTGGTCGAGCAGCTCAGCGGCGATATTGCGGGCAACTGCCCGGCAGCGCAGTGGGAGGAAAAGTGATGAGTGAACTGATGGACTACCAGGAAGCAACAGCTTCCTTCGATCCGGTCCTCGGAATCGAAGTACACGTCGAATTGGGTACCGCCACAAAGATGTTCGATGCTGCTCCCAACGCCTTTGGCGGGGACCCGAACACCTACGTGACGCCTGTGTCCTTGGGACTGCCCGGCTCCTTGCCCGTGGTTAATCACAAGGCAGTGGAGTATGCCATCAAGATTGGTCTGGCACTGAACTGTTCGATCGCGAAGAGCTGCCGCTTTGCGCGTAAGAACTACTTCTACCCGGACCTCACGAAGGCTTTCCAGACCTCACAGTCCGATGAGCCCATTGCCTATGACGGTTATGTTGACGTCGAGCTGGAAGATGGAACCATGTTCCGCGTTCAGATTGAGCGCGCACACATGGAAGAAGACGCCGGCAAGAACACCCACATCGGTGGCGCTGACGGGCGAATTCAGGGTGCAGACCACTCGCTGGTTGACTACAACCGTGCGGGCGTTCCCTTGGTTGAGATCGTAACGCGCCCCATCGAGGGTGCAGGCGAGCGAGCCCCCGAGGTAGCTGCTGCTTACGTCCAGGCTCTGCGTGATATCTTCCGTACTCTCGGCGTTTCCGAGGCGCGTATGGAGCGTGGAAACGTGCGAGCAGACATCAACGTTTCACTGCGCCCCACTCCGAGCTCTCCTTTGGGAACCCGAACCGAAACGAAGAACGTCAACTCCTTTAGGGGAATTGCAAACGCGGTTCGCTATGAGATCCAGCGTCAGGCTCAGATCCTGAGCGAAGGTGGAAGCATCCTGCAGGAAACCCGTCACTTCCACGAAGAAGACGGTTCTACTTCTTCAGGTCGTGAAAAGTCCGATGCAGAAGATTACCGTTACTTCCCCGAGCCGGACCTTGTTCCAGTCGTTCCCTCTGAGGAATGGGTGGAGTCCCTGCGTGCAAGCCTTCCCGAGCTGCCTGTTGCGAAGAGGCGCCGCTTGCGTGAGCAGTGGGGCTTCGCCGATAAGGAAATGCGCGATGTGATCAACGCCGGTGCACTTGAGCTCATCGAGGCGACGGTTGTGGCGGGAGCTGATCCTAACGCTGCCCGAAAGTGGTGGATGGGTGAATTGGCCCGCTACGCCAAGGACAACCAGCTTCCTCTGGAGGAATTGCCTGTTACTCCCGCTCAGATCGCCCAGCTTCAATCCCTGGTTGATGGTGGTCGCCTGACGGATAAGCTGGCTCGCCAAGTCCTCGAAGGCGTTCTTGCCGGCGAAGGCGATCCCGAGCAGGTTGTCGCTGCGCGTGGCCTCGAGGTCGTCTCCGACGAAGGCGCGCTTACCGCGGCAGTCCAGGAAGCTCTGGATGCAAACCCTGATGTCGTCGAGAAGATCAAGGGCGGCAAGGTACAAGCCGCCGGTGCGTTGGTCGGCGCCGTCATGAAGGCAACTCGCGGTCAGGCCGATGCCGCACGCGTTCGCGAACTCATTATGGAAATGGTCGGCGCCTGAGCTCATTTTGAGTTCACGCCCGTGGCCCGGTCCTGAAGGACCGGGCCCTTTCCATATGTGAGGACGCTGGGGGAGTGGTGGAGTATTCCTGTGCGTCAAATGCCTTGTTGCAGCGTCAATTTTGCGTAATGTGGGACAACACTGCACCCCTGCAGTTACGCGGCTACGATGAGGTCAGAGCCCGGTGGGCTCGCCCCGTAAAATTCGGAAATGCAAAGGTGACCAATGCGTACTTCTCCGTCATACACCGCGTCCTACCGCCTTGACATCGATGAGTCCACTCTCTCGATCGCGCAGATCGTGGATGCTGTATCTTCTACTGGCGCACAGATCAAGGGCCTTGACGTCGCCGAGTCTGATCGTGGACACATCGTCATTGACCTCACCTGCGACATGCGTGATTCTGACCATCGTCGTGAGGTACGCCAGATTCTGGATGGTCTTGAAGGCGTGCATACCTCCTCTGTTGCAGACCAGACCTTTATGGCTCACGTCGGTGGCAAGATCGAAGTGCATCCTAAGGTTCCGCTTCGTAACCGCGATGATCTCTCCCGCGCATACACTCCCGGTGTTGCTCGCGTGTGCACCGCGATCCACGACATGCCCGAAAAGGCTCACCTGCTGACCATGAAGGCAAACTCGGTTGCTGTCGTTTCTGATGGCACTGCTGTTCTGGGCCTGGGCGATATTGGCCCCGAGGCTGCTCTTCCAGTTATGGAAGGTAAGGCTGTTCTCTTCAAGCAGTTCGGTGACGTTGATGCGTGGCCGGTTGTCCTGGACACGAAGGACACTGAAGAGATCATCTCTATCGTGAAGGCGATTGCCCCCGCATACGGCGGCATTAACCTTGAAGACATCTCCGCACCTCGCTGCTTCGAAATTGAAGAGCGACTTCGTGCCGAACTTGATATTCCCGTCTTCCACGATGACCAGCACGGTACCGCAATCGTCGTTTTGGCCGCGCTGATCAATGCCCTCAAGCTGGTGAACAAGAAGATTGAGGATGTTCGCATCGTTGTTTCCGGTGTGGGCGCCGCGGGTTCAGCAATCATCAAGCTGCTGCTGGCACAGGGTGCGCGCGACATCGTTGGCTACGGCCGTACGGGTGCGCTGGCTGGGGACGACATTGAGGGTATGCACCCCTCGCGTGCATGGCTGGCTCAAAACACCAACCCGCGCATGGTTCACGGCTCCCTCAAGGAAGGTATTGCCGATGCTGACGTCTTCATCGGCGTCTCCCACGGCAACATTTTGGAGCCTTCGGACATTGCAAAGATGGCTCCCGGTGCAATTGTTTTTGCCCTCGCGAACCCGACTCCCGAGGTCGACCCCATTGCTGCCGCAGAGTATGCAGCAATCGTGGCAACCGGTCGTAGCGACTATCCGAACCAGATCAACAACGTTCTGGCCTTCCCGGGTCTGTTCCGCGGTTTGCTGGATGCGAAGGTCAAGGAAATTACGACCGAGGTACTGCGCGTTGCTGCAAACGCAATTGCCGATGTGATCTCTGAAGAAGAGCTCTCTCCGAACTACATCATTCCTGGTGTCTTTAACGAGGCAGTTCCCGGTGCCGTGTCGAAGGCTGTTCGTCACGCGGTTCATGATCTGCCCACGATTGATATCCCGGTTCAAGAAGACATGGATCTTCACTGATTCGAGCGCGCTTAGCGTAGTTCTTTTGCGGGACCTGCTTCCTTGTGAGGCAGGTCCCGCTTTAGTTGATGAACGCGAATAATTTGGCGCTATTCCAACGAAAAATCGCTTCTCTTCTTCATTCAGATTGACGAGGCCGCGCCAACTTTACCGCTTTGTGTGG
>NZ_CDRJSY010000007.1:0-5290 GCF_976954355.1 Actinomyces sp. Marseille-QA0893
TTTTTTTGGTTGGGATTGCCTACTGCTTTTGGTGGTGGGTTTTCCGGGCTTATTGTTTTTACAGTTTTGTTCGGAGAGTTTGATCCTGGCTCAGGACGAACGCTGGCGGCGTGCTTAACACATGCAAGTCGAACGCTGAAGGCTCAGCTTGCTGGGCTGGATGAGTGGCGAACGGGTGAGTAACACGTGAGTAACCTGCCCTCTTCTTTGGGATAACGGTCGGAAACGGCTGCTAATACCGGGTATTCACTGTCCTTCGCATGGGGGGTGGTGGAAAGGTTTTTTCTGGTGGGGGATGGGCTCGCGGCCTATCAGCTTGTTGGTGGGGTGATGGCTTACCAAGGCTTTGACGGGTAACCGGCCTGAGAGGGTGACCGGTCACATTGGGACTGAGATACGGCCCAGACTCCTACGGGAGGCAGCAGTGGGGAATATTGCACAATGGGCGAAAGCCTGATGCAGCGACGCCGCGTGAGGGATGAAGGCCTTCGGGTTGTAAACCTCTTTCGCTCATGGTCAAGCCGCAACTTTGGGTTGTGGTGAGGGTAGTGGGTAAAGAAGCACCGGCTAACTACGTGCCAGCAGCCGCGGTAATACGTAGGGTGCGAGCGTTGTCCGGAATTATTGGGCGTAAAGGGCTTGTAGGCGGTTTGTCGCGTCTGCCGTGAAATCCTCTGGCTTAACTGGGGGCGTGCGGTGGGTACGGGCAGACTTGAGTGCGGTAGGGGAGACTGGAACTCCTGGTGTAGCGGTGGAATGCGCAGATATCAGGAAGAACACCGGTGGCGAAGGCGGGTCTCTGGGCCGTTACTGACGCTGAGGAGCGAAAGCGTGGGGAGCGAACAGGATTAGATACCCTGGTAGTCCACGCTGTAAACGTTGGGCACTAGGTGTGGGGGCCACCCGTGGTTTCTGCGCCGTAGCTAACGCTTTAAGTGCCCCGCCTGGGGAGTACGGCCGCAAGGCTAAAACTCAAAGGAATTGACGGGGGCCCGCACAAGCGGCGGAGCATGCGGATTAATTCGATGCAACGCGAAGAACCTTACCAAGGCTTGACATGCACGGCGGCACTGCAGAGATGTGGTGGCATTTAGTTGGTCGTGTGCAGGTGGTGCATGGTTGTCGTCAGCTCGTGTCGTGAGATGTTGGGTTAAGTCCCGCAACGAGCGCAACCCTTGCCCTATGTTGCCAGCACGTTATGGTGGGGACTCGTGGGGGACTGCCGGGGTTAACTCGGAGGAAGGTGGGGATGACGTCAAATCATCATGCCCCTTATGTCTTGGGCTTCACGCATGCTACAATGGCTGGTACAGAGGGTTGCGATACTGTGAGGTGGAGCGAATCCCTTAAAGCCGGTCTCAGTTCGGATTGGGGTCTGCAACTCGACCCCATGAAGGTGGAGTCGCTAGTAATCGCAGATCAGCAACGCTGCGGTGAATACGTTCTCGGGCCTTGTACACACCGCCCGTCACGTCACGAAAGTTGGTAACACCCGAAGCCCATGGCCTAACCGTTTGGGGGGAGTGGTCGAAGGTGGGATTGGCGATTGGGACGAAGTCGTAACAAGGTAGCCGTACCGGAAGGTGCGGCTGGATCACCTCCTTTCTAGGGAGCCCATTTTAGGGGACGTATGCGGCCTGGGTTTTCCGGGTTGTGTGTGTTTCTTGTGCCTGCATTAGGACGCTGCCTGTTTGGGTGGTGGGTGTGGGTGCGTTTTTGGGTTGGGCATAAATGTTATGCAAGAGGCAAGCATGCTGTCGGGTTCACGTTCAACACCTGTTGGGCGTTAAGCCCACAACTGTTGGCACCAGGGTTTGTTTGGTGTTGCTGGTTGTGTGGTGTGTTGTTTGTGATCTGTATAGTGGTTGATGAGCATCTTTATTGCAATTGAAACCTGTTCTCTAAAATTTTGTTTTTAGGGTTTTGTTTCTTTTTTGTTTTTTGTGTCTGTGGTTTTGTTTAGTTTTTGTGGGCATTCGGTGGATGCCTTGGCACTCAGAGCTGATGAAGGACGTGGCGGTCTGCGATATGCCTTAGGGAGTTGACGAGCGAGCGTTGATCTAAGGATTTCCGAATGGGGGAACCTAGCTGGTGTTATGGCCAGTTACCATCACTTGAATGAAATAGGGTGGTGGGGGGAACGCGGGGAAGTGAAACATCTCAGTACCCGTAGGAGAAGATATTCCGTGAGTAGTGGCGAGCGAAAGCGGAGGAGGCTAAACCTTGTGCGTGTGATAGGCGGCGGCCGTTGCGCATGGGGTGTTGTGGGGCATGATCGTTCGCCTTCTGCCGGGGGTGGGCATGGTGTGTTGTTGGTGGTTGAACCTCTTGGGATGGGGGACCGTAGTGCGTGATAGTCGTGTAGGCCAGCCGGTGACATGTTGTGTGGGTTGTGTTCCCGAGTAGTGCGGGACTCGTGAAATCTCGTGTGAATCTGCCAGGACCACCTGGTAAGCCTAAATACTACTGAGTGACCGATAGTGCATAGTACCGTGAGGGAATGGTGAAAAGTACCCCGGGAGGGGAGTGAAATAGTACCTGAAACCGGATGCTTTTAAGCCGTCAGAGCCTTGTGGGGTGATGGCGTGCCTTTTGAAGAATGAGCCTGCGAGTCAGTGGCATGTGGCGTGCTTAACCCGTGTGGGGTATGCGTAGCGAAAGCGAGTCTGAAATATGGCGTTTGTCGCGTGTTCTGGACCCGAAGCGGGGTGATCTACCCATGGCCAGGTTGAAGCAAGGGTAAGACTTTGTGGAGGACCGAACCCACCAGGGTTGAAAACCTGGGGGATGAGCTGTGGGTAGGGGTGAAAGGCCAATCAAACTCCGTGATAGCTGGTTCTCCCCGAAATGCATTTAGGTGCAGCGTTGTGTGGTTCCTGTTGGAGGTAGAGCTACTGGATGGCCGATGGGCCCTGTGGGTTACTGACGTCAGCCAAACTCCGAATGCCAATAGGGTTGAGCATGGCAGTGAGACTGCGGGGGATAAGCTTCGTAGTCGAGAGGGAAACAGCCCAGATCATCAGCTAAGGCCCCTAAGTGTGCGCTAAGTGGGAAAGGATGTGGAGTCGCGGTGACAACCAGGAGGTTGGCTTAGAAGCAGCCATCCTTGAAAGAGTGCGTAATAGCTCACTGGTCAAGTGATTTCGCGCCGACAATGTAGCGGGGCTTAAGCGTACCGCCGAAGCTGTGGCAGCAACACGTATGCTGGCGTCATTGAATGATTGTTGGTGTGTTGTTGGGTAGGGGAGCGTCCTGCATGAGGTGAAGCCTGGGGGGAACCTCTGGTGGATTGTGTGGGAGTGAGAATGCAGGCATGAGTAGCGAATCTGCGGTGAGAATCCGCAGCGCCGATTGACTAAGGGTTCCAGGGCTAGGTTTATCCGCCCTGGGTTAGTCGGGTCCTAAGGCGAGGCCGACAGGCGTAGTCGATGGATAACCAGTTGATATTCTGGTACCGCCTAGCAACCGTCCAATACCGAGATCATCATGCTAACCAATTTTGCCGACCAATGATCATGCCCCTCGGGGTGTGATTGGCGGTTGGTCTTGGGACCCGGTGGTGGAGGTAAGCGTATTAACAGGGGTGACGCAGAAAGGTAGCTGCAGTGCGCCGGTGGTTTGGCGTATTTAAGGTTGTGGCCCGTTTCCTAGGTAAATCCGGGAGACACTAGGGTGAGAACTGATGAGGGACGCACGTGTGTGTGGACTTGTGGTGATCCTATGCTGCCGAGAAAAGCCTCGACGCGAGGGGGCAAGGCGCCCGTACCCTAAACCGACTCAGGTGGTCAGGTAGAGTATACCGAGGCGTTCGAGTGAATCATGGTCAAGGAACTCGGCAAAATTCCTCCGTAACTTCGGGAGAAGGAGGACCCCTTAGCTTCCCAGCGCCTTGCGTGCTGGTGGGGCCGGGGGGTCGCAGAGAATAGGGAGAAGCGACTGTTTATCAAAAACACAGGTGCGTGCGAAGCCGTAAGGCGATGTATACGCACTGACGCCTGCCCGGTGCTGGAAGGTTAAGAGGAACCGTCAACGCCCTCCGGGGTGTGAAGCGGTGAATTTAAGCCCCAGTAAACGGCGGTGGTAACTATAACCATCCTAAGGTAGCGAAATTCCTTGTCGGGTAAGTTCCGACCTGCACGAATGGCGTAACGACTTCTCCGCTGTCTCGACCGTGAACTCGGCGAAATTGCAGTACGAGTAAAGATGCTCGTTTCGCGCAGAAGGACGGAAAGACCCCGGGACCTTTACTATAGCTTGGTATTGGTGTTCGCTTGTGCTTGTGTAGGATAGGTGGGAGACTGTGAAGCTGCGGCGCCAGCCGTGGTGGAGTCGTCGTTGAAATACCATTCTGGTTCAAGCGGTCACCTCAACCTTGGCCCGTGATCCGGGTTGGGGACAGTGCCTGGTGGGTAGTTTAACTGGGGCGGTTGCCTCCTAAAATGTAACGGAGGCGCTCAAAGGTTCCCTCAGCCTGGTTGGTAATCAGGTGGCGAGTGCAAGTGTACAAGGGAGCTTGACTGTGAGACCGACGGGTCGAGCAGGTGCGAAAGCAGGAACTAGTGATCCGGCCATGGCACGTGGGTGCGTGGTCGCTCAACGGATAAAAGGTACCCCGGGGATAACAGGCTGATCTTGCCCAAGAGTCCATATCGACGGCATGGTTTGGCACCTCGATGTCGGCTCGTCGCATCCTGGGGCTGGAGTTGGTCCCAAGGGTTGGGCTGTTCGCCCATTAAAGCGGTACGCGAGCTGGGTTCAGAACGTCGTGAGACAGTTCGGTCCCTATCCTCTGTGCGCGTAGGAAACTTGAAAAGGGCCGTCCCTAGTACGAGAGGACCGGGATGGACGAACCTCTGGTGTGCCAGTTGTACCGCCAGGTGCATGGCTGGTTGGCTACGTTCGGGAAAGATAACCGCTGAAAGCATCTAAGCGGGAAACTTGCTTTGAGATGAGGTTTCCACACCCCTTGGGGTGGAAGGCCCCCGGCAGACTACCGGGTTGATAGGCCAGAGGTGGAAGCACCGCGAGGTGCTCGTGAGCCGACTGGTACTAATGGGCCGACACTAAACACAAACACATCAACCACAAACGGTTGACAGACACTAAGAGAGTGCTCGTCAAACCACTATACGGATCACAACCAACACAAACCCCCACGCCAAACGCGCGGCCAACACGCGCGGCACACACTCGGGGGCATTGAAGTGAATATGGTTGAACCAACTTGTGGTGGTCATAGCCGCGGGGAAACGCCCAGCCTCCATTCCGAACCTGGAAGCTAAGCCCGCAA